>NZ_JBLIED010000029.1:0-44320 GCF_047632955.1 Psychromonas sp. | reverse complement strand
CTGTTACCGTTCGACTTGCATGTGTTAAGCCTGCCGCCAGCGTTCAATCTGAGCCATGATCAAACTCTTCAATTTAAAGTTTAATTTGTAGCTTGCGCTACGACTCAATATAACTGACTAAAACTAATTACTCTTCATTTTAATACCTAAGTATAAAAACAATGAATAACTTATTATTCTGAATAAATAAATTTATTCGTGTGTCACTTTTATTGATGAGTAATCTATTCACGAAGTGAAAAGTTACTGCCTTGTGCTATATAAATAACAAAAGGACTTTGATTTTTTTGAAATCACATCAACAATAAGTGTCCACACAGATTGTTTGATTAAATTGTTAAAGAGCGTGCCTTTCGGCGAGGTGCGTATATTACGCCACCTGCAAACGATGTCAATGGTTGTTTTTAATTTTTTCAATCAACGTGATACGTCATTAAAAACTCAACCTCTTTCGTTCTGAGCAACCGGACTGACTTGCGTATTTCCCGTTTCCGTGGATGCGCATTATAGAGATTTTGTGAACCTTGGCAAGGGTTTTATAAGCAAAAACGGCAACTAATCAAAACCTTTATATTTGCGCTCACAAAACCAACAAAAACTACTTTTATTTGATATTACATTGTCATTCACACCAGCGTTTACCAATGTTATGCGCTATTTTCAAATGATCTAATACTCTCGCGACCATAAATTCCTGTAAATCAGAAATAGTTTTGGGCTGATGGTAAAAACCTGGCGCTAATGGCATGACTGTTACACCCAGTTCAGACAATGTCAGCATGTTTCGTAAATGAATAGTGGAAAAAGGTGTTTCTCTTGGCATGATGATCAATTCTCCGCGTTCTTTTAAAATAACATCGGCGGAACGTTCGATTAAATTATTAGATAGACCATGGGCAATAGAGGCCAATGTTCCACAACTGCAGGGACAAACAATCATTTTACTCGGCGCTGATGAGCCGGAGGCGACGGGTGAAAACCAATCTTTTGCAGCCAGCACCACTATTTGCTGTTGTTTACTCTGGTATTTATCCTGTAAAAAAATATTAAGCTCCGTGATATCTGCAGGCCAATCTTCATTTTCTTCTGTTTTTAAGACAATTTTAGCCGCATCGGACAGTAATAAATATATTTGTGTATCGGTATCAACCAATGCCTGTAATAACCTTAAGAAGTAACCGCTACCCGATGCGCCTGTTACTGCTAAGGTAATTCTATCTTTAAACAAATTTTTCTTAGACATTATTAAACCTTCTTTTTTAGGGCGAGTTGTTCCAATAATTTTTGGTGAATATTGCCAAAACCACCATTACTCATGATCAGTACATGATCATTAGGCTCTGCTATTGAGACTAACTTACTACACAACTCATCAATATCATGGGATATATTGACCTCTTTTCCCTGTGCATCAAACAATTCTTGAATGGACCAACTGATATCATCACTTGCAAAAAAATAGACGCTGTCGGCTGCCGACAATGCATCCACTAAGGTCTCTTTATGGACACCTAATTTCATGGTATTTGAACGCGGCTCCAGCACAGCAATAATTTTTTCATTGCCTACTTTTGCACGTAACCCCGCTAAGGTTGTTTTAATTGCAGTGGGATGATGCGCAAAATCATCATAAACAGTGATACTGTTAACTTTGCCTTTAACTTCCATTCGCCGTTTGATATTTTTAAATTCAGCCAGTGCTTCAATGGCGACCGCCGGGGTAACACCAACGTGGCGGGCAGCCGCTATTGCAGCAAGTGCATTATTAGCATTATGATCGCCAATCAATGACCAATCCACCTGCCCCTGCTTTTGCTGATCCAGATAGACTTCAAAAAGTGATGCATCTTCTTTTATTTTTTTGCAGGACCAGTTTTTACCAAGGTATTCAACCTCACTCCAGCAGCCCATGCGCTCAACATCCATCAAGGCAGGATCTTGATCAGGTATAAAAATACGTCCGCTGCCGGGAACGGTACGCAGCAGATGATGAAATTGTTTTTTAATGGCATTCAGATCTTCAAAAATATCCGCATGGTCAAACTCTAAGTTATTTAAAACCAGCGTTCTGGGGTGGTAATGCACAAATTTGGAACGTTTATCAAAAAAAGCACTGTCGTACTCATCGGCCTCGATCACAAAAAACGGGGTTTCACCTAACCTTGCCGACAGACCAAAGTTTTCAGGTACGCCGCCAATTAAAAAACCAGGCTGCATATGTGCGTATTCTAAAATCCAAGCCAACATACTGGCGGTGGACGTTTTACCGTGAGTTCCGGCAACAGCTAATACCCAGCGGTCTTTTAGAACATGCTCTAATAGCCACTGCGGGCCTGAAGTATAAGGAATTTGCTTATCAAGCACGGCTTCTACGCAGGGATTTCCGCGACTCATCGCATTACCAATGACCACAAGATCAGGATTTGAATCTAATTGGCTTGGATCAAAACCTTGAATTAATTCTATGCCCTGCTCTTCTAATTGGGTGCTCATCGGCGGATAAACGTTATTATCTGATCCGGTGACTTTATAGCCCAAAGATTTGGCGAGAATTGCAAGGCCTCCCATAAATGTACCGCAGATGCCAAGAATATGAATATGCATAAAACCTCAATAGGAAAGATAAAAAAGATAAGAAAGTGTATTTTATTGTTAACCCTAAATTACCTGAACACGAAAGATAAGAAAGTGTCGTTAATTGTTATACCCAAATTACCTGAATCTTCAATCATTGCCAATAAAAAAGGTGAGTACCTTTATATGTTTGTCTTTATAGCATTCAAATTGTTATATAAAAAAAGTTTTCAGTTAGGCTTCGAAGGTTTTCTACAGGAATAGAATAATTTTTTACTTTGTGGTTTAAGTTATTCATTTGATAAATAGACTGTTATAAAAAAAGGAAGCCGCAGCTTCCTTTTTTTGAGTGAATGACCGCAGTCATTACTTTATTTATTACCCATCAAGGTATTATTCAGCCGTTGTTTTTTCAGCAGCTTCTTTGATGCTTAAGCGCACACGGCCCTGGCGATCAACTTCTAATACTTTAACTTTCACTTCCTGACCTTCTTTAAGGTGATCAGATACTTTCTGTACACGCTCTTCACAAATTTGCGAAATATGTACCAGACCATCTTTACCCGGAAGGATGTTAACAAACGCACCGAAATCGGCTAAACGTACCACTTTACCTGAGTAGATAGTACCTACTTCAACTTCAGCAGTCAGTGCTTTAATGCGGTTAATTGCATCTTCTGCTTGTTCACCAGAAGTCGCTGCAATTTTAACAGTACCGTCATCTTCGATTTCAATCGTAGTACCCGTTTCTTCACATAGAGCACGGATAACAGCGCCGCCTTTACCAATAACATCACGGATTTTATCTGTGTTGATTTTGATAGTATGAATACGTGGAGCAAATTGAGAAATATCGGCACGACCTTGTGGAAGTGCTTTATCCATTACGGTTAAAATGTGTAAACGTGCAGCTTTTGCCTGATTTAAAGCAATCTGCATGATTTCACGAGTGATACCTTCAATTTTGATATCCATCTGTAATGCAGTAATACCTTCAGTAGTACCGGCAACTTTAAAGTCCATATCACCAAGATGATCTTCATCACCTAGAATATCAGAAAGAACAACGAACTCTTCGCCTTCTTTAACAAGACCCATCGCGATTCCCGCAACAGAAGCTTTAAGAGGAACACCTGCGTCCATTAGTGCAAGCGATGCACCACAAACAGAAGCCATTGAAGATGAACCGTTAGATTCAGTAATTTCTGATACAACACGAACTGTGTACGGGAATTCTTCAAGTGTTGGCATAACGGCTAAAACACCACGTTTAGCAAGACGGCCATGACCAATCTCACGACGCTTAGGTGAACCAACAAAACCGGTTTCGCCTACACAGTATGGAGGGAAGTTATAATGTAATAAGAAGTAATCTTTCTTCTCGCCCATCAGGCTGTCGATGATTTGCGCATCACGTTGTGTGCCAAGCGTAGCAGTCACTAACGCCTGAGTTTCACCACGGGTAAACAATGCACTACCGTGAGTACGCGGTAAGACACCGGTACGGACATCTAAGGCACGAATGCTTTCAGGATCACGTCCATCGATACGCGGCTCACCTTTAATGATGCGCGTACGTACGACTGTTTTTTCTAAATCGTGTAGGTATTCGCCTACTTGCTTAGCTGCTAATGTTTCGTCAGCCGCTAATAACTTAGCTTTAACTTCAGAAGTGATCGCTTTGATTGCATCGTAACGAACACCTTTATCGCTGATTTGGTAAGCTTGTTCAAAACGCGCTTGCGCTTCAGTAGCAATTGCAGCATCTAATGCTTCGTTACGAGCTGGAGCAGCCCAGTTCCATGCTGGACGAGCAACGTCGCTTGCGAATTCTTTGATCGCTTCAATAACAATTTGTTGCTGATCGTGACCAAATACAACCGCGCCTAACATGACGTCTTCGCTTAAGATAGCAGCTTCAGATTCAACCATTAATACTGCGTTGTCTGTACCAGATACAACAAGGTTAAGATCACTTGTTTCTAATTCAGTTTTAGTCGGGTTAAGAAGGTATTGACCGTCTGCATAACCAACACGAGCACAACCGATAGGACCGTTAAAAGGCATACCAGAGATAGAAAGTGCCGCAGATGTTGCAATCATAGCAACGATATCTGGGTTAACTTCTGGGTTGATTGAAACAACAGTTGCAATCACTTGTACTTCGTTTTTAAAGCCAGCAGGGAAAAGAGGACGAATTGGACGGTCAATAAGACGACAAATTAACGTTTCTTCTTCAGATGGACGGCCTTCACGTTTGAAGAAACCACCTGGAATTTTACCAGCTGCGTATGTTTTTTCTTGGTAGTTAACAGTAAGAGGGAAGAAATCACGCTCTTGATCATCTGCATTTTTACCAACAACAGAAACGAATACACAGGTATCGTCCATACTACACATTACAGCGGCAGTTGCTTGACGAGCCATTACGCCCGTTTCTAGCGTGACAGTATGTTCGCCATACTGAAAACTTTTAACAATAGGAGTCATTTTTTTTCCTTTAATAAATTTATATTCTTGTGCTTTTTATCGCGGGGACAGTATACGTCAACCTCTCATTTTTAAAACATTTTTAGTCTGGTTTTTAAAAAAATTTTAAAACATTTTTAAAACATCTAACATTTGTATTTAGCGCATACCTACCCGGTCCATAAAATTTAAAATCACCGGGAAGATTATATTTTATTTTTTGCTAAAAGAGAGCGTCCTACCCAAACTACTTGAAAATATAGATTCATGTAGTTTGGGTATATACTCTTTTGCGTTAAGAACAGTGACTGCCTACACAATTAAATTTCTCGCATTAATAGATGAACAAATGACTGAAGCACATAATACTCTGCCTATTCTTTATTCCCTGCGCCATTGCCCCTATGCGATGCGTGCGCGTATGGCAATTTTCAGTTCCACCCAACCAGTATTATTACGCGCGATTAAATTGTCCAACAAACCACCGGAAATGCTTGAATTATCAAGCAAAGGCACGGTGCCTATGTTAGTGATATCAGCCGAGGAAGTGCTTGAAGAAAGCTTGGATATTATGCTAAAAATCTTATCGGCACAGGATCCTCATGATTTACTCCACCAACAACAGCCGCAAACACTGCCAGATATGTTGATATTAATTCGGCGTTTTGATGTTCAGTTTAAAGCCGCGTTAAATAACTACAAATGCGCAAAACGGTACCGGGAGAGCAACCTTACGGAGTGCCGGCAAGCTTGTGAAGTTTATATTCAGGAATTAGAGCTGCAATTAAACAAACATCAATTTTTAATGTCAGAGAAGGAAAGTCTGGTTGATATCGCGTTACTGCCCTTCATTCGCCAGTTTTCCAAGGTAGAAAGACAATGGTATCAACAATCGCCTTACCCTTTACTCAGAGCTTGGCTGACCAAATACGTTCAAAGCCCCATGTTTACTAAAGTAATGGCACCACACCCGCTCTGGGTTGAATGCCGTCAAAGCATTATTTTTGGCGATCTCTAGTCGCCGAATATCAAGCGCTGAAAATATAACAAAAAAATCACGTTCAATTAACAATAAAGTCACATAGAATCATTGCGCTAATCTGTATTTAACCTTATATTCAAAACATTTATTTACTAATATACGAGAGCCTTAAATGACCGTTTATGCAACTCTATGTTTTCTAGCCGCAGCGGCGATGTTAATTACATTCTTAAACAGTAAAATAGGTAATATGCAAAGCACCATTGCAATTACCGCAGGCTCCTTAATCTTATCTTTACTTATTCTTATTGCCGGTAAAAATGGCTTTTCTCCATTGCAGGAGATTGCCTCGGATCAACTTGCTAAAATTGATTTTCACAGTTTTTTGCTCAATGGGATTTTGGGTTTTTTATTATTTGCAGGCGGCTTAGGCATTAAGCTTGGGAATATCAAAGATCAAAAATGGGAAATCGCGGTACTCGCATTAGGGGCGACTTTATTTTCGACCTTTTTTATCGGTTATGTGCTGTTTTATATCTGTCAATATTTAGACTTTCAATTCAACCTTGTTTACTGCCTGTTATTTGGTGCTCTCATCTCCCCCACCGACCCTATTGCAGTACTCGCAATTGTTAAAAAGCTTGATGCTCCCAAACGTATTTCGACCCAAATCGAAGGCGAGTCATTATTCAATGATGGTTTCGGCTTAGTTATTTTTGTGACGCTTTACAGCATCGCATTTTCAGGTACCCAACCGACCGCTTTAAGCATTACCGAGTTATTTTTACATGAAGCCATTGGCGGGATTATATACGGGCTTTTATTAGGTTTAATGTTCCATTATTTAATCAGCGCAACCGATGATCATTCCATGGAATTATTACTCACTATCGGTATCCCCAGCGCAGGTTATGTTTTTGCTGCTATTATCGGCGTTTCGGGTCCGCTTGCGATGGTTGTCTCTGGCATCATCATTGGCAACTGGACGCGTATTAATGGTTTTTCCAAAGAGAGTATAAAACTGCTCGATCATTTTTGGGAACTGATTGATGAGTTTTTAAACGGCATTCTTTTTCTACTGATAGGTTTAAGCATGTTGGGATACAGCTTCCATCAGGAAGATTGGATTTTAATGGTGATTGCTATTCCATTAACATTAATAGCCCGCTACCTGAGCGTTCAATTATCTTATTTGGCTTTCAACCGATTTCGTGAATATAACCCCTACTCAGTGGCGGTATTAACCTGGGGAGGTTTGCGTGGAGGATTGGCCTTAGCAATGGCGATGGCGATCCCCGCCGGTGTTATGATTATTCCGAGTAAACAGATAGATGTGCGCGAAATCATTCTAGTGATGACCTACTCTGCGGTATTCTTCTCAATTTTAGTGCAGGGATCAACCATTACTCCATTGATTAATAAAGCGAAAGCATGGCAGGAAAAACAAAAATAGAAATCAATAAGCAGCAGGGTCTTTGATTTGATCATATTAGGGTCTGTGGGCTTTTGAAAAAGAGTAACGGTGACTTTAAAAAGGTGAAATTGTTTAGATATTTAGTTATTTAGCTGATTGTTATAACAGAAAATGTGCTATCAACTTTATGACTAATATAAATTATGACAGATACAAAAAAAGAGCCATAGGGCTCTTTTTTTTAAATTATGTTTAAGTCGAAATTAACGACGTAGACCTAATTCAGCGATTAATGCTGTGTAAGCAGCAACATCTTTACGCTTTAAGTAGTCAAGTAATTTACGACGTTGACTTACCATGCGCAATAGACCACGACGGCTGTGGTGATCATGGATGTGCTCTTTAAAGTGGCCTTGAAGGTGGTTGATTTGTACTGTGTATAAAGCAACTTGTACTTCTGAAGAACCAGTATCGCCTTCTGAACGACCAAATTTAGCTACAATCTCAGCTTTCTGTTCTGCACTTAGTGACATAACATACTCCGATATTTTATGGTTATGTATATAACCGATTTAAATTAGTACCGCCAATCACTAATTCAGCGATACAGTGAACGGCGGATTTTACGGAGGATCGCCCCATTAAGCAATACTTATTGCGTGTAAATTTAATTAAAAATGATTATGCGCCTAACAACAACTTATCGTCGTCTAACTCTTCACCATCGGTGCGTGCTTTAGCAAATAGATCAAGCAGATCTTTAACTTGATATTTAGCCCGCTCAGCACCCTCTAAATCAAAAATAATCTTACCTTCATGAAGCATAATGGTGCGTGAGCCATGGTCTAACGCCTGGCGCATGGAATGGGTCACCATCATCACGGTTAATTTTTTTTCTTTAATAATTTGTGATGAGATATCCATAATTAATGCCGCTGTTTTTGGATCTAGCGCAGCGGTATGTTCATCCAATAACAAAATACTACTTGGCTGCAGTGCCGACATCAGTAAGCTTACCGATTGGCGTTGCCCGCCCGACAAAAGCCCCATTTCACTGTCCAGACGATCTTCCAAGCCCAGATTTAGTCGACTTAACTGCTCGCGAAACACCTTGCGTAATTTATTGTTTAGGGCAAACGCCAGCGTGCCGCGCTTTCCGCGACCATAGGCAAGTGACATATTCTCTTCAACGGTTAGATTGCCACAGGTTCCCGCTAGAGGATCCTGAAAGACTCGGGCAATATCCTTAGTACGGCCGGTGGCAGGCAACTTGGTGACATCCCGCTCGCCAAAGTAAATTTTACCTTGAGTTGATTTGATATCACCGGCGATGGTATTGAGTAAGGTAGATTTACCCGCGCCATTAGAGCCAATCACGGTAACAAATTCACCCGAGGGGATGGTCAGTTCAATCCCGCATAAAGCCAGCTTTTCTGTCGGCAACCCGTGATTAAAGGTCACGTGTAAGTTTTCACAGCGGATCATATTTGCTCCTTGATGGCGCGTTTCGCTTTCCATTCATTACGTAATTTAGGAAATACTAATGCAAGAGCCACCAGTACCGCGGTAATCAAGTTTAAATCTGATGCTTGGAAACCCAGAAAATCGGCATTTAAAGCCATTGATACGGCAAAACGATATAAAACAGACCCCACAATACAACTCATTACAATCACCAGCATCGAACGACTCGACAACAGAGATTCACCGATAATAACAGCCGCTAAGCCAACCACTATAGTCCCGATTCCCATGGTTGAATCGGCAAAACCATTGGTTTGTGCAAACAGCGCGCCGGCAAGTCCGACCAAACCGTTAGAAAGCGCTAAACCAACATAAACTTTTTCAGTGACAACGATCCCGTTAGCTTGCGCCATGCGTTTATTAGAACCGACTGCACGCGTCGCCAAACCATATTCGGTATGCAGGAACCAGGCGACCAATAATCCGCCAACAACAGCGCAGACGCCCACAAAGATAACCTTCATATACATGTCCGGCAAACCTAAGCCCTCAAAAGGAGAAAGGACAGTGGGTTCCATGATTAAGGCAACATTAGGTTTACCCATCACCCGCAAATTGATGGTATACAGAGCTGTCATGGTCAGAATACTGGCTAGCAAATGGAGAATATTAAAGCGCAGATTTAACCATGCGGTAACCAAACCCGCACAGGCCGCCGCGAGCGTCCCGAGCAAGGTTGCTAAATACGGGTTTTGGCCGGCAACGATTAAGGTTGCCGTAACAGCAGCACCAAGGGTGAAGCTGCCATCAACGGTAAGGTCTGGAAAGTCTAAAATCCGAAAAGTAAGATAGACCCCGATAGCAACTAAGCCATAGATAAGGCCTATTTCTAATGTGCCTAAAAAAGCATAAAGTGACATATTAATAACTACTCATTATTTAATTATTTGGGTTGCTCGTTTAAGCACATCAGCAGGTACTGCTACACCCATGTTAGCGGCCATAGTGGTATTAACAAAAAGGCTGGTACCCTCGGCCATTTTGACATCAATCGAGCCGGGTTTTTCACCTTTTAGAATACGTACAACGATGTCGCCCGTTTGACGGCCAAGATCGCCATAATCATAACCAACGGCCGCGACAGCACCACGTTCGACCGAACCTGTATCAGCGGCAAAGACCGGCACTTGAGCATCGATACCAACTTTTACAACCGCTTCAAAAGCGCTAATAATAGTATTATCTGTCGGGCAGTAAATAGCATCGACTTTCCCTATCAGTTGCTTGCTGGCAATCATTACATCGGATGATTTGGGCGCAGCGGATTCAACAATCGTAATCCCCATCTCTGAAGCGGCTTCTTTTAAAGCATTAACGATGGCTACCGAGTTAGCTTCACCGGGATTATACGGCACGCCAACTGTTTTTAAGTTGGGAATAAATTCTTTAATTAAAGCAAGATGCTGTCTCACGTTAACCATATCTGACAAGCCGGTGACATTTCCACCAGGTTGAATTAAGCGCGGCACAAGCTTGGCACCGACTGGATCAGTTACAGCAGAAAACACCACCGGAATACCACGACTGGCGCTTACCGCAGCCTGAGCAGAAGGCGTCGCAATAGCAACAATAACATCGGGTGCATCACCGACCATTTTACGCGCAATTTGAGCCGCGATAGCAGGTTGCCCTTGCGCGCTCTCGTAGGTAAATTTCAGTTGATCGCCTGTGTAGCCATTTTCATTGAGTACCTCTTTAATACCATCACGAACAGCATCAAGTGCAGGGTGCTCGACAATGGCAGTAGTAGCAACATAAACGGTTTTAGCCTGCAGGCTAGTACACAAAACTACGGTTGATAAGGCGATTGCTTTTAATACCGAATTTAGATTCATTTTATGATCCTTTTTAATGAATTTATCATTGTTATTATTTTCATAGTGCAACGATTTGCGGGTGCTGAGACGGTCTATAGTGGGTACTAAAACAGTCTATCTTAGATAATACTTAACTTTATCAGCTAAATCGAATAATGTAAAAACACTATTTCTAAAATGTATTACCGACAACTTGTTGCCGGCAAAGCATATTTTGCGTGGTGATTATCGGTGTTTTATAGGGGAGTGACGGCTTGCAGTAACTATTAATAATTGTCATTTTATTTTTTGTATTCAGACGTTAGACATGGTTTACAGAGCCGCTTTTTAATTTTAGTTGTGTATCCAAATCAGTTAAAAACAGAGGAATCAGTCATTTTTTTCAATATTTTCAAATGTCGATTAGATCTCTAATTCCAGTGCTATATTTGTACAACCTTTTTCACAACTAAGGCCACTTGTATTTAATGCCGAAACACTTAATTTAAGAGGCAGCCGGCAGGTCGAGCAAAGCACCGTTCCGCCTTTGCCTATTTTTTTGATAACATTGCGCTGCTCATTGAATGAGTTGGCTGCATTTTTATTTATCTGAGAAAAGTCTAATTTAGTCATGATGTCCATCATTGGCTGTTTACATGTAGATCCGGTTAGGTAAAAAACCTTAATCACTTAAGGTATAGGATCATAAAACTTAAAGGTTATAAATTAGCTAAACGGGTTGGGGCAATTAAACCTGCATCGTTCATTTTACCAACACCAATAAAGGTATGTGCCTCACCAACGGTGATCCTCAGGATAGTATTATCGGGAGCACCAAAAACCTGTACAGGTTGACCGTGCAGTACATAATCACCCATCTCTTCTGAGACATTAACTTCCGGGTATTTTTTTACCGCACTGTCCATATCAAGCAACAGCGGATCTAATAAGTCATAGGGGCTGACATCAGACTCTTTCGCCTGCTCAATCAATGACTCTAATTGGTCGATAGTGACCATTTTATCGTATGGATAATCGGCGACCTGCGTACGGCGTAATACAGACACGTGGGCACCACAGCCCAATAGTTCACCAAGGTCATCAACTATAGTACGGATATAAGTCCCTTTACTAACGTGAATATCTAAATCCACTTCATTACCTTCAAAACGTAATTGGTTAATTTCATAAACGCTAATGGGTCGCGCTTCACGCTCAATAGTAATACCTTCGCGCGCATATTTATAAAGAGGCTGGCCTTTATGTTTTAAGGCAGAAAACATCGACGGCACCTGCATAATATCACCGCGGAAAGTGTCTAATGCATCATCAAGCTGCGCCTGAGTAACGTTAACCGGACGCTCGCTAACGACATCACCCTGAGAGTCACTGGTGGTGGTGCGCACACCTAAGGTAGCGGTGACAATATAACGTTTATCGGAATCGAGTAAAAACTGAGAAAATTTGGTTGCTTCACCTAAACAAACGGGCAGCATTCCCGTAGCAAGTGGATCTAACGCGCCCGTATGTCCCGCTTTATTAGCAAAGAAAATACGCTTAACACGTTGTAATGCATGGTTTGAGCTGATGTCTGTGGGTTTATCCAATAAAATAATACCATTTATCGAACGCCCTTTTCCCCGTCTTGCCATTATTCGTCGTCCTCTTCCGTTCTATCTGACGCAGCTAATTTAGTCTGATCAATTTTTACTGCACCACTGACTAACTCTGAAATACGTAAACCTTCGGTCAGTGTACTGTCAAAGGTAAAGCGAACTTCAGGCACGATACGTAAACGCATGGCTTTGCCTAATAAGCGGCGAATATATCCCGCTGCGGCGTTCAGGCCTTCAAGAGACTCATCATTGGTTTGGTCACCAATGGTTAAAAAGGTCACAAATACTGTTGCGTAGGCAAGGTCACGAGTGACATCTACACCGGAGATGGTAACCATTCCAATGCGTGGATCCTTAACTTCCTGCTGTAATATACGCGCAAGTTCTTTTTGAACCTGTTGAGATACTCGTGAAGTTCGGCTGTATTCTTTTGGCATTTTTTACTCCTTCATCAGCACGCTGATGATTATTCTTTTTAAATAAGAATGGAGGCCTTAAGCCTCCATTCTTTACGTTAAGGCAACTTTAAACTTATAAAGTTCTTTTAATTTCTATGGTTTCAAATACTTCTATTTGATCGCCTACACGTACATCATTATAGTTCTTAACACCGATACCACATTCCATGCCATTACGCACTTCGCTGAGGTCATCTTTGAAACGGCGTAGGGACTCAAGTACACCTTCGTAAATTACGATATTTTCACGTAAAACACGGATTGGATTATTACGTTTGATAGTACCTTCGGTCACCATACAACCGGCGATTGCGCCAATTTTAGGAGATTTAAAGACTTCACGAACGTCTGCAATACCGGTGATCTGTTGTCTAAATTCAGGTGCTAATAAACCGCTCATTGCGGCACGTACTTCATCGATCAGACCGTAAATGATGCTGTAGTAATGAAGATCAACGCCCTCATTCTCGATAAGTTTACGGGCAGATGCATCAGCACGTACGTTAAAGCCGATAACAATGGCACCGGAAGCAGAAGCTAAAGAAGCATCTGTTTCAGTAATACCACCAACACCACGACCGATGATATTAACTTTAACTTCATCGGTAGATAGTTTGTTTAATGACTCACAGATAGCTTCAAGTGAACCTTGAACATCCGCTTTAAGCACGATATTAAGTTCAGAAACTTCGCCGGCTTCCATATTGGCAAACATGTTATCAAGTTTCGCTTTTTGTTGACGAGCAAGTTTGATATCACGGAATTTACCTTGACGATATAACGCAACTTCACGCGCTTTTTTCTCATCTTTAACAACAGTCGCTTCATCACCTGCCATTGGCACGCCCGATAGACCTAATACTTCAACAGGAATAGAAGGACCCGCTGTTTCAATCGCTTTACCGTTCTCATCGCGCATCGCACGAACACGGCCGTATTCAAGACCACAAAGGACGATATCACCGAGCTTCAATTCACCCTGCTGAACAAGGATAGAAGCAACCGGACCACGACCTTTATCAAGACGAGATTCGATCACGACACCCGCTGCAGGACCGCTTGCGACTGCTGATAAATCTAACATTTCAGCTTGTAGAAGAATACTGTCTAGCAGACCATCAACACCGGTACCCACTTTTGCTGAAACGTAAGCGAAGATATTCTCACCGCCCCATTCTTCAGAAATAATATTATGCTGAGAAAGTTCACTTTTAACCCGCTCAAAATCGGCACCTTCTTTGTCGATTTTATTGATCGCAACAATCAGCGGAACTTTAGCCGCTTTAGCATGTTGAATTGCTTCAATCGTTTGTGGCATAACACCATCATCGGCAGCAACCACTAAGATAACGATATCTGTCGACTTAGCACCACGAGAACGCATTGACGTAAAGGCCGCATGTCCTGGTGTGTCTAAAAATGAGATAATACCTTTCTCAGTTTCTACATGGTAAGCACCGATATGCTGGGTAATACCACCCGCTTCTCCGTCAGCAACTTTTGCACGACGAATGTAATCCAGCAGTGATGTTTTACCGTGGTCAACGTGACCCATGATAGTTACAACAGGTGCGCGAGAAGTTCTTACGCCGCCTTGTTGCGCCTCAGCCATTACCGATTCTTCTAACTCATTTTCTTTGGTTAGAATAACTTTATGACCCATCTCTTCAGCAACAATGGTTGCTGTTTCCTGGTCAATGACTTGGTTAATGGTGGCCATAGCCCCCATTTTCATCATCACCTTGATAACTTCAGTGGCTTTAACCGCCATTTTATTAGCAAGTTCTGCAACCGTAATGGTTTCACCAATTTTTACATCACGCTCAACAGGAGCAGCTGGTTTTTCAAATGCCTGTTGTAAAGCTGAAGGTGTTGATGGACGTTGTTTTTTACCACGACGTGAACGACGACCTTGAGATTTCTCTTCTACGGGTGCTTTTTTCTTCTTCTTGCGACGAGAAGGTCCCTCAGCTTTAGAGTCCAGTGCATCTTCCGCTGCCTGTGCCTCTTTTGATGAGGTTATATGATAATTTCCACCTTCAGCTGCTTTTTTACGTGCAACTTCTTCTTCAGCCCAGCGTGCGGAGTTTTCTTCAACGAGTTTTTTCGCTTCTTCAGCTTGACGTGCAGCTTCAAGCTCTGCTTTAGCCGATGCTTCTTGATCTGCTTTTTTCAATAATGCTGCAGCTTCTTTTTCTAACGCTATTTGCTCTGCTGTTTTTTCAGATTTAGCGGCAGTTTGTTTTTCTTTATTAGCAGCTGCTGCCTTTTTAGCTTTTTCATCAGCTTCTTTTTTAGCAGCCAGTTTTTCTGCTTGTGCTTTTTCTACAAGTAACTTTTTAACTTCAATTTCTGCTTGTAGTTTAGCATTTTCAGCTTGTTGCTCTGCTAATTCTGCTGTTTGAGTTTCTTGAATTTCGCTTTCGCTCCGTTTCACGTAAGTACGTTTTTTACGCACTTCAACCTGGACGGCTTTAGCCTGTCCCGTAGAACCTTTCACATTTAAGGTACTTTTTGTCTTACGTTGTAAGGTCATTTTTATTTTTGATTCACCACCATGCTGCTTTTGCAGAAAAGTAGTTAACGTTTGTTTTTCTTCCAGGCTCACCTTATCTGACGCTGATTTTTTGATACCGGCATCTGCGAACTGTTTAACTAAAACTTCTTCTGATTTGTTTAAATCTTTAGCAAGCTCTTTAAGTAACATATCTGACATTATTATTTCTCCTATCTGATGCTTATTCAGCGTCGTCACTGAACCAACAGATGTTACGAGCAGCCATGATCAGCTCCCCTGCTTTTGCTTCGTTTAGTTCTTCAATTTCAAGCAAATCATCAACAGCTTGCTCGGCAAGATTTTCAAGAGTAATAATACCTTTGCTTGCCATCACATATGCTAAATGACCCTCTAAACCCTCAAGCGCTAAAAGATCATCTGCTGGTTTAGCATCTTCTAGGCCTTCTTCTTCTGCTAGTGCTTTAGTGGCTAAATAGTCTTTCGCACGAGAGCGTAACTCTTCAATAAGCGCTTCATCTAAGCCGTCAATCTCTAACAATTCATTGATTGGTACATAAGCGATTTCTTCTAATGAACTGAAACCCTCTTCTACCAGAACAGCAGCGAAATCTTCATCAATCTCAAGTGCTTCAGTGAATACACCGATCACGCTAGCAGCTTCTGCTTGATGTTTTTCGCGCAATTGTACTACTGTCATGACATTAAGTTCCCAACCCGTAAGTTGAGATGCCAGACGTACATTTTGACCGTTGCGTCCGATAGCTTGAGCTAAATTATCTTCTTCAACAGCAATATCCATGCTGTGAGAGTCTTCATCAACCACAACTGAAACAACGTCGGCGGGCGACATTGCGTTAATTGCAAATTGCGCAGGATTGTCATCCCACAAAATGATATCAACACGCTCGCCACCTAATTCGCTGGAAACAGCTTGTACACGCGCACCGCGCATACCAACACAAGCACCAATAGGGTCAATGCGTTTATCATTTGATTTCACGGCAATTTTTGCACGCGAACCTGGATCCCGAGCAGCACCCATCAGATCAATCATCTCTTCAGCGATTTCAGGCACTTCCAAACGGAAAAGCTCAATCAGCATTTCCGGTTGCGTACGGGTCATGAAAAGTTGTGCGCCTCGCGCTTCAGGTCGAACGGCAAATAAAAGACCGCGCAGACGATCTCCCGGACGGAAATTTTCGCGAGGTAACATCTCATCACGAAAGATAACGGCTTCAGCGTTGCCGCCTAAGTCCAGTAAAATGTTATCGCGGTTCATGCGCTTCACAATACCGGTAATTAGCTCACCTTCCTGTTCAGCATACTGCGCGACAACTTGAGCACGTTCAGCTTCGCGTACTTTTTGCACAATCACTTGTTTAGCTGTTTGCGTGGTAATTCGGTCAAATGTTACTGACTCAATTTCATCTTCTATATAGTCGCCAACTTCAATCTCAGGGCTATCATATTCAGCAGCCTCAAAGGTCATTTCGCGACATGGATTTTCCATCTTCGCTTCAGATTCAAGCACTAACCAACGACGAAAAGTTTCAAACTGACCCGTTTCACGGTCAATCTCAACACGCACTTCTATATCGTTTTCATATTTCTTTTTGGTTGCAATCGCTAGGGCGCTTTCTAATGCTTGGAAAATCGCTTCACGTGGAAGCCCTTTTTCATTAGAGACCGCTTCTACGACCAGTAAAATTTCTTTATTCATCTGTAATCGCCTTAATTATCAAATTTTGGAACAATATTCGCTTTTTGAATATTGCTCAATGCAAAACGCTCTTCTCTGCCGTCTACATTGAGACAAATGATTTCATCCTCGGCAGAAACAATGACACCTTTCCACCTACGACGGTTTTGAATCGGCATTCTTAATTGTATTTTCACCACTTCTCCGACAAAAGTTTGATAATGTTCCGCCTTAAAGAGCGGACGATTCAGACCGGGAGATGAAACTTCAAGCGTATATTCATTAGTAATGGGATCTTCTACATCCATAATTGCGCTAACCTGCCGACTTACTGCGGCACAGTCATCAACCAAAATACCCTGTTCTTGATCAATATAAACACGCAAAGTTGAATGTTTACCTGCACGAATATATTCGATACCCACTAATTCGTAACCAAGATCTTCAACACTTGGAGCTAACATTTCAGTTATACGTTCTTCTAAACTTGCCAAACTTATCCCCTTTCAGAAACAAAAAAAGGGCATACAGCCCTAATTAATTAACAACTTATGTTTGTTAAAAACAAGCATAAGTTGTCACTTCACGATAGATAAAATTAAATTTCAACTTCGTAAATAACAAAAAAGCCCCAATAAATTGGAGCTTCATTCATGTTGTTCAATAAATTGAACAAGATATTGTTATTAGAAATACAATATCGAATGTAATGCTATTTTAGGATTTACCTAAAATATTGCCTATCTCTACAGAACATAAATCCATCACTAGTCAAATTTTCTTATGTCTGTATTTAGGTGCGCCATTATAGCGAAACCCTTATTTATAAGCAATCACTTTACACTATACTCGAACTACTTAAATATACAGATTGAGCATTTTAAAATAATTTGAGTATATAATTGGTGCGGATAGAGAGACTTGAACTCTCACGACCTAAGTCATAGCCCCCTCAAGGCTACGTGTCTACCAATTTCACCATATCCGCTTATTTTTTATTCTGGGATATCGCCCGATGTATCTATTTCAACAGGGGTATCAACAACTTGTTCAATTTCTAGATTTGAGAATTCTTGGTCTGCAGTTACTTTATTAGTTGAAAGATTACCTAACACTAAGCTTAAAGCAAAAAACAAAACCGCCAGTACCGCAGTTGTACGCGTCATAAAATTACCCGCACCACTTGCACCAAATACTGTATTTGAAGCGCCAGAGCCAAATGAAGCCCCCATTCCCGCGCCTTTACCTTGTTGAATCAATACAAATCCAATTAAGATTATTGCAACAATTAAATAAACAACTAACAGCATCTCATACATAAACACATACCTAATTTCACTATAAAAATATCATTGAACTCGTTCGCAGAAGCGGACGAATATTACCGAAAAGCGTCACTAATCACAAGAGAATAAAGAGACTATTTTATGATTTTAAACGGATAAACGCTTGACCGCTTAAAATTCAGACAAAAACGTATCCTGACTTTATCTAATTTTTTAGACTAAACCTTTACTTTATCGGCAATAGATTGCGCATAACTGCGTACAACTTTTTCACTTTCATCCGCTTCAACCATAATACGAAATACCGGTTCAGTGCCCGATTTACGCAGTAAAACGCGCCCTTTATCACCAAGTAATGTTTCAATACGTTTGGCTTCTGTCAACACATCTTTGTCCTGCAGAGGATCGACTTTATTATCAAAACGTAAATTGAGTAAAATTTGCGGATATTTTTTTATCCCCTGGCGCAGGTCATATAATTTCATACGACTGCTCTGCATCGCACTGATGACCTGCAGTCCGGATACAATACCATCCCCCGTCGGAAGGTGATCTGCACAGATTACATGGCCTGAATTTTCCGCGCCAATGCACCAATTATTCTTAATCATCAGTTCCATGACATGACGGTCTCCCACATCGGAACGCTCAAAGGGAATGCCTAAGGTTTTTAGTGCCTGCTCCAGCCCGAGATTAGACATTTTAGTGCCAACAGCCCCTCCCCTTAACGTACCTGAGCGTAATTTATCACGCGCAATGATATACAGCAGTTCATCACCATCCAAAATGTAGCCCGTATGGTCAACCATCATCACCCGGTCACCATCACCATCAAAGGCAATACCAAAGTCCGCTTGTTCTTTAACAACCCGTTCTGAAATGGCCTGCATGCTCGTAGCACCGCAGTTTAAATTAATATTCAGACCATTCGGTTCAACCCCCATTGCGATGACATCGGCGCCCAGTTCACTAATGACCAGAGGCGCAATATGGTAGGTAGCCCCATTTGCACAGTCTACAACTACTTTTAAGCCATTTAAGTCGTATTTTGACGGAAACGTACTTTTACAAAACTCAATGTATCGCCCTGCGGCATCTTCGATTCGGTATGCTTTACCTAACTCACTTGAATCAACACATTTTAATTCTTTGTCAATTTCCGCTTCGATTTCCAGTTCAATCTCTTCTGACAATTTAGTACCTTGATCGGAAAAGAATTTAATACCGTTATCATAGTATGGATTATGCGAAGCACTGATAACGATGCCTGCGGTCGCACGAAAAGTATGGGTTAAATAGGCAACGGCGGGTGTTGGCATAGGTCCCATTAATACCGGGCGTAAACCTGCCGCAGCAAGTCCGGCCTGCAAAGCGGCCTCCAGCATATATCCGGATATACGCGGATCTTTACCGATTAACACTTTTTTTGAACCCGATTTTCCAAGAACGCGCCCTGCAGCCCAACCGAGTTTTAAAGCAAATTCAGGTGTAATTAATGAAGCACCTACTTTGCCGCGAATGCCATCGGTACCAAAATATTTTTTTTTCATGGTTATCTCATCTTCTTAATAAGTTTATTTTTTAAAAGAATTTAATGCTTTTAATACGTTAATGACATCGACGGTTTCTTCAACATCATGCACACGAATAATTTGCGAGCCCTGCTGCAGAGCGATTAAAGCCCCGGCAAGACTGCCTGCGAGGCGGTGATTTGGATCACGATTGAGCAGTTGTCCGAACATGGATTTTCTAGAAAGACCGGTTAAAATAGGATAATTCAATTTAACAAACTGCTTAGTTGCCGCTAATAGCTCATAATTATCGCAGAGCTGCTTACCAAAACCAAAGCCTAAATCTAAAATAATATTTTCTTTCTTGATACCGGCATTAATACAAATTTCAGCACGTTGTAACAAAAAAGTTTTTACCTCTTCGATCACATCTTTATATTCAGGCGCACTTTGCATGCTTCTCGGCTGCCCCTGCATATGCATCAGGCATACCGGGACATTCGCTTTAACGGCAACGTCCAATGCGTTCTCTTCGCGCAGTGCGCGAATATCATTAATCAGATTGGCGCCCGCATTAACGGCCGCCTGCATCACCTTAGCTTTACTGGTATCAATCGAAATCCAACAATCAAACTGCTGATTTATTTTTTCAATAACCGGTATAACACGGTCTAACTCTTGCTGCTCACTAACCTCGAATGCCCCGGGGCGAGTCGACTCACCACCGATATCCAAAATGCTGGCACCCTGTGCAAGCATTTTTTGAGCTTGCTTAAGGGCATTATCGATATTCGAAAAACGACCGCCATCTGAGAAAGAATCCGGTGTTACATTTAAAATCCCCATTACCTTAGGTTCGCTCAAGTCGAGGATTTTAGAACCGCTTATTAACTGCATAATGCTCCGTAATAAAAAAACCTAAGCAAGCTTAGGTTTTTTAGTAGTCATTTATAAAATAAATCAGCTTTGATTACTATTTATCTTTTTCGTCCTGCGAGGTTTTTTCAGCGCTGCTTTCTTCTTTGCTTAGATCAACTTCTGATTGTTTATCCTTTGAGTCGGTAGAAGCTTCCTCAACAACTGCTTTTTCTGCCACAACCTCAGCTTCGTCAGTCCAATCCGATGGCGGACGAACCTCAATACGCGCCATCAAATCATCAACCTGAGCCGTATCAATCGTTTCATATTTCATTAGTGCATCTTTCATTGCATGTAATATATCGATATTGTCGGTTAATATTTTTTCTGCCCGCTGATAATTTTTCTCAATGAAGAATTTCACTTCGTCATCGATAACTCTTCCGGTTTCCGGAGAAAGAAGATTAGAGCGTAACGTATTGGAATCTACCGCTAATAGAATAGGACCCAATTTTTCTGAGAAGCCCCACTCTGTGACCATCGCACGGGCAATCGCAGAAGCTTGTTTAATATCCTGTGATGCGCCGGTTGACACTTTATCAAGACCGTAAATAAGTTCTTCAGCGATTCGGCCGCCGTAAGCCACTGAAATACTACTTTCAAGCTCAGTACGATTTTGACTGATCTGATCACCTTCAGGTAAAAACTGCGTTACCCCTAATGACCGTCCGCGGGGGATGATAGTCACTTTATGAATAGGATGATGCTGTGGTACTAATTTGGCCACAATCGCATGACCCGCTTCATGATAAGCAGTTGATTCTTTGTCTTTTTCCGTCATCACTAAGCTGCGACGCTCGGCACCCATTAAAATCTTGTCGCGGGCCTGTTCGAAATCATCGGCATTGACGGTACGCTTATTACTGCGTGCCGCAAACAGTGCCGCTTCATTCACTAAATTGGCCAAATCCGCACCAGAAAATCCCGGTGTACCGCGTGCTAAAACACTTGCTTTAACATCATCAGACAGAGGGACTTTACGCATATGAACATTTAAAATCTGCTCTCTGCCACGTACGTCCGGTAAAGAAACAACAACCTGGCGATCGAAACGGCCGGGTCTTAATAACGCGGGGTCAAGCACATCGGGTCTGTTGGTTGCAGCAACAACAATGATACCTTCATTACCTTCAAAACCATCCATCTCAACTAACATTTGGTTTAAGGTTTGCTCACGCTCATCATTACCGCCACCCATACCTGCGCCACGCTGGCGACCTACGGCATCAATCTCATCAATAAAGATGATACAAGGAGATGATTTTTTAGCTTGCTCAAACATATCACGTACACGGGATGCACCAACACCAACAAACATTTCCACAAAATCGGAACCGGAAATGGCGAAAAATGGCACTTTAGCTTCACCAGCGATGGCTTTTGCAAGCAGAGTTTTACCTGTCCCCGGAGGTCCGACAAGTAATACACCCGTTGGAATACGGCCACCTAACTTTTGAAATTTGGTTGAATCTTTTAAGTAATCAACTAATTCTTTAACATCTTCTTTGGCTTCATCACAACCGGCCACATCGGCGAAGGTTGTTTTGATTTGGTCTTCACCCATCAACTTGGCTTTACTTTTACCAAATGACATTGCGCCGCCTTTACCGCCGCCCTGCATATTACGCATGAAGAAAACCCAGACGCCAATTAATAATAACATCGGGAACCAGGAAACAAATATAGAGGTTAAAAAGCTTGTTTCTTCCGGAGGAGTACCTTCAACGAGTACATTATTCTTAATTAGATCATTTAAAAGATCCAGATCCGGCGATGGAATATAAGTAACAAAAGGCGTTTGATTATTTCTAATCCCTTTGACAACTTCTCCATCAATTTGAACTTGCTGAATTTGTCCCCCGCTAATTTCTTTTACGAATGTTGTGTAGTCTATTTGAGACCGTTTTGCATCGTCTTTTCCAAAGCCTTGGAATAAAGACATCAATACTACTGCGATGACTAACCACAATATCAGGTTTTTTGCCATATCGTTCAAGATGTAAACCTCTTGTTAAGAAACATAAATATTATAATAGATTACTACAGTTTAAAAAGTGTCGCTAGTAAATATACTTAGCGCATTCTCTTACTGAGTCTAACCACGCAAAATCATTGTTAATAATTAGTGACAGTGACTTTCAATCCAAGTCGAACTCATTGTTAATACTAATTAGAGTGGCCCTAAAATCCAAGCCGTAATCATTGTTAATATATAGGGACAGTGGCTCTACAATTCAAGCCGCAATCATTGTTAATATAGGGACAGTGGCTCTACAATTCAAGCCGCAATCATTATTGCTCTTTATAACCCGTTGCAACAACATACACTTCTCGTGACCTTGAACGAGAGGAGTCAGGTTTGCGGGTTTTTACCGATTTAAAGCATTTACGCGCTTCACTCATAAATAGATCAAATTCACTCCCCATAAATACTTTAACGACAAAACTGCCGTCTTTAACTAATACTTCCCGACACATTTCCAAAGCAAGCTCAACAAGGTACATTGATTTAGGCTGATCGATACCCACTGTGCCGGTCATATTAGGCGCCATATCAGAGAGAACTACATCGACTTTATTACCTGCAATTCGTCCCAACAACGCATTTACAACCGCTTCTTCCCGAAAATCTCCCTGCAAAAAATCAACGCCTGCAATCGAATCCATGGGTAGAATATCACAGGCAATCACTTTGCCCTTTAAACCGACAGTATCCACAGCCCACTGTGACCAGCTTCCAGGTGCAGCCCCTAAATCAACAACGGTCATGCCGGGACGAATTAATTTGTCCTTTTTATTGATCTCTTCCAGTTTAAATACAGCGCGGGAACGTAATCCCTTTTTAGTGGCCTCTTTTACATAAAAGTCATTTACATGCTCATGCATCCAACGCTTGGAGCTTGCCGACGCACTTTTTTTAGGTCCGTTCGGATGGTCTTTTTGTGCCATCAATTTATTCCTTAATGTTGTCATCTCCGGTATTTAAAACAATAAACAGGGATAAATAAAAATCAAAATAGTAAAGGTTATTATTTAAGGGTAGAATGCTTTATTTTCAACCCTTAAACGAAAGAAATATGCATGAATTTATCAAATAAACAAAAGCAATACTTAAAAGGCCTTGCCCATAGCTTAAAACCAGTTGTTCTATTAGGGCAAAATGGCTTAACGGAAGGCGTATTAGCTGAAATAGAAAATGCACTTAGCCACCATGAACTCATCAAAATTAAAGTTGCAACCGATGATCGTGAAATGAAACAGCTTATCATTGATGCTATTGTGCGTGAAACTGAAGCACTTAATGTCACTAAAATCGGCCACATTGTGGTTTTATACCGACCAAGTGAAGATAAAAAAATAGAGCTACCACGTAAATAATTAGCGTAAGCATTATTAAAAAAGCCCAGTTTCACTGGGCTTTTTTGTACTTTTTTATAAAACTATGCAATATATTGAACACTGATAATTTCATATTCTATAGTGCCACCGGGGGTGACTATTGAAATCTCATCATTGAGCATTTTTCCAATCAAACCACGTGCAATCGGCGAGCTGACTGAAATTAAATTTATCTTTATATTCGCTTCGTCATCACCAACAATCTTATAACTCACTTCTGCATCGGTATCGATATTAACAATAGTGACAGTCGTACCAAAAATAACCCTGCCGTTATTGGGTATATTAGTGATATCAATAATTTGCGAATTGGATAATTTAGCTTCAATATCTTGAATACGTCCTTCACAAAAACCTTGTTGTTCACGTGCTGCGTGGTATTCCGCATTTTCTTTTAAATCACCGTGCTCACGAGCTTCCGCAATTGCCTTGACAATCTGAGGACGAGTGACGTTTTTTAACTGCTCCAATTCGCTACGTAATTTAGCAGCGCCATTAGCTGTCATTGGATATTTAACCATTAAAAATTACCTTTTTTGACACAATTTTTGTGTTTGTACTATCGGGATAAGCGCTCATTTTACGGTAATTTTCAGCTTTAGTCATTGCCTAAAGAAAATAATGAACGAGTATTTGCATAAAGTTGCGAGGCTAAACATTTTTTTGATTCGCTCCGTAAGCTAGCTAACGCTTCAAAGATATGCAACAAATTAAGCGGTGTATTATTAGCTTGCTGTTGCTGGTAGAGAGGCATATCGGGCGCATCTGTCTCTAAAACTAATGACTCAAGCGGCAATCGTGAGATAGTTTCTCGCGTGGTCAGTGAATTTGGATAGGTTATCACCCCGCCAACCCCAATTTTAAAGCCTAATTTAATAAAATCTAAAGCCACCTCGTAACTACCTGAAAAGGCATGATAAACCCCTCCCTGAGTAAAGTTTAACTGGCGTAAGATCTCCAACACCCGGCCCTGTTTTTTAACAACGTGTAAAATAACCGGTAAACCAAGTTGATCCGCTATTTTTAACTGCTCTGTGAAAATAGGCTCTTGAATCTGGATCGCTGTTTTAGAAAATTTGTCTAAGCCAATTTCTCCCAGTGCAACACACTGCGCATTTTTGTTCTCAAGCAGTGTTTGTAAATATTGCAAATCACCAGGCTTAAAATGATCGAGAAAATGCGGATGATACCCTAATGCATAATACAAATTAGGGTGGCTTTCACACAATTCATTTATCTGCCGCCATTGCGCCCTATGGGTCGCCGGAATAATCAGTTTTGTAATATTATTTTGTTGTAATTGTTGCAGCAACATTTCGCGTTCAATATCAAAACAGGCAAAGTTCAGATGGCAGTGACTATCTATAAACATGGAGTCTCATCGATGAAAATAAATTCATATTATAGGCAGTAAATTAAATAAGGGAAAGGAAGACATAAACGCAGCGCTTAGGCTTATGTCTGTAGTATCAAAACTATCTTCAGATGCTTTGTAAAGGCAGATTCAAATAACCCTGCCCCTGAGAAGCGAAGTGAATTAATGCTCGCGGGTTTTTCTAAAGCGAACAGACGGATAGCGTTCGATAGCGAGATTGAGATTAACCATAGTCGGCGCAATATAAGTCAGATTATTACTGCCGTCTAAGGCTAAATTATCGTAAGCTTTTTGCTCAAATTCAGCCATTTTAAGCGGGTTGTCACTTTCAACCCACAGGGCCGTTGCAACATGAATAGCCTCATAAATAGCATCGACTTTGTATTCAGATTTTAAACGTTGTACGACCACTTCAAATTGAAGCACACCAACAGCACCGACGATTAAATCATTACTGCGCAGTGGCCTGAAAACTTGTACTGCACCTTCTTCAGAAAGTTGCATCAAGCCTTTCAGCAGCTGTTTTTGTTTGAGCGGATCGGTCAAACGAATACGACGGAACATTTCTGGTGCAAAGTTAGGAATACCGGAGAATTTAAGCGTTTCGCCGCTAGTGAATGTATCACCAATTTGAATGGTACCGTGGTTGTGTAAACCGATAATATCACCGGAATATGCCTCTTCGGTCGCGGTTCTATCACCCGCCATAAAAGTAACCGCATCGGAAATGCTAACCATTTTACCGGTACGGACATGATGCATTTTCATGCCTTTTTCATATTTTCCTGAACAAACACGCATAAAAGCAATCCTATCACGATGTTTAGGATCCATATTTGCTTGAATTTTAAAAATAAACCCGGAAAAATCATTTTCAATGGGCTCAACAATACGCTGTTTTGCTTCACGATATAATGGTTTTGGCGCCCACTCAACAAGGCCATCAAGAAAATGGTCAACACCAAAGTTACCCAGTGCAGTACCAAAATAAACGGGAGTTAATTCACCCTTTAAAAACAGCTCATGGTCAAATTTATTAGAAGCACCTAAAACCAATTCCAACTCTTCACGCAGGTCGTGAATATGATTAGGTAAAATACTTTCAAGCTCTGGATTATCCAGCCCTTTAATAGTACGCACCTCTTGAATAGTGTGCCCCTGACCCGATGAATAAAGTATAACTTCATCATTTAACAGGTTATAAATGCCTTTAAATTCTTTGCCCATGCCAATAGGCCAGGTAATAGGCGCACAGGCAATATTTAAGACAGCTTCAACTTCATCCATCAAATCAACCGGATCGCGTGTTTCACGGTCACACTTATTCATAAATGTAATAATCGGTGTATCACGTAAACGGGTGACTTCCATTAATTTAATAGTACGCTGCTCAACACCTTTTGCTGCATCAATAACCATTAAACAGGAATCAACAGCAGTTAAAGTACGGTAAGTATCTTCCGAGAAATCTTCATGCCCCGGAGTATCTAATAAATTAACTAATCTGTCTTTATAGGGGAATTGCATTACCGAGGTAGTGATAGAGATACCGCGATCTTTTTCCATCTCCATCCAATCGGATTTTGCATGCTGACCTGATTTTTTCCCCTTAACGGTACCCGCTTTTTGTAACGCGTTGCCGAATAATAAGACTTTTTCAGTGATCGTTGTTTTACCCGCATCGGGGTGAGAGATGATTGCAAATGTTCTTCTCTTTTGTACATTCTCTATAATGTCTTTACTTGTCATTCTTTAGTATCTCTAATTTTGTGCACAAGCCTGCACACAATAATTTTTAAAAGGATTCATAAATATATTTTCGCGATTATAGCAAATTCAACTAAGTAATTCATTTAATATCAGCAATCGCAACCTATAGAATATAAGCGTTTTTCATTTTAGACCGAAGCCTGTTTCCCATCCGCTTCGAATCTCACTTTCGTTCCTATCAACAACGCTCAATTGAAATTAGTCTTCCCATAAATAGGGTCGAAAAAGGATGTGCTAATATATTAATAGGCAATTTGTAATCACCTCAATTGTAATCGATGCACTATGAAACAAGTCATTGCATTTTTTATTTTTCTGCTGATCTCTTTAAATACTCAGGCACAGGGAAATTCAAGCTTTAACAGTGAAATTGGGCATTTTGCCGGCGGTGCTGTTTCCGCCGGTATTACCGTGGTTATAGTCGATAGATATGTTCCTGAGCAAAATAGCGCCTGGGTGGAATTCGCAATCAATAGCGCGGTATATTCATTAATTGAATACCGTCAGTATCAGTTAGGTGACAATTCGGCAAGTGATGCTGGATGCCTCATCACATATGTTGGTGCTGCCATAGGTGCTTATTCCACGGGTAAATACATTGTTAGCCCCACTGTCGCATTAGAAGCGAATAACAGTGTACTCTGGAATTAATATTGCAATGAATGTTTAAATTCAGCCCCAGATAATGATAGATATTGCTTTTATGCTGTCTGGCAAAACCTGTTTTTTATTGAGAATAATCTAACCACTGCAAGCTGCAAAACAGTCTCGCCTGAAATGTATAAAATTTTTCCGTCAATTATCGAAATTTCCGTCAATTATCAAAAGAGAGCAAGGCTTTTAATCACCCACAATAGGCCGATCAATAGAATCCTTTAAAATCTGTTTTTATTCACTCGGTGAATAACAGGCAGAAATAAAGATAAATACCTGCTAAAATAACCTACTCAAAATTATTTAATGCAAAAATGGTGAACCATGAAAATATTAGTACGTAACCTTGCTACGGCAACCACTGAAGAAAAACTAAAAAGCTTATTTGTAGAATATGGCACCGTGCAGTCTTGCAGCTTAGTACTTGATAAAGCGACAGGAAAATCAAAAGGTTTTGGTTTTGTCGAGATGCCTAAAGTTGGCGAAGCAAAAGCTGCGATGAAAACATTAAACGGTTATAAATTAGCGGGTAATTTTATTCGCGTAAAAAAAGCAGAGCCTAAAACAGAAGCGGTTGAAGATACTACAGCAGCAGAGCAGAATACGGTACCTACTGCCGCCACAGCGGAAAAGACCCAAAAAGACGAAAGCAATAAAACCAATTATTATGGCAAAATAAAAAAATCAGACGATTAATTTTAACTTGCACAAATAAATAATAAATCGTCTGCGCTAAAAGACGGTAAGGCACGAAGGCGTCAAGGCGCTTTCCAGCTTTAAGGCATTTCAGCCCTCCGACCTTGTTTCAACTTTCCAGCCTGTTTTATCCTTGCAGTCCTTCAGCCTTGTTTTCAACGTTAAAGTTGATAAAAACTTTCAACGCTATCAATAAATGAGTTCAATTTATCCTTAGGCAGTTTATTAATCCCAGCGGCAGCAGCACGTCCGCCTCCGGTGACAAATTGACTGCAGAGTTCACCCGCCCCCTGTTTATTGCTCAGCGGTGCGCGTAATGAAAGCAAATAACTGCCATCGGCATTTTCGGTTAATACGGCATGAGCAGAATCGGGATCTTGATTTGCAAGTAAATTGCCATATACCCCACCAATACGGCGCGCCCATGCGGCATTAGGCAAAAGATAAACAGACAGCAGCGCACTGCTATGTTTTGCCTTTATTGCCAATGCCTCGGTCATATCCGATTGATAGGCCTGCTGCAATTGTTTAAAGGGTGAGGCCTTATCGGCAATAACATCCAGCGGAGACGGGTATTTCAGCAGTGACCGATACAAACTTGCCGGATCAAAATGAAGATCATCGATCTTCGCACCATAACCGTTGTAATTAATTAGAGTACCAAGCTCTTTAAGCAGCTCAGCCTGAACTTTAGTCAATCCTGCATTCGCCGCTAACTGATTAGCCTTGCTTATTAAGTTATCCCCGTAAGCGGCTGTAATCGCCCACGCGTGAAACTGTCCATCAAGTAATTTATCAATAATCAAAGCGGTACAGGTATCAGCGTCTAAATCGATATTGGCCTGTAAGTTTTCATGCACAGGAATTTCACCCGAGCGATGATGATCGGCATAAAAAACTCGAGCGCCATTCGATAAAGCGCGCTTTACCCCCTCGATATTTTTTTCCATCGAGATATCAAGCACGGTTAACTGTTCACCGGCAGCAGGATCAACCTGCGCAACAAGATTTATATCGCGCTTAACCCCGGTTATTAACTTATTTTCCTGCGGAAAGGCCAGACGCAATTGTAATAAAGCGATAATGCCATCCGCATCACCATTAAAAACATCGTAATTCATAATAATCCTTAAAAACAAGCTATCAGTTATCAGCTGACGACTAACGACTGACAGCTGGCGACTGACGGCCGCTCTCAAATATACTGCTGCTGTTTTAGATACTGTACAACTTGTTGTGCACATTCTTCTATAGATAGATCAGCGGTTTTAACAATCACTTCTGCTGATATTGGTGCCTCATAAGCCGAGTCTATGCCGGTGAAATTTTTAATTTCGCCAGCGCGCGCTTTTTGATACAGCCCTTTCGGATCACGCTGTTCGCAAACGGCTAGCGGGGTATCGATAAACACTTCAATAAACTCCCCTTCCGCCAGCAGATCACGCACCATTTGCCGATCCGCATTAAAAGGCGAAATAAAAGCACTGGACACCAGTAAACCGGCATCCACAAATAATTTAGAAACCTCTCCAATACGGCGGATATTTTCGACACGCCCCTCATCGGAGAAACCCAAATCACCATTTAAACCATGACGAATATTATCACCGTCTAACACATAGGTTTTAGCACCCAATTCATGGAGCATATAATCCACCGCATTGGCAACGGTCGATTTACCCGACCCGCTTAACCCGGTAAACCATAAGACCGCTGGTTTATGACCGTTTAATTTAACACGCGCATCATGCGAAACCGCGGTCTGATGCCAAACAACATCCGATGACTTATCGCCATCCACTTCTTTATTAATATAGGGGGTAGACATAAAATTCCTTAAAATATTAGCATTCGGCTGACGGCTATCGGCTGACAGCTGAAAGCCGATAACTGACAGCTATTTCTTCATAATCCAAAAACCAGAGTAATCGCTGTGACAGCAACAACCCCATAAATAATACTAATAGGTAAGCCAATCTTTACAAAATCACTTAACTTGTATTGCCCGGCATTAAATACCATCAGGTTAGTCTGATAACCGTAGGGGCTGACAAAACTGCCGCTGGCACCAAAGGCGACGGCCATAATAAAGGCCATCGGGTTAGCATCCAGAGTGACCGCCAGTCCATAGGCGATGGGAAATATCAGCGCGGCTGCGGCATTATTGGTGACCAGTTCAGTTAACCACCAGGTTAATATATAGATAATAACCAGCGCATAAAAGGGTGATAGGGTAAGCGCATAACTGTCCACCAAAAGAGCAAATCCCTCCAGTAAACCACTATTATTGAATGAATAAGAAAGTACTAAAGCAGAAGAGATAATTAACCACAGCTCAACGGGCAACCTGCGCAATAACTCACCTGGCGTAACACTGTTGGTCAGCAGCAATAATCCGAGTAAAACGATCAAACCTTTAAACAGCGTAAAAAGACCTAATGCCGAGCCGAGAATAGCAACAAAAAAACCTAAGGTGGCCAGTAGTGCCTTGCCTCCGCTAAGCATTGAATCAAGTTCAACACCGCTGACGACAATAAAGTTTTTACTGATATTACGCCGTGATTTAAAATCTTCACCAACCGCTAAGACCAGATAATCCCCGGATCTTAAAGCAACCTCACCGAGCTTGCCGGATAAATTTTCACCATCGCGCTTAATGGCCACCACGGCCGCATCAAACAAAGCACGAAATCCGGCTTTTTTTAAGGATTTTCCCAGTAAAACGCTTTCAGGACGGATCACCACTTCAGTGAGATTATCCAGTAATAACCCCTGATGATTGGCAAAAATAGACAAACCATCAAATTGCTCTAATTGCTTAACTTTGGTCACATCACCACTAAAAATTAAACGGTCATTTGCCTGCAGTACTTCGCTCGGCGACACCGGGCTAAGCAGATGTTGTCCGCGCGCAATCTCAACCAAAAATAACGATTGCAACTGGCGTAAACCATTTTCCTCAATAGTTTTACCCGTTAAGGTCGATTTTTCACTTACTTTCGCATCGATAAAGTAAGTTTGTATTACTTCAGAATTAACATGATGATCAGGTAAAAAGCGCGATAAAAACCATAACGCCAAGCCACAGGTAATCACCAGACAGGATCCGACCAGGGTAAAATCAAAGAAAGAAAGGGAAGGTAATCCGGCGCCCAACACCAAACTATTAACAATTAAGTTAGTAGAAGTACCAACCAGCGTCAGCGTGCCGCCCAAAATAGCCGCATAGGAAAGCGGCAGCAGTAGTTTACTGCCGGCATGGTAAGGATTATTGCGGATCGGCGCCAACATAGTAGAGACGACCGCGGTATTATTTAATAAGGCAGAAGATAAAACCGTAAAACTGAACAGATGGAGAAAGGTCTTGCCGTAGCTTTTATGAATGACCTTAGTGGCAATCATCCTTAAAAACCGGGTTTTTTCAAGGGCAAGCGAACATACCAGCAACAGTATTAAGGTCAGCAATCCCTGATTAGAAAAGCTCGACACAACCTGCTCAGTACTCACCATATTTGAGACAAATAAAATCAACAGCGAAATACCAAAAACAAGCGCAGGTCGCTGCTGAAATTTAATCAAGCCAATAATCGTTCCGATAAAAACAGATAAAACGAAATAAGAGTCAATAGTCATAAAAATCAGCCATCAGCTATCGGTCATCAGCCGACAGCACAAAGCCGACAACTGATGGCATTTAAAAATATCTTTAACTTCCCAATGAGGCTAATGCTTTCAGACTAGGTCATTAAACTCGAAAATCAGCTAACAGCTGACGGCTGAAAACAGACAGCTGACAGCCGACGACTGAAAGCCATACAATCAGCCTTTCAGAATATCCTTCGCTTCCCAATGAGGGTAATGTTTTCGAACAAGGGCATTAAATTCAACTTCAAAGGGGCTGAATGTCTGCTCTTTTTTAGCAAGTGCCTCAACCGAGCCGCGAATCATGCCTGCGCCGACTGTTGCATTGGTGAGCCGATCAATCATAATAAAGGCACCCGTGGCACGATTTTCACTGTAACTGTCAAAATGTACTGCTTCAGCAACCTCAAAATTACAGCTGCCGATTTCATTTAATGCCAGCTGATTTGCCTCACACTTCTCCATGGTATTCACATCAACTTTATTATTGATAGCAACGACTGAACCAAAAGTAGAGTGCGTGCCCGCTTTAATAATATATTCACGGTCAACGTTTAATACTTCTTCAGTCATCCACACCACATCGGCGACAAAGTGTTTGCTCGACTCTGGTTTTTCATGCGGACGAACAATCATATCACCGCGGCTGATATCAATTTCATCTTCCAACGTCAGGGTAATAGCCATGCCCGAAAAGGCACTTTGCAGATCCCCGTCAAACGTAACAATAGATTTAACTTTACTCTGTTTACCCGAGGGTAATGCCTGAATCGTATCACCAACACGAATTTCACCAGAAGCTACCGTACCGCAGAAACCGCGAAAATCTAAATTCGGACGATTAACATATTGCACCGCCATGCGGAATTTATCGTTGGTATCGGTCTCAATTTTAATTGTATTAAGCAGACGTAATAAAGGTGAACCCGGGTACCAGGACATGTGCTCACTTTCATTAACAACATTGTCGCCTTTTAATGCCGAGATAGGCACAAAACGGATATCAGCAATATTTAACTGCTTAGCAAATTCACGGTAATCCGCTTTAATTTGTTTATAAACAGCCTGATCGTAATCAACGGCATCCATTTTATTGACCGCAACCACCACATGTTTAATACCTAACAGAGAGCAGATATAAGAGTGACGACGCGTTTGCACCTGCACACCATGTCGCGCATCAATCAAAATAATGGCTAAATCACAGGTCGACGCACCCGTTGCCATATTACGTGTATACTGCTCATGCCCTGGGGTATCAGCAATAATAAATTTACGCTGATCCGTGGCAAAGTAACGATAAGCAACATCAATGGTAATGCCCTGCTCACGTTCAGACTGCAGACCATCAACCAATAATGCTAAATCGAAATCTTCATTGGTGGTATTAAACTTTTTAGAATCTTTTTCAATGGCCGCCATCTGATCATCAAAAATCATTTTGCTATCAAATAACAAGCGACCGATCAAAGTAGATTTACCATCATCCACGCTACCACAGGTGATAAAACGCATAAGATCTTTGTTTTCATGAACGCGCAGATATTCTTCGATATCAGTCGCAAGTAAGTTTGAATCGTTTGACATAACAAATCCTTTAAGCTTTTAGCTGTCAGCGCTCAGCTGTCAGATAAAGCTATTCGTTTGACTCTACTGCTTTAATTAAACCGGTTATCATCATCGAAATGTGATGTGTTTGTTCTAACCAATTTTTACCTTCAGTAGAGGATAAATAACCAATATCAATACCAATATAAATTTGAGTTCTCGCTTCAGCCATTGACGAGCGAGCAATCTCCAAAAAACGGCATTTTTCTTTTTTACTACTACGCGTCATGCCTTCAGCTATATTACTTGGTACAGATAAACCTGAACGAGTAAGCTGTTCTCTAAAACCATAATCTTTTAAACCTGCGGTACCTTTATATAATTCGGCAGATAAACGTGCTGACTTTTTCCAAACTTCTAGTTTTTCAAAATTCATAATCATTCCTAAATTAAAAAATCATTTCAAAATAAGGAGCAAAATCTACGTGTGACTATTGTTTTACAGACCGCAGAAAGCTGAAGACCGACAGCTATTTCTAAGCGCGGAGCGCTTAGAAATATCCCTCCATCTTTTTCTTTTCCATCGAACCGGCGGAGTCATTATCAATCACTCGGCCCTGGCGCTCGGAGGTTGTGGTTAACAGCATTTCCTGAATGATTTCAGGGAGCGTTGTTGCTTGAGATTCAATCGCACCGGTTAACGGGTAACAACCGAGTGTACGGAAACGGACCATCTTCATTTCCGGTACTTCACCTTCTTTTAACGGCATACGTTCATCATCGACCATAATAAGCGCGCCATCGCGTTCAACAACCGGGCGTTTTGCGGCAAAGTACAAAGGCACCATCTCGATATCTTCCTGGTAGATATACTGCCAGATATCCAGCTCAGTCCAGTTTGACAGAGGGAAAACACGAATACTTTCACCGCGGTCCACTTTAGCGTTAAAAATGTTCCATAATTCAGGACGTTGATTTTTTGGATCCCAGCGATGATTTTTATCACGGAAAGAATAAACACGCTCTTTGGCGCGAGATTTCTCTTCGTCACGGCGTGCGCCACCAAAGGCCGCATCAAAACCGTATTTATCCAGAGCCTGCTTTAAGCCTTCGGTTTTCATGATATCCGTATGTTTAGCACTGCCGTGCTCAAAAGGACTGATCCCCATTGCCATGCCGCGCGGATTTTTATGAATCAGTAAATCAAAATCATATTTTTTTGCTAGGTTATCACGAAATTCAATCATCTCTTTGAATTTCCAGTTGGTATCAACATGCATTAACGGAAATGGAATTTTACCAGGGTAAAAGGCTTTACGCGCTAAGTGCAGTAATACTGAAGAATCTTTACCGACAGAATACAGCATCACCGGATTATCAAATTCAGCCGCAACTTCACGCATAATTTGAATTGATTCAGCCTCAAGCGCCTTGAGGTGAGTTAATCTATTTTTGTTCATGATATTCCTTCGGGTTAACACTATGTGATTTTATGCATGACACATTATGCATCAATGCATTCCGATAATTAAGAGATAAAAAGTTATAAGTAATAAGTGAACATTCTGGATGGCTACCGGCCGGGGACTTACGTCTCCCCCCCCCTCTGAATGAAGTCAAATTGAAGCTGCAGCAGGCATAAATTACATTTTAGTCGTATTTTTTTCTGCTGCCATTTTCTGCTCCTGCATTTTTCTCGATAAACCATCAAAACGGCTTAGGCAGAGTAGGGTTATGCTGTCTTTATCTATTTGATCAAGCTTAATGGCCGTTTTTTGCTGCTCAGTAAATATAACTTGCACGCCCCCTATATAAAGCAGTTTACCGGCACGCAAACTATCGTTATACATGTCGTTGTAATAATGAAACATAGCCGGATCATTACGGTCTTCTGCAACATCGCTACATAGCTGGTAGTTAGCTAGCGCACGACCGGTTAGTTTTAACTGCTGATCACTGAGCGGTTTTGCATTGACCGACAAAGAAATCAACAAAAAAACAGTTAAGGTCAGTATTTTCATCCTACCCCCTGAAGAAAAAAAGACCGGGTCTTTACGGTCAGTTGTAAAACGAATTGATATTTTTAAATGCAGAAACGCGCCATAGCACGGCGCGCTTGAAGTGGTTGTTTAAAAAAAGATCGTAATTTTAATCAGATGACGGTTAAGCCAGTGCCTGCTCGAAATCGGCTATTAAGTCGGCGGTGTTTTCGATACCGATGGAACAACGAACCATGGTTTCACTGATGCCCATTTTCTGACGGATCGCAAGTCCCATCTCATGAAAAATTGTCGGAGCAACCGGTAAAGCGAGGGTACGGTTATCACCAAGGTGGGTTGCGCTAATCACCAGTTTTAGTTTATTTAATAATTCACAACAGTCTTCGCCTGCAATAAGATCAAAACTTAACATTGCACCAAAATCTTTAAATAAACGTTTCGCTACTTGGTGCTGAGGGTGATTTTTTAAACCCGGATAATAGACCTTGGCAACCTTAGGGTGCTGTTCTAAAAATTCAGCTAATACGGCTGCATTTTCACACTGGCGCTGCATACGCAGCTCCATTGTTTCACTGCCGACGGAAATAAGGTGTGCGGTTTGTGAACTGATACAAGCCCCCATATCTCTTAAGCCTTTTTTCTTTATTTGGCTCATGCCCCACATTTTGCTGTCACCCGTGCGGTAAGCTTCGAAAATATTCGGGTAAGTTGCCCAATCAAATAATCCGGTGTCGGTGACCGAGCCACCCAAGGCATTACCATGTCCGGCAACATATTTAGAAAGAGAAGTAATAATCAGGCTTGCTTTGACTTTTGTCGCATCAAAGAGGTAACTTGAGGTCAATGTATTATCTACAACATACACTAAATTTTCTGTTTCACAAAAATCACCAATCTCATCCAAGGCACTAATTTGAGTCGCCGGATTAGCGATGGTTTCGACAAAAACCATCCGTGTATTGGGTTGCTGTGCGGCTTTTACTTGTTCAATATCAGTTGCGTCTACAAAAGTAACTTCAATGCCATAACCTTCAAGCGTGCCAATCATGCTCTTGGTATTGCCAAATAGATAATGGCTGCAAATAAGGTGATCACCGTTTTTTAACAGGGTTAAAAACGCGGTAACTATCGCGGACATGCCGCATGAAAAAACCAGCGTTGCTATGCCATTATCCATCTGTTTGATTTTATGCTGCAAGGCATCAATAGTAGGTGTAGATGAGCGCGAGTAAGCATGACCCGGCTTTATACCTTGGAAAACATCAATTAAACCCTGCACATCGGCGAAACCATAGGGAACAGAATTATGGATGGGAGCATGTATCGCACCATGCTCTAACTCCAGCAGATGGTCCGAATGCACTATTTTTGTTGTAAATCCTTGCTCTGACATCAAAATTCCTTGGTGATATGATTAAATTCAACGGTGTGGGTATTATACAGAGATAGGCAACTAAGTTAAAATCCATCTATAGAGCATTTTGGTCTTTTTTAGTCAATTATACCCAAATCGTTTGAAGGTGCAGCAATCAGCAAGACAATAAAGGTGATACTGCGGACAGAAAGTGGATGATCTGATGATTTTAAATCACAGCCTTTGAGCAGCGCTGAGCCTGGTTTATCGCTTTGCCCTTCGCAAAAAACCGATTAATAAATTAATCGGTTTTTTGTGAGATAACGTTATTAAACGGACGGGTATCATACCAAATGCATTAAATATGTGAGCTTGTATTGCGCAGGAAAAATCAACACTAGCAAGGCATGAGTTGCAGGAAGTAGTTATTCTTCTTTCACAAAATCGTATGGAACGATTTTGAACAGCTTTAGCTGGCCACGAAGTGGTGAAGAACTGGACCTTCTGAATAAGGCTCATAACGCCGATAGGGTAGATTTTAACCAGCAAGGCTGATCACTTATTTGATGCGTTTGGTATTAGCTATCCTGATTAATTCGGCTGGCGACGGGCCCCTGCTGAACTTGGTATTTAGCATCAACCCGTTTGTTATAGGGTCTGGCTGCAGGCGCTGATAACACTTCAAAATTTAAAGCGCCAATGGTCATTTCAGGCCGTAATGCCAGAGGTAATTTCCCACTGTTATAAAACTCTAAAACAATTTTCCCTGACCAGCCCGGATCAATTCGATGAGCCGTAACATGTACCATCAGCCCCAGACGCGCCAATGAAGAACGGCCATCCAACCAGCCAACAACGTCGGCCGGTAAAGTCACATTTTCATAGGTCACTGCTAATGCAAGCTCTCCCGGATGCAGGAAAAACGCTTCGTTTTCTGCAATGATAATGGGTTCACTCATCACTTTTTCAAGTGCGCAAGTCACTTCTTCTTTTGGGCCCGAAAGATCAATATATGGTGTTGTATGTTCTCTAAAGACTCTGAATTCATTACCCAAACGGATATCGACGCTAACACCTGAAATTGCAGATTGCGGTGGCCGTGGAGTGATCACAATTTTTCCGGCATCTAAATATTCTTCAATATGAGTATCACACAAACGCATTTAATTTATTCCTTAGCGGGTCAGTATTGTAGAAGCGATTATACACACTTCAGTAAACAGATTATATTTTCTTACGGGCATAAAAAAAGGCAAGTCAATGACTCACCTTATTATTCAAATAGAAGGAACTAATTAAAGTTCGATCGAAGCAATATTAAAGAGCTACGATGTTTTCTGCTTGAGGGCCTTTTTGACCTTGAGTAACAGTAAACTGTACTTTTTGGCCTTCAGTTAAAGTTTTGAAGCCTGTGCTTGAGATAGCGCTGAAATGAGCGAATACGTCAGGACCATTTTCTTGCTCGATGAAACCAAAACCTTTAGATTCGTTGAACCATTTTACTGTACCAGTAGTTGTAGACATAATTGTAACCTATTTAATTTAGAGTAATTCAACCTTGTGTTCAAGGCAGTTTGCTAGAAGTGTTGCTATTACTTATGAAGTATAGGATTCGGTACATAATACGGAACATCGAACATAAATATAAAACGAACTTACAAGCTGCACTAATTATATATGTCTTCTAATGGTAGTCAACTGCTATTTAGCAAAAAACTAACATGAATTCAGAATCAACTTTAAATCAATATCGATACATTATATTACTTGTTTTTTTATCAATGTAGTCTACGAGAAGTTTTTTGTTATAGTAGCATTATTTTTAATAAGGATTATTAATGACCATATGGATTGATGCAGATGCTTGCCCGGTACCGGTAAGAGAGATGGTATTGCGAGCTGGTCAGCGAACGGCCACTGAATTGGTTTTTGTTGCTAATTCACCTTTACCTATTCCTAGACGGAATTTGGTCAAAACCGTGCAGGTCCCTCAGGGATTTGATGTGGCAGATAACTATATTAGCAAATATGCTCTGGTGAATGATCTGGTGATCACACAGGATATACCGCTGGCTGCTGAAATTGTTGAGAAAGGGATAACAGCACTTAATCCCAGAGGAGAGCTTTATACGCAGGCAAACATTCGCCAGCGTCTGGCAATGCGTAATTTATCGGAAGAGTTAAGAAGCATGGGGCAGATCAGCGGCGGTCACGGTAAGTTTGGAGACAAAGAAAAGCAAAACTTTGCTAACGCTTTGGACAGTTGGTTGCAAAAATCTAAAAACAAACAATCAAACTGCTAAGTTCGGCTGTTTGTTCAGTAAGAGGGGCAAACTGCCCCGCTCTTATTATTGCCGGTTATGGTTAAAGCCAAACGCTATATGATACGCAGCTCTGCTGTTAATTTATCAGTTCGAAGCTGCTGTGCATCTTTCTCTTTGCGATTATCACAAGGCTCCGGGCAGTCGCACTCTTTGTCGATTCCAACGGTGGCGAGTCCACCACAACTTCCGCCAATGGTTTTTTTATCAAAAATGTAACCTATTGCCATGCCCATCACAACCAGTAAAAAAACCGTAAAGGTTGCCAAAAAATAAATCATTTTTTCTCCTCAATAAAAAAAGGTACAAACTCAGAACTATAAGATTCGGTAACATTATCACCTTCTTTAACCAGCAAATAAACGGCTAAATTGTATTTTTCCGCAAAAGCTAATCCAGACTCTGGCCCAAGTACCGTTATTGCGGTCGCTAAACCATCTGCTATCATACTGCTTTTGTTTATAACAGTCACCGATACCAGCTTGTGGCTAATTGGTTTGCCGGTCTTTGGATCGATAGTGTGCGAGTAACGTATGCCATCAGACTCAAAATAGTTACGGTAATCACCCGAGGTTGCTATCGCATTATCCCCAACATTTATTATCCGTTGTACACTTTGACCCGCGACGGGTCGCTCAATAGCGACTATCCAGGGTTTATTTTGAGGTTTTTCCCCTTTCAAGCTTAATTCACCACCAATATCAACCAGGTAATTATTAAGACCAATTTCCCGCAGATACTCGGCAATAACATCCACACCATAACCTTTAGCGATGGCTGATAAGTCCACGTACAACTCGGGAATTGCTTTATAAAGTGTATTGCCTTTAACACTCAAATAGCGGCTGCCGACTATTTTTTGTTTTTCGGCAATCAATTGTGCTGAGGGAATTTTATCGGCTTTTTTGTCCGGACCAAAGCCCCACAAATTAACCAGTGGTCCGACGGTCACATCAAAGGCCCCATTGCTCTGCTTAAATAATGTTAACGATGCTTCAATCACCTTGCGCGTTGCCGCAGACACCTCTAAGGATTTTTCCGCTTTATTAAAACGGGATAATTCAGAATTCGGACGATAGGTCGACATTTGATCGTTAACTAATTCCAATCGTCGATCAATTTCAGATTTTATCGTTTTAAGCAAAAATCGACTGTCGTCCTGCTGCTTCGCATTTAACACATATTTGACCTGATAATATGTGCCCATGGTATTACCCTGTACCTCTACAAGTACAAGCTGCGGGCCAACTTTAGCGCATGACGAAAGAAAAAAGGCCAGCCCGATTAAGGCCAGCCAGTGTGATAAAGATTTAACCATTAAAATTAACCGCCAAAATCATCAAGTAAGATATTTTCGTCTTCAACGCCTAAATCCTTAAGCATCGCAATAACAGCTGCATTCATCACTGGTGGACCACACATGTAGTACTCACAATCTTCCGGTGCTTCATGGTCTTTTAAGTAGTTTTCAAACAACACATTATGAATAAAACCAGTATAACCGTCCCAGTTGTCTTCTTTTTGCGGATCACTTAAGGCCACATGCCACTGGAAATTCTCATTTTCAGCTGCAATGCTATCAAAATCTTCTACGTAGAACATTTCTCGTTTAGAACGTGCACCGTACCAGAAACTGACTTTACGCTTGGTTTTTAGACGACCGAACTGATCGAAAATATGTGAACGCATGGGTGCCATTCCGGCACCGCCACCGATAAAGACCATTTCATTTTCACTCTCTTTAGCAAAAAACTCACCAAATGGGCCGGAAATAGTGACCTTATCACCCGCTTTTAAGCTGAAAATGTACGATGACATTTTACCGCAAGGTAATGATAAATCTCTTGGTGGTGGTGTTGCTATGCGAACATTGAGCATGATTATGCCGGCTTCATCGGGATAGTTTGCCATCGAATAAGCACGAATGGTCTCATCATCAACCTTTGATTCCAGTTTAAAGAAACCAAAATGCTCCCAGTCGCCGCGATATTGTTCTTCTATATCAAAATCACTGAATTTCACATGATGAGCAGGTGCTTCAATCTGAATATAACCACCCGCTTTAAATGGAACAGTCTCACCGTCAGGTATTTGTAATTTAAGCTCTTTGATAAAAGTGGCCTGATTATCATTAGAGATAACAGTACATTCCCATTTCTTCACACCAAAAATTTCTTCGGGTAATTCAATGTTCATGTTTTCTTTAACACTGACCTGACAAGCTAAACGTTCACCTTCTTTTGCCTGCAATTTATTAATATGATTTAACTCAGTGGGAAGGATATCTCCTCCGCCTGAGTTAACTTTAACGCGACATTGACCACATGTACCACCACCACCACAGGCAGAAGAGATAAAGATTCCTGAATTTGCCAGAGCCCCCAGCAGTTTCCCGCCAGCTTCAGTAATAACCGTTTTATCCGTGTCATCATTAATAGATATTTCAATATCGCCTGTGCTTACCAACTTTGCTTTAGCCGCCAAAATAATCACGACTAAGGCTAAAACAATAATGGTAAACATGGCTACGCCGAGAAATATTTCCATCGACTTTTTCCTTGTTTTAAGAGGGGCGAACCCCTCGATATGTTAAACGATTACAGCTGGATACCGGAGAAAGACATAAAAGCTATTGCCATTAGTCCAGCCGTTATGAAAGTGATACCCAATCCTCGTAACCCTGCTGGTACGTCTGAATATTTCATTTTTTCACGGATAGCCGCTAACAAAACAATAGCCAACATCCAACCAACACCACTACCAATACCGTAAACAACTGATTCTATCAGGTCATATTCGCGTTGTACCATAAAGGCTACACCACCAAAAATGGCACAGTTAACGGTAATAAGCGGCAGGTAAATACCGAGCGCCTGATACAAAGCCGGAAAGTATTTATCTAATACCATTTCCAGAATTTGTACCAATGCCGCGATCACACCGATAAAGGTAATGAAACCTAAAAAGCTAAGATCAGCGGCGGGTAAACCGGCCCAGGCGAGAGCACCTGGCGCGAGTAGTTTAAAGTAGATAATCTGGTTAACTGGTACTGAAATACCCAGCACAACAATAACCGCGACACCTAAGCCCATCGAGGTTTTAACTTTCTTGGAAACCGCAAGGAAGGTACACATGCCTAAAAAGAAAGCCAGTGCCATATTTTCCATGAAAATAGAACGCACAAATATACTAAGATAATGTTCCATTTAAGTTACTCCTTAGGCTCGACTTGGTCTGGTCTGACAGTACGGACAGCCCAGATAATTCCACCAACAATAAAGAAAGCACTGGGCGCTAATAGCAACAAACCATTACTTTGATACCAACCGCCATTCGAGGTTAGCGGTAAGATTTCGATGCCATATAAAGAACCGGAACCAAACAACTCACGAAAAGCGCCAACAAGAACAAGAATCAAGCCATAACCCAAACCATTTCCTACGCCATCCATAAAGCTTGCGATGGGTTTATTCTTCATCGCGAACGCTTCTGCCCGCCCCATTACAATACAGTTAGTAATGATTAAACCCACATAAACCGATAATTGTTTAGAGACCGAAAATGCATATGCTCTTAAGAATTGGTCAACAACAATTACTAAAGACGCAATAATGGTCATCTGCACAATAATACGTACACTATTGGGAATATGATTACGAATCATAGAGATAAAAAAGTTAGAAAATGCAGTTACAAAAAGCACTGCAAGCGTCATTACCACGGCGTTTTCTAATTTACTTGTTACGGCCAACGCCGAGCAAATCCCAAGAACCTGTAAGGTAATGGGGTTATTACTTATTATTGGCGAGGTTAAAACCGCCTTTATTTCATTAGATTTAGCCATTTGTTAGCGCTCCTTGGCGAAATTTATTAAGAAATGGACCAAAACCCTGCTCTCCGAACCAAAAAGTAAAAGTATTTTGAACACCGGCACTGGTTAATGTCGCCCCTGACAAAGCATCGATTTCATGCTTGGAATCTGCTGCAACTTCTCCTTTTACCACTTTAATTGCAGGGTTCCACTGAGCATCAAATAGCTCTTTCCCCGGCCAAAGTTTGACCCAGCGCGGATTTTCAACTTCTCCACCTAATCCCGGTGTTTCCCCCTGTTCATAATAAGTTATGGCTTCAATAGTATTACCATCTGTTTTTAGAGCAACAAAAGCATACATAGTTGACCATAAACCTGCTCCATGGACAGGCAGAATAAGACGCTGCAATTTACCCTGGTCATCGGAAACAAGGTAAACAGTGGCTAAATCAGCCACGCGGCCAATGCTTGCAACATTTTCTTCAGGACTGAGTTTGCTACTTCGCTTAGGATCCTTCGCCGCTTTGCGCTGATCATAATCAGTGATCTCAGCAGCAGTGACATCTTGAGCAAAGTTACCTGTACTTAAATCAACTAAACGCGTCTCTATGTTAGAAGAAAATATTTCTTTATTTGACTTATCCGTTTGTAAACCAGCGACAGCAAGAATATTATTCTGTTTATCTTTCGCTTTATTCGCTAATTGCGTTTCGCGAAGACCAACAGCAGATCCTGCAACAATGATTGAACAAACCAAACAGACCGCCAGCACAACCCCTATCGTTTTACCGAATGTTTCTTTATTAGACATTACGCGCTAACCTCCGTTTGATATTCCCTTGCACCACAAAATAATCGAATAGTGGCGCAAATAAATTGGCGAATAAAATTGCCAGCATAATACCTTCAGGGAAAGCTGGATTGACGACACGAATTAAAACTGTCATCAAACCTATCAATATGCCGTACAACCATTTACCTTTAT
>NZ_JBLIED010000028.1:0-45087 GCF_047632955.1 Psychromonas sp. | reverse complement strand
CCGTGTTTGACGAATGCTTTGAATATATTTACAAATCTGTAACCACATTTTTATTTAAACTAGTACCGTGTTTGACGAATGCTTTGAATATATTTACAAATCTGTAACCACATTTTTATTTAAACTAGTACCGTGTTTGACGAATGCTTTGAATATATTTACAAATCTGTAACCACATTTTTATTTAAACTAATCGAGGTAGACATTATTATGGCAATTCATCCCCGCGCAGGACTGCCTGCACAGGCTCAAGATTTAGTCAATATTCCGAAATTGATTTCAGCATATTATATTAACCTTCCCGATGTGAGTGTAGCAAGTGAGCAAGTTGCCTTTGGTACATCAGGGCATCGCGGCAGTTCATTTAATAATGCATTCACAGAGCTGCATATCTTGGCGATTAGCCAGGCATTAGCAGAATACCGCACAGAGCAGGGTTACACCGGACCTATGTTTATCGGTAAAGATACCCATGCGTTATCTGAACCGGCTTTTATATCTTCGGTGCAGGTTCTAGTTGCAAACGGTATTAAAGTGATTGTGCAAGCGGGTGGTGGTTACACGCCAACACCGGTTATTTCACATGCTATTCTGCAATATAATAAAGCCAATCCGGACAATTTGGCGGATGGTATTGTTATCACTCCTTCTCATAATCCACCTGAAGATGGTGGTTTTAAGTACAATCCACCCAATGGCGGCCCCGCAGACAGTGATGTCACAAAAATTATCCAAGACAGAGCCAATGAAATATTAAATGACAATTTTGATGATATTGAGCAGTGGGATTTCACCGAGGCAATGGAATCAGAGTTGGTTGAAGAATACGATTATATTCAACCCTATGTTGATGATTTAATAAATGTACTTGATTTGGATGCGATTGCAAAAGCGGGCATTAAAATTGGTGTTGATACCTTAGGCGGCTCCGGTGTTGCATACTGGCCTGTGATTGCTAAAACCTATGGTTTGAATATTGAAGTTGTTAACGATCGTGTTGATCCTACTTTTTCTTTTATGACCTTAGATAAAGATGGGAAAATCCGTATGGATTGTTCTTCTCCTTATGCCATGGCAGGTTTAATCAAATTAAAAGATCATTTTGATGTTGCCATCGCTAACGATCCTGACTACGACCGTCACGGTATTGTGACTAAAAGCTCCGGTTTATTAAACCCGAATCATTACCTTGCAGTGGCAATTAATTACCTGTTCACTCACCGCAGTGGCTGGTCTGAGAATGCCAAAGTAGGTAAAACATTAGTATCGAGCTCAATGATTGACCGTGTTGTTGCGCAATTGGGTCGTCAGATGTCTGAAGTACCCGTCGGTTTCAAATGGTTTGTTGACGGTTTATTCGATGGTTCATTTGGTTTTGGCGGCGAAGAGAGTGCCGGTGCATCTTTTTTACGTAAAGATGGTACGGTATGGAGCACCGATAAAGACGGTATTATTTTAGCGTTATTAGCCGCTGAAATTATTGCGGTGACTGGCCGTGATCCCGGTGAACATTATGCTGAATTTACAGAAAAATTCGGATCTCCTATTTATACACGTTTTGATGCTCCGGCAAGTCCTGAACAGAAGAAAGTATTAGCTAACTTAACTGCGGATATGGTTGAAGCTGAAACATTAGCCGGTGAAAAAATTACCGCTAAATTAACCCACGCTTCGGGTAATGGCGCAGCCATTGGCGGTTTAAAAGTGACCACTGAAAACGGTTGGTTTGCCGCGCGTCCATCGGGCACTGAAAACATCTATAAAATTTACTCCGAGTCATTTATTGGGGAAGAGCATATAGCATTGATCCAAAAAGAAGCTCAGGAAATAGTTGCTCAAGCCTTTGCTAAAGCAGGCTTATAATCCACTTTCTAAGAGTGAATTATAAACTTAAATAAAGTGCAGCTTTTCAAAAACGAGGGTGATAACCCTCGTTTTTTTTAATTATTTATCTCGAATAACCAACTGCTCCCGATTCTTTTTAACCTGTCTATGATCTCTCTCCTTCCCGCTTAACTGCTCTGCGTGCGAATGTCTGATACTGATCTGCTTACTATTATCGGCTATGCAATAAAAATACAAATTCATCCCTAGATTAAAAAAAGCTAAATGATGCATTAATACCAAAATAACTAAAAAGTGATCACCCTTGCTGGTTAAAATCGCCCCTAACTGCGTTGTGAATTTTATTCAGAACGTCCTGTTTTTCACCACTACGTGGTCAGCTAAAGCAGTTCAAAATTGTTCCATACGAATTTGTGAAGTGAGAACAACGCTCGAATACAACTCACGCCTTATTAGTACTGATTTTTCCTTCGCAATCATTGCTCATTTCATTGATTTTTTTGCTATAACCCTGCATTTGAAGTGATATATCGTGCTTTTTGCTGTCGCGAAATATTGTTCCATTAAATTAAAATTTAGTGAATTGCATCTGCATTCTCTATTAAAGCAAATTTTCAATGCCACTTTTTATGGGAGTAGGTGCACAAAAAAGGCTAAATAACAGCTTGACTTGTTGATTTTAATCACCGCGCGAGGTAAAAATAATTATGTGAAATTTTGAGGTCAAAGTGTTTTTTATCATCGTATCTAAAATGAAACTGATTTGATGATTCTGTCACCGTCTTTAAGGTGAAAATGCAGTCTCCATAATCAGATTCATTTTTAGGGGGCGCAAAAACAAGGAGAGCAACACTTTTAGACAACCATATTATTGTTGTTTTAGCTTTAAAGTGCATAAATCCATCACTTAAAAAATAAACAATTAAAGTAAAATCAAAAAATGAAGTAAAATTAACCAATTGAAAGTTGACTTGGTTTGTTTTTCAATTTTTAAGCTGCGTATGATTATCTTTTATAGAAATCACGCAATTATTTATAAGAAATCTAGGAATATTATATGTCGACTAAAACGAGTAAGAAAAAACACACAGCAAAAGTGGATAAAAAAGCGGCGGAAGGAAAAAAAACAATGACTAAAATAGCGCCAGCAATCGACTGCACAACAGAACAGATGCAACAAGCTATTCTGGATCGTCTGCATAAAACATTAGCAACAGAAGAAAGTAAAGCAAATAACAAAGCGTGGTGGAATGCAACTTGTTACGCCGTGAATGAATTGGTTTTCCAGAAATTAACGGACACTCAAAAGAGTCATTCCGGGCATGATACTCGAGCTGTCAATTACCTGTCACTTGAATTTTTGATGGGCCGTTTACTTTCAAATAACCTGCATAACCTGGAACTGTTCAACGTAGCACAGGATGCATTAAAAGGTTTAGGCAAAGATTTATATGAAATTTGCGAAGAAGAGCCTGATATGGCGCTCGGTAATGGTGGCCTTGGCCGCTTAGCTGCCTGTTTTATTGATTCTTTAGCAACATTAGGCTACCCGGCAATTGGCTACGGGATCCATTATGAAAATGGTCTGTTTGCTCAATCATTCCAGGATGGCCGTCAAATTGAACGTCCTGACACATGGCGTGAATACGGTAATCCTTGGGAAATTTGTCGTCCTGAATCTATTCAACATGTACCGTTATACGGTTATGTTGAAACCGTTATTGATGAACACGGTGTATCACATAAAGTCTGGCATGCGGGTCAAAAACTTAAGGGTGTGCCATGGGATGTGCCAATTGTTGGTTATGGTGCTAAAACAGTTAATATTCTGCGTTTATGGGAAAGCCGTGCCGATGAAGCCTTTGACTGGGATGTATTTAATGCCGGTGGTTATGTTGATGCGCAAATTGAAAAATCAAAAGCTGAGACTATCTCAAAAGTATTGTATCCAAATGACTCAACAGATGAAGGCAAAGAGTTACGCTTAATTCAACAATACTTTTTCTGTGCATGTTCAGTTAAAGATATTTTACGTCGCTTCAGACGTGCAGAAAATGATTGGTCAATATTGGCTGAAAAAGTGGCAATTCAATTAAATGATACCCACCCAACCATCGCCATTCCCGAGTTAATGCGTATTTTAGTTGATGAAGAACGCCTTGAGTGGGATTTTGCATGGTCACTTTGTCAGAATATTTTTGCCTACACAAATCATACTTTATTGCCAGAAGCCTTAGAAAAATGGTCTGTTCCATTATTTGAAAAAGTATTACCCCGTCATTTAGAAATTATCTATGAAATAAACCGTCGTTTCCTTGATCTGGTTGAACAGCAGTGGCCTGGAGATAACGATAAAAAAGCGACATTATCGATTATTGAAGAAAACGGTCAACGTATGGTGCGCATGGCTAATCTATGTGTAGTGACATCTCACAAAGTAAATGGTGTTGCCGCGGTTCACTCTGCATTGGTGAAAACAGATTTATTCCCTGAATTTAATGAACTGTACCCAACTAAATTAATTAATGTCACCAACGGCATCACACCACGTCGCTGGTTAAAAGCCTGTAATCCTGCACTTGCTGAATTATACGATGAAACGGTCGGTGCCGATTGGGTGGTAAACCTGGATAAATTAAAAGACGCGTTACCAAAAGCGACTGATACGGTTTTCCAAAAACGCTTTATGGATATCAAACACGACAACAAAGTTGAGTTAGTCAATATTATTAAAGAATTGACCGGTGTTGAAGTATCTGCGGATGCTATTTTTGATATTCAAATTAAACGTCTGCACGAATACAAACGTCAGCAGTTAAACCTGATTCATATTTTAACCTTGTACAAACGTTTATTGGAGAATCCGGATTACGATATGGTCCCACGGGTTTTCTTATTTGGTGCAAAAGCGGCTCCTGGTTACCATATGGCTAAACAGATCATTTATGCGCTGAACAAAGTTGCAGATAAAGTAAACGGTGATAAACGCATCAAAGATAAATTGAAAGTTGTGTTCTTGCCAAACTACCGTGTATCCCTTGCTGAAAAAATGTTCCCTGCAGCCGATATCTCTGAACAGATTTCAACAGCAGGATTAGAAGCTTCGGGTACAGGTAACATGAAGTTTGCGCTTAATGGTGCCTTAACCGTCGGTACTATGGATGGTGCAAATATCGAAATGGCCGAGGAAATCGGTGCTGAGCACATGTTCATCTTTGGTTTAAGTGTTGCTGAAGTTAAAGAGCTGAAAACAGCGGGTTATAACCCTTACGATTATTATTACAATAATCCAGAGCTGAAATCTGTATTGGATTGGTTAGACTCGGATTTCTTTACACCGGGACAACCGGGTGCGTTATCCGATATCAAACGCAGCTTGCTTGAATACGGTGATGAGTACCTTTGTTTAGCTGATTATGACTCTTACTGTCAAGCGCACGATGCAATTGATGCAACCTACAGAAATAAATCCCTATGGGCTGAGAAAGCGATTCGAAACTCCGCTGCAATGGGTAAATTTAACTCTGACAGATCCATTGAGGACTATGTAGCAAACGTTTGGCATTTGAAAAAATATCCGTTAGCGTAATCTATAAGCTTAATTAACTAAAAGGCGATATTTTTATATCGCCTTTTTTTTGCCTCTAAACAGAGGGTATTGCTCGTCAAATTTGTTGGGATTATCATTAAAGCGCGTTACAATACCCGTACAAATTATATTAGATAAGGGGTTGTTATGTCTCAAGATAAAAATGCCGATGACGTATGCGAAGCATGTGGATCATTTGTTGAATTAGGCAGTGTGATTGCCGAAGGCGATACCGTCTTAGTATTGCCATTTACCGGAAAAGACAGTGATGCGGTTAAAGCACTGGCAAAAAAATATGTTGATGCGGCAAAAACACGTTTTGAAAGCGTTATTGTTAGCGAACAGGAAACAATAGCTGCTGACGGGGTTACCTTAGAAGTGTCGCTTAATTTTGACTGTACAGCTGAAAAACTTATTTTTGAAATGGGTTTAAGCGCAATTTAAGCAATTGCTCTTGTCACCGTTCTGTTTTATAAAAAGCCAATTAGTTTGGCTTTTTTTGTATTTGTGTTTTGACATTAAAGAGATTAATTGCAGCACAATGTAAATTTTTTTTCTTCTTTTGGTGCTTAATCGTTATACTACTCAGATTATTACTAATATTGCCTTTTGGAGAGTACTTTGCTGATCGATGATTTACCCATTGACCGCCGTTTAATCATATCGTTATCCCATCTTGGATTCACTGAAACAACACAAATTCAAGCTGAAGCCGTTCCCATTGCCGTTGCGGGGAAAGATTTACTGGCATCATCAAAAACCGGGTCGGGTAAAACATTAGCGTATTTGCTGCCTGCGATGCAGCGTGTTTTAAAAACACGTGCATTAACCAAACGTGATCCGCGCGTTTTAATATTAACGCCAACACGAGAGCTTGCAAAACAGGTTTATTCGCAACTGCGTTTATTAGTTTCAAATACCAGTTTGAAATCGACCTTAGTCCTAGGAGGGGAAAACTTCAACGATCAAGTTAAAGCCTTAGATAAAGACCCACATTTTGTCGTTGGTACGCCGGGACGAATCGTCGATCATTTAAAAAAAGGGTTATTGCATTTACAAGGCTTAGAGTTGTTAATTCTGGATGAAGCCGATCGCATGTTGGATTTAGGCTTTGCCGAGCAATTAAAAGCAGTTAACTCAGCAGCGAACCACCGTTTGCGCCAAACCTTGTTATTTTCAGCCACATTAGGTCATGCCGAAGTGAATGAATTTGCCGCTGAATTATTAAAAGCGCCGGTACGTATTGCGATTGGTGAAGAAAATCAGCAGCACAGTGAAATTTCACAGCGTTTTTACCTGGCGGATAACTTAAATCAAAAAGAAAAATTGCTCTTCCATTTTATAAAAAATGAAGAAATTAAACAGGCCATCATCTTCACCGCAACGCGTCTCGATGCGCAGCGTCTCAGTACTGCACTCAGTGAAAGAGGTTATAGTACGCTGGCCTTACATGGCGATTTAACGCAAAACAACCGCAATAGCATTATGGACAGTTTTTCCCGTGGTAAAGCGCAGCTGTTAGTGACCACCGATATTGCTTCTCGCGGATTAGATTTACTCAATGTCAGCCATGTGATTAATTTCGATATCCCTAAACATACCGAAGAGTATATTCACCGCATAGGCCGGACAGGACGCGCGGGTGAGAAAGGGGATGCAATTTCAATCATTGGTCCTAAAGACTGGGTAAACTTTAAAAAAGTTGAAGAATTTGTCCAGCAACAAATAAGTTTTGACCGTGTTGATGGTATTAAACCCAAATTTAAAGGTGTTGTTGAGAAAGTTGTTAAGGCCGTAGAAATCAACCCAGTCAATCATAAAGCTGCAAAGAAACAGAGCAGTAAAACGCGTAAACCTAAAGCGGCACCTAATAAGATTTTCCATGAAGCGGAAGAGGCCGGTTTTGCGCCGATGCGTCGAAAAAAGAAAATTGAGGAATAGCGACATATTGTAAATCATTAAAAGAGTTAAATTGGAGTAATATAATGACTTCAATGCTTAGTGGTTTCTTGAACTACAAAAAAGTCAGCACACAAGCTGACTTTTTACTTTTTAAAAAGTACCGAAAATTTATCGCTGCCTTAACCTTATCGCAATCCCTCTAATTAGATTCCGAAGAAACCCATAAAAGTAAGCTGCTTATTGCAGTAAGTGGAGTTGTTAACCGATCGCCCTTAAAAATATCAACCGGGCGTGGTTGAACTTTAAATAGTTGAACTTTAAATAGGCTGGTGGGCTTTGTTGAACTTTCTTGAAAGAGAAAGTGGTGTCCCCTGCGAGATTTGAACTCACGTCTAAGACTTAGGAGGTCCTTGTTCTATCCAGCTGAACTAAGGGGACTAAATGCTAACTTTATATCTATTTTATTAACAGCTTACCTTTTCATTATCAGACTCCGTGAGAAGTGCAGTAAACTAATTGAATTATATACAATAATTAGGATAAAAAAAATCCCTAATGACAGATCATTGTAGTAAAGTCGAGTATTAGTGATGATTATTAACAGGCAACGGCCATTATTAAATGTTCTCGCTCGCTCTCGTTGAAATAAAACCGAAATATTCTGCCGATAGCTCAGAATTCAGGCATCTACTTAAAAACAGAAAATAACCAAGGAAAGCTTATGTTTTTAGAGTCGCTTATGTTCTCTTTATCCGTGACCGGGCCAATCTGCTTGCTACTTTTTCTGGGGTGGTTTCTCAGACGAATAAATTTTATTAATGAACCATTCATTGAGATCGCATCAAAATTGGTTTTTACCGTCACTTTACCAACCCTTCTTTTTCTAAACATTGTAAAATCGGAGCATGGCACAGACATTGATTTTTCATTGATTGCTTATTCTTTATTGGCGAATATTTTATTTTTTCTACTGGTCGTTCTTTTAACCAAGCTGTTTGCTCGAAACCGGGATGATCATGGTGCTATTATTCAAGGTGCTTTTCGAGCCAACCTCGCTATTATTGGCTTAGCCTACGTTGATAATATTTATGGGGACGCAGGTCTTGCGTTAGCCGCTGTTTATGTGGCATTTCATGTTGTTTTATATAATGTTTTATCGGTGTTAATACTGACCCCTAAACAGCATAAAATAACGCCCAAGATGTTCTTCGGGTTATTTAAAGCAATTTTTAAAAATCCATTAATTATTGGCATTTTATCGGGGGTTTTATTCTTTTTCTTCACCATACCGGTGCCCAAGGTAATGCTCGATGCCGGACAATATTTTGCAGATATGAGCCTGCCAATGGCGTTATTATGTGCCGGTGGTAGCCTGCATTTAAAGTCCTTGAATTCAGATGGTGTTATTATCTGGTTTGCCACTGTTTTAAAAATCATTGTGGCTCCGATATTAATGACAGGAGGGGCTTATCTGCTTGGCTTTAGAGGATTACAGTTAGGTTTGATTTTTCTGATGACAGCGGCCCCAACCGCGGCTGCAAGTTATGTTATGGCCAGAGCGATGGGCGCTAATGCAAAGCTGGCTGCGAATGTCATTGCCTGTACGACAGTCGGTTCGCTGCTCACTTATAGTATTGGTCTTTTAATACTTTATCGTTTTAATTTAATGTAATAGCAAATCTATTTTTTATATACCTTTATGGCTGTTAAAACAGATCCTAGCTAAACATTAAACCAAGTTTTAGTTTTTGCTGTTTATTTTGTAATTATAACGGCAAGAAGGCGTCGATGCTATTTAACTTTATCTAGGGGGGAAACGATACAGCCCCGTCATTTTTGCGTTAAATCATCGTATTGCGTATTGCGTATTGCATATTGTACATTGCATATTGCACGAGGACTTGTCTGAACTACGCAAAACTAACGGCACTGTTTAATATAAAAATTTAATATAAAAATCTGTTCTTAATGAAGATTACGCTGTCATTAATTCTAATCGGGGTTAACAATTGCAACGGCAGCTTTAACTAATGCCGCCAACTCATCCCATTGTTTATTATCAACTAGATTAGTCGGAACCATCCACGTTCCACCACAGGCAAGGACCGCCGGGATGGAAAGATATTGGTCAACATTATTTGCCGTAACACCACCTGTCGGCATAAATTTTACCGGATATACAGCGGTTAATGCTTTCAACATTGAAACACCACCCGATGGTTCAGCAGGAAAAAATTTTAATGTCTGCAGACCCATTTCCATTGCTTGTTCCACTAAACTTGGCGAGTTTACACCAGGAATAATTGTTACGCCGCGTTGCTGACAGTATTTAACTGTGGTTGGATTAAAGCCGGGGCTCACTATAAAATCAACACCAGCAGCAATCGACTGATCAACTTGCTCCGTTGTTAAAACCGTACCGGAGCCAATTAGCATTTTTGGGTATGCATCACGCATATTCCGAATAGCCTGTGCAGCCGCTGGAGTACGGAAAGTGATTTCCGCACAGGGCATACCATTTTCAACCAATACTTTTGCAAGCGGCGCAGCATCATTGGCATCATTGATAGCGATAACAGGGATGACCTTAAGTGCAGCTAGTTGTTCGTTTAATTTGCTCATTGAAACCTCAACGTTAATTTACTTATGTTTTTTAGAATATTTTTGGCATTGCTTCAGTTGGAATGATAGCACCACGATATTGGATAACTTGTGAGGCTACTTTATGTCCTGCTAAAGCAGATTCAGTTGCAGATCCGCCCGTTAAGCGTTTTGCTAAATAACCGCCACTAAATGAATCACCAGCCGCGGTAGTATCAACAACATTGGTGGTTACAATACAAGGCACTGAGGTTATGTTGTCACCAATAACCACTAAACATGCATCTGAGCCCATTTTTATTGCGATCTCTTTAACGCCGGCGGCTTGGGTGCGTTTAATACAGTCCTGCTTATCGATATCACCATAAAGCATTTGCTCATCATCAAATGTGAGCAGGGCGATATCTGTTAATGACAATATTTTTAAATAATTAGTAATAGCTTGCTCTTTTGAAGGCCACAGTTTGGGGCGAAAGTTATTGTCAAACATAAGCTGTCCGCCTTTAGCCTTAAAAGCTTTTAAGAAAACGAATAATTTGTCACGGCTTTGCTGCGTTAAAATTGCAAGGCTGATGCCACTGAGATAAATCGCATCAAATTCTAATAAATTGTTTAATAGTTTTTCACTTTGCGCCTGCTCTAGCAGATATTTTGCCGCGGCGTCATTTCTCCAATAATAGAAGCTACGCTCACCGGAATCATCTGTTTCTATATAATATAATCCTGGGTTTTTATCTTCTAACCGCAGTACTTTACTGGTATCAATGCCTTCTGCCTGCCAGGCATTGAGCATTTCAGTACTGAAAGAATCACAGCCTAACGCGGTAACATAAGTCGTTTGAATGTTTTTATCATTGCTCAGACGCGCTAGGTAAACTGCAGTATTTAATGTATCTCCACCAAAACTACGTTTAAGCGCTTCACCATTTTGTTGAAGCTCGATCATGCATTCGCCAATAATTGCGATTTTAAATTTAGCCATATCATTCTCAATAAAATAAGGAAAAGGTTATTGTTAAACCTTTTATAAGAGAAATTACTTAAGAAAATCTTCACGCGCAGGAGAGAAAACATCAATTAGAATACTATTATCTTCTAAAGCGATAGCCCCATGTGTGATCATTTTTTTAACAATGTAAGCATCACCTTTGTTCAATATTTTTTTAATACCGTTAACTTCTGCTTCAAAACTTCCTTCGGCAACAAAACCTATTTGGTCATGAATATCATGAGCATGCGGATGGCCTATAGCGCCTTTGTCAAAGTTTAGGTAAACAAGCATAAGGTCATCAGTGTGACCAACGATTTTACGTTTGATGCCATCGCCTAAAACTTCCCATTCTTTTTCATCGAAATTAAAGAACATATTTTTTCTCCAAATAATTATGTTTTATAAATAATTGTCCTTAAGGATAAGTTTGTAACTTTAGCTAATTCCAATTTAATGTTACTCGTCATTTTTAAGTATTTACTGGGACTGATTTATGCGCAGTACTCATTAGTTTGAAATTTGCGGTCAAAGCCAAAGTATCTATCTTTCTAATTAAAAGCTTTTACTGCATATAAAGATAAACTTACCACATAATAAACAATAGTTATATTATATGACTATTGTTTTGTTGTGACCTAGATATTTTATTTTTTTTGCTAAAGGTTTTTTTGTAATAAAGGGATTGATCACAATAAAAACCAATATTATTTGACGCTATTTCTTGGGAAAACAGTTTCACTCTTTTTTATATTAAATATTTTATCAACACCAGACTCTTAATGTTGCCTTTAAAAAGGGAACCGGGTGTCCGGTTATATCGCTTAAATAAGGAAGATGATGGTTAATAAATACTTTAAAAAAAGATGACAAAGTGATATTTACCACATTAATTGCATAAGAATATTGTATTAAAATTAGACAACCGTGTTAATGATAATACGGAAATTTGACTAAAAATACCTACTTAGTATCAAAAGTTGCATACAAGGGGCCTTTTAACGATAAGAATTAAATATGCTAAAACAGCCTATGGTGGATCGTTAAGTTTAAATAACCAATCTTGCTTCTTCTTACGTTCATGTCTTACCGGTTAGCCAAGTTTGATTGTTTTCAGAAAATTGCGGACAATTTATTAAGGAAGGCGGTTATTTTCTGTCTAGTTAACAATGAAAAATAAAAAAACAACCGGACAAGTGGAAACGCTTTATAAAAAATAAATTTTTAAAAGCTGTGATATTTAATTACCTTCTGTTCATAAAAAAAATAATGTATTATTGTCTTACATAATAAAATAATTTAACTAATAAAGTCCCGTAAAATAACACTAATATATACAATGGTAGCTGGTCTTCTCATTGATAGTAGTCGCATTTTTTGTTGTTCGATATTTCAATTAAGGGTGCCAATGTCTTCTGTTTTTACTACCATATCGGGCTCAACGCGCAGTCTGCATATGCAAGTTGCTCGAACAATTGCCCGCAGTATTTTATCCGGTGATTTAGCTCAGGGATCAACGATTCCGAATGAAATAACTTTATGTAAACAATTTGGCATTAGTCGTACAGCCTTACGAGAAGCGGTTAAATTACTCTCTTCAAAAGGTTTACTGCGATCTAAACCGAAAATTGGTACCACTGTTATTGAAAAAAATAATTGGAATTTTCTCGATCCGCAATTACTTGAGTGGATGGATGGCCTTGAAAATTCAAAAGTGTTTTACCAGCAATTTCTTGGTCTGCGCAAAGCCATTGAACCAGAAGCCTGCGCATTAGCTGCAAAAAATGCTTCGGCAGAACAGCGTATTGAACTATCAGATACTTTTCAAATAATGGAAGAAATTGCTAAAGACTTTGACCATGACCGTTGGGCAGAAGCAGACATGCATTTCCATCGTTTAATTTTCTTATCAACAGGAAATGACTTTTATATACCTTTTGGTAATGTATTAGCCACTATTTTTATGAGTTTTATTACCTACTCGTCAAAAGATGGAGGGGTATGTATTAAAGAACATCGCGCAATTTATAAGGCGATAATGGCAGGCAAAGAAGAGCAGGCACTCGAAGCATCTCGTTCTTTGCTTATAGCAGAAAAACATCGCTTACCGGTTTAAAAGAGCTGCTGATGATTTTTAGTTAATTATCTTAAAGGTGTCAGTTTGTAAATTATGACTTTAAACCATAAAAATTAAATAACAAAAATGAAATTAGAATATCGGGCTGTTTTAATTGATCTCTCTGTAGCATTGTCACCGTAGCATTGTCAGCGGAGTATTGTTTTGTCGAGGGAAACGCTATTATACTGATATCATTTTACCCTAAAAAACAATGAGATAAAAAAAGGAAAACAGCTAAGCTGCTTTCCTTTTTTTTAGTTCAATTGCGGTCAGTTTTGCTTTCTTTTAAGGCGTTACAAACTCATCGCCGCAATCCAGCCAAATACCATTAAGGGTAGGTTATAGTGGATGAATGTCGGCACCACAGTATCCCAAATATGATCATGTTGGCCATCGGCGTTTAGACCGGCTGTCGGTCCCAGAGTCGAGTCTGAAGCCGGTGAACCGGCATCACCTAAGGCCGCTGCAGTTCCGACTAATGCGATGATAGCCATCGGTGAAAAACCAAAGGAGAGGGCAAGGGGGACGTAAATAGTGGCAATAATTGGAATCGTTGAAAAAGAAGAGCCGATCCCCATGGTCACTAATAATCCCACCACCAGCATTAATATTGCTGCAAGCGGTTTATTTTGGCCAATATTTGTAGATAACATTTCAACTAAGGTGTCCACGCTGCCAGTGGCTTTCATCACCGCAGCAAAACCTGCTGCAGCAATCATAATAAAGCCTATCATGGCCATCATATGTACACCTTTGGTAAAAACATCCTGTGTTTCTTTCCAAGCGATAACCCCACCGATAGTAAATACCATAAAACCGGCTAAGCCCCCGACAATCATCGAACCGGATGAAAGCTGTACTGCTAATGTTGCCGTAATGGCAACGACTGCAATGCCGATATGGCGCTTATTTATTTGTTTTTCTACGGGGTGTTTATGTTCTTCGATCGTCACCGGCAGCTCGTCCTGAGGATAATCACGCGGTTTGCGGTAACTGAAAAATACCGCAATCAATAAACCGGTAACCATACCAAGCGCAGGTAAAATCATGGCGGTTGGTACCTGATCGGCGGTGACCTGCAGACCATTATCATGTAAATTTTTTAATAAAATATTATTTAAAAAGATACCGCCAAAACCAATCGGTAAAACCATATAGGGAGTAACCAAACCAAAGGTCAATACGCATGCAACCAAACGTCGGTCTAAACGTAATTTTCTAAATACCGTTAATAATGGCGGAATTAAAATGGGGATAAAGGCGATATGCACTGGGATTATATTCTGCGATGAAATAGTCATTAATAAAATTAAAGTTAACACCACATATTTGATCACGTAGGTTAAATGATCCGGGTGCCTGCCATGCACTTTATTAATAACTGTTTGCGCTAATAAATCGGTAATGCCTGATTTGGAAATTGCTACGGCAAAGGCACCGAGCATGGCGTAACTTAATGCGATGGTTGCACCGCCGCCAAGTCCTCCTTCAAAAGCACTGACGGTATCAGCGAGTGACAGACCGGCACTTAACCCACCAATTAATGCACTTAATGTTAAGGCCACCACTACATTAATACGCATTAATGACAAAGCCAGCATCGCGCAGACTGAGAGTACAACGGGGTTGATCATAAATTGTCCTAACTTGTTAAATAAAGTCGGCATCTTACGCGAGTATTTATTGATGGCAAATTTAATTAATGATATTAGACGCTTTTTTGTAATGGTTATTAAGAGAGATTATTTAACTATCTGTAACTTATTGTAATTTAATAGTTTTAGGTTGCATGAGTGGGAGGTTCTATTACGCCCTGCATGTTTTGCTTTGTATAAAAGCTCATCACAACTTTTATACATTTGTTTCTCTGTTAAATTGTGTTCCGCGGTGATCACTTCTAATCCGCAAGAGACGGTCAAAAAGCGGGACATTTCACTGTTGGCATGCGGGATTTTTAACTCTTCAACGGCATTGAGGATATCATCAACAATATACACTGCTTCTTTTTCATTCTGCACCTTAAATAACAGGGCAAATTCTTCACCTCCAAGTCTGAAAATAGCGTCATTTGAACGTTTTAATTTACTTTTTAACAGATTGGATACGGTGATTAAAGCCTGATCACCGATTTGATGTCCGTATGTATCATTAAAAGGTTTAAAATAATCAATATCAAGCATCGCAAAGGCCAACAAGGTGTGCGCCCGTTTCGTGGTATTAATTTCTTTTGTAAATACGTCATCAAAATGACCGCGGTTATAAAGTCCGGTTAATGCATCGATTTTATTGGTTTTTTCGAGTTCTTTTTGCGTTTCAGTTAATTGATTAAATATTTTAAATATTAAATACTCTGAAAGATAAGAGATGACAACACTTAATAGTGCCACTGAAGTAAAACGAATATAACTGATGATATTAAGAGAATGGCCAGTCCAGCTATATAACATTGATAAAACGACAAAGTAATAAACGATCGCCAGTAATAATCCTTTTTGATGACCATAGAGGATCATTGATACATAAATATAAATAAATGACCAGATTGGCAGGTAATGCTGGCCTTCGTTAATATGAATAATATACAAAAGGCAGATGCCCATAATTTGTAAGGCAATATGAGCGAGGGTATTTTTTTTTCTTCTAAATAAAAGTAAAAAAAGCGGAAAAAGCATGAATAATACACCATCGGTATAAAATAGCGGAGCTTCACCGTTGTAAAAATAGACTGCAGTATAAAAACATAACATTAAAAAAGCGAAACAAAGAATCAAATTTGCAGTGACATTTTTTCTGTAATTAATACCGTCTTTCTGTATTCCAAATTGCAGCTGGGTAGATAACCATTTACGCATTCAACATTCCATTTTCCGGTAAACATTGCATCTTTTACTGTCTGAAAGTTCTTGTCTCTGCAGAGAGTAAACTCATGATCATGTTTTTGAATTAACAACTTATAATACCCATTCCACAAGCCGGCGTTTTCAATATTGAAAGCAGATTAATTTTTTTTATAACATATTGAAATTTTGATAATTACAACAATAAAATGGAACAGAGCTAGTATTGATGAATATTAACAGATGCCAATATTATTTATTAGTAATCAATCACTTTTTTCAAGTTTATATCTTTTATATCTATAAAAGATATAAAAGATATAACCCGCGATTGCGCCGTAAAGATGCGCATTTACCAATACTTCTGCCGCAATTAAATGGACCGTACTTTGCGATGCGCCAAAAATTTGCTCATAGATAATTTTAATCACCAGACCCGCCCCGAGCAGATAACCCCAGGAATCTTTATTCTCAATATCTTTGGCAACCCCAAAGCTAAATAAACCGTGTAAAACCCCCGATAAACCGACATACCAAATTACCTCGGTATCAAAGATAAACAGGCATAAGCCAATAAATAAACTGCAGAAAATAATGATGGGGAAAATTTTTATAGTTTTAAACAGATCAACAAATAACGCTAAAGTGACAATTAATCCGACAATATTCAATACCAGGTGATTAAAATTAGTATGGCAAAATGTCGCACTAATCAGTCTCCAAATTTCTCCTTCTGCTATGCCATTATGATAATATGCGAGTTGGTTACTGGCTTCCGGGTCAAACCAATACACCATCAGAGTCAGTAATATTATCAATGACGTTTCGATAATAAGAGCGCGCATCTGTTTCCTTTATTGAGAGGTCTTTATAAATGAGTAAAAGAGCTGTTTGCAAACGCTGCTTAAAAGCTCAATCGGCGTGTATCTGCTCAGCGATACAGTTGATTGATAATCAACACTTTGTACATGTATTGCAAGATCCCGGTGAAGAAAAAAATGCGATTGGCACTGCACGGATTTTGGGGTTGTCATTAAAGCGCTCAAAAATCAGCGTGGGAACCTTGTTTGATCCTAGCTTATTTGATTTACAGAACAGCTATTTAGTTTTTCCCGATCCCTCGGCAGTGCCGGCGGAGCAGCTTAGTAGCACACAACTGAATGACCGCAGCGTTTTTATTTTACTCGATGGCAGTTGGAAAAAGGCCTACAAATTATTGATGAGTAATCCTTTTTTGCAGAACTTACCGAAGATATCAATTAATATAGATAAAAAAAGCGAATATCGTATTCGCAAATCACCACGAGCTGATGGTTTGTCAACGGTTGAAGCGGGTTATTATTTGCTTTCTCAGCTGGAAAAAAATCAACAAAAATTTATCCCCTTATTAACTACTTTTAATAAGATGATCGATTATCAAATCGCATCCATGCCGGCGGAAATATATAAAAAGCACTATCTGGATAAAAAACCAAAATCCGAAGAAATGCTTAAGTGATGTCGCAAGTTAAAAGATAATTTATAAGTGAAAGGACCGCAATGTTAAAAATATCATTAATCTTATTAAAATTTTAATTTAACTTTGTCAGTATTGTTCCTATTGAAAACAATTAGGGTGAATAAGTTCAAGCGCAGCATCAACAACGAAAGCGCTCGTATTGCTCCATTCAAAAACGCAGCGTTAGGGAAAATAATACCTTTAATTTTTAGATTTTCATAATTCTAACTTATAGATAAATCTCATTATATACACTCAGAATTCCACTATCGAGACGCGCTAAGTATTAAAATGTATAATCACGTAAAGAGTAAGGAATTTAATAATAAGTGTGGTAGTAAATACAGATGACTGAATTAGTCATCTCAAACTACGTATCAATAGCTGATTGGCAAATAGATGTTAATAATATCAGGGGTACTGGCAATGGAGGCCAACGAGTTGATCAGGTTACTTGTCAAGTAGCACCTCCGAAAGGAAAATAGTAATGATTAGAATATCAAACGCCATTATTATAGCTGAATGGCAAATAGAACTCACGGCCATCAGGGCGATGGGAGCTGGCGGTCAGAAGGTAAATAAAACTTCGTCTGCGATACATTTACGTTTTGATATTAAGCGTTCTACATTGCCAGATTTTTACAAAAATAGGTTGTTAGCTTTATCTGATAGTCGGGTTACTAAAGATGGAGTGGTTATTATCAAGGCCCAAAGTTATCGTGTTCAAGAGCAAAATAGAGATGATGCGCTTAACCGTCTAAAAGAATTAATCCTATCTGCTACTGCTATTCAGAAAGCGCGAAGAGCTACGAAGCCAACACGTAACTCACAAAGACGCAGAATGGATTCTAAGAAGAGGCAAGGCAATATCAAGGTGTTGAGAGGGAAGGTGCACGATTAAGTATTTTTTCCCATTGACTCGAATGACATGAAGTAAACTAAAGAAATCAGTATTCATGATTTTTTACCTATTCATTATATGCACTAACTTAGCCTGAATTATAGGTTTTTTAACCGAGCGAGAGCAAAGGGGCACTTCAAAAAAAAGATCACAAGATTAAGCAAATTGATACTAATCAATTTGCTTAATTACATTAGGCTCGGGACAAATTGCCATACACCTGGGAGTATCAATATCACTGCATTCGCTGCACAGGTTGGGATTAATCGTAAAGGTATGCCCTTTGACAATGATCGCACCTTCAGGGCAAACAGTCTCACAGGCATAACAACAAAAACAATTAGTTCCGATGGTTAAGGCCATTGTGTTTACGGCTCCATATTCTGTTGTTTACGCCATTTAGCACCTGCCAGTTCAGCATAGCGAGGGAATAACTCCGGCAGAACGGTATTTACTTCACGGTAGGCATAATCTACATTCGGCAAAATCCCGGCCTCTTCCAATGCTTCCCAGGGCGTGGTACCAAGACGGCAGCACAATAACAGGTCGACACCATGCAGTGCTTTTATTGTTTTGCTTAAACTTGACTCCTGATTTGAGTGTTGAGCCTCGTCAAGATCGCTTTGCTCATCACAGTCACTTGCGCCAGAGCAATAACGTTTTATTCTTCTCTCACCAATATAATGTTGCTCATTACGAATGATCAGATATAACTTAAAGCAATCGGCATGTCCAAAATGCAGATCTATTTGATCATTCATTCCGCTAGCGATAGCAACCACTAAAGAAGCTTGAGTTTCGGAGCTACCTTTACTAATAACGGCTGACTGAAAGCGGCTTCGGCCTAACATGGTTTGCGAGTAATCAACGACTGCCGGGTCAATACCTTTGATAGAAAACTCGGCATTTCTATCTTCGCCAAGCATACCTACGGCATCAGCTCGACATTGTTGGCAATGTTTCATTTGACTGACATTACCACCCGATAATTCCCGTACTTGTTCAAGCTCATCACTGCTAGGCTCTCTTTGTCCTGCCAGACCAAAAAAGGTGCCATGCTCAGGTTGGCTTATTAGGGGCATAATATTATGTAAAAACACATTATTGCGTCTGAGTTCTCGACTAAGCTCAGGTAAATGCCCGTCGTTTATTCCCGGGATCAATACCGAATTAATTTTGGTTAATATTCCCGCCATGGAAAGTGCTTTAATACCTGCTATTTGACGCTCAATTAATATTCTTCCCGCTTGCACTCCGCTATATCGTTTACCTTGATAATAAATCCATTTATAAATTTGTGCCGCAATCACTTCATCGAGTGTATTAATAGTAACAGTGACATGATCAACCCCAAGGCTCACTAATTTATCCACATGCTCTGATAGGGTTAATCCATTGGTCGAGATACAAAGTTTTATATCCGGCATTGCTTCGCGTATTAACTCTAATGTCTCAAACGTCCGTACCGGGTTAGCTAAAGGATCACCAGGCCCTGCAATGCCTATTACCGAAAGTTGTGGTATTGCTTTGGCAACGGTTTGCGCTTTAAGTAATGCCTGCGTTGGGGTAAGTAACTCCGAGACAACCCCGGGCCGAGATTCGCTGGCACAGTCGTACTTGCGATTGCAGTAATTACATTGAATATTACAAGCGGGTGCAACGGGCAGATGCATACGCGCATATTTATGATGTGCGTCACTAGAATAACAGGGGTGCTGCGCAACTTTTTGCAATTGTGACCGAGCAATGGTAACGGCTGATGGGGATACTTTGTTGAGATTAATTGCCGGAGTTAAGGTGTCGCTTTCGCATTTAGATTTGCAACTAGGGCGAGTTGCCTGTTGTTCAGCGAAATCGTTTAAGTGAGTACTGCTAGTGCTGTTTTTGTTCATAATTATCTACCTGGAAAGAATGACTTATGATCAAGAATGCAATCTTTATACCAGATACCTTATTATCTATAACATATTGATAAAAAAATACTTAAATAGTAATTCCGACATTTTAGTTGAAGTTTTTTAAAGCCTGATTAGTGGTATAGAAGACAATTGTAGCAAAATTAACACAGGACAATTTTGCGCAAAGATAAGGCCTTTGACTAATGTATCATTTGCGACAAAGCGCACATTCTACTGTGGCACAAACCGACTACCTCCACTGATAAATATCATAACCTCATGAATACAAAGGGTATTCATAATTGGTCTAAGTTTTGCAAAATACCAATCACAAGGTCAATTGATTAATGAGGCGCATATGTGGAACTATTCGGAAACAGTAAAAGATCATTTTTTTAATCCAAGAAATGCGAAAGCATTAGCCGATGCGAATGGCATTGGTGATGTGGGCTCAATTAGTTGTGGTGATGCCTTACGTTTAACCTTAAAGGTAAATGAGCAGACAGATATTATCGAAGAGGCGGGTTTTCAAACATTTGGTTGCGGTAGCGCCATTGCATCATCATCAGCATTAACAGAACTGATTATCGGTAAAACGGTTGATCAGGCTGCGCAACTGACCAACCAGGAAATTGTTGATTACCTTGGTGGTTTGCCACCCGAAAAAATGCATTGTTCGGTGATGGGGCAAGAAGCGTTAGAAGCCGCTATTGCCAATTATCGGGGCATTGAATTAACAGCCGATGACCACGAAGAAGGTAAACTTATTTGTCGTTGTTTTGCTGTTGATGAGGGCAAAATAACCCGTGCAGTTGAAAAAAATGCGTTAACAAACATTGAAGATGTTATTAACTATACCAAAGCAGGTGGCGCCTGTACGAGTTGCCATGAAAAAATAGAAAGAGTGATTGATGCCGTAATAAGCAAGAAAAAGGCTTGTGCATCGGCGACCTCTTTGGCAACTGCGTCCGTGGCGGAAATGGAGTTGAGCCGTGAAAATTCTGAAGAGTCGTCCGAGAGTCAGCAACTTACCCAAAAAGTGACGGAAATTATTGACAATTTAAGACCTTATTTGCAGGTTGACGGCGGTGATGTGAGTTTAGTTCAAGCAGGTGAAAATTTAATCATTGTCAGTTTGTCGGGTGCTTGTACGGGTTGCATGATGACAGATGTCACTCTGGGCTGGCTGCAGGATCAAATCAGTGAAAAATTGGGTAGACCGATCCCGGTTGTCAACCAGGAGCCTGCAAGTTATGAACCGGAAGAATTAAAAAACCTATCACATTTAGCGAATGTCGTTTAGCTGAGGAGACCGATATGAGAACAATTTATCTAGATAATAATGCGACAACTAAGGTTGATACCATGGCGCTTGAGGCTATGTTACCTTTTTTTAGTGAGCAGTTTGGGAATCCCTCCTCTATTCACAGTTTTGGCGATAAAGTCGGTGCGCAAATAAAGTTGGCCCGTAAACGTGTTGCCGATTTAATTGGTGCATTGCATGAAAGTGAAATTATTTTTACATCCTGTGCAACGGAATCAACCACCACCGCAATTTATTCGGCGCTAAAAGTTAACCCTAATAAAAAAGAGATTATTACCACCACGGTTGAACATCCTGCTACCTTGGAAGTCTGTGAACAACTGGCGCTGGAGGGATACAAGATCCATTATCTGGCAGTGGATAAGCAGGGGCGATTAGATGTCGAAAGCTATCGCAAGCTATTATCGGATCAGACCGCATTAGTGACCATTATGTGGGCAAATAATGAAACCGGTACGCTATTCCCGATTCCCGAGATGGCCAAATTAGCCCGTGAAAAAGGTGTTTTGTTTCACACTGATGCAGTACAGGCTGTGGGTAAAATTCCCTTAGATATTCAAGACACCGAGATTGATATGCTGTCTTTTTCCGGACATAAACTGCATGCGCCCAAAGGGATAGGTGCTTTATATGTACGTCGAGGGGTACGCTACCGCCCGTTACTTCGAGGGGGTCATCAGGAGCGTGGCCGTCGAGCGGGGACTGAAAATAGCCCCGCTATTGTCGCTTTTGGTGTTGCCGCTGAGCAGGCCGAACTGCATTTGACGACTATGTCCGGAAGGGTCAAAACCTTACGCGACAAGTTAGAAAAAGGGATTTTAGCTCAGGTTGAACATGCCTTTGTGACCGGCGATCCACAAAACCGTACTGCTAATACCTGCAATATCGCCTTTGAATATGTCGAAGGTGAAGCGATTTTAATGCTGCTTAATCAATTTGGAATTGCGGCATCAAGTGGCAGTGCCTGCACTTCAGGATCTCTCGAACCATCCCATGTAATGAAGGCGATGCAAATTCCCTATACTGCAGCGCATGGCACCATTCGTTTCTCCCTTTCCCGTTACACCAAAGAGAAAGAGATAGATAAAGTGATTGAAGTTATTCCGCAAATTATCGACAAGTTGAGATTGTTGTCTCCCTATTGGCAGGATGGCAAACCCGTTGAATTGGATTGTTTTGAGCCTGCATTTGCTTAAAAGGTTGCAGTTATGGTGATTATTAACGATACAACGCTCAGGGATGGCGAACAGACGGCCGGAGTGGCTTTCACCCGCAAAGAAAAAGTGAAGTTGGCAATCATGCTCTTTCAAGCGGGGGTGACGGATTTAGAGATTGGTATTCCGGCAATGGGCACTGAGGAGTGTTTAACCATTGCTGCGATTCGAAAAGCATTACCCAAAGCTATATTAATGGCTTGGTGTCGCGCTAAAAACGATGAAATAGCACTTGCTGCTGAGTTAAAGCTTGATTGGGTGGATATTTCTATTCCAACTTCACAACAGATGATCACTCACAAGCTCAAATGTGAACCCGCTACAATTTTGAAAAAACTAGAAGAATCAATTTATTATGCAGTTTCATTGGGGTTAAAAGTGTGTATTGGTTGTGAGGATGCATCACGGGCTGAACTTGATTTTTTAATCGCAATTGGTCAATTAGGGGAACGAGCAGGTGCGCAACGATTACGTTACGCAGATACTTTAGGTTTGCTTGAACCCTTTACAACCTATGAGAAAATTAAAATATTAAGCACCGGGCAACCTTTAGCAATTGAGATCCACTGTCATGATGATTTGGGTTTGGCGACGGCGAATACCCTCGCGGCCATTAAAGCCGGCGCAGCTTATGCGAATACCACTGTCATTGGTTTAGGCGAACGTGCGGGTAACGCACCTTTAGAAGAGGTGGTTATCGCGCTGCATCAATGTTATCAGCAGCAAACGGGCATTCGCCTAAACAGTTTTCCAGCGCTTTGTTTAGCCGTTTCCAAGGCGGCAGGTCAACCTGTCCCAAGGCAAAAAAGTTTGGTGGGTGCGCGAGTATTTACCCATGAATCCGGTATTCATATTGATGGTTTAATCAAAGATATACGTAATTATCAAGGTCTGGATCCTGGATTATTGGGACGCACTCATACCCTGGTTTTAGGTAAACACTCGGGCATGGCCGCTGTGAAAGCGGTTTTTGCCCGGTTTGGAATTGTATTAGATCAAGTGCAAACCGGAAAAATATTGTCCGCGGTGCAGGAGTTTGCTATTAACCGCAAACGCAGTCCTTCGGGGAAAGAGTTACTTAAAATAAGCAGCCGGATATTAGGCGCTATTAGCTGAATAAGGATATTTTACAATGGAAGCAATATTTGATTTTGGTGATCAGGTCAGAGTGATTAAAAATATCAGAAATGACGGCACTTTTATGGGCAGTACGCGCGGCGCCCTATTAATCCGTCGAGGTAACCTGGGGTATATTAAAGGGGTGGGCAAGTTCCTGCAGGATCAGGTTATCTATGAAGTTGATTTTATCGATCAAGGCGTTACCGTAGGTTGCCGAGAGTCGGAATTGATCGATCTAACAACACCATGGATTGATAGACTGTTTGAGCGAGGTGATCGCGTAACGGTACAGCAATCCCTTAGTAGCTGCGGAAAAATAGTGGTTACCCGCGGCGCAAGCGGGCAAGTATTAGGGATAGAGAGCAAAAAAGCACCTTTGTCCTACCGCATTTTATTTGAGCAGCAAAATGGCCTGGATAATAATTCATGGATAGTCCCGGAATCGGCACTAAAAATAGAGCAAGCAGCCGCATCGCTATTATCCGTAGGGAGAAAATCATGTTAGCAAACTACCCAATTAACTTAGCTGTCTGCCGGCAGTACCAATTAATAAAATTAGCCTGGAATGGGTACCAATGTGCTCCAGAATCACTTGATGCAGTTATATTAGATAAACTGGAAGGGCAAGTTGAAGTGGCGCAGAGATTAATGACGGTGGTACTGGCGAGTCCTGAATCAGTGGATCAGAAAGTGGCGGTACAAGAAGTTGATGTTGCCATTGAGCAGTTACAAAGTCAGTTTGATAACTCGGATGATTTTAACCTCTGCCTTGAAAAACAGAAAATGAGCAAGAAACAATTACAGCAAGTTATCTATCGGGACCTTCTCTGCGAAAAAACAATCGAAGCGCAGAGTCTGCATGTCCCTGCGGTGAAAACAAAAGAAGCGTTGGATTATTACCAAAAAAACAAAGGCAGATTTTCTCACCCTGAGCGACGTAAGGTAAGCCATATATTAATTACTATTAACGATCAATATCCTGAAAATAAAAGCACGGCGGCTAAAAAAAGAATCAATACGATACGGGATAAATTACGGGATAATATTGATGACTTTTCAAAACTTGCAATGCAAAATTCTGAATGCCCAAGCGCATTAAATAATGGCTTAATTGGCACTGTTACGCGCGGTCAGCTTTATCCGGAATTAGATAACCTTTTGTTTTTAATGCCAATACAGACGGTAAGCTCAGTTGTTGAAAGCGAAATTGGCTTACATCTATTATTATGTCATGAAATTTACCCTCCTAGTGAATTAAACCAGGCTGAAGCACTGCAGGAGATAAGCCTGCAACTTTATGAGCATCGTAAGAAAAAACAGCAAAAAAAATGGATAAGCAGTTTACTCTCGGTGAGTTAATGGTTTTATATTATGGTCTCCTCAAACTCCGGGCATAGTGAACAACCAGACTGGTTTTAAGATAAATACATTTACCGATGTTCCGGACTTCACCGTAAACCAGTCCCATTTTAATCTTCTCGATTATCTGTTTTTGCATCTCCATGTTATCTGCCAATAGCCTTCTGTGCTGCTATTCAGTATTTGCAATGATGAGCAGAATCGTAGATTGAATGTGCGTCTTTAGTCTCTGTCAAAAAACCTAAAAGAATCCCCTTTATGCTGCCGCAACTATTTTATCGATTAAAATTTATAATGACTTCTTTGCCAAAATTATAAAAACAAGCTCTACTTTTAATATTAGGATCAGCAAGCGTGCAGGCTATCCGCCTGAATAAAAACCAACCTTTTAAGCTTAAAAGGCTGGTAATTAAACTGATAAGCTATAAATCAGCATGCTAATGTATTTCACTCCGACTGTGTCGTTTCTTTGCCTTTTTTGGTAAAAAGGCAGTTTAAAATAGATGAACTTCCCAATTAACAGCATAAAAAATCTATAAACAAATATCTCTGCCCATTTTCAACTATTAATCTGAGTAATATGCAAAGGCATGCAAATTAGTTATGCGCCACCAGGTTCGCCGGTGAACTTAACCAGCAGATCTTCATCGGTGACAATCGCTTGGCAAGCTAATCGGTATTTTGGCGGCAGGTCATACACTGAAGCACGCTCAGCATCTTTCTCCGAAAGTTTACCAATGTTTTTAAGTCCTTCGCGTTCTTTATCGGTTAACATTGTCCCTTTAATATGATCACCATCAAGATGGGTAACTTCCACTAAGCAGGAGCCACAGCGACCATCCTTGCACTCATGTGGTATCTTAATGCCGTTTTCTTGTGCGAGACCTAATAGCGCGCTGCGCTTACCCGCAACAGCTATCACTTTTTTATTTTTTCTCATAATGGGTGATGAAAAATAGACAGTAGCCATATAACATTTCCTTTTGGTTGTAAAAAGTTATACCAATTTGACCCCTTGATAACAGATACAGCAAAACGTGGATCGTCTTGGCAGTTAAAATCAACGCTATTAAGCTCAACAATTTATTGCACAAGATTCGTGTTTATTGCAACGGTGAGCAGCTAAAGAACCGTCTCTGACGATTTTGTCACGTTGAAATAACACAACCCTGTAACTCATGCCCTGTTAGTGATGATTTTCCTGCCAAGAAAAAGCACCTAATGAATGCACTTGTTATAAGTTTATTGATAGGTACGTTAGTTTTTAGTTTTAGCCACACCGTATTCACAAATATTATTGGTGCTTAGAATGGATGTGGCAAATAAACGCAACTCCTATTGATCTGATTTGAATGCCAGACAAGAGGTATCAATTAAGCCAAATTGATGATGAAAATAGTTGCAATTCATAAGCCATAAATAGCAACTAATTTGCAGGTTAGATTGTTAACACTTTAAGCGGCTTAATAGCGGGATAAACAATGCCTTTATATTTTTTTATGTATATAAAACATTTGGTTATGATGTTTCATAGTCGCTGTTGGTTATTTTTATGAGGGTATTAAATGCTGCTGGTCAGTCGAGGGAAAGTAAAATATTATCGTTAAAACAACAATTTGCTTTAAAGGTTACAATTATAAAACTAAAAATGACAATATTCGCTTGTGCTGATTGTCATCTGAAAAATAATAACCGCACTTTTTCATCTCAATAGTACTTATTTAATCGAGCGCATTACGCTATTTATTTTCCCTCAAACAATTTCAGGCGATTTAATTAACTGCAACAGTGGAGGGTGAAGGGTGAAGAGGTAAGTTAAAAATATTATTATATTATTTTTAACTTAAATACTGTCTCATAACTAACAACATTCTTGCTCTATTTTATAAAGTAATACGAGTGCAGATTGATCTTCACAAAGTTCAAAGTATTCATATAAGGTATTTGTTTGATTGCCAACAAAATGTAAATCATCATGTTGTGATTTGAGCTGTTGTTGCCTTTTTATCGCAAAGTAGGTGTGCCATTCTTTGCTGCCATTACCGGCATTAATATTCATTTCTAACATCTCTATCAACTGAGCGGCGTTGGTATCACACGTGTTACCAGAAAACGACAGATAACGGTTGTTAATTTGATTCATTAGTAATTCCTTTTTGATATCCACCAGATGAATCAGAAACTTGATTCATCTGGTGGATAATTTTTATAGGAAAAAGAGCCCTGTAAAATACAGCGCTCTTTTATGCTTAAGCGAATATAAGGTTATAAACCGAGATCTGGTTTGATAATTTCCAGCCATTGTGCCAAGCGTTGCTCCGTTAAATCAGACTGGTTATCTAAATCTAAGGCAAGACCAACAAAATGATCGCCGTCTAAAGCTGTTGAGCTGTTAAATTTATATCCGCTATTTGGCCAGCGGCCAATCATAGTGGCACCTGCACCTGAAAATATATCGTGCAATTCACCCAAAGCATCGACAAATTCATCCGGGTAACCTTCCTGATCGCCGAGTCCATAAAGGGCGATGGTTTTTCCGCTAAAATCCGCCTCTTCAAGCTCAGCAGCTATCTCTTCCCAACTTTCACTTTCACACTCCACCGATAACCCGGGCAGTTCTCCCTCTCCAAGTGTAGGGGTGCCGATAATAAGGTTGTCATATTCCAACAGGTCTTCAATTGAAATACGGTTGATATTAACCGGTTTAGCGACATTGTCACTGCTCAGCATCTTATAAATTTGTTTTGCTACTTTGCGTGTTTTACCTGTATCTGTGCCGAAAATAATGCCTGTATTAGCCATGGTCATTCTCCTGTAGGTAGAGGGGGTATATTCTGCTAGTTATGTTCTTGCAGGATTTATGCCTGATTACTTTTGGCCTGATTTTCTCTAAAATCATGATTTATAAGTTTTATTTTTCGTATGGCGTTATTTTTCATGTGATCTTTGGCACAACAAAAAGAATAATTGTATGGGTTACAACAAAATGAGTTATCTGCATTTTCAGTAAACTGCCAATATGGCGGTTAGATATTATTCACTTTGGCACGGGTCCTGCTGTTGTTTTGAGGATTAACAATTGGATATATGCGCTTACAGACTTTAATGGGAGATAAATGAACAATAGGAATGATTCTTGTATATTAATTATGGATAACAGCTTAAATCCTAGCAAATAACATGACTTAGATTCAAACAATAAGTGCCGTGAAATAACAAAATAAGCTAAGGGAAAATAATGTCGCAGCCTAAAAATATAATGCAGCAGAAGAGGCTCCCATCCTTTTATTGGGACTGCATCGTGAAGACTTATTGGTCAGGTCAAAGCTCTTTTCCGACCGCATTAGGTCTGATGTCGCAAAATTATACGCAATTAAAAGAGCATTTTAAGCTGTTTAATCAACAAAAATTGAACCCGGAGGAGATTGTTCAGCGGCAACGTAAACGAGATATTTATCAGGAGCTTTTACAAATTCGCCTTCAAGAAAGGAATGAAATAAGCGCTTTACTGAGTGATTATGCCAATTCCGATATGAATTTCGCAGCGCAGATGGCGGTGGTGGTTGCAACGGCCTGCCTTGGCTCTGAACACCTCTGGAAAGATTTGGGATTGCCTGAGCGCGGAGCATTAACTTTATTAATGTCGGTGTATTTTCCCGAGTTTGCTAAAAAAAACACTCAGAATATGCGCTGGAAAAGATTTATTTATAAGCAGCTTTGTGAATTGGGCGGGGATTATATGTGCCGTGCTCCTAGTTGTGATACTTGCCGAAGTTTTGATGAATGCTTCGCTCCTGAAGATTAATCCGTTTTTATGATTAATTTCTTCGTTGAAACTAGTGCAGGATAGTCTGAAAGACCACAAATTGTTGGGATTTCTGTGCGAATAATGTCTAGAAAATATCTCTTCTTAACAAATAGCGACGGCTTTAATTTGTGCCCAAACCTGCTGTCCTATTTTAAGATTTAGTTTTTCAACGGATTTTTGGGTCACTTGTGACAAAATACGTTGTTTATTCTGCAACTGTAATACCAGTAATAGTTCAGACATTTCCGTTGCTGCTTCAATCTGCAGGATGGTGGCACTGACTTCATTCAAAATGGAAGAGTCCTTAGGTTTAGATAAACACAGGCTCACATCCGAGGCTAATATTCGGCAACGGTAACGACTCCCGACGGGCATCGGGCATCTGCTTACCCATAACTGAACCCCGTCGGCATCCAATAATGTCAGGTAGTTACTACTGTGTTTGGCGATCGTTGTTTCAATAATACTGCTCATTCCTTTAGCAAATAACTTTTGCAGTTTAACCTCCGTCATAATGGATTTTGCCTGTCCATCGGCAATCACTTTTCCCTTCTCTAATATAACAATGTGATCGGCCAGACGGGCGACTTCATCAACACTGTGGCTGACGTAGATAATTGGAATTGCAAGCTCGCTATGTAAGCGTTCTAAATAAGGTAAAATTTCAGCCTTTAAAACATTATCCAATGCCGATAAAGGTTCATCCATCAGCAATAATTTAGGTGAGGTTAATAATGCTCGCGCAATCGACACGCGTTGTTTTTCACCACCCGATAATTTGTTTGGCATACGATTTAATAAATGCGCTATTCCAAGCAGGTTGATAACCGTAGCGATGGTTATTTTACGTTTGTGCGCCGCAATCCTGTGATAACCGAAGTGTAAATTTTTAAGCACCGTTAAGTGAGAAAACAATCCCGCCTCTTGAAAAACATAACCAATTTCACGTTGATGTGGAGGAACAAAAATACCCTTTGATTCGTCTTGCCATACTTCTCCTGCAACTGAAAAAAACCCATCTTTTAAACGTTCAAGCCCGGCCATTGCCCGTAAACAGGTTGTTTTCCCTGAGCCGGAATGACCAAATAAAACACTCACCCCCTGAGCGGGTAAATGCAGATCTACCCGCAGGCGGAAATCATCGTATTGAACATTAAATTTTGCTTGTAGGTTTTGCATTTATCGTCCTTAAATTCTTGCCTGGTGTTTGTAATTAAGGGCATATATTGCCAGTAAAGCCATAAATGAAAAAACCACCATACCACCGGCAAGTAAGTGTGCTTTTCCATATTCTAGCGCTTCAACATAATTATAAATTTCAACGGATACCACTCGGGTTTTCCCCGGAATATTACCGCCAATCATCAAAACCACACCAAATTCGCCAAGCGTATGACAAAACCCCATAATTGCCGCAGCAAAAACACCTGGCCAGGCGAGCGGCATGGCCACATACCAAAAAGCATTCCAGGGTGAGGCGCGTAACGTTGCTGCCACCTCTAAAGGACGAGTCCCAATCGCGGTAAACGAATTTTGTAAGGGTTGGATTACAAAAGGCAGGGAGTGCACAATACAAGCGATAGCAATTCCGGAAAAGGTGAAGGGTAATCTGTCCAGCCCTAATGGCGTAAAAAATTGGCCTAAGGGGCCATTGGGACCTAAAGCCACCAACAGATAAAAGCCCAAGACGGTAGGGGGCAGGACTAAAGGCAGAGAAGATAGCGCACCAACAACCCCTTTCCATTTAGATTTAGTTTGAGATAACCACCACGCTAGCGGAATGGCGATCAACAATAACCACAGGGTCACCACTGAAGCTAATTTTAAGGTGGTGAAAATAACGCTGACGTCGATATCTGCCATCATATTTTCCTCTATTGATAACCGAAACCCGCAATTAAACGCTTGGCGCTATTGCTTGCTAAATATTGGATAAAAGCTTTGGCGGCCGGGTTGTCTTTAGCGGTGCGCAGCAAAACAGCATCCTGCAAAATTGGAGAATATAAATCAGTGGGAATCAGCCAATGTGATCCGCTTTGGTATTGCCCATTTTTAAAAATTTGCGATAACGCGATAAAACCTAATTCAGCATTACTGGTCGCAATAAATTGATAAGTGGCATTTAATCCTTTACCCATAACCATTTTAGATTTAAGACGTTGGTATTGACCTAATTTTTGCATTGTTTGTTGCGCTGCAAAACCATAGGGTGCAAGTCTGGGATCGGGCATCGCAAGGTAATGGAACCTATCCGAGGTTAATATCTGCCCGCTTGAATCAATAAGATCCTCCTGTGCTGACCATAAAACCAGCAGGCCTTTTGCATAGGTAAATGGTTGACTTGCTAAATTGGCCTCCACTAATTTTTTAGGATGTTTTGTATCAGCAGATAGAAATATATCAAAGGGTGCTCCGTTGACTATTTGTGCATAGAGTTGCCCGGTGCTGCCGGTGCTGAGCTGTATTTCATGTGTTGTCGCTTGTTTAAAATCGAGCGCAATACTTTTCATCGGCTTATAAAAATTATTGGCAACGGCAATCATTACATTATCCGCATAACAAAGATTCGAAAATACCATTGTCAATAGCACTGCATATTGTGAAAATTTCATCTTTAACCTCACTTCGGGATTTTGAGAAATGCTGTAAACTATAAATACTGTAAACTATAAATACTGTAAACTATAAATGCAGGATATATGCCTGTTTTATCGCCGCATAAAAATATATTTAACATATTGATTTAAATTACTTTTTTTATATTTAATTTAAGACGAAAGAGGGGATTGTAGGGGTTGTAACAAAAAGGTTTATGCGGGTTGTAAATCAGTAAATAAAATGCGCCTAAAAGCGATACTAGGCATGCTATGACGGGCTTGAGTTTGTTGAAATTTAATGGCGCAGGTGACTGGTTAGGTACCTGCTTTATCTGGGATTATGATAGCCATTGAGATTTTTTTCTTCGCTCTCTCAACTTTATCAACTACAGAGGATAACCCTGTTTGTTGATGGTGATGGTTTCAATGGGGATTTTTCTTTTAGCCTGCAATACCGCTTTATCAACCAGAGAGGATAATCCTGCGCAGCAGGGGACATCCATTCTTAATACGGTGATGCTGTTTAGCTTGCCGTAGCGGATCATTATACTGAGTTTTTCAATATAACTTTCCTGATTAGGATCGAGTTTGGGGCAGGCCATGGCTAATTTTTTACCCGTAAGATAGCGCTGATGAAAATCCGCTGCGCTAAAAGCACAACAATCAGCCGCGAGCAGCAAATCTGTATTATAAAATTCGCTGTTTGTTGGATTAATCAGATGTAACTGTATTGGCCAGTTACTTAGTTGACTGCTTGTTGCGTCACTTGGAGCCGGGCTTTTTTCAGCTACACTTTTTTCAGTCAAACTAAGAGACTCAGTGCCAGGGCATGCAGCGGTTTTTTTACTTTTTGGTTTTAAATTACCTAGCGGTACAGGAATATTTTCCTCCTGTAATACCTGCAGTGCGATTCCGTGATATTTTAGTTCATTATGTTCCAGCAGATGTTGCAGATGTTGCAGATGTGCCTGTATCACATTTTTACCACCTTTGATGATATTAATCATCACCTGCCGTTCATCATAGGGAGTTGCTTCACGCAGTATGACTTTTAGTGCGCCAGTAGGGCAGTGACCCAGGCAGGCGCCTAGACCATCGCACATAAGATCGCTAATAAGATGCGCCTTATTATCAATAATTTGCAAAGCTCCCTCATGGCATGTTGGTACGCAGTCACCACAGCCGTTGCAGGATGCCTGGTCTATTTCAATAATGTGTCTTAACATAGCTTACTCCTAATCATCATCATCATCATCATCGTCGTCATCGTCATCAGATATTTGAGAACTTATCGGTTGATAAATTTCGACCCGATTACCCTCTTCTAAGGTTTTGTTTTTCGGACATACTTTACCAAAAATGCCTATTTTTAGCGTGCTTAGGTCGAGATCACTGAATGTCTCTGGTAGTCTTGACTGCTGCACTGCTTGTTCTGCAGTGACGGGCGCGGTTAAATCCAGTTCCTGCCAGAAACTGTCACTACCGGCTGCGTAGGCGATACTTATTTTCATTTTGTTACTCCTGCGATTAACTTGTTGTGCATGAAAAGTCACTCTGAACCGCTTTCGGGTCATGCGCTTGATCTAAGATACGTTTACCAGCAAGTATCAGGCCAAGCACGATAAATCCACCAGATGGCAGCAGCACTAATAACAGACCACGGTATTCAGGTAATAGCGTTAGTTCGATAACAGAAAAATGTTCACCCAGTAATAAACTGGCATTAGCAAACAAAGTACCGCTGCCAACAATTTCTCTAATTCCGCCAAGTATCACCAAGGCAAGAGTGAAACCGGCACCGGTTGCCAAGCCATCAACCATAGCGGGCAAGCTGGGGTTTTTTGATGCGTAGGATTCAGCCCGGCCCAAAATGGCACAGTTAGTAACAATCAACGGAATAAATAATCCGAGGACTTTGTGCAATTCATGAAACCAGGCATTCATTGCAAGATCTGCAACTGTTACTAAGCTGGCAATTAACAACACAAAAATGGGGATACGTACTTTAGGGGTTAAAAATGGGCGGATTAGTGAGACCAGTAGACTGGAAAAAAACATCACCGCCGTGGTAATTAGCCCCATACCCAAGCCGTTAGTTGCACCGCTCGTCACTGCTAATAATGGGCAGAGTGCGAGCATCTGTACAAATACGACGTTGTTATCCCATAGGCCATTTTTAATCATCTCTTTATAATTATACTGCTGCATATTAACTCCTTTTACAGGGATTGATTGATATTCAGATGTTACAAATTTACTTATCTTTTGGCTTCTGTCGTTGTCTGTTTTACTACGGCTGCTGCAGTTGGTGTGCTGCTAAGTGCTTTTTTATTGCCACTTGTCTCCAGAAAATAATTTTTCTGCTCTTTGAACAGTTGCAGTGTGTTGAAAACACCTTGTACAACCGCTCTTGGGGTGATGGTTGCGCCTGTAAATGCATCAAACTGCCCACCGTCTTTCTTGACCGCCCAGCCTGACGGTTGGGGATTGATAAGCGATAATCCGTTAAAGCTTAATATCCAGTCGGATTTAACCCGCTCAATTTGATCTCCCAGTCCCGGTGTTTCGGTATGGCTGAGTACACGAACGCCGCTCAGTTCACCATCGGCAGTGATCGCGATCAACAACGAAATATCACCCGAATAACCTGCAGCTTTAGTAAATAAAACCAGCGCGCTGATTTTATCTTTAAGTTTTGCGCGGTAAAAAAACACATCCTGACCATCTGCGCTCAGCTGATACTTATTATCAAGAGGCTGATTATCATAAAAACTTTCCGGTAAAACTTGATTTAGCAGTTTAGTTAAATCCTCTTTTTGACGTGCAGCGATCGGCCCGGCGGTAACGGCGTTAGTTAAGGCCAGTATGCTGCAAATTAATAATGTGACGACACCCATTAAGATAGCCGGGTAGTAAAGTGTGTTTTTTAATTTATCGGTGATTAACATTATTTATTCTCCCCGTAGCTGCGATGCTTAGTCGACATTTCAATCAGCGGACTCAGCGCATTCATCAGTAAAATTGCAAAAGCGACGCCTTCAGGATAAGTACCGAAGATACGAATTAAAAATATTAATAAACCACAGCCTAAGCCGTACCATATTCTGCCTTTCGGAGAAGTAGGGCTGGTAACGGGATCGGTTGCTATAAAAAAGGCCGCTAACATTAATCCGCCACTAGATGCCTGTGCAGCAGGAGATAAAATTGTTTCTGGAGACAGCCCCCATGCAATCGTTGACGGCAATATACAGCCAACGAGTAAAGCCAATGAGATGCGCCAATCAATGACTTTTTTCCAGGTCATCCAGAGGCCGCCAAGCAGCAATAAGAGAGGAGATTCGCCCAGGCTGCCCGGGTTGATGCCAAGTAACATAGGCAGTAGACCCAGATGGCTTTCACTGCTGCCACTTTCCATTACTGTTCCTAATAAGGTTGCACCGCTAAAACCATCAACCGCAGTCAGTACTGGTAGCAGGGGAATAATAGGATCCGGACTGGGCCAGGTAGTCATCTCAACAGGGAAGCAGATCAGCAGTACCACACGGGCTAACATTGCGGGATTAAACAGGTTTTGCCCCAGTCCGCCATAAACCTGTTTGCCCAGAACGACCGCGATGGCCGCGCCAAATGCACCAAGGTACCAGGGGAAATGGGGGGGTAAACTCATGATCAGCAAGAGAGAGGTAAGGATAGTACTGCTATCGGTCAAACTGCCGAGCGGATTTTTTTGGATTTTTTGGCACAACCACTCGGTAAACAATGCTGCAATAACAGATGCAAATAGCAGTTGTAATGCTGTTTCACCAAATAAATACAGGCCCAACACAAGTGCGGGTAGTAACGCCCAGATAACTTGTCTCATAAGGCGGCTAACGGTCATTCCTGAGTGGATGTGCGGGGCGCTTAAGATCAATGTGGGCATATTTATAACTCCTGCTCAATGCTGGGTGACGTTTTTCTCGATCTTTTTGCCGCTTTTTTGGCTTCTTTCGCTGCGGCTTTTTTATCTGCTTCGACCGACAATCGTTCACTACGTTGTTGATTTAACCGGCGAGCCAGTTGTGCTTTATTCTCCATTTTCATTCGAAGACTCAGTTCATCTTTCGCGTAGGTAAAATATTGGGTCAGCGGTAAAGATGCCGGACAAATGAAAGCGCAGGAACCGCAGAGTAAGCAGGCGCTTAATCCCTGTTTGCTGGCACCCTGCAGATCATCATTTTCTATCAATTCAGCCATTCTGTTGGGCATTAACCCCATCGGACAGGCCGCAATGCAGCGTCCGCAACTTACGCAGGGGCTGCTGTTATATTCTGGAATTTCATCCTCTTCAAGCAGTAAAATACCACTTGTCCCTTTAATGATTGGGCTGTGCATGTTGCTGATAGTGTGTCCCATCATCGGTCCGCCAATCACAATTCGACTGACTTTGCTTTTTAAACCACCACAGCGCGCCACTAATTCAGAAATTAAACTACCGATTGGCGCCTCGATATTCATGGGTTGTTCAAGAGCTCTTCCGCTTAAAGTGACCACCCTATGGGTTTGCGGTTGGCCAAAGCGAATGGCATTAAATACAGCGGCGCAAGTTGCTACATTTTGTACCACAACACCCACGTCTGTTGAGCGTTTACCTTTAGGTACTTCAACTTGACACAGGGCTTTGATAAACTGTTTAGCCGACCCCATAGGATAATGAGTAGGTAGGGATTTTACCTCTATATTGTCGTCTTCACTGGCGGCATCCGTAAGGATTTGCAGCGCTTGCGGTTTATTATCCTCAATACCGATAATAGCTTTCGCTGCCCCCGTTACCTCTAGCAGATAACGGATCCCGCCAATTACCTGCACACTCTGCTGGCGCATGACCTGATCGTCGCAGGTTAAGTAAGGTTCACATTCACATCCATTAATCAGTAAAGTGTCTATTTTTTTATTAAAACCCGAACGTAATTTAGTCGCAGTAGGGAAAACTGCCCCCCCCATACCAACAATACCCGCCGCCTCAATAATATTAAGCAACTCTTCGCGGCCTTTTTTGTGATGATCAATCTTAACTGCGCTATCATTATTTTGCGGATCGCACAGCAGGTGGATCATTATTTCCTCTCCACCACCGGGGATAGCCGCTCGATGTTTGCCAATTTTATCGACAATACCAGACTGCGGGGCATGAATATTGGCGCTACTGCCATGCCCAACCGCAATAAGCTGCCCGGCGATAACACTCTCGCCTGCTTTGACAATCACTTTTGCCGGCATGCCGATATGTTGTTTAAGCGATATAAATAAACGCCTCGGTGGATCCAGGCGTACAATTTCACTGTTGCTGCTTAACTGTTTTTGTCCGTCAGGGTGTACGCCGCCGCGCATTAATGACTTGAAAAAAATCATGATTTAAGCTCCCGAGGGTTATGCAGGGGTTTAGGCCATGCCCAACCCGTAGTGAAAATAGGATCCGTTTTATAAATAATGGCATCCTGTGGGCAGGCACTAAGGCAGATTCCACAACCGGTGCAGATTTCGCTCAATACCCCATGCAGCTGTTTATTGGCGCCAACAATCGCATCAAAGGGACATTTTTTAAAACAGCGTGTACAGCCGTCACATAAACTTGCTTGTATCTCTACCACTTGAGGAAGCGTTTTTTCCTGATTACTTTTGTTCAATAGAGGAACACCTAACAATTTAGAGAGTTGTTGCGCTAAAGCCTGTCCGCCCGGCGGACAGCAATCCGGGCCTAGTTTTCCCTCACTGAGGGCAATGGCGGCCTGCGCGCAACCTGGATAACCACACTGGCCGCATTGTCCATTGGGTAAAAGTTCATTAACGGCGTTGACTAGCGGATCCTCTTCTTTGGCAAAAAATAGACTTGCCAGGCTTAAAGCAAACCCTATGATCATCGCCAGTAGCGGAATACTTAATAAGCTTATAATTTCCATGTTGTGCTCCTTCTAAGCAAGTCCGGCAAATCCTGAAAAAGCCATTGCTAATATTCCTGCGGTAATAAAACTGATCGGCGCGCCTTCCATTGCAGACGGGATGCGGCACAGGGCCATACGTTCTCTTAATCCGGCAAAAATGACGATCACTAACGTAAAACCAGCTGCAGAACCAAAACCGTAGAGCATCGCTTCAACAAAACCTAACTGCTCTCTAATGGTTAATAAAGCAACCCCGAGAATGGCGCAGTTGGTGGTAATAAGCGGTAAAAAAATGCCTAATATTTTGTGCAGCTCGGGGCTTTGATAAGCAACCATCATGTCTGTGAGTTGCACTAGAACGGCGATCACCAAAAGAAAACTCAGTAGCCGTAAAAAACCGAGTCCCAGTGGCAGCAGTAAATAATGATCTAAGATCCAGGCGGCAGAGCAGGACAACGTCAGTACAAAAGTGGTGGCTATACCCATTCCCATAGCAGAACCAACCTTATTAGAAACCCCCATAAATGGGCACAGTCCTAAAAACTGTGCGAGGACCACGTTATTCACCAAACTGGTGGTCAGTAGCAATAATAGGTATTCACTCATCCATTTCTCCTTCTTTACAAGCGAAACTGTTTAACACTTAGAAAATTAAAAATATGCGCTTTGTTACGTACGCTTAATTTAAGTTACTGCGATATTTGTGCCAAAAAATAGTGCTTGGCTTAATGCACCAAGGTGGCTTTTTTTGTCTAAAAATTGCCCTATAAAGGGGCGTATGGTGAATAGGGGGGGATTTATGAAGTAAAACAAAAATCTTTAATTTTGCTAAAGCCCTTTTAAAATAGTGGTTATTTTGATGTAGATCATTTGTTTGTTTTGTTTTTGTTTTTTTGAGATATATATCACATTTATGGCATGTTAGTTGCGTTGTCCCTTATGACTCAATAAAAAATTAAGGTTGATGCGACAGTTAAGACAATTGTTGCTTTTGTGACAGAGAACGTAGTGTTTCAGTCTTTATCTGCCTTATTAGCAGATGAAAGATCTAACGGGGTAGTTTATGACAAATTTAATGAATAATGATTCAGTACAGCATTTTGGGGCTGAGCAGCAGTTAAATGCATTGCACAAAATCAGTGTTATTTTGAGTCTATCTCTTAATATGGAGGAAACATTACAGCAGATGTTGTGTTGTTTGCATGAGTTAGCCGGTATGCAGTTCGGCATGGTGACTTTATATAATGATGACCGCCAAGGTTTGTTGGTGCAGGCATTACATGGTGCAAATCCGGAGGTGATTAGAGATGCCTCTAGAATTAAGTATCGTGCCAATGAGGGGATTCTAGGCTCCGTTCAGGCAAAAGGTGAAACACAAGTAATTGTAAAGCTTTCTAAGGATCCGCGTTTTTTAGACAGGCTTAGTTTGTACGATTATGACTTACCGCTAATCTGTGTGCCGATAGGGAAGAATGAAAGTCGTGCGGGCGTATTGGTTGCTCAACCGATGAACTCAGATTTAAGTGAATTGGCTGTGAAAACGCGTTTTTTAGAAATGGTTGCCAACTTAATACTGCAGACGCTGCATTTATCGGATACGGTACAAAAAGAAAAACAAGAGTTACAAAATTCTAATGAGATTTTGCAGCGCACGGTTAAAAATCCGCAATGTTTTCCTGCCATGGTTGGTGATACAGCTGTAATGCGAGAAATATTCGAAACCGTCAGGCAGGTGGCAAAATGGGATACTACCGTATTGATTCGTGGCGAAAGTGGAACGGGTAAAGAGTTAATTGCCGGTGCTATTGCGTATAATTCCCCCCGTTCTGATTGCCCTTTTATTAAGCTTAACTGTGCTGCATTACCCGATAATTTATTAGAAAGTGAATTATTTGGCCATGAAAAAGGAGCTTTTACCGGTGCGGTAAAAATGCGCAAAGGGCGTTTTGAACTGGCTGATGGTGGTACTCTGTTTCTCGATGAAATTGGTGAAATTAGTGCCAGTTTTCAGGCTAAATTATTGCGTATTTTACAGGAGGGAGAGTTCGAACGAGTTGGTGGGCAGGAAACTATTAAAGTCAATGTTAGGATTATTACAGCAACCAATAGACCGTTAGAGTTGGACGTTCAAAACGGTAATTTTCGTGAAGATTTATATTACCGTTTAAATGTTATGCCAATTATGCTGCCGTCTTTACGAGAAAGATTGGAAGATTTACCTGAATTATCCCGATTTTTGCTTACTAAATTATCCAAGCGACAGAATCGTACGTTAAAAATAAGTGATGGGGCAATCAGACTTTTAATGGGGCATCATTGGCCTGGTAATATTCGTGAATTAGAAAACTGTCTTGAACGAGCTGCCATTATGAGTGAGTCGGGTTTAATTGATCGGGATGTACTGGTGATCACGCCAAGTCACACGGCTCCCGGCAACGCTGCACTGCAAGTTATTCACCATGGGGTAGTGCTACCATGTGCTAATTTAGGTGGTGATAGTGAGGAGATGGATGAGCGCCAGCGGGTGATTGCGGCATTAGAGCAATCCGGTTGGGTGCAGGCTAAAGCAGCACGTATTCTTAATATGAGCCCGAGGCAAATAGCTTACCGTATTCAGACGATGAACATTCATGTCCGCAGGATTTAAGTTTAAGTTTAAGGTTATTATTGACGGTTTTATGGTGAGAGCAACGTCTTGTTATTACAAGTTAGAGCAAGACGTTGATTTATATTATTACCATTAAAGCGTTTGTGCTGCGAACTCAAAACATTGTTTTGAACATGATTTAGCGCAAGCGCCGCAACCAATACAGTTGTCGGCGTTGGCAAGACTCATGACCATGCGCAGATCATCATCGTAATCACCAAGATCATCTTCATCAACTTCAATTTCTTCCGGGGCAAAAACATCACGGGTGCAGACGTTATAACAACGTCCGCAACCAATGCAGTTTTCCTGTGCCAGACTTTCGACAAATTGCGGTGTCCAGTTTCCACCAGACTTTGTTAACCCTGTTAACTCTGCCATTTTGTTTCCTTATTTAAATGTAAAAATAGTTTTTAATTTTGTTCATCCCATTCACCATCTGCTAATTTTTCAAAATAATCAGCGTCTTGTTTTTTTCTTCTTTGCCTTAGTTGTCTCTGCGCGATTTGCCCCGGCCAGTTGTTTTGAATGCCCATTAAAAGGTTAGCAATCGGTTCACTTGTAGATTGAATAATCACCCGTGTACCCTGTGCCAACAGTTGTCGGCGAACCGGATTACCGCAAGCGAGACAATAAACGGCAAAACAATCCTCTAATGCCAACAACCGATCGCTTATTTTTTGTTGCTGATGGCCTTCTTCACGACTCAGGAGAACAGTATTAAGATGCTCGCTGTCTGAGCGGGTTAATGCATAAATACAGAGGCTAAAACAGGTCCCAAAATGTTCATCTAAATCAATATTATTGCTGCTGGCAAAAGCTATTTTTAATTTTTGCTGCGATGTGTTGGTCATATCATGCTTCCGTCATCTTGATTTGGGTTAAATCCTGCATAAATACTGAGGCTAAAACAGGTTCTAACATGTTCATCTAAATCAATATTATTGCTGCTGGCAAAAGCTATTTTTAATACTTGCGCCGATGCGTTGCTCATATCATGCCTCCGTCATCTTAATTTGCTTTAAATCCTGTTTAAATTTGGAGTGATAAACCGGAATGCTATGCACCTCGTGATGTAATAAATTAGCTAATTCAAAGAGGGTATTGCGGATCCCTGTGTAGCCGATGAAACTTTTAGCAAAACAACCAAATTGATCATGAACCGGAATACCAATCCGCAATAAGGGGATACCTATCTGTTTGGCAAACCCACTGGCATGGGAGTTGGCGAGCAACAAGTCGACATTTTCCTGAATAGCTTGCTGTTGTAAATCATAGAGATCGCCAATCTGCACTTTGTCAACGGGTAATGAGATTAACTGCGGTTGATTGCAGGGCGCAATAATAGCCGCTAAGGTTATGTTTACGCTGCTAAACATGGCGCTAAATGCATTCAGGTGATCCGCTTCCATGGCGAATGCTGCTTTTTTCCCCCCCAGCTGACTGTGGGTATCAATAAGCGCATCACAGAGTTGACCTCGAGCTCGTATGATCGCGGCAGGGGTCTTGCGACCGCTGATTTTACCAAGTAAACTTACCAAACGATCCGATTCCTCCAGTGTATGCAGGTGTGGAAATATTTCGGTCGGAATTTGAGTACGTTGCGCTAACATATCGGCCGCACGCTCTAATGAACGTCCAAAAACCAAGGTGATTAAACCTTGTCCCATTGTTTTTATCTGCTCTACCGTAGCTCCCCCTTGAGATAAAGCGGTAAAGTCCTGTTCAGCCAGATGACCATCAAGAGATAAACTAAGATCCGGCACTACGACGGGTGTCAGACCGAATGCTTCCACATAACTTTTTAATAACTCAATATCACCTGTATTAAGCATATGGCTGGCTAAAATGTTGACACGTTTACGACGTGCACTGGAGGGCGGTTTGTTCGCGACAAGGTGTTCAATCATTGCTTCAACCGCAACGGCATAACCGGTTTCCAGTGAGCCGTAAAAATCGGGCGTATTGACTGGAATAATAACCGTATTTTTATATTTAGGATTTGCTTGTTGAAAGAGTTTGAGCGAATGCTGAATGTCGGATCCTTGCGCCTCGGTCAAACCAGAGGTAAGTAAACCTATTACTTTGGGATGATGTTTTTGAGCGATATTAGTGAATGCCTGAATCAGGTTATCATCGGATCCCATTACCGTGGAAATAGGATCCATTGCAGTGGACTGCATTGGAATGGGCTCATGAAAATGTTGTATCAAAAACACTTTAGCAAAGGCACTACAGCCTTGCGCTGCATGCATTAAAGGGATGGTTTTATCCAGACCTAAAAAAGCCAGTGCAGCACCGATTGGCTGGCCAACTTTTAATGGTTGTTCCGCCAGCGGTTTTTTATTGGGAATTATCTGTGCCATATCATGTTCCTACTTTCGAAAGAGAGAATATAAAATTTTTAAAATCATGGTTATGACCAGGGCGCCGGTTGACGCACTTGTTGCCAAACTGGACTTTCAATCGTCAGGCATAATTGTTGGGCTAGGGTTAACATGCCTTTAAAACCAGCAAAAGCATGCTCGCGCTCCTGGTTTACTTCAACAAAGGGCATTCTCGCTTTATAAGCTGTGTACATATTACGACCGCCGGCAATCATCACGTCCGCCTTGTACTGATAAGCAACATCGAGCAGATTTCGCGGACTTGTTTCATCAAGTAAAATGGCATTATCACCCATTAACTCGCGAATTCTGGCCTTGTCCTCTTCGGTACTTTTTCGTGTGCCACTGGCAACGACTTCCATACCAAGATCTTGTAATGCAGAAACAATCGACCAGGATTTAACGCCGCCGGTATAAAGCAAAGCCTTTTTGCCTTTTAATCGTTCTATGTAAGGGGTTAGTGCTTCATTAAGCTTGCTTAGCTCTGCGTTTATTAGCTGTTCAGTGCGAGTGGTTAATGAAGGGTCATCAATCAGTTTGGCAAATTGACGCAGGGCATCACAAATATCCCGAATTCCATAGAAACTGCCCTCAAACCAGGGAATCTGATATTTGTCTTCCAGTTTTCGTGCCACATTAATCTGCGCTCTGGAACAAACCAGCATTAATGCCTGTGCATGATGCATAGTCTGCAGCTCTTTAAAGCGGCAGTCACCGGATAAATTGGCGAGTACTCGTAAACCTAATTGATCCAATAAAGGCAGAATATGCCATAACTCTCCGGCAATATTATATTCCCCCACTAATGCGATATCGTGGACAATACCCCCGGCAAATTCAGGTTTAGGAGCAGGTGTTGCCGTGCCAATAACTTTATCAACCATTAATTCGCCGGCGATACGATTACCGAGGTTTTTATTGCCATAAAACCCTGCCGCATCGATGGCAATCACGGGCATATTTATTTTCTTTTGTGCGCTTCGACAAACAGATTCAATATCGTCTCCTTCCATCGCGGGAACACAAGTATTGTAAATAAAAACGGCTGCCGGTTGGTGTTTTTCGGCCACTTGTAATATCGCATGATAAAGGCGTTTTTCACCACGGCCCATAATCACATCCTGCTCATTTAAGTCAGTGCTAAAACCTAAACGAAATAGTTCCGGGCCAGAACTTTGTGTACCACGTTTATCCCAGGAACTGCCGGCACAACCTATCGGTCCATGGACTATGTGAGCGACGTCAGCGATAGGAAGCAAGGTTATCTGCGCGCCATCAAAACAACAACCGCCTGCAGTCGCACCGGGTGTTGCGGGTGCACAACCTGATTTTGATTTTTTATTATGGCTGCAGGCCGGTTCATTCTGCAGCTCAGTGATTTCTGATTGTCGCATATTATCTCCAAAATATAACGTCTGTTATATTTCTACTGCAAACTTCATTCCTGATTTAACCTATTGATATTTAACAGTTTGATTGTGTTGCATTTACCACAATGAACGACAGCTGACAAAACCTGCTTTTATTGATTACTCTAATGCCGAGAATCGCTCACTCAGGTAATCAGACTGGCCCATCAGTTTTGCCAGCCATGGCGGTAATGCACCAGCGCTTACGCGTTGTTGAAGCTCTAAAAGCTGATCGACAATAGTCGGGGTATCTTTGCTTTTCAGTGGGTGAATGCCTGCGTTGATCACCTTTGCTGCTGCCGGACCGCCAATAGAAGCGCAAAACATCAGTTGGCAATCTTTGATTATTTGTGCACGGAAAGCATTTTTTTCACTGCCTCGCCCACCTTCTGCATTGCGCATTTCAATATACTGAATCTGCTGTGCATCAAGGCTGTAGATATAAAATTTTTCACAGGAGCCAAAATGGCCATCAACGGTTTTGCCATCTGTTGAGGCCACTGCTATTTGTAGTTTTGGGGTATTTGTTGTCATGTTTTTCTCCTTTACATGCTATTAACCACGGCGCATTCTGATTGTTATTGGTAAGCGGGGAACTGCAGATAAAGGTTCAAAATAATAACTATCTCCAGTGCTTAAAGTGAGTTTGCCACCCCAGCGATCCTGTTCTTCAAACTCCAGTGACGTAACCTGTGCTTCCAGATCTTTTTTAGCGATGTAACCCGTTAGGATCCCGTTTTGTTCTCTTAACATTATGTTAGGCATAACTGCTCCTTGGATTAAATGACTGGATCTATTAATGAGTCCTTTTTTAGCAAAAAAGCTTGCTGAAATAAGCTGTTTTGCTAAAAATAAAAGGTTGGAGAATTGACCTCCAACCTTGAAAGGTTTTATCGTATTAAATCAAAACCGAAATCTGTTTCGCCATATTTGCTGGTTTGTTGATCCAGCTTGGCTAAAATTTCGTTGACTAGCGTGGTTAAAATCTGCATTGCACCTTCATAACCCCAAGTAGTCTGGTGATGTAGATGATGACGGTCAAAAATTGGGAAGCCAATACGGATTAACGGCACTTTAAACTCTTCACCTTTGGCCAACGTATCGCGTTCGATAAATTTACCGTA
>NZ_JBLIED010000027.1:0-45989 GCF_047632955.1 Psychromonas sp. | reverse complement strand
AGGCTCTAAGAAAAGATCCCCCGACACTAAACTGGCGATGCGCACCGTCACCACATTGTAGTTACCCGTGGTTAAGGCATAGACACTGGCATAGGCACCGATCGCGTTAGCAATTAAAATAATAAAGGTACCCAGGATAGCAGGCGATAAAACCGGCAATGCAATCTCCGTCCAAAACTGCCATTTTTTTGCGCCTAATAAAGTACAGGCGGCTTGCCAGTCATCCTGTAAAGCATCAAAAGCGGGATACAGCAATAAGGTTGCAAGTGGCACCTGGAAATACACATACAGAGTTAATAGTCCCCACTGTCCATAGAGATTAAAATCATCAATCAGACCGACTTTTTTTAACAATAAAGTCACCGCACCGTTGAATCCTAGAATAATAATAAAAGCAAAAGCCAAAGGCACACCACTGAAGTTGGCGGCCATATTGGTAAAAGCCACCACTGCATCACGCAAGCCAGAGTCAACTTTGCGTAATGAGGCCACAAAAAACAGCGCTAAAATTAGGCTGATACTACTGGACCAGAACGCCAGCCATAAACTATTGCCAAAGGCCTGTAAAATAAAGGCCGAATTAAAGATAGTTTGATAGTTTTCTAAACTCACCTGCTGATCAAACACAAAGCTGTTAAGCACTATCCAAATCATCGGCGCAATTTGAAATAAAAAGAACAGCACTAAAAACGGCAATAATAACCATAAGGGTCTGAATCGCTTTAGTGACTGTGTTTTAAATTTTTCAAAGCGCCCTGTTTTTCTCTGTGCTACGCCGGGTAATACAGTGCTATTCATCGCCTTAACCTTGTTTTAATAAAGCAGGATTATAGGGTTTTTGATGATCAGACAATCCCAATAACTGACACAGCAGCCCGCAAATTTGAGTTTGTTTTAGATCAACGCTTTTCTGGCTAAACTGCGTGCCAAGTAAAAACAGCGGCACCGCGCGCTCCTCCTCTAAAATGCCCCCATGGGTTTTATCATTATTCATGCCATGATCACTGGTGATCACCACTTGATAACCTTCTTCTATCCAGGTGGGTAAATAATCCGATAAAATGATGTCCGCCTGACGGGCACTATTGCGGTACTCGGGGGAGTCCAAACCAAACCGATGGCCCGCATCATCAATATTCATCGGATGAATAAGTAAAAAATCCGGTTGATAGGTTTGCCGTAAATGCTCGCCATCGGCAAACAAAATAGTGTCCGGGTAATGATCTAAGTGATAAAACATACCATGTTGAATATTAAGAGATTTATCATTACAGATACGATCTGTTTGCTGATTGTAGGGGCTGCTATTGTATAATTCACTGACCCAGTGATAGGCCGCCGCAGCGGTGGTTAGCCCCGCTTGTACCGCTAAGCTAAAGACACTGCTGTTAAATGATAAACGCCTCACCTGGTTATTGACTATACCGCTGTGTACAGGCGCTTCGCCGGTTAATAAACATTCATATAACGGCCGTGATAATGACGGTAATTCACAGCTGATCTGGTAAGTCGTTGCTTGCTGGCTGTCCATAAAGGCACTCAAGTAACCCATACAATTTTGGGCTACTTGATAATTTAGGCCATCAAGAACAACAAAGATTACTTTATTGCTCATGCTGCTGCCCCTTATTGGATATGGATAAGAACGTTTTCTTGCCATTGTCTTGGCAATTTACGCGCTGTTTTTTCCCAGTCTTTAAAGTCCGTGATTGGGAAAACATTGCTGTACTGATCATTGCTAATCAGTTTCGCTTGTGTTGCTGCAGGCAGAACGACATTGCTACGAATAGGACGGGCATAACCTTCGGCTAAATTGATTTGCCCTTGATCACTGAAGATATATTCACGTGCGAGTTTCGCGGCATTGGGGTTTTTTGCGTATTTATTGATAATGGTGGTATATCCAGAGATAACCGAGCCATCCTGTGGAATAGTCACGGTAAAGCGTGAACTATCAATTTTAGCGCGGTAGTTCAAAGCGTTAAAGTCCCACATAATAGCTAAGGCAACCTCCCCTTTCTCAATATTGGCAATGCTCGGATCATTCATTGATAAACGCCCTTGCTTGGCCAATTCAGCAAAGAATTTCAATGCGGGTTCGATGTTTTTCTCATTACCACCATTAGCAAATGCCGCCGCTAATACGGCATTATTTGCCTGCGCTGCAGTGCCCACATCCCCCACTGTGACTTTGTAGTCGCCGGCTAATATATCAGCCCAACTCTTGGGTGGGTTTTTCACCAGGTTATTGTTGCTTAAAAAAGAGATAGTGCCGGTATAGGCAATCGCCCAGTGCCCGTCTTTATCTTTTGCCCAATCGGGAATTTCCGCCCACGTGCTTGGTTTATAAGCTTGTGTTACCCCTTTTTCCACCGCGACACGGGCAAAAGCAAAACCCACATCACCAATATCTGCCGTGGCATTATTTTTTTCAGCGGCGAACTTGGCTATTTCCTGCGCTGAACTCATATCGGTATCCTGATGGCTTAAACCGTAGAGCTTGTTCATATCTGCCCAGGTATCTTTCCAGTTTGCCCAGCTGCCCGGCATACCAATACTGTACAGTTGCCCCTCACTTTTTGCCTTATCAATCAAAGTATTAATATCACTATCCGCATGTGCAACAGTGGCAATCAGACAACCGGCTAAGGTGGTCATGGTAAGTAGTTTTTTCATGGCATTTCCTCTGGACTAGGTCAGTTAAATAAGTTGTCATCATAGAGTGGGACTGTGACACTTTAAAGAAGCTAAGATGACAGTTTAAAGAAGGTAAAATAACTGTTTTGTATTGCATACTGATAAAGAGGATTGTCATATTTCTGTTATTAAAGGGTGCTACTTTTACGCCTTTTAAAGCGCTGGAATAGGTCAGTCATGGAAAACACTAAAGCGACGCAATTAAGCCGTATAAAAGATAGCCTCAGACAATTATTAGCACAGAATGTATTGCATGGATCGCAGAAGTTACCCTCAGAAAGAGCGTTAAGTGTGCTGTTTTCCACCACCCGTATTACCCTTAAAGAAGCACTGTCAGCCTTAGAAATTGAAGGGATAATTTACCGCGAAAGTCGCCGTGGTTGGTTTGTTTGCCCTACGCCTTTGATTTACAACCCGCTATCACGTTGCCATTTTCATCAGTTGGTTAGTGACCAGCAGCGCAGTGCCAAAACGCAAGTATTAGCGGTGCACACAAAATTCGCAGATGCACAGCAAAGCAAGCTGTTAGGCTTGGAGAAACTCACTGAATTACATTGCATTGAGCGACTGCGTCATGTGGATAACAGGCCCGTTTTATATGTACAAAACTGCCTGATAAGCGCCCTTTTCCCCGATATATTGAAACAGGATTTAAGTCAGTCTTTAACCCGGCTTTATCAACAGCGATACGGTTATCAGACCTTACGCTCACGCTTTGAAGTGACTTTGTGCGGTGCGAATAGCCAGGTTGCTGACGCCCTGCACCTGGCACAGGGTCAGCAAGTATTAAAAATATGCAGGGTTAATTATCAGCAGCAAGGCACTATTATTGATTGTGAGTTTGAATATTGGCGCCCCGATGCGGTAATCATTACTATTGATAGCCACGAAGGATAATGCAAGAGCTTTCTCGCCCTAGGCGCAGCTTGTTTTATTGCTTCCGGTTGTTTTATCTAGGGCCTGCGCGATCGCTGCAGCACCCTAGATGTCCTCCAGTCGGAAGCTGCGCACTTATTAGGCAGGTTGTTGACTTTAATTTCTCACTCTGTAAAATGTACTTCAGCAAAAGAAAGCCTTACGTTTACATTCTCCATTTCGTTGTTTTATTAATAATACCACGCACTGTAGTTTTTAAGTTCCAGTCTGTTTTTACGCTATTCAAGCCTTTTGAAGGCACCATACATTAAAAAAATTACAGGATATTATTATGTCTGAGAAAGTACAAGGAACCGTTAAATGGTTCAACGAAGCTAAAGGTTTTGGTTTTATCGAGCAAGCATCTGGTCCAGATGTATTCGCTCACTTTAGTGCTATTGCAAGCGACGGTTTCAAAACTTTAGCTGAAGGCCAAAAAGTAGAATTCACTGTAAGCCAAGGTCAAAAAGGCCCGCAAGCAGACAGTATCGTAGCGCTTTAATTCGCTGTGATATATTAGCTCAAAAATAGAGCTGAATAAATAATGGTAAACCTTTGCGGGTTTGCCATTTTTTTTAAATAATTTATATTTATAGAATTCCAAATCGATTAAATTCATACCCATTTATACGACTTAAAGCACATGCTGAGCAGACGTAAAACTACTTTAAGTCTTTTTTATTGACTTTTTAATTAGAACATCCAGTTACTGTAATCAATGCCTTGCTTTCATGAGTTTTTCGGTGCTTAATTTAAGGACAAAGTGTATCTTTACCAGCCGCGCAACTTGAACTTATCTGGTTGTACAGATCGCAGCTTGCCAATCATCAATAGTGAGGAATCAAATAACATGCAAAGCAGTCAGCTTGGTTTTAACCCGAATTATGCAGAAGATGCACCAACACTTGAACAGGTCAGCGGATTAATAGGTGATGCACTTCTGGAATTCGGCGTTCCCTGGTGCGGCCATTGTCAGGCGGCGCGACCTGCAGTGGAAGAGGTACTGAACGAACATTTAAAGCTGCCGCACATCAAGTTATATGACGGAAAAGGTAAACCCCTGGGCCGAGCATTTCGGGTTAAACTTTGGCCGACTTTGATTTTGCTGCATGATGGTAAAGAAGTGGCACGATTGGTGCGGCCTTTGAATACTGACGAAGTACGCCAACTGTTGGCACAATGCGCCTAAACAACCCTTTATCGTCCTGCGGGTATTGAAGCTGCAGGATTTTATGGGTGAATCTTTTAAGCTTACTTATTGCCCTTAAAAATAAAATACCCACAATATTATTGACGTTAAGTTGACCTGCATTTATTTGCCTGTAAAATGTGACTTAAATCTCATTATTTGGTTATTGTCGTTAAAAATAAAAATATGCATAAAATCATTAACGTTAAGTTGACCTCTATTTTTTCCCCAATATGTCAAACATTGCTTCAGGAAGATGATCAAAAACTAAAAACACAAATTCAAGATAAAGACCTGAATAACGGCACCGAGTTACTTCTTATTCGTCTCGATGGCACTATTATCGGTTATGCAACTTTTGACCTTGTGGATCATATATATGTCCATATTAATTCAATCCACTTCAGAAAAATGATTAAAGATCATGCGCTTGCTGAATACTGGTTATCTCGTCAATTAAAGCGCCATTTACGAAAAAACACCTACATCAATATTAAGTTAGCCCGTCAATACATCTGCTAAAGAAAGGGTAAAACAACCTCTATTTAAAGACTCAGTGGTTAAAAGCCCACCTGCAAAAATAAAAGTTGCTTAGTTTTATGGATTGCTTATTGCGCATGCAGAGCTTCAACGGGGTCGAGTCGGGCGGCGCGTCGGGCGGGCAGCACACCGGCAATAACACCAATACTGATGGCGATGACTTCGGCCAGAATGACAAAATTCCAGGAGGTATGTACCGGCAGAGCAGGTAAACTCAGATGCAGGAGTTGGGCAATACCAATACCCAGTCCCAATCCGGCCAGCCCACCAACCGCGGAAAGTACAATTGCCTCTCCTAAAAATAAACTGAGTACCTGAGAGCGCCTGGCGCCCAATGCGCGAATTAAACCGATTTCACTGATCCGCTCATTGACGGCAATAGTCATGATAGTGACTATCCCGATCGCGCCAACTAATAATGAAATACCGCCAATCGCGCCCACGGCAAAGGTCAGCACACTCAGTACAGAGCCCAACACCTCAAGCATCTGCTGCTGGGTGGTAATGGTGACATCGTCCTTGCCATGGCGTGCTTCGAGGATTTGTTTAATACCCGCCACCACGGTTTCAACGGAGGTATTATCATCATAAAGCAGATCCACTTCATGCAGGGTGTCACGGTTAAATAAACTCAGCGCCCTGGATGCCGGAATGTAAACGGTATCATCAAGATCAAAGCCTAATACGTTGCCTTTTGACTCCATCACACCAATAATACGAAAACGATTGCCCCCCACCGTAATGCGTTGTCCTAAAGGATTTAAATCGTCAAATAGTTCATATTTGAGTTTACTGCCGAGTACCGCAAAAGCACGCGGAGCGGTGGGATCATCATCGGGCAGAAAGTGCCCTGACTTTATGACCATTTGAAAAGCTTCCGGCATTTGTGAACCGGCACCATAAATCGTCGTGCGGCGGCTGCGATTACCCGCCTCTACCTCGGCATTACCCTGCACAAAAGCCACCACGGCTTTTGCATAGGGCAGCCGTTTAAGCGCCTGCGCATCTTCAATGGTTAATGGTCGCTCGGTACCAAAGACCCCCATACTGATCCCGCCGGTTGTCGCTTTGCCGGGATTGATGGCCACCAAATTAGTGCCAAACTGGGTAAATTCAGCCAGCACAAACTGATGCACACCTTCGCCGATAGAGGTTAACAACACAACCGCAGCAACGCCCACGGCGATACCTAATGCAGATAAAAAACTGCGCAGACGATGGGCAATCAGGGATGCGGCGGTTAAATGAAGAAGATCACCGAGGCGCATAATCTATTTACCGCTCAGCGCGAGAACAGGATCGAGGCGCGCGGCCTGCCTGGCCGGCAGTAAACTAAAAATAAATCCGGCCAGTAGACTCACAGCAACCGCTGTTAATACCGCCCACAGCGGAGCATAGGCTGGCAGGTCCGGGAAAGCATAGCGAATAGCAAAACAACCCAGCTCACCTAACAATAAACCGATTGCGGCGCCAAAGGTTGATAACATAATCGCTTCAAATAAAATCAGCCGCAGAATCTGCCGTTGCGGTGCACCCAGAGCTTTCAGTAAACCAATTTCCGCAGTACGCTGGGAGACGGCCACCAGCATCACATTCATGATTAAAATGCCGGCAACAGCGAGGCTGATTGCCGCAATGCCGCCGATAGCATAGGTCAGCGCCCCTAATATACTGTCAAAGGTTTTCAGAACCGCATCCTGAGTAATAACGGTGACATCGCGCTTGCCCTGATGACGCTCTTTTAACAGCTCGATAGTAGATTGCTTGACGGACTCAATGGCCGAACGGGTTTTAGCTTCGACCAGAATACGAAACAGTGAAGCACTATTGAATAACTGTAGGGCAGATGCGACCGGAATAATAACCGTATCCTGCACATCCACACCAATCGAGCGGCCTTTCGAGCCCATAATACCAATCACTCGAAAACGTCTATCTCCCAGACGTATCCATTGACCCTGTGCGGCTTGTGCACCAAATAGCTGCTCACTTATATTACGGCCAATCACACAAACGGGAGTGGCGCGATCCAGATCGCCAGCAGGTAAAAAATTTCCCTGCGCCAGTTGCCAATGGCGAATATCTAACAGCTCGGCGTTACTGCCAATAATCGCCACTTCACGTGAACGTCCTTGAAAACTGGCATTAATTGAGCCGATACTGATCGGCGCTATACGGCGAACGTTGCCGTTACGGGTTAACAGCTGCGCATCATCCAGGGTCAGATCCCGAGGAGTCGTGCCCACCATCGCAATCGGGTTAAGCCCTGATGTTTCAGAATAGCCGGGGAAAACAATCACCAGATTGGTGCCTAATGAACTAAATTCATTGCTCACATAGCGCCTTGCACCCTCCCCCAAAGCGGTTAACATAATGACCGAAGCAACACCGATAGCCATTGCAATTAACATCAGGATTGTCCGCGTTGGGAAACCGCTCAGGGCACGCCAGGAAAAACCTATAATGTCACGCAACGAGGCTCTCATATGCTTGCCTGAGATAAAGTCTGATCTGATTCAATACGGCCATCAAGCATTTTTATCTGCCGTGTTGCGCGCTCACCGATGTTGGCGTCGTGAGTCACGATAATCACCGTAATGCCCTGACGGTTAAGCTGCTCGAGAATATTAATCACATCCAGACCGGACTTTTGATCCAGATTCCCGGTGGGTTCATCGGCCAGTAATAGTTTCGGCTGCATAATAGTGGCACGGGCAATCGCAACTCGTTGGCGCTGCCCGCCGGAAAGCTGATCGGGAGTATGCTGAGCACGATCGGTCAAATCCATTTCGGTGATCGCTTTATTAACCAGCGGGTGGCGCAGCTTTGGATCCGTGCCGGCGAGTATTAAAGGCAGCTCGATGTTCTGTGCAGCCGTTAATCGGGGAATAAGGTGAAAAGCCTGAAAAACAAAGCCAATGGTTTTACTGCGGGTGGCGGCCTGCTGGTTATCGGGCAGGCTGGTAACATTTTGCTGATTTAACAGATAAGTGCCCGTCGTGGCGCTATCCAGCAGGCCTATTAAATTCAGCAGGGTTGATTTTCCTGAACCGGAAGGCCCCATAATAGAAATATATTCACCCGCCACAATAGATAGATTGATATCATCCAGAGCATGGACCCTTTGTGAGCCAACCAGAAAGTCACGATGAATATTAGTTAATTCAATCATGCTTAATTCGATCATAGTCAATTCATTCATGGTTATTTTCAACATCTTTACTTTCAACTACAGCACGGACACCCTGTTCAACACCTTCCCGCTCGATTGAAGTGACTAGCTGCTCACCCGCGCTAAGACCCTCCAACACTTCCGTAAAACTCCAGTTGCTTATGCCGATGGTGAGCTGTCGTTGCTCAAGCAACCCATCTTTTTTTAAAATAAGCACCCTGTTAGCTTCAAACAGCGCTGCTGTGGGAATACGCAAAACATTATCACGCTGCTGCAGAATAACTTCGGCATCGGCACTGTAACCGGGTAGCATATTGTCTGTATTGTCGATATTGATAAATTCAACTTCTATTTCAACGGTGCGCGACTGTTTTTCCAGATCCAGCACATAGTCGGCAACCCGCCGTACTGTTCCGGCAAATGTTTTTCCTGCAAAGGCATCCAGTGAAATACGAGCGGGCATTTGCGGGCGAACCTGCGGTGCATCTACTTCATCAATGGGCGCGGAGACATACAGACAGCTGTAATCGATCAAATCAATCGCCGGCAGAGTCGCGACGCCAATCGGTGAAGGCGTCAGAAATTCCCCCACGGCGCCATTCACTTCAGCAACCCGGCCGTTAAAAGGCGCGCTTAAGCGGGTCCGCGCCAACGCTGCTCGAGCCACATCTATTTGTGACTGACTGACCTTGACTGAGGTATGCGCGGCTTGACACGCGGCTTGTCTGGCGTTTGCTTCGCTTTCGGCCTGGTCAACACTCTCGGCAGAGACCATGTTTTTTTTGAACAGAGTACTCAGTCGATAAGCTTCACGTTTGGCAAGGTCGGCAATAATACAGGCTTCGCGCACCAGAGCCGTGGATCTTTCACTTTCATGCTCAGCCAGTGTGACTTGGGCTTGCAGATCATCATTCCATATTTCCAGCAGCAGTTGCCCGGCCTTGACCCGATCCCCCTCTTTAACCAGCAGACTTTCTATCTGGCCACCGACTGAGGGAGAAAGGCGCGCACGTCGGCAGGCCTTGAGCGTTCCCGCACGCGTATTAGTAATGGTTGCCAGTACTTCACCGTTGCTGACCTCCTGCACCACCACCGCGACCGGGCGAGGACGTTGAAGGTAAACAATAAAAGCGCCAATGGTGACGATAATCAGCACACTGATAATGAGCAGGCGATGTCTTTTTAGCATGAAAAGTTCCCGGTTATTTTTACAGGAAAATTATATGGTCGTTTATAAATACGAACCGGATTAATTTATGCTCAGCGAAAAATAGCACTGATTAATCAAGTTGCGATCAGCCCAAAAGATAAAGTTAAGACTCTTAAAATCTCCTTTCGCTAAGAGAGCCTCAGCCCGATGATGAGATAATCAGAACTATTCTAAATATAGATATAAAACAGAATAGAGACAATGATCCAATGAGTTGAGTGCTGTAGCAGATAATTAATAGGTCAATAACGGAATATTATCAATCGAATAAGAGGGTTGTCTGCGGCTGTTTAAGGGCATAAATACAGGGGAAATAAGTGGTCTTGCTAAAGGTCGTCAATCGTAACCGCGCGCCTGAAGTTACATTTTCTAAAGAAAGTACAACATGAGTGCGGATCTTTATAAGGACGAGGGCTTAAATGAAAGGTTGCATCAGTCTTTTAATTTAATCGAGGTAAAGCAGATTGCTGTCGTTGAAAAGGGCATAAAAAGCCCGCTCATTCATTATTTTTATTGCAGCTGTCCATAATTAACGCTTGTTTTTTGTGGGATTGCTCACACACCATAAATGCAAACTGCAAAACAGCTCACAAAAACAGATACAAACGAAGTTTCTCGTTTGCACGGCTAATTTTTATTAGATATCTTTATTCCAGAAAAGTTCAATAATAAAAAAATCAATTAAAACACAAGACCTGTATTACTCAGGTATCTATGATAACAAAGGAAATTAACTACTATGAAAAAATCAATTCTAGCTTCAAGCATTCTCGCTTTATTGGTAGCATCTGCAGCGAACGCAGGTCAAACATTTGATACTGCTGCCGGCTCTTTATACTTAGGTGGTGATGTTGAGTTTGATTACACATCTGAAAACGGTGAAAAATATGATGGCGGAATAGTAGATGCCGACTCAGATTTCGTAGGAAGCGGTCGTTTACTGATTGATATCCACGGTCAGAAAGTTTTAGACAACGGTGCATTTGCATCATTTGCAGTAGCACCTACATTCGGCCAAAATGGCGACCATGGCACTGATGATGTTAAATTTGCCTTTGGTATGATGAATGACTGGAGCTTAACAGTCGGCCATTTTGAAGCACAAGATCTTTCACCAGCAGGTCAGGATACTTACGTAGCTGAATCTGGTACTACTATGTACCGCGCAGATTATGCTCGCGGCCGTAATGATGAGAGTAATGGCGCTCAAGCAACCTTTAATAAAGCAATGGGTGCAGCTGGATTTGAATTAACTGCTTACTCACAAGACAATGGTAACCTTGTGATCCTTCGCCCTGTTGTGACAGCTCCTTTAGGTGATAAAGTATCAATGGCATTTGGTCTTGAATTACCAGTAGCTGGTGACGACGATGGTACTACAGACGCTAAAGATTGGATGGGTGCTGGTGGTTCACTTAGTCTTCAGGCAACTGATGACTTAACTTTAGCTGTTCGTGCTGCTTACTTATCAGATGATAGAGAAGCTGATTCAATTGATTCTTATACAGCCGGTCTTAACGCACAGTTCCAAAACTTATTTATCGCCGCATTATACGGTGAATCTGATTCAGACGAGAATACAGCTGATACAACAGAAATGCAGGTTTACGCTTCTTACAAAATTCCAGCTGTAATGGAAATTGATAACTTTGATATCTACTTGGGTGCGGGCTGGTCACAAGCTGAAGTTGATAATGAAACTAAAGATGACGTACTTGGTGCTCGTGTTCGCTTTAAATACATCTTCTAATTTAGTTTATTTAGCGGCCTAGCCGATAAACAAATTAAATAATAAAAACCTCACTTCGGTGGGGTTTTTTTATGGTTAATTTTTAAGTTAATTTTTAAAAAAACTGTTCACCAAAAACAGTGCTTACTCAAGCACTTGCTTTCATGCCTTTTTCCTGCGCAATATTTTCCCTTAGAGCATTTACTAATTGTAAAAGCAGTTTAATCCAGAGCGGTTAAACCGGCGCTGGATTTGACCACAGAATGCTCAGGTAAAAAACTTTCAGCGGTCGACTCTAACATCTCCCGCGCCACATTTTTAGGGTAGTTTGCAGCAACAAAACTGCTTTTGGCCGGATAGGGGTAAATTTCATCAAAGCGTAAAATAGCGGTTTGGCTGGTACGCCGGTAAATATGTGCGCGGTTAAGCTGGCTCGGAGATTCAAGCCCAGCCGCGTTAATAATCTGCATGGCTGCCTGCACGGTTTTATGGTGAAATGCGGCCACTCGAGTGGCTTTATCCTCAACCACCAGTCCATTAACTAAACTGGGATCCTGCGTTGCTATACCGGTCGGACATCTATTAGTATTGCAGATTAATGACTGCACACAACCCAAGGCTATCATCATACCGCGAGCGCTATTACACAGATCGGCTCCGAGTGCGATATTTTTTACCAGATGAAAACCGGTAAAAATCTTGCCGCTGGCAATCACTTTAATTTCATCTTTCAGGCCAAAACCGATCAGAGTGTCACACACAAAACTCAAGCCTTCCCGTAACGGCATACCCACGGAGTTAGAAAACTCCAGGGGTGCGGCCCCGGTGCCGCCTTCGCCGCCATCAACGGTAATAAAGTCAGGCTTGATGGCGGTTTGAATCATTGCTTTACAGAGTGCAAAAAACTCACTCTTGTTACCGACACAGAGCTTAAAACCAATCGGCTTAGCGGCGCACAGCCGGCGTAACTTTTGGATGAAGAACATCATTTCCAGAGGTGTTGAAAAGGCGGAATGGGTAGCGGGGGAGTTAACCGTTTGTCCTGCAATAACGCCCCTTATCTGCGCTATTTCTATGCTGTTTTTATCACCGGGCAGGATACCGCCATGACCCGGTTTTGCACCCTGTGATAATTTAATTTCAATCATTTTGACGTTATCGAGCAGGGCTATTTTTATGAAATTTTCCGCGCTAAAGTTACCCTGTTGATCGCGGCAGCCAAAATAGCCGGTGCCAATCTGCCAAATTAAATCCCCCGCGTGGCTTAAATGATAAGGGCTGACGCTACCTTCGCCGGTATTGTGGGCAAAACCGCCTATTTTAGCGCCTTTATTAAGTGCCAGGATGGCATTATTACTTAAAGCGCCAAAGCTCATGGCGGAGATATTAAAGATACTAGCGCTGTAGGGTTGCAGGCAATCAGGGCCGCCGATAGTGACGCGGGAATCGGCCATTACGTGGTTAACATGAAGCGCCGCCAGTGAATGCCCGATCCACTCATAACCAACTCGTTGAGTATCAACCTTAGTACCATAGGGTATGGTATCAAGTGCGCCTTTGGCCCTTTGATAAATAACCGAACGAAACATACGGTTAATCGGCACACCATCGGTTTCTGATTCAAACAGATACTGTCTTATATAAGGGCGAATATATTCGGTTATCCAACGCAGATGGCCGACCACCGGAAAATTTATCCACAGGGCATGTTTAGTTTGGCGCATGTCAAAGATACCAAGCAGGGTAACGGGTAAGATTATCATCAATAACCACAGCAGCGCCGGCCAAAATAAAGACAGTAAACAAACCATAACCACTAATAAACCGGCGACCAAAACAAAATATTTTTTAAGCATAATATTACTCCCATGTTTAGTGTGTTGCGCTTATTAGCTTAAGTGTAATAATAAACTAAGCAATTAAGTTCCTGACTTTTTATGGTTTTCCTGCTTTCTCGCCGACGGTTTTGACAAGTGTTTTATTATTAGTCAATAGGACGTTGTTTTTCTCTTATATCCGGCATAATATTGGGCACTTTTTTATTTTTATTTACCTACAGACAACAGAGGTTACCCTTGAAGCTTGCTCGCTTATATTCGATTATGCCCGGGTTAGAAGGACTGCTGGATTACCGCCGGCAATGGTTTCGTGATGATCTTCGCGCGGCGTTATCCGTGGTGGCGGTTGCCCTGCCGGTGGCTATTGCCTACGCCCAATTAACCGGTGTAAATGCAATAGCGGGGTTGTACTCGTGCATTCTGCCGATGTTGGTTTATGCCTTATTTGGCAGTTCACGGCAATTAATCGTCGGTCCCGATGCAGCCACCTGCGCAGTGATTGCGGCGGTTGTGAGCCCGTTAGCTATGGGTGATCCGGTTAAGCATTGGCAACTGGTTATGACCATGACCGGAATGACCGGTATTTGGTGTCTGCTGGCCAGTAAATTTAAGCTTGGAGTGCTCGCCGACTTTCTATCCAAACCGATTTTAATGGGGCTGTTAAATGGTGTCGCCATCACCATCATCGTCGGTCAATTTTCTAAACTTTTTGGTTTTAACTTCGAACATCGTTATCTGATTGAGCGCCTTGCAGACCTGCCTAATTATATTAACCAATTTCATGTGCCGACAATGTTAATAAGTCTGCTGGCTTTATCTGTTTTTTTATTGATTAAACATTTTCGTCCGCAATGGCCTGCGGCATTGGCGGTGATGATATTGAGCGCTTTTGTGGTGTGGTTCTTTAAATTGGGTAGCTTTGATATCAAAACGGTCGGGCTTATTCAATCGGGAATGCCGCTGTTTCAGACACCGGCCTTTGACCTTGGAATCGCACGTGAACTGGTTATGCCGGCACTTAATCTGGCAATGGTGAGCTTTGTCAGTATGATGCTCACGGCGCGCAGTTTTGCCGCCAAAAATGGTTATGATATTGATGCCGATAGAGAGTTTATGGCATTGGGGCTGGCTAATATTGCTTCTGCATTTTCCCAGGGATTTGCCGTGAGCGGGGCGGATTCACGCACAGCGGTGAATGATGCCAATGGCGGAAAAACCCAGTGGGTCTCGATTATAGCGGCTCTACTGATTACGCTGGTGGCATTATTTTTGACCTCACCGTTACAATATATCCCTTCGGCTGCATTGGGCATTGTGCTGGTCATTGCCTCCCTATCTCTGATTGATCTGAAGGCGCTGTGGCAGCTCCGTAAACGCGATAATTCAGCCTTTTTTCTGGCCTTAACGACCTTGTTGGCGGTGCTCTTTATTGGTGTTATTCCCGGGATCACGCTGGCCGTACTGTTAGGTTTATTCCAATTTTTACGCGTGGTAATGCGCCCCACGGAGCAAGTCTTAGGCTTGGATCATAAAGGAGTAATACGCAGCATTGATAGTGCGGGTAAAGCCGAGGCAATACACGGAGTATTTATCTATCGTTTTAATTCTCCGCTGACCTATTTTAATGCGCTCTACTTTAAACGCCAGCTGCTTAAAAAAGTCACAGGCGAAGAGGGGGTTGAATGCCTGATTGTGGATGCTGTGCCCTGTTTTACGCACTTGGATTTAAGTGTGATGGCAATGCTTGCGGATTTACATATTATATTAAAAAAGCTTGGTATTCGTCTGGTGGTGGCCGGACGCAAGCGACAGATGCTCAAGTGGTGTGAATTGGCCGGCGTATCGACCACCGACGGCGGGGTGTTGATCCGTTCAGATCTTTATCTAGCGTTAAAAATGAATCAGATCTATAAACAGGCTCTTGCAGAGGGATTAGCACCTTTAGTACATAAGCAACCCGGCAGTGAGGATGTTGTAATACACCGTCATTTATAGGGATATTAGGGTCTGTTTAATCAAAAAGAGGGTGGTAAATATAAGTTAACTGGCGGTTTTTGATCCTATTATATTTTCATAAAACCGTCATATTCAGCTCATAACAAAAGCAGCCAGGAGACCATATTTATCCGTAAGTTCAGAATCTTTTAAACTTATTACGCCTCATCAAAGGATTCCGATTGAATGCATGCCAATCAACCTTAAAAAACGAAGTAAATACTAACTTACTAAGGATGCTTTAGCAGATAGCTTATTTTGACCATGAGTTTGATCTTTATCAAACCGAGCAAGGCTGACATTTTACAATGTAAATGGATACGCTTATTATATCGTCAGGTTATCTTTGGATTGCATTGATAGGGTAAAAATTTTCTCTTTTGGAACATTTTAACAAATTGTAAGCAGGTTATTCCAGCGCGGCGACGGATAACACGATTCAATAAAACAGCCCCTAATCAACAGATAAAACAAAAAATTTTTAAGTAAGCGCTATTGAATGCAAAAATGTAATTAACCCTGCATCTAATGATAACAAACACAAGGATCTTTTTTACTTATTTATGCAAGGATCTTGTGGCGAAAAACAGATCTTAGCGGTAGAATTATCCGCCCGAATTTAATAACTGGAGTTAATGATGTCCCTGGCAATTTGGCAAGAGTGCCTAGCACAATTAAAAGACGAACTGTCAGCCGGAGACTTTAGTACTTGGTTACGTCCTCTCCAAGCAGATTTTAATAATTCAACCCTGTCGCTTTTTTCTCCGAATAAATATACCAGCGAATGGGTGCGTAACAAATACATGGCGACCATTGAAGACAAGATCCAGCAACTTGTTAATCAGGAAGATCCTAACCATTCGATCAAGATTCGTTTAATGGTGGGTAATGTCAGCTCTGTTGAAAAAAAACCAGCCAAGCCAATCCCTGCCGAGGCAACGCTTAAAAACCAACCTTGGGAAGGGGAGAGCAAAGTTAATCGGGTGCCCCACAAAAGTAATTTGATAAAAAAATATACTTTTGATAATTTTGTTGAAGGTAAATCAAACAACTTTGCTATCGCAACCACCCAGCAAATCGCTGAAAATCCGGGTGATGTATACAATCCTCTGTTTTTATATGCGCATCCAGGCTTAGGTAAAACACATTTATTACACGCCGTTGGCAATGCTATTATCGCAGAAAATCCTGACAGTAAAGTGGTCTATATTCGCTCTGAGCGTTTTGTCCAGGATATGATCAACTCTATCCGTAATAATACGATTGAACAGTTTAAAGAATATTACGCATCACTTGATGCACTACTTATTGATGATATTCATTTCTTTGCCGGTAAAGATCGCTCTCAAGAAGTGCTTTTCCAAACCTTTAATTCGATGTTAGATGCGCATCAACAGGTTATTTTAACCAGTGACCGTTTTCCTAAGGAAATTGAAGGCATTGACGAGCGTCTGCGTACCCGTTTTGGTTGGGGATTATCCATTCCAATCGATCCGCCTGAATTGGAAACCCGGGTTGCCATTTTAATCACCAAAGCAGAAGAACGCGGTCTGAAACTGCCCGATGATGTGGCTTTCTTTATTGCTAAGCGTTTAACCATCACCGACGTACGGGTTTTAGAAGGTGCGATTGCTAATATTTCTGCAAAAGCACAATTCACCGGTCAGGATATTACTATTTCGCTGGTACAAGATGCGCTGCGCGATATGCTTGCGGTGCATACCAAACAAACAACCATTGATAATATTCAAAAAATAGTCGCTGAACATTATCGTATTAAAACCTCTGATATGTCCTCAAAACGCCGTACTCGCACCGTAGCGCGGCCTCGTCAAATTGCTATGGCATTGGCTAAAGAGTTAACCCAACACAGCCTGCCGGAGATTGGAGAGGCATTCGGCGGACGGGATCACACCACGGTCTTACATGCTTGTCGAAAAGTCCAAGAGTTGCGTCGGGAAAACAATGATATTCAAGAAGATTATAAAATCCTCATCCGCACACTTTCGATGTGATCCAGCCGGTCAAAACTGTTGCTCATTTATTTGAGTTAAAGCACAGCGAGCAGTTCATTAATTAAGTAATTTAAAGTATAAATTACCGTCATTAATGACACTCCTGTCAATTTTCAGCGTCTCCAACATTAACCACTTATTTAATGTCATTGCTATAAGGTAAGTTCGATTATGCATTTTTCAATTTCAAGAGAAGCCTTTCTCCGTCCGTTGCAACTGGTTGTCAGCTCCGTTGCCGGTGGACGTCCCGCGTTACCCATTATGGCCAATATTTTAATTGAAGTGAAAGATAACCAATTAAGCCTGACAGGAACTGATCTGGAAGTTGAACTGATTGCCCTTGTCGCACTGGAAAATCCCAGTGAGAATGGTGTTATTACTGTTCCTGCGCGAAAATTACTGGATATTTGCCGAGGTTTATCGGAGCCCTGTGAAATCAAATTTCAGGTAAAGGATGAGAAGGTAACCGTACGCTCAGGGCGTAGTCGTTACTTACTATCTTCATTGCCTGCTGCTGACTTTCCCAATATAGAATCCTGGCAAAGTCTGGTGGAATTAACTGTGCCTCAGGCTGAATTTAAAAAACTGATCGAATTCACCCAGTTTGCGATGGCCAGTCAAGACGTGCGTTATTATCTTAACGGCATGTACTTTGAAGCTTCTGAACAGACATTACGCAGCGTGGCAACGGACGGCCATCGACTCGCATCCTGTTCAATAAAGCTTAATCAACCGATAGAGCAGCAGTCAGTGATTGTGCCGCGCAAAGGGGTGATAGAGTTAGTTAAACTACTCGATAATGATCAGGCAGATGTTACTATTCAAATCGGCCAAAATAATTTACGCGCAGTGATCGAAGGTTTTATTTTCACTACTAAGTTGGTCGATGGGCGTTTCCCGGATTATCGCCGTGTTATTCCTAAAAATGGCGATAAAGAATTAATCTCTAATAGAGAATCCTTAAAGCAGGCCTTTTCCCGTGCCGCTATTTTATCCAATGAAAAATTTCGCGGAGTACGTTTAATTCTTTCTGAAAATCTCTTACAAATTACCGCAAATAATCCCGAAAGAGAGGAGGCTGAAGAGTATATCGATGTTGATTATCACTCTGCCAACTTAGAAATCGGCTTTAATGTAAGTTACGTTCTAGATGTATTAAACACGCTTAAAAGTGAACAGGTTAAAATTACCTTTAGTAATTCAGATCACAGTGCTTTAATAGAGTCCATAGACAGTGATGACTCACTTTATGTTCTTATGCCGATGCGCCTCTAGCGCTTAACTTAGGTGAAAAAAATCCTCAAAAAGATATTTGTCTTTAAGGTCTGGTTATATGTCACTGTCTAAATTGATTATCAATCAGTTTCGCAATATCAGCTCGGCCACGCTCAATTTTAATCCTAAAATAAATGTGCTCGTAGGCCCCAATGGCAGTGGTAAAACAGCACTGCTTGAAGCTATTTATTTTCTTGGACTGGGGCGCTCCTTCCGCACCCATTTAACCACTCGCGTGGTTGAGCACGAATCAAAATCCTTTACGCTTTTTAGCGAAATCAAAAGCAATAACGCCTTAATTCCTATCGGTTTGCAAAAAAGTAAAAGCGGTGAGACTTTATTAAAGATTAATGGCAGTTACTGCAAAAAATTAGCCAATTTAACGCAATACCTGCCGTTACAACTTATTACCCCGGAAGGTTACACTTTACTGTCAGGAAGCCCTAAAAACAGGCGTGCTTTTTTGGATTGGGGGGTTTTCTACCATGATCCTATTTTTTACACTAACTGGTCGCGCATTAAACGACTTTTAAAGCAACGTAATGCTGCTTTAAAGCAATGTAAAACTTACAATGAGCTCCAAGTATGGGATAATGAACTCTGTGTTTTAAGTGAAGAAATCAGTCAACAACGAGAAGCTTATTTTGAGTTGCTAATGCCCTTAGTGAAACAAACCTTAAACGACTTTTTACCTGATTTTTCTATTACCAGTCAATTCTTTTGCGGCTGGGATAAAAACAATAAATCACTACAAGATTATCTGACCGATAATTTTTATCGCGACAAACAAATTGGTTATACCAGCGCCGGACCTCAAAAAGCAGATCTGCGCTTTAAAATCAACGGAATACCTGTTAGCGATGTATTATCAAGAGGGCAGTTAAAGTTATTTGTTTACGCATTACGCTTAGCGCAGGGATTATTTTTAAACTCCTTTGATAATAAACAGTGTGTTTTTTTAATTGACGATTTTAGTTCTGAATTAGACCAGAAAAAACAACAGATATTAGCAAAGCATATTATAAATTCGAATGCCCAGATATTTATCAGTGTTATTTCACAAGAAAATATTGATACCTTATTTGGACAGGAACAGACTGTGTTTCACGTGGAACACGGTAAGATTACAGCAGAATAGGTGGAAGTTTGATGGCTGAAAATAGTTATGATTCGTCAAATATTAAAGTACTAAAAGGGTTAGATGCAGTTCGCAAACGCCCTGGCATGTATATTGGCGACACGGATGATGGCACCGGTTTACATCATATGGTTTTTGAGGTTTTAGATAACTCAATTGATGAAACGTTAGCAGGGTATTGTACTGATATTATTACTACAATCCACACTGACGGCTCAGTTTCTGTACGTGATGACGGCCGCGGTATTCCGGTTGATATGCACGAAGAAGAAGGTGTTTCCGCAGCCGAAGTTATCATGACCGTGTTACACGCAGGTGGTAAGTTTGATGATAACTCCTATAAAGTTTCCGGCGGACTTCACGGCGTGGGTGTTTCCGTGGTTAATGCACTTTCGCAAAAACTGCGCTTAACCGTTAAACGAAATGGCCACATTTACCAGCAAACCTATCTTAATGGTGAACCCGAGACGCCGATCGCCGTTATTGGTGATACTGAGCAAACCGGCACAGAAATTCGTTTTTGGCCCAGTGAAAAAACATTCTCCGATACCGAATTTCACTACGAAATATTGGCTAAAAGGTTACGCGAACTGTCTTTCTTAAACTCTGGCGTGTCAATCAAACTGTTTGATAAACGCGAAGAGGACAAGTCAGATCATTTTCATTATGAAGGTGGTATTGAAGCCTTTGTTAATTATTTAAATAAAAATAAAACCCCTATCCATCAAAAGATTTTTCACTTCACAACTGAGCATGAAGACGGCACAAATGTCGAAGTGGCCATGCAGTGGAATGATGGTTTCCAGGAAAACATTTACTGTTTTACCAATAATATTCCACAAAAAGATGGCGGTTCCCATTTAACAGGTTTTCGGGGTGCATTAACTCGTACTCTAAATAATTACATGGAAAAGGAACTTGCTAAGGTTAAAAACAGCAAGAATAAAACGGCCACAGAAGGCGGTGATTCACGTGAAGGTTTAACCGCGGTTATTTCCGTGAAAGTACCTGATCCTAAGTTCTCTTCACAAACTAAAGACCGTTTAGTTTCATCAGAAGTGCGACCTGTTGTAGAGGGTGCAATGAATGAGAAACTACAGGAATTTTTACTGGAAAACCCTTCTGAAGCGAGAATTATAACGGGCAAAATTATTGATGCCGCACGAGCACGAGAAGCTGCCCGTAAAGCCCGTGATATGACGCGCCGAAAAGGTGCCTTAGACCTGGCAGGTTTACCCGGCAAGCTAGCAGATTGCCAGGAAAAAGATCCCGCATTGTCTGAACTCTATATTGTCGAAGGAGACTCCGCTGGCGGCAGTGCTAAGCAGGGACGTTCGCGAAAAAACCAAGCTATATTACCCCTTAAAGGTAAAATCCTGAACGTTGAAAAAGCACGCTTTGATAAAATGCTTTCTTCTCAGGAAGTAGCAACCTTAATCACAGCATTAGGTTGTGGTATTGGCCGCGATGAATACAATCCGGAAAAGACCCGCTACCATCATATAATTATCATGACCGATGCCGATGTGGATGGTTCTCACATTCGAACATTGTTACTGACCTTTTTCTTCCGTCAAATGCCGGAGTTAATTGAAAACGGCTACATCTATATTGCTCAACCGCCTTTATACAAAATCAAAAAAGGTAAGCAGGAAGATTACGTCAAAGATGAAGCCGCAATGCAGGTATTCTTAACCCGTTTAGCGATGGAAAATTCATCTCTGCACATAAACCCTGATGCACCGGGTATTTCCGGTAATGAATTGGAAAGTATGATTCAGCGTTACCGCAGTGTTCAAGAAACCATTAAACGTTTATCTCGCCGTTATCCGTCGACGATTTTAGACAAGCTTATCTATAAACCTGGACTATCCGCCGATAATCTCATTAATCAATCGGTTGTAACAGAATGGGCAGACGATGTTGTAGCAACATTAAATCAAGAAGATTTAGGCGGCACAATTTATAAAGCTGCGGTGGTTAAATCTGATGATGAATTGACCAACAATGTGATTTTTACGGTGCGTAAACACGGAGTGGATAACAGCTATCTGCTTGATGAAGAGTTTTTTAATTCATCTGGTTATAAATCTTTGGTTTCATTAGGTAATGAAATACAACACCTTCTGGAAGAGGGTGCATACATAAAACGTGGTGAACGCAGAAAAGATGTTAATAACTTTATTGAAGCGGTAAACTGGTTAATGCATGAATCAAAACGCGGTCTTTATATTCAGCGTTATAAAGGGCTGGGAGAGATGAACCCTAGTCAGCTATGGGAAACCACTATGGATCCTAATGCGCGTCGTATGCTGCAGGTAACAATCGAAGATGCGGTGGGTGCAGACCAACTATTCTCTACCTTAATGGGTGATAATGTTGAACCTAGACGTGAATTTATAGAAAAAAATGCTCTGCGTGCTGAAAACTTAGATATCTAAAAATAAGCACAGTAAAACACCCTAAAAAGCCCGTCAGTTTGCCACTGACGGGCTTTTTTTTTACGCTGAAAAACGTCAGTGTAATACCAAACGTAAATTAATGCGTTTGGTATTATCTTCTTGATAGGATGTATTCTATGCACCGCAAACAGCGCACCCTACGGACTAGAATACCAAACCGATGCGGCTACGAATTTCCCGTCCATTTTTCTTGTGGTGAACGACTGTTTTAGCAAGAGGAAACATGGAACGACAAATTTATCAGGAAAAAATTTGAACGTTGGAATTTCTGACAACGACCTGAAAGGCGTAGGGCAGGACGCCCGGAGTCATTTACGGCAGTTCAGGATATGAGCGGGACAGGCTCTGCCGTCCTTGTATACGGCACTGTGAATTATGCGACAGCATAGTGGCATGAACAAAACTACCTTTACCTTATTGCTTTTTCTATTGAGAGAGCATGACTCTATCGAACTGCGAAACTGCGTTTCAGTTTCTCATCGTCTACACGCCGTCAAGGGCGGAATTCCAACAATGAAATTTACAACAACACCTTACAAGCGAAGGCTTACACATAAAAAATGTGGCATTGACATTACCATACTGAACGTGGCAACGAGACATCCAAAAAGAAACAACACTTCAGCAAGTTAAAATAATGTCCAGGTTGTTTCACGTGAAACAAAACGGCTAATAGCAGCTAACCAGCCAGAGCCAATGACTGGCTGAGAAACATATACAGACCGGTACCCGCCATAATACTGAGCAGCGCATTACCACGCCACAGATGCAGAGCAATCACCAAAAGAAGTGCCAGCAGCTCTGCCGGGCCATCACTTAATGCACTGAAACGCAAATCTCGAAAGCAGTAAATCAGCAATAACACCATCATTACCGGTGGTAGATAACGTCCTAAATAGAGCAACATAGGATGGTCGCTGACCTTGTATAACAAAATAAAGGGCAGCACCCGGGTTATAAAAGTCGCTACCGCCATCACCGCAATCAACAGCAGCAAGTAATGAGTATCCTGCATCTATACAGACTCCTGTTTGATAGTATCGCTTGGCTTGTGTGTTAGGCGCAGGATCAGCAATACGATAATCGATAGCAGAATAGACATGAGTAGCATATTGTCCCGGCTGAACAGCCAAATTGATAGGAAAGCCACAACCCCAGCCATCATAAAGGGCCAGGACTCACGTACTGATTTATACTGCTCAATGGCCAGCACCGTAAACAACGCCGGAAGAGTAAAATCCAGCCCGCTGGTATTAAAGTGCATATTGGCACCGATAATGGCACCTAAGGTCGAGCCAATCACCCAATAGCTATGATTTAAAACAGTTATCAGCAGATAAAAATCAGTCTGCTCTTTATCTTTGGGGGGGCGGGTACCGGTCAGCAGAGAATAGGTCTCATCGGTCAATCCGAAAATCAAATAAAACTTGCGCAACCAGTGGGTCTTAAATTTATTAATCAGGGAGATGCCGTAAAACAGATGACGTGAATTTAATAACAAAGTAGTGATAGCCACTTCCATAAAACCGGCGTGGTTAGCCAGCAACCCGACAGCCATAAACTGTCCGGCTCCCGCGTAAATAACCAAGGACATCAATGCGGCGTAGATCCAGTGAAAACCAAGTTCGTTGAACAGAATGCCAAATGCCATGCCCATCGGAATATAACCAAACAACACGGGGATAGTCGTTTTGAAAGCGTTTAGTAAAAGTGACTTATTCATTAAAACAACTCTATTATATTTTATCGGTGGCAAGCCCATAGACAAAACTGCTGAGCATAACGCTATCTTACACCTAAAATTTAAAGATATTATTATAACTAGCTAATAAATTAACGGCTTATTTCTTTGTTGTTTCACGTGAAACACTGTTATTTATTGCCGTACAATTGGTTAATAGTATCTGCCAGAATAGTGATACCGCGCTCAACTACTTTGTCATCCTGCGCATAATTAACCCGAATACACTCCTGCGTATGCCGCCAATCCTGATCTAAACCAGGAAAAAAATAATGCCCCGATACAATTAATAGACCTTTGCTTTTAAGTAATTTGTACAACTCATTGGAAGTGATCGGTAAATCTTTAAACCATAACCAAAGAAATAATGCACCTTCAGCTTTGTGTATTTTAAATTCCGGCAACGCTATCTTTGATTTTAACAGGCTAATCGCTTTAGTTGCTTTACTCTGATAAAAAGGTCTAATTACCTCATTACTTAATTGAATTATTTCTTTAGATTTAACTAAAGGTAATACAATTTCAGGACCAATACCGCCGGGAGACAACGCCATAATTCCCGATAAACTGGACATTGCTTTAATAATTTCAGGTTTGGCGATAACAATACCGCAACGTGCGCCGGGCAATCCAAATTTAGATAAACTTAAACACAATATCGTATTAGTATTCCAGAAGGGAGTTGCCTGTTCAAAAATAATATTTGGAAAGGGCGTACCGTAAGCATTATCAATAATGAGCGGAATGTTATTATTTTTTGCTAATCTATCAAGATGAATTATCTCATCATCCGTTAATACGTTACCCGTTGGATTTGTCGGACGAGAAACACAGATAGCACCGACATCCTCGGTGATTTTCAAAGCATCAAAATCAACGTTGTATTTAAAAAACCCATCCGCTAATTCTGTTATTTTAGGGCGCTGTGCAACAAAAGCATTCTCAGAAACGCTTGCGTCTGCATAACCTATATATTCAGGTGCTAACGGGAATAATATTTTTTTCTTTATATCACCGCTGAAATTACCTGCGAGCAGATTAAATATATAAAAAAAGGCATTCTGACTACCGTTGGTGAGCATTATATTTTCTGCTGTTAATTCCCAATCATAGAGATCATTAAATAACTCAACCAGCGCGTTGATAAAGCTGGTTTTCCCCTGCGGCCCGTCATAATTTGCTAAGGTATTGATTAACTTTCCTTCCGATAATAATTGCTGCATCAGCTCCTGCAGTCTGTTTTGTATCTCGGGAATGGCGGCCGGATTCCCCCCGCCCAGCATTAAAACATCCTCTCCTCCCTGAAGACCTTCATTAAGATCATCCATTAATTCAGTAATGCCTGAATGTTGTGTAAATTTATTTCCAAATACTGAGTAAGGCATTTTTTTTCCTTTGGTCTTTTAAGCATGAAATAGTAAAATTTCAAGCTTATTGATATTTTATTTAATACCAATAAGCTTAATTTTTACAGATAAAATGAAACACTAACAGATCAATAATGTTGCAAATTGTTATCATTCTGCTGTTAATAAGTTTCACGTGAAACAAAAAAGCTCAGTAAAAAACTGAGCCTTTTATAGGATATATCTCTGCCTCTAAAATAAAAGCCAGAGAAAAAAACAGTTAATTATAAAACAGACACATCAGCAATTTTTAAAAATAAGTTACGTAAACGATTTAAAATAGCAAGACGGTTCTGTTTGATAGCCGGATCTTCGGCCATTACCATTACGTTATCAAAGAATTCGTCCACAGGGACTCTCAGAGCGGCAAGTTCAAACAAGGCTGACTCGTAGTCTAAGTTCTCAAATAAAGGGCTTAACGTTGATTCTAGAGAGGCTAAAATTTTCGATAATTTAATTTCAGCGGGTTCCTGCAGTAAAGAAGGGTCGACCTCTGGATTTATATCATCTTTAACTTTCGCTAATATATTACTGATGCGTTTATTGGCAGCGGCAATGGGAGCGGCTTCCGGTAATGTTTGGAACTTGGCAACAGCCTGAATACGCTTTTCAAAATCGACTGGCTTGGTAGGTCTTCTGTCCAGTACCGATTGAATCAATTCAACCGAATAACCGTTAGCTTGATATGTTGCACGGAACCGTGCAAACAGAAAATCCACAACATCCTGGGTGACGTTAAGGTTGGTTAATTTATTACCATATTGCAGTTTCGCAATTTCAACCAAATCGACAATATCCAGATCCAGATTTTTAGCGGTAATAATACGTAACAAACCGATTGCAGCGCGACGCAGTGCAAAGGGATCAGCAGCGCCTTTCGGTGCTTGACCAATACCAAAAATACCCACTAGCGTATCGAGCTTATCTGCTAAAGAAACGGCGCATGCCACTAAAGAGGTGGGCAATTTATCACCGGCAAAACGCGGTAAATATTGCTCATTTAAGGCAATCGCAACTTCCTTATCTTCACCATCATGTAACGCATAATGCATTCCCATAATGCCCTGCACATCCGGGAACTCCATGACCATATCGGACATTAAATCTGTTTTAGATAAAAGACCGGCACGTTGGGCATGTTTTGTATCAGCATTAATTTGCAGTGCAACATCTTCGGCGATGTTAGCAATACGTTCAGATTTTTCTTTTAAGGTGCCTAATTTTTGTTGGAACAAAACACTGGATAAAGATTCTAAACGGCTTGCTAGCGTTTTTTTCTTATCTGTTTCAAAGAAGAATTCAGCATCGGCTAAGCGCGGACGAATTACTTTTTCGTTTCCGCTTACCACCTGTGCAGGATCTCGACTGACAATATTAGAAACAAAAATAAAGCGCGGTAACAATTTACCCTCTTTATCTAATACCGGAAAGTATTTTTGATTGTCTTTCATCGTATAGATCAGTGCCTCGGAGGGTACTGCTAAAAATTTATCTTCAAAAGATCCTACTAAAGTAACCGGCCACTCAACCAGTGAAGTCACTTCTTCAAGTAAACCTTCATCAATGGCTGCAACACCATTTTCATGGGCTGCCAATGCCTCAACCTGGTCACGAATAATCGCTTTACGACGTTCATAATCAACAATCACTTTACCGCTATCGTCTAATAATGCTTCGTATTGATCAGCATGATCAATAATCAATTCAGCTTGACCTAAAAAACGATGTCCACGAATAACGCGATCGGATTCAACCCCTAATAATTTACCTGGAATTAACTGCGCACCAAATAACATGGTCACAGTATGAATAGGGCGGATAAATTGGATGCTCGAAGATCCCCAGCGCATCGGCTTAGGAATAGGTAACTTGGCAAGTGCACTGGCGGCGATTTCAGGAATCAGTTGGGCAACAGATAACCCTTTGACCTCAGCTTTAAATAATAACCATTCACCTTTATCGGTGACCAGACGCTCAGCTTGCTCAACGGTAATACCGTTTGAACGCGCCCAGCCCTGTGCAGCTTTAGTCGTCTGACCTTCGGCATCAAACGCCATATTTACCGCAGGACCGCGTTTTTCTACTATTTTATCCCCTTGCGAGTCCGATAAGTTAGCAATAACTAACGCCAGACGACGTGGAGATGCTAACCAGCGAACGCTTTCAAAGGATAACTGAGCTTTATTTAATTCAGCTTCAACATTACTTGCAAAAGATTCGGCAAGTTTACGCAGTGATTTGGGCGGTAACTCTTCGGTTCCCAGTTCAATCAATAAATTTTCTTGTGACATGAAACTTGCCTCTATTTAACTAGGTTTTTACAAAGTGGAAAACCAAGCGCTTCACGCTTGCTGTAATAGGCTTCTGCGACTGCTTTTGATAAGGCACGAACGCGAAGTATGTAACGCTGACGCTCTGTGACCGAGATAGCATGACGTGCATCAAGCAGATTAAAAGCGTGCGAGGCTTTCATTACCTGCTCATAGGCAGGCAATGCAAGTCCCGCTTCGATCAGTTTTTGACTGTCTTTTTCGCATTGATCAAACTGTGCAAATAAAGCATCTACATCGGCATGTTCAAAGTTATAAGCTGACTGCTCAACCTCATTTTGGTGGAAGATATCACCATAGGTCACTTTACCCATCGGACCGTCGGTCCAGACAAGGTCATAAATACTTTCAACGCCCTGTACGTACATTGCAATACGCTCCAGACCATAGGTTATTTCACCGGTTACCGGCGAGCATTCTAAGCCACCCACCTGCTGGAAATAAGTAAACTGCGTTACTTCCATGCCGTTTAACCAGATCTCCCAACCCAGTCCCCATGCGCCAAGAGTGGGTGATTCCCAGTTATCCTCGACAAAACGGATATCATGAATCGAAGTATCAATGCCGATTTCCTCAAGCGACTTTAGATAAAGCTCTTGAATGTTTTTTGGAGAAGGCTTTAAAACCACTTGAAATTGATAATACTGCTGCAGACGGTTTGGGTTTTCGCCGTAACGGCCATCGGTAGGTCGACGACAGGGTTGCACGTAGGCGCTGCTCATCGGCTCGGGACCAATTGAACGTAAAAATGTTTGCGGATGAAATGTACCGGCACCCACTTCCATATCAAGCGGCTGAACAATAGCGCAACCTTGGCGAGCCCAAAAATCTTGCAATGCAAGAATGAGCCCCTGGAACGTTTTAGTATCGAATTTTTGCATAATTTAGGCTTACAGTTGATGATAGGAAAATGACTGCCATTATACCTATGGTAGATTATTATACCAATGCCAATCAGTTAGATGAATTGATATTGAAGTTAAGAATAAGGCAGATTATTGATTAATATTAAAACGACAAAAGGTTTAACCGTAAAAGGGCAGATATATCATAATAATCAACTGCACAGCTCAAAACAGTTTTCTGTGTTAACCTGCAAAATCCTTAGCAATCATTTTGATTTATTTAAATTGTTAGGACCTGATACTCAATCGGCTTCAAGTCGGCATTCAACATAGAAAATACACATGACGAATAAACTCAAAGAATCTGATCTCTACCTGCCAATCAAAGCCTTCCTTGAAAATCTCGGTTATCAGGTCAAAGGTGAAATTAATGATTGCGATATAGTGGCCAAAAAAAATGATTCTGATTTAAACAATTCATTGATTATTATTGAACTGAAATTAAATTTGAATATTACCTTGTTATTACAAGCTGTTGAGCGTTTGTCTGTTGCTGATACTGTCTATATTGCGATACCCAAACATAGTCCTATTTATAAAAAACAGGCATCAAAGGTGCAAAAACTGATCAAGCTGTTAGGGATAGGATTGATTGTTGTTGATATGCAAAAAGAGCGGCAATATGTTGAAGTACTCAATGATCCTAATGATTACGTACCTCGTAAAAATAAACGTAAACAAGGTGCGCTGTTAAAAGAGTTTTCAACACGTATCGGTGATCCTCAGAAAGGCGGATCTAAATCCACAGGAGCCGTTTTAACGGCTTACCGTCAACGTTGTATCAGAGTGGCACAATATTTATCAGAATTACCTTCAAGTAAAGGTTTTGAAATAAAAAATGCCATCAATGAACCGCAGGCAACGCTGTTTTTAAGAGATAATTATTATGGCTGGTTTGAAAAAATTGATCGTGGGATTTACAGCATCTCAGAAAAGGGCATCAATGAACTCCCTGAATGGCTAATTAAAATGAATAAACTGTCACTTTAATAAAATAAAAAAGGCGACTAATCAGTCGCCTTTTTTGATCAACATTTAGAATGTTAATATTACTTTCGGAGCATCTTAATAACACGCAATTTTGCAATTGCCTGTGCTAATTGTGCTGTGACAAGGGCATAATCAATATCCTTACTCGGATTTGACATTTGCTCTTGTGCCGAACGTTTAGCTTCTTCTGCTTTAGCTTTATCAAGATCTTGACCTCGAATAGCAGTATCAGCAAGCACGGTTACACCACCAGGCTGCACCTCAAGAAAACCGCCAGAGATATAAAAAACCTCTTCGACGCCATGTTGCTTAACCATTTTAACCATTCCCGGCTTAATAGGTGTTAACAGTGGCGTATGCCCAGGCATAACGCCCAGATCACCTTCTTGACCTGAAACTTGCAGATGTGAAACGCGCCCAGAAAAAAGAGATTCTTCAGCACTTACAACGTCTAAATGTGTAGTCATTGCTTTAGTCATAATTATCTCCAGGTATTACATTTTTTTCGCTTTTTCAACAGCTTGTTCAATCGCACCTACGTACAGGAACGCTTGCTCAGGGATATCATCATATTCGCCAGCAATTAACCCTTTAAAACCAGCTAATGTATCTTTAAGCGGTACGTAAATACCCTTTTCACCGGTAAACACTTCCGCTACGTGGTAAGGCTGAGTTAAGAATTTTTCAATTTTACGTGCGCGAGATACAACTAGCTTATCTTCTTCAGATAATTCATCCATACCAAGAATCGCAATGATATCTTTGAGCTCTTTATAACGTTGCAGGGTACCCTGTACGCCACGTGCGATATCATAGTGTTCTTGACCAACAACTAATGGATCAAGTTGACGAGATGTAGAATCTAACGGGTCAATCGCAGGGTATAAACCCATAGATGCGATATTACGGTTAAGTACAACTGTTGCGTCTAAGTGAGCAAAAACTGTTGCTGGAGCCGGATCGGTTAAATCATCCGCAGGTACGTATACCGCTTGGATTGATGTAATAGATCCTGTCTTAGTTGAAGTAATACGCTCTTGCAGCATACCCATCTCTTCCGCAAGTGTTGGTTGATAACCAACAGCAGAAGGCATACGGCCTAATAACGCTGATACTTCAGTTCCCGCAAGGGTGTAACGATATATATTATCAATAAATAATAATACGTCTTTACCTTCATCACGGAAACGCTCAGCCATAGTCAAACCGGTCAGCGCCACACGTAAACGGTTTCCTGGTGGCTCATTCATTTGACCGTAAACCATCGCTACTTTTGATAATTCAGGTTTTTCGATGTTAACAACACCCGCTTCCTGCATTTCAAAGTAGAAATCGTTACCTTCACGAGTACGCTCACCAACACCGGCAAAAACAGACAAACCTGAATGTTTTAAGGCGATATTATTGATAAGTTCCATCATATTTACTGTTTTACCAACACCCGCACCGCCAAATAGGCCGATTTTACCACCTTTAGAAAATGGGCATATTAAGTCTATAACTTTAATACCCACTTCCAGTGGCGAGAAAGATGCTGATTGCTCTTCGTAAGTAGGTGCGCTGCGGTGAATTCCGTAATGCTCTGTTGCACCGATTTCGCCACACTCATCAATAGGCTCACCCAATACATTCATGATTCGGCCTAATGTAGCCGTACCAACGGGTACTGTAATTGCTTTACCTGTATCAGTCACTTCTAAACCACGACTTAAACCATCGGAAGTACCCATGGCGATACAACGAACAACGCCGCCGCCAATTTGTTGCTGGACTTCCATGGTAAGATTCTTTGCAGTCACGATCAATGCACTGTATATACTCGGCACAGTTTCTTGTGGGAATTCAACATCCACAACAGCACCGATAATCTGAACGATTTTACCTGTACTCATCTTTGATCCTCTAAATTTTGTTAATCTGCTTATACCGCACCAGCACCCGCACAAATCTCAGAAAGTTCCTGAGTAATTGCAGATTGACGTGCTTTATTGGCAATAAGTTGTAACTCATCAATCAAATCACTCGCATTATCGGTTGCCGATTTCATGGCAATCATACGAGAAACTTGTTCACAGGCTAAGTTTTCCACAACTCCCTGATACACTTGAGACTCCACATAACGAACTAATAATGAATCCAAAATATCTTTCGGTTCACCTTCGTATATGTAATCCCAGCGATCAGAAGCAACTTCCTTATCACCATCTGCTTTGGGCAGTGGTAATAATTGGCTGATTGTGGGGTCTTGTACCATGGTACTAATGAATTTATTGTTCACTATAAACAAACGATCGAGTTTACCTTCGTCATAGGCATCTAACATAATTTTCACCGAACCAATTAAATCATTAACTGATGGTGCGTCACCCAAACCAGAGGTCTGAGCAACTACGTTAGCGCCTAATCCATTGAAGAATGTGGCTGCTTTAGAACCTATTACAGCTAAATCAACTTCAACACCCGCTTCCGAATGTTTTTTCATTGCTGCAACAACCGGTTTAAACAATTTAATATTTAAACCACCACATAAACCACGATCACTTGAAATAACAATATAACCAACTCGGCTTATCTCTCTTTCTTCAAGATAAGGGTGATGATACTCCAACTCACCAAGTGCGATATGACCAATCACTTTTTGCATGGTTTTAGCATAAGCAAGACTGCTAGTCATGCGCAATTGCGCACGACGCATCTTTGATGCTGCAACCATTTCCATGGCACCAGTGATTTTTTGAGTATTTTTAACACTCGCGATCTTATTTCTAATTTCTTTATCGCCGGCCATTTTCTAGCTCCTAATTAATGATTAATTAACCGTCTAAGTAGTTAAATAATTACCAGGTTTGCGTCGCTTTGAAAGTTTCCAATATTTTATTGAGTTGACCTTCAATTTCTTTGCTGTAATCACCGGTTTCATTAATTTGAGCATAGAACTCAGCATGCTCAGTTTTAGCATAAGAGATGAGAGAGGCTTCAAAGTCTAAGATTTTTTCAACCTCAATATCTGCTAGATAACCTTTCTCTGCTGAAAACAGTGATAACGCTTGTTCAACAACTGACAATGGAGCATATTGTTTTTGCTTCATCAATTCAGTTACTTTCTTACCGTGGTCAAGCTGTTTACGTGTTACTTCATCAAGATCCGAAGCAAACTGTGCAAACGCGGCTAATTCGCGGTATTGAGCCAGTGCGGTACGAATACCACCCGCTAGCTTTTTAATTATTTTAGTTTGCGCAGCACCACCAACACGTGAAACAGAAACACCAGGATCAACAGCTGGACGAATACCACTATTAAATAACTCTGTTGTTAAAAATATCTGACCGTCGGTAATGGATATTACGTTAGTAGGTACAAATGCTGATACATCACCAGCTTGTGTTTCAATGATAGGTAACGCGGTTAAAGAACCGGTTTTACCTTTCACTGCACCTTTCGTGAATTTTTCAACGTAATCCGCGCTTACACGAGATGCACGTTCAAGAAGACGAGAATGAAGGTAGAAAATATCACCAGGGTATGCTTCACGACCAGGCGGACGTTTAAGCAGCAGTGAAATTTGACGGTAAGCAACAGCTTGTTTAGACAGATCGTCATAGACAATCAGTGCATCTTCACCACGGTCACGGAAGTATTCTCCCATTGAACAACCCGCATAAGGGGCTAAGTATTGCAGTGCAGCGGTTTCAGATGCAGAAGCAACAACAACAATAGTATTTGCTAATGCGCCATGCTCTTCAAGTTTGTTTACCACGTTTGCAATGGTTGATGCTTTTTGACCAATCGCAACATAAACTGAATACAGTCCGGTTGATTTTTGGTTAATGATTGCATCGATTGCAATAGCGGTTTTACCAACTTGACGGTCACCGATGATTAATTCACGTTGGCCGCGGCCAATAGGAATCATTGAATCGATTGATTTCCAGCCAGTTTGCACTGGTTGATCAACTGATTTACGCTCGATTACGCCGGGTGCTATTACTTCAATTGGCGAGTAACCGTCATTTTCAATCGGGCCTTTACCATCAATAGGTTCGCCAAGTGTGTTTACAACACGACCTAATAAACCTTTACCTACTGGCACTTCAAGAATACGTCCAGTTGATTTAACCTTTTGACCTTCTCGAAGATCATCGTAAGGCCCCATTACAACAGCACCAACTGAGTCACGCTCAAGGTTAAGTACCATTGCAAAACTACCATTTGGTAGTTCAATCATCTCACCCTGCATACATTCAGCAAGGCCATTGATACGAAGAATACCATCGCTAACAGAAACGATTGTACCTTCGTCACGCGCTTCACTTACCGCTTCGAATTTTCCAATTCGCTGCTTGATAAGGTCGCTAATTTCAGTGGAATTCAGTTGCATGCCAATTTCCCATTAAGATTGTAAAGTATTAGATAAACGAACTAGTTGACCTTTAGCAGAGCTATCAATCACTAAGTCACCCGCAGTAATTACCATTCCGGCAATCAGGGTTTTATCAATACTACAATGTAAATTTACTTTTCGTGCGAGACGTTTTTCTAACGATTTACTCAACTCAGTATGTTGCTTTTTAGAAAGGGCATAAGCAGATACAACGTTTACGTCGACCTGTTTTTTATACTCATCTTCTAATCCAGCAAAGAGTTGTGCAACGCGAGGTAAAACACTCAAACGTCCATTTTCAGCCATTATTTTAATGAAGTTCAGACCATTCTCATCGAGTTGGTCTTCACAAACATTAAGAAACAATTTGGCCAGCTCTTGTGCAGCTTTATCACTTGTTAATATTTTTACCATCGTTGGATTATTAACAACTTCAGCGCTAAAAAACAGCATCTCAGACCAAGCTTCGATCTTGTTGTTATCAACGGCAAATTCAAAAGCAGCTCTTGCATAAGGGCGAGCTACGGTAGTCAATTCAGACATAAGCTCGCTCCTTATAGTTCAGCAACCAATTTATCGATAATATCGCTGTTCGCTTCTTTATCGACAGTACGCTTAATTATTTTCTCAGCACCCGCAATAGCAAGGCTGGAAACTTGTAGGCGTAACTTTTCACGCGCACGATTCATTTCAGCTTCGACTTCCGCTTGACCTTGCGTAATTATTTTTTTACGCTCGATTTCAGCTTCCTCTTTTGCTTTTTCAACAATTTGTGCGCGACGTTTATTTGCCTGATCAACAATTACAGCTGCTTGTGCTTTAGCTTCTTTCAACTTTTCAGTTGCTTTCACTTTTGCTAATTGAAGATCTTTTCCTGCACGTTCAGCTTGTGTCAGACCATCCGCAATTAACTTTTGGCGTGCTTCAATAGCAGCCATAAGTGGGGGCCACACGAACTTCATGCAAAACCAAACAAAAATTGCAAATGCAATTGCTTGGCCTAGTAAGGTTGCGTTTATATTCACCGCATTATCTCCCGTGTTTACAAGTTAGAAAAATACTGGAAATAATTATTTATCCGGCGACCGCAAACATCAGGTAAAGACCAAGCCCTACAGCTATCATAGGAATCGCATCTACTAATCCCATAACAATGAAGAATTGAGTACGAAGTAGAGGTATTAATTCAGGCTGACGAGCAGCGCCTTCTAAAAATTTACCACCCAACATACCTATACCGATTGCAGCACCTACTGCTGCTAAGCCCATCATTAGTGCAGCTGCAATGTATAATAAATCCATACTGATATACTCCTAAAAATTATAAGTAATTATTTTTGCTATTTAATAGCGAAAAAGGTTTAAAAAGTGATTAGTGATCTTCTGATGCTTGCGACAAGTAAACTATTGTCAACACCATAAATATAAATGCTTGTAATGTAATGATTAAAATGTGGAAAATGGCCCAAGGAACGGATAATAACCATTGTGACCACCAAGGTAATAACCCGGCAACCAAAATAAATATAAGTTCACCTGCATACATATTTCCGAATAGTCGAAGACCTAAAGATACAGGTTTGGAAATGAGTGTAACACCTTCTAATATTAAATTAAGCGGTATAAATGCCCAATGATTGAAGGGTTGTAACGTTAACTCCTTAACAAAACCTGAAACACCTTTAATTTTAATACTGTAAAACAGTATTAAAAAGAACACACCTAATGCCATTGACATTGTTATATTAACATCAGCAGAAGGTACAACCCTAAAGTAAGGAATCCCCACAGCTTTAGCTGCTTCCGGTAAAAAATCAACCGGAATCAAATCCATTAAGTTCATTAGAAATACCCATCCGAAGATAGTTAAAGCTAATGGAGCAATTAATGCATTTTTCCCATGGAAAATATCTTTTACAGTTCCGTCGACAAATTCAACCATCATCTCAATAAAGCACAAAAACTTTCCGGGTACACCAGTTGTTGCTTTTTTACTGGCGCTGCGAAGCAACCAAAGCATCAACACCCCTAAAAGCACAGAAATAGCGATTGAATCTATATTAATAGACCAAAATCCCTGCCCTGCATTTAAGAAAGTGAGGTGGTGTTCAATGTACCTCTGAGAAGTTAAAACTTCATCTGAACCAGTCATAAAAGTCCTGTCTAGTTACGCTTATGTAAAACACATGACATAACATATTGTGTAGCAAGTGTTATCGTATAAGCAGTGAAAAAAACACCTGCATTTATCGGTATATTTTTAAAAACATATATAAATAAACAAATAGAAACAATCAATTTATAGAGCGTTCCTATATATGCTTTTGTAACCACTAATACCGCTGATTTATTACTTGCTTTGCTCATAAACAAACTAGCCAACAACGTAGGCACACAATACACTAGTCCCCCTAAGATAACTGAAAGTCCAGTTGTCTTATCTTTTGTATAGTAAAAGAAAAGTGAAAATAGTCCAAGACTTATAAGCTGACCAAAAAATATTACAAATACATTTTTTAACCACTGACCATCTGAGCTCATTGCTAATCCCTTCTTACCACGAAAGATACTCGCATTGTATTGCAATAATGCTATTAAATACAATGAATTTGCAAACAAAACATGTTCTTTGAGATGAACAACAAATAGCGCCTAAATTACCATAAATGGTTAAAGAGTTTACAAACACAAGACTGGCACCTGATTTTTGTTTTTTTGTGCGGTTGAATAATTATTCAACATTCAGGACGTTTTTGTGTAATTTGCAAGCTATTTTTGGGCTTTTAATCACATTTTTGTAAAAACAAATAGATTAAAGATAAAAACAGTTTGCTTTTTTATTTACATTTACCCGCACTTCACTGACCCCGATTTATTCGTAGCTTACTAGTATATTTAACCTGTTTTTTGTTCTTTGCATAGCACTATGCTGATGGTGTACGATGGACGATAAATAACATTTTAAATCTCTGTTTGTTTACCACTTTGTCAGCATCAGTATTACCTAATTCAGTACTACCCCAGACCTTAAATTAACGTATTGGATCTCTTAATTACGGCTGAGCGAAAAAAAACACCCGTTTAATGTGTTTTTCTGAGTTTCAGGGTGGGAAAGTGATATTTCATTCTGTATGCTTTTAATAGTAATGGATCGTTTTTTGTTAAATCAATTACCATGGAAATCCATTCCTGCCGTTCAATATTTCTCTTATATTTATTGAGATTCGACAGTGTTTGTTTAAAAAACACATAGAAAGCAGCTGATATTTAGTTTTTCAATAACCACTACCACTTGTAAACTCTATGTTATAGATAATTAAAATAAAAATGTAGAGGCAACTCATAAATTGGAATAAAAGATGGAAATATTAAATATGGAGAGGCGTTTAATAAAAGACAGAATCCTCTCTTTAATAAAAGCTCTTTGTAATGGCGTTTATGAACGGGAAACAACCATTCGATTATGTTTATTAGCCGCTCTTGCCGGAGAAAGTGTATTTTTACTCGGTCCGCCCGGTATCGCCAAAAGTTTTATTGCTAAACGATTAATTAAAGCCTTTGATAAATCCTCTTTTTTTGATTATCTGATGACCCGTTTTTCAACACCCGAAGAAGTATTTGGCCCTTTATCAATACAGGAATTAAAAGATAATGGGAATTATATCCGCTTAACCGAGGGCTATTTACCAACGGCTGATGTGGTCTTTTTAGATGAAATATGGAAGGCTGGACCGGCTATTTTAAATACATTATTAACCGTTGTAAATGAACGCACCTTTAAAAATGGCCAACAAATATTGCCTATTCCGATGCGTTTATTAATCACTGCATCCAATGAACTGCCTGAAGCAAATAGTGGGTTAGATGCGCTTTATGACCGGATGTTAATTCGTATTTCTATCCATCGAATTGAAGAAAAAAGAAACTTTAAAGCGATGTTAATGGGGGAAGGGGAAATGGCAGATATTTCACCTGAACTAACCATTAAAAATGATGAATTTCAGTTATGGCAAAATCAAATTAATGACGTCAAATTAAGTGACGCGCTGTTTGAAAAAATTTACCAATTAAAGTCACAAATAGAGCAAGAAAAAGAAAATAATGAAGCGGGTGGTAATAGTAACAATGATCTGTATATTTCCGACAGACGTTGGAAAAAGTCTATTCGCCTGCTAAAAGCTTGTGCTTATTTTAATGGTCGTGATGAAATCAATCCCTTAGATCTACTTATTTTAAAAAACTGCCTATGGAATAATCCACAATCATTACAAACGATAAGTTCGATAATTCAAATATTTGCAACAACTCAAGCATTTGATCAGCAAAATGCTGACAACCATATTAACCAGTCTGAGCAAACATTAGAAAATGCGACGAAGCAAATGCTTGAGCGTTTAAGTGCAACTATCTCTATTGAAAAAACCCGGCGTAAAGAATTTTTTAAATTTGACATTAACAATGCTAAGCGTTTTACCATAAACGATAATCCACGCATGATTAAACTTGTTTTACTGCAGGTTAATCCTTCCGTGTCAGAAATTTCACCAGGGGATAGTGAATGGGTTTATATTGATGGAGATGATTTAGCCAAGAAAATTCGTAGCGGAAAATGTGAAATTTATGGATATATCAATCGGAAATTAAAACTTTTCCCTTTACGATTTGAAATTGATGCCTATCAGCAATTAATTATCAAAGATATCAGCAATCGGAATATTAATATTAGTCTTGTAAAAGAAAATAATGAGCTGTTATCTGATCAGGTTAATTGGCAACAACAGGTTGAATCGGCACAACAAAGTTTAAATCAGGCAACACAAAGTATCAGTCAGTCTCGCATTCAATTCCATTCGGCTCTTCCCCATAATTTCTTAGATGAAAAACTGCCGGTGAGCATCGATAATGGTTTTCAACAAAGCATTAATAAAGTTGAAACTCTGCAGGGAAAAATGAAAAAAAACAGTCAACGAATATTAAATATTGCTAAATACTTTGAATAAAAGGCAGATATAATGGCACTTTTTGAAGAATTTAATATGGCTATTGCCGTACTAGAATCTGGATTTATTGAAAATATAGTCAGTGAAGTGATGGTCACACCAGGAATTATTGCCGCATTGAAGTCAAGTGACGGTATCAAAAGATCCTTAAAAAAAGAGATGAATCTCTGGAAATCGCAAACAAAACAAAAGTTACTAAAAAACCCGATCGATACCCATCTTAATGAAGAAATGACTTATTATCATGAGGTTAAATCTTATAACCAAGCATTTTTTTTAAAAAATATTGAGCAAATAGTTGCACAGATAAATGTTAACTCGCCTTTTTATTCGCAAGCTGTCGGTTTAGTCGATAATCAAAAACAGAAATACAATCCGCTATTTAAACACTATTTTTGCGACCAATGGTATCAGGCTTTATTTACTCATTTACAAAAAGAACAAATAAAAAAATTAGATAAAGATAAATTATTGCAAAACCTTTATCAGCGGATCGACACAATGACCCAATTAAATGAAATTGATGGTGTCATAGATGAAAAAAAAAGCTTACGCCTATGGGATATGGCAAAAGCAAAACTGACTAAAACAGACACCAGAAATCTCAAAAAGATAGTTAAATTTCTTAATAAAAATAATGAACTGCAAAAAATAGCCGAAAAATTGGGGCGCATGGCTAATGAAATAGAAACACAGACAGTCAGCAATGTGAAAATTGAAAAGATTGAAAAAGTAGATACAAAAAGTACTCAGGCAAGCGGGGATATCATAGGTATTCACGAAAGTGACGATCTGGAAAGATTATTACCCGCAGAGGCGATGTTTTTAGTTTATCCCGAATTAGAAACTATTTTTTATAAACACCTTGCCGATAAACGATTAGCCACTTATCAGCTGCAAGATACACAACAGACAAATCAAAAAACCATAACCTTTGAACAACGATCTAAACAGGCCGAAGAAGATAAGGGCCCCTTTATTATTGCCATTGATGCTTCCGGCTCTATGATGGGATTACCGGAGCAGTATGCAAAATCTTTTGCCTATGGATTAATGCAAATAGCACTAGCCGAAGATAGAGAATGCTACATAATTATATTTTCAACACAACAGATCACCTATCAATTAACCAAAAAAAATGGCTTATCAGAAGTCCTTAATTTTCTTTCCTATAGTTTTAATGGCGGGACGGATTTAACATCTGTGCTCACCCAGTCAATCGACCTGATGAGCACTGAAAAATATATTAATTCAGATCTAATTGTAATTTCTGACTTTATTGCTCCTGCTCAAGCAGAAGCTTTAGTAGATAAAATAGATGCCATCAAAAAATGTAAAAATCGCTTCCATGCATTAAATTTATCTAAACATGGCAATCCTGATCTATTAGCTATTTTTGATTACTACTGGGAGTATTTCCCAACCAGATTAAGCAAATTAAAAGGGTTCTTTATAGATGAAAACAGTAACTTATGATTGAAAATGAGTGAGAATTTCCTGTAATTTATCATTTGCATCAAAGCTGATAACTAATTTGCCTTTACCATTTTTTGATTGGGATAATGAAACAGATGTCCCTAATTTTTCAGATAACCCCCCTTGTATTGCTATTAATTGATCATCAATGCTTTTACTTTTAGACGCTAATTTAGGGGTCAATTCTTTCTTTACAAGCTTTTCAGTTTCACGCACATTTAAGCGTTTATCTATGGTTATATTAGCAATTTTAAGCTGCTTTTCTGCGCTTAATGATAACAGTGCTCGAGCATGGCCCATCTCAATCTCACCGTGCTCCAATAATAGTTTAACGTCTTCATTGAGATTGTTTAATCTTAATAAATTACTGATAGTGGTGCGGGATTTTCCAACCGCTTTAGCGACTTCAATATGGGTTAAATTAAATTCATCTAAAAGGCGTTTTAATGCAATAGCTTCTTCCATCGCATTGAGGTTTTCGCGTTGAATATTTTCTATTAATGCAATGGCTATTGCCGCGTTGTCTTCTACATTTTTAATAATGCAGGGCACATTTGCAAGACCAGCAATTTTAGCTGCTCTCCAACGACGTTCTCCAGCAATAATTTCATATTTTTGGTGACCGGTTTCTCTAATAACCAGTGGTTGGATGATACCTTGGGCGTGGATTGAATTAGCCAGTTCATCCAATGCCTTGCTGTCCATCTCTCTTCTGGGTTGATATTTACCAGCATGCAGAGAATTAATATCAATGTCTCTTAATAGCCCTTTAACACCAACATCCTCAACCAACTGTTGGGTTTTTTCTGCATTGAAATCATTAGAAACCTGTTTTTGACGGTGGGATGAACTACTGCTTAATAATGAATCGAGTCCTTTGCCTAAACCTCTTTTTTTCCCTAACATAGTCAGCCCTCTTTAGACAGTTCCAGCAATTTGTTGATCAAGTTTCTCTTCGCGACGTAATATTTCACCCGCCAATGCCAAATAAGCTTTTGCACCACTTGAGTTTTTATCATAATACATAACCGGAGTACTAAAACTTGGCGCTTCAGCTAAACGGATATTGCGCGGAATAATAGTGCGATAAACTTTTTCACCAAAATGTTTTTTTAATTGATCCGAAACATCTGAACAAAGGCGATTACGAGGATCGTACATAGTGCGTAAAAGACCTTCTATCTTAAGCCCCGAATTAACCACTGATGCGAGCTTACTGATAGTATCAACCAGCGCAGTTAATCCTTCCAATGCATAATATTCACACTGCATAGGAATTAAAACCGAATCAGCCGCCGTCATGGCATTGACGGTCAGCATATTTAACGAAGGAGGGCAGTCAATAAAAATATAATCATAATTATCTTTGTAATTTGCTAATGCACTGCGCAGGCGCGTTTCTCGAGCAAAAAATTCCATTAGTTTCACTTCAGCCGCAGTCACATCACTGTTTGCTGCAACCAGATGATAACCTCCGGTTGTTTCAACCTCTACCACTTGATTCAGTGGTAACTCATCAATTAATAAATCGTAAGCACTATGAGCAACTTCATATTTATCAACACCACTTCCCATCGTTGCATTACCTTGGGGATCTAAATCAATCACCAAAACCTTACGTTTGGTTGCCGCCATTGAAGCCGCTAGATTTACGCAGGTTGTTGTTTTACCTACACCACCTTTTTGATTTGCTATCGCAATTATTTTACCCACAAGACCTACTCTTAATTAAAATTAATACCATACCCAAACAACTTGAAAATGCAGACTCAGAGCTAAGCGGTTGTCACTGAACGATCTATAATCCAAAGATCCTGATTGATTATTTAACTACATTTAATTTTAACCAAGCAACGTTCGCCTTCAAGTGTTGGCACTTGTAATGAAATTGATTCTATAAATTCAAACTCTTTATCCAGTTCTTTTATTTCTTGCGCCGGAAATTGACCTTTTAAGGCGAGAAAGTGCCCTTTTTCACGGGGCAAATGTTTACACCAGTACAACATATCATGAAGTGAAGCAAATGCACGGCTGAGAACAACATCAAATTTGTCCTCGGGTTGATAATCTTCCACACGGCTTTGAACTGCTGTTACATTCTTTAAACCCAGTTCCAAAAGTGCTTGACGAATAAACCGCAAACGTTTACCGAGGCTGTCTAATAAAACAAATTGTTTATCGGGATTGAGAATAGCGAGTGGCAACCCGGGCAAACCCGGACCGGTACCCACATCAATAAAGCGTTCTCCGGCCAGATAAGGAGAGACAACTATACTGTCCATTATATGTTTAACAAGCATTTGATCAGGATCTCTTACAGAAGTGAGATTGTAAGCTTTATTCCACTTGTTTAATAACTCGACCAACTGAACTAACTGTTGCTTTTGCAGATCGGTCACCTCAAGTGCTGTTTGATCAATTAATTTTTGTAACTTTTCAAGCAGACTCATTTATAAAACCTTACGTCTTAGAGAATTTTTCTTTATATAAATTAATAAAATAGAGATTGCAGCCGGTGTTACGCCTGAAATTCTCGAAGCTTGACCAATATTTTCGGGCTTAGTATTATTTAATTTAGCCGTTACTTCGTTTGATAAACCTTTAATATCAGAGTAATCCATATTATTAGGCAATAATGTATCTTCATTACGTTTAAGTTTTTCTATTTCATCAAGTTGACGATCTATGTAACCCTGATATTTTATTATAATTTCAACTTGCTCAGCAGCCTGGGCATTTTCGATGACCGGACCTAATCCTTCAATTGAGATTAAACTTTGATAATTGACTTCTGGCCGGCGGATCATCGCTTCAAGCGTACTTTCACGCTGCATTGGTGCTTTTAATAAATCATTTATCTGCTGGGCATTTTCTGAGAATGGATTAATCCATTGATTTTTTAAGCGTTGGATTTCTGTTTCTACCGCTTCCTGTTTCTCGCTAAATGCTTTCCAGCGAAGATCATCAACCAGACCCAATTCACGTCCTTTTTCTGTTAATCGAGCATCGGCATTATCTTCACGTAACAACAGGCGATATTCAGCACGACTGGTAAACATGCGATAGGGCTCTTTTGTACCCAGGGTAGACAAATCATCTACTAATACACCGGCATAAGCCTGATCACGACGAGGGCACCAGCCCTCTTTATCCTGCACCATTAATCCGGCATTCATACCCGCTAATAAACCTTGAGCTGCCGCTTCTTCATAACCCGTTGTGCCGTTAATTTGGCCGGCAAAGAATAAACCGTCGATATATTTACTTTCTAAGGTTGATTTTAGATCCCGTGGATCAAAATAATCGTATTCGATTGCATAACCAGGTCGAGTAACAAATGCCTTTTCAAAACCTTTCATTGAACGAATAAAATCAATCTGCACGTCAAAGGGTAAACTTGTTGATATCCCATTAGGGTAAACTTCATGGGTTGTTAAGCCTTCCGGTTCAACAAATATTTGATGAGAGGTTTTATCGGCAAAACGCATTATTTTATCCTCAATAGAAGGACAATAACGTGGACCAACACCCTCAATCACGCCGGAATACATCGGGCTGCGATCTAAATTACGGCGGATAATATCGTGCGTTTTTTCATTGGTGTGAGTAATGTAACAAGGAATTTGTCTAGGATGATCACTACGATCGCCCAGGAATGAAAAGACCGGAGTAGGGTTATCACCGTGCTGAACTTCTAATGCTGAAAAATCAATACTGCGGGCATCTATTCGTGCTGGAGTACCCGTTTTTAAACGGCCCATACGTAACGGTAGCTGTTTTAATCTTTCTGCTAAACCGATTGAAGCCGGATCACCTGCTCGGCCACCACTATAATTTTTTAAGCCAACGTGAATTAGGCCATTTAAGAAAGTTCCAACGGTTAACACAACCGTTTTAGCTGAAAATTTAATGCCCATTTTAGTGACAACACCGGTAACCCGATCGTTTTCAACAACAAGATCTTCCACTTCCTGTTGAAATATTTTTAGGTTTTCCTGGTTTTCAAGCTTTTCCCGTATCGCTGCTTTGTACAACAGACGATCCGCCTGAGCCCGTGTCGCCCTAACTGCAGGTCCTTTGCTGGCATTAAGTATTCTAAATTGAATACCGGCTTTGTCTGCCGCGCTTGCCATCAGACCGCCTAGAGCATCAATTTCTCTAACCAGGTGCCCTTTACCAATCCCACCGATCGCAGGATTACATGACATTTGACCTAATGTTTCAATATTATGGGTTAATAACAAGGTGTTCATGCCCATACGAGCAGAGGCGGCAGCAGCTTCTGTTCCTGCATGACCTCCGCCAATAACAATTACGTCAAAATGTTCGTGGTAATTCATTCATTTTTCCAAAACTATAAGTTAAAAAGACTAAAGGGATTTTACTCTTTTCTTGCATAAAGGAAAACAGATAAGATCAAATCAATAGTATTAGTATTATATATAGATCTTTAAAGATCTTTTATTACTATACTTATTAAGCAATTGAATTTCTGTGTAAAACCGCTTATTGATCTTAAAGATCAGGATCTTAAAGTAGATCTTTAAATGTGCGCAATAAGAGATCTTCCTGCGCTTAACTAGGGGATAGTTTAGCTACTTATGCACAGGTCAAACAGGGCACAGGTTTATGCACTGTTTAAACAAAACTAATGCATAACTTATAAATAACCTATGCACATCTTCCTGTGGGTAACTAATTGGGGGAAATTGTTATAAATCGTTAAGATCTTCAATCCATGAAGGGATCCACTCTAAGATACTGTCTTCAGGGATTGGATGATCAACGACATCGATTTCAAAACGATCGCCAATGCGAACAGCACCCATTTCTTCCAAAATATAATCTATATTCTTAGCAGCTTCGCAGAAAGTATCGTAATTGGAATCACCAATGCCGATAATACCGTAACGAACATCATCTAAAGGTGCATTGACACCTTGAAGTTGTTCAACAAAAGATTTGAAATTTTCAGGGTAATCGCCTGCTCCATGTGTCGATAAACAAATTAGCCAAATTTCATCTTCAGACAAAGATAAAGTATTCAAGTCCGGATCAAATTGAAGTTCAGAATCAAAGCCTGCTTCTTCTAATAAAACCTGTGCGGCTTCCGCAACGTATTCTGTTCCGCCCAAGGTACTGCCTACTAATATTTGTAATGTACTCATTGATTAAATCTCCATAAAATTTATTTTAACTATATAGCTAAAATAAAAATAAAGAATATTAGAATAACAAAATTTGTTAATTTAGATAAAAATGCGGAAGAAAACAGCACTTTGTTTATTAATTATTCGTTCGCTTGTTTTTTTGAAATAATTGCCAATAAACGCTTGCCAGCGCTGTCTAAATCTCTATAATGCGCATCCACGGAAACGGGAAAGACGCAAGTTAATCCGGTTACTTAGAACGAAAGAGATTAAGTTTTTAATAACGTTAAACGTTGATTAGAAACAAAAATTAATCGTTGACATCGTTTGCAGGTAGCGTAATATACGCACCTCGCCGAAAGGCACGCTCTTTAACAATTTAATCAAACAATCTGTGTGGACACTTATTGTTGATGTGATTTCAAAAAAATCAA
>NZ_JBLIED010000026.1:0-48682 GCF_047632955.1 Psychromonas sp. | reverse complement strand
TTACAGATTTGTAAATATATTCAAAGCATTCGTCAAACACGGTACTAGTTTAAATAAAAAATGTTCTTACAGATTTGTAAATATATTCAAAGCATTCGTCAAACACGGTACTAGTTTAAATAAAAAATGTGCTTACAGATTTGTAAATATATTCAAAGCATTCGTCAAACACGGTACTAGTTTAAATAAAAATGTGGTTACAGATTTGTAAATATACTCAACGCACTCGTAAATGTAATTTCGATCGTTTGACTAAACAGCTTCACCGAAGTGCGTCAAACACGGTACTAGTTTAAATAAAAATGTGCTTACAGATTTGTAAATATACTCAAAGCACTCGTAAATGTAATTTCGACCGTTTGGCTAAACAGCTTCACCGAAGTTAGCCAAACGCAATATTAACTGCCGATTAAATTTCTTCTTTTATACGTTCGATCAGATAATGGGGATAGCCCATTGAAGCCATCATGTGCGTGATGATAATTCGTTTTCTCCCCGTATTGGCATTGGTTATTACCCAAAATGGCGTATGGGGAATGTTACGGGGTTTGCTGGCTTTAAATAAATGCTGCTCTTCCTCGCTATCCGCTGCCAATAAAGCATTTAAATTCCGGCCGAGATAATCCCGAGTGCGTCCTTTGGTTTTATCCGCAGCTTCTTCAAACGCATGGGTATTTTCGTAATACATAGTCGCCAGTAACATCATAAATTTATTAGTAACAACGGCTTCTGTCTTAAATACTTCACTATCAAATAATGCATTAACACCGTGAGCAAGCGATGCTGGCAATGAGCTATTCTCACTGTTATTATCACAAGGCGTAACCGTCTCAAAAAGAGGGGACTCATCTTTAACAGTTTCTTGACGGGGAGGTATTGATGCTACGGATGAGGTCATTGAGGGCGGATTGCCTGCAGATGCATCAGGCAAAGATAACAATCTGCGCAGAATCTGCGAGGGTGTTTCTCCAAAGGCTTCTATATTAGCCAAAATATATTTATAAAGGTCATCTTCTATCTCTATATTCTTCATTCTTTCACCATGCGATATTCACCACTTCACTAGTTATTTTGCTTTATTCTATTCTATTTCAATCGAAAAATTAAAAAAATTCTTAAAAAGATTACTAATAACAAATTTTACATTGGAAATGCGCTTTCCTAAAAAATAAACCGCTGCTATTGAGATCATATTAAACCAAAAAAAACATTGTTTTTTTGATCTATCTTGTTTCTTCTTAAAAAGGCCAGTGTTTGTTGAATTCAACTATTTTCATGGGCCATAATGCAATATTTTGCTCATTTACAGATGATCTGCAAACATTATTATTTCTCATATGTAATAATGTTTGCCCGTATATTTAGCTTTAAGAAAAAATCCGATGATCCTTAATTACCGACAGAAAAAATCGACTTTACCTGAATCAAAACAATCATCTGAATACATTTTCATCATACACGGATTATTTGGCAGTTTATCAAACCTCTCTGGTTTGGCGAGTGAATTACAAGAGCTGCATCACACTATTTCTGTTGATTTGAGAAACCATGGTAACAGCCCCCATGATGACTCGATGACTTATCATGAAATGGCGGCTGATATCTTTGCATTAGCCGATCATCTTAATATTGAACGCTTTTCTATTGTCGGTCATTCGATGGGTGGTAAAGTGGCCATGGCCTGTGCTTTATTAAATCCGCTGCGGGTTAATAAAATAGTCGTCGCGGATATTGCCCCTGTCACTTATCCGGATAAACATAATGATGTTTTTGTCGGCTTAAAGACGCTTACCAGGGAACCAATAAAAAACAGAAAAGAGGCGGATTTAACGTTAAGTACTTCTATTACAACACCTGAAGTTCGTCAATTTTTACTTAAGTCGTTAATAAAACGCGGAGAACACTATAATCTGCTGTTTAATTTAGCAGCACTCAGCGCAAACTATGCGAGCATTAGAGCCTGGCCGGAATTCAATAATATTTTTAACCAGGAAGCGCTGTTTATAAAAGGTGAAGATTCTGATTATATCCGCCCTGAATATCAGCCTGATATCTTAAAATACTTCCCCAAGGCCAAAGCTAAAATGATTAAAAATACCGGTCATTGGTTACATGCCGAGAAACCCAAGACCTTTAATAGGTTAGTGAAAGCGTTTTTCAAATGAAAGAACAAAAGCATTGTTTGCCACGGCGCAGCAAAGTGCCCAAAATCTTACTCCCAATAGCCCAAGGTATATGTTATATTCCCTCCTCTTTTTTGAATGGGGGTTAATGTGTTACAGGAATATACTGAACAGATTGAGACAATTGGCCTTTATGGATTTTACCTCCTCCTTTTTTTATTTATAGGGCTTTCCATTCAAGATGTATTAAAGCGTGGTAATGTTCCTAAATTTGGTCGCCAAGTGGTTTGGGCAGTGCTTTTTTTTGGTTGCATCGGTTTTATCGCCAAAGCAATTATCGAAATAATCTGGACTAGCAGAGGTTTTGGTTAGTAACAAAAAAATAGACTAATACACTGAACTAATGATTTATTATTTATCTATTAGTTGATCCTATTAGCAGAACATAGCAGTTTTAGGTAAAATAATGGCAAAAGAATCATTTGATCGCATAACACACGATCTTTTTGCTGATGAGGTGCGTCCAGGCAGACCGAAAAGCAATCCCTATTGTCGTCAAGTGCAGCTTAAGATTAATAAGAAGAAGCAGATACTACGGGACAAGCAAAAAGGTTTAAAACGTATTGAGTTAAAAGTTGATAGTGAATTATTTGAAAAACTAAATGAGCTATCAAAAAAGCAAGAAATTAGCCGTGGAGAGTTAATTAACCAGTTACTTCACGAGCTATTAATTTAATTTATAAATAAAGGTAATCGACTATGGCTAGCGTAGGTATTTTTTTTGGTAGTGACACGGGCAACACAGAAGCTGTTGCTAAAATGATCCAAAAAGAGTTAGGTAAAAAATTAGTTGAAGTAAAAGACATAGCAAAAAGCACCAAGGAAGAAATTGCAGAGTTTAGCCTGCTTCTATTTGGTATTCCAACTTGGTACTACGGTGAAGCGCAGTGTGACTGGGATGATTTTTTCCCGGAATTAGAAGAGATTGATTTTAACGACAAGTTAGTTGCTATTTTTGGTTGTGGTGATCAGGAAGATTATGCGGAATACTTTCTTGATGCGATGGGTCAACTCGGTGATATAGTAGAAAGCAAAGGTGCTATTATCGTTGGTCACTGGCCCATAGCGAGCTATGATTTTGAAGCATCAAAAGCGCAAATCGATGATGACAATTTAATCGGTCTCGGCATTGATGAAGATCGCCAGCCTGAATTAACCGCTGCCCGTGTAAAAGAATGGTCAAAACAGGTTTATGATGAAATGTGTCTTGCTGAACTTGCAGATTAATTATTAGCAGCTCAAACACCAGGAATCCAGCATGTCGATAGAAAATGATGCACTAAAAGAAGCCGGACTAAAAATAACCTCACCACGAGTGAAGATTTTGGGTTTATTACAACGACCCGAAAATCAACATATCAGTGCCGAAGATCTCTACAAAAAATTGCTTGAACAAGGCGATGAAGTGGGTGTGGCGACGGTTTATCGAGTATTAAATCAATTTGACGATGCAGGAATAGTCACTCGCCATCATTTTGAGGGTGGAAAATCTGTCTTTGAACTTGCCAATCAAGAGCATCATGATCACATTGTCTGTTTAACCTGCGGAGAGGTGATTGAGTTTAATGATGATCTAATAGAAAAACAGCAAAAGCTCATTGCCGAAAAATACGGTATTAAGTTAACTAACCATAGTCTTTACCTGTTCGGTGAATCCATTGATGGTAAATGTAAGCACCAAAAATAGCGTTGATTTATGATATTTAAAGCCCCGTTTAGTCTATGCTAAACGGGGCTTTTTGATAAATAATAAGTTAGCGGATCTTACGTATTAAGATTCTGGAATTACGTTTAAGGTTATAAAGCTCTTTTTTAGCAGCAGGTAACTGGTTGAGCTCAGCAAATTCAAATCCCCGTTCTCTAAACCAATGAATACTTTGTGTGGTCAAAACGAAAATAGACTCTAATCCCAATTTCCTTGCTTTGCGCTCGATATGCGCCACCAGATTATCTGCCCTTGCACCTCTTCGGTATTCAGGATGACTGACTAAACAAGCCAGTTCGCCCATTTTTTCAGCAGCAAAGGGATAAAGTGCAGCACAGCCAATCACCATGCCGTCTCGTTCTACAATTTGAAAATAAGCAATTTCATTCTCTAACAGTTCACGCGAACGTTTGACTAAAATGCCCTGTTCTTCCAGAGGCCTTATCAGTGCCAATAGGCCACCAATATCGTCAATAGTGGCGGTTCTTATTCTCTCATAACTCTCTTTTACTATCTGAGAGCCAACCCCGTCACGGGTAAAAAGCTCTTTTAATAAAGCGCCGTCTTCGTAATAACTGATCAAATGACTGCGTGCCACACCGGCTTTACACGCCGCTAGCGCTGCACGTAAAAAGCGTAATGTACCCGAAGCCTGTCCGGACTCCAGCTCCATTAAATCAACGTGCTGTTGTGCTTGCTCTGGTAATAATTCAGTAATGACCTCTCCCTCATCATCCAGCACCCCGATATTAGAGCAAAAACCGATTAATTTGTCAGCTTGTAAGCCGACCGCAACCTGTGTCGCCACTTCTTCAGCCAGGAGATTAAAAACCTCACCGGTGACCGAATAACCAAGAGGTGAAATAACCGGAATAGCGCCTGCTGCAAGTTGTGTTCTTATACCTACAACATCAATTTTTCTGACCTTGCCCGCATGGCAGAAGTCGATACCATCTTTGATCCCTATTGGCTGTGCGGTAACCACATTGCTGATCACCGTGCGTATCGCAGCACCCTGCATTGGCGAGTTAGTCAGCCCCATTGATAATCGTGATTGTAATTCAATCTGCACCGCACCAACAGCCTGCTTGATAAGGGTTAGGCTTTTGTCGTCGGTAATACGCAAATCATCGACAAATTGACTGGTGTGACCATTTAAGTCTAACTGTTTTTGAATTTGCGGTCGCACACCATGCACTAAAACAAGCTTCACGCCTAAGCTGTTTAATAATGCTATATCATTAATAATATGCTGGAAATTATCCGTTTCTAAGGCTTCTCCCCCGAGCATCAGTACAAAGGTTTTGCCCCTATGTGCATTAATATAAGGAGCCGAATTACGGAACCAATCCACCAACTGTTTTGAATCTTGTAGCATTTCCATTTCAATACCTGTTTAAGCGCCTATGGGTATTATATTATCAATCAGTCTGCAGAAATGCATTAATATTTAATGAATGTCGTTCATTAGCGATACACTTTGGGAAATCTGCCGGGTTGTTGGCACGGTGGTTATTGCCAAATGTATTAAAGATGCGCTGTTCTGCCGTTTTGTTATTCTGATTATCATGTTACATTAGATAAAACTAATAATAGGGTAAAATAATGATCGTTAAAAATATTCTTAAAGTGCTCACTTTAGTATTATTTAGCAGCTTTTGTCATGCACAAGTTACACAGATAGAACCACAACAACTTATTCAGCAGATAGAAAATGAAAAGTTGTTAGTTATTTTTGATGTGCGCACAGAAGATGAATATAATCGAGGACATATTAAAGGCGCAATTAATATCCCCTATAACCAATTACTCAAAAACCAGGACAAGATAACGGCTTATAAAGACCAGCCGGTGATTCTGTATTGCCACTCTGGAAGGCGCGCAAAAATTGCAGCTGGCACCTTACAGAAACTGGGATTTACAAAACTTATCGACTTAAAGGGGCATATGATTTTATGGGAACAATTACGCTACCCGCTGGTTAAATAATTGCTTTACTCTCCCCTTTATAACTCATTAGGCTTCTTTGTCCGTCGCAAATACAGGCAGGGAAAGGTGCCAGTAGATAGCACACAAGCGTAATGATAATGTTCCGCTGATTGCAATGATCATTGCTAAAATGGGCGTAAATTCAAGATATTTACATAACACAAACAATACTCCACCCAGAATAGAAGCCGTAGCATAAATTTCTTTTTGTAAAACAAAGGGTATTTGCCCGCTTAACAGATCCCGAATCATACCGCCCACCACCCCGGTTATACATCCCATGCCAATAGCGACAGGTCCGCTAAAACCTAATGCCAGTGCTTTTTGTGCACCCACAATAGTAAATATTGCCAGACCAAAGGCATCCAATATAAGCAGCAGATAAGGGGGAGCCCGATGAATATGCTTTAACCAGAAAACAGTTAAAATAGCCGTCATTAAAATCACATAGATATAATTATTATCAACGATCCAGAATACCGGTGTTGCTCCCATCATCATATCGCGAAGCGTGCCGCCACCTATTCCCGTCACACCTGCAAGCACAATAATACCAAAGGGATCCATGCGTAACCGAGTCGCAACCAGCACACCTGAAACGGCACAGGAGGTCACACCAATCATATCGGCAATATAGATAAATTGTCCTAACATATTAAACTATCCCTTATATTATTCTCTATTTTGTAAAATTCGCACCGCATTATATACATAAACAGCTTTCAGGTGCTTCGTTAGTTGGGTTTATTTCGGCAGGTTTTTGCAGCACCAAGCGACCTTACTTTAAGGGGCTGTTGGCCCTAGACTTTTTTGCTTACCCTGCGCTTAAAAGCAAGCAGGTATTTTGCTGAATTAGCACCAATCATTAATAAACAAGGGGTTAAAACAAGCGTCAACAGGGTTGCAAAGGTCAACCCTCCCGCAATCGCAGTCGCCAGTTGAGCCCACCACTGCGTAGAAGGTGCACCAAACTCAATACTGCGGGTAAAAAAATCAAGGTTAACTTTTAAAACCATGGGCATCAAGCCCAAAATAGTGGTGACAGTGGTCAGTAATACCGGTCTGATCCGCTGTGCTCCGGTTCTTAATATGGCATTTTCGGTCGTTGTTTCAGTGTTTTTTAAAACATTATAAGTATCAATTAAAACAATATTATTGTTGACCACTATCCCGGCCAACGCAATAACACCGATCCCCGACATCACTATGCCAAAAGCACTTTGGCTTAAAAATAATCCAAAAAAGACCCCCGTGGTAGAAAAAACAACCGCGCTCAAAATTAAAAAGGCTTGATAAAACGAGTTAAACTGCAGTACTAAAATCAGCGCCATCACGGCTAAGGCAACTATAAAAGCATTTTTTAAAAACGCGGCAGCTTCCTGTTGATCTTCATTTTCGCCACGCACTTTCAAACTAATACGAGGATCCAGGGCTAAACCAAGTAACTCTTTTTCAAGCTCCGGTAATATAAGACTTAAGTTATAACCCTCGGCCATGTCTGCACTTACGGTCATCACAATGCGGCTATCCACTTTTTTTATTGAGGATTGTTTTACGGAAGGAATAAGCGCCACAAAATGACTGACCGGCACCTGCCCTGCAGTTGTTTGTAATCGCAGTGCCGAAAGTTTACTTAAGGTTCTTTCATTTTCCGGATAACGGACTCGAATATCTAACTCGTCATCAACGTCATCGGGACGGTAACTGCCGAGCATTAACCCGTTGGTTAAAAACTGCACGCTGCTTCCCAGCAAGGTCGCATCAGCGCCATAACGCGCTGCATCGGCGCGATTAATGATAAATTGCCATTCAACTCCGGGTTTTTCACCATCATCTTCAATATTAACAAAATACGCTTTTTTGAGCAGCGCATGGCGAATTTTATCGGCATTTTCCGCTAGCAGTTCCGGGTACCTTGAGCCTATTTCTATTTGCAGGGCCTTGCCCGTGGGCGGGCCTGACTGATCTTTTTTTATCTCAATCTCAACCCCGGGAAGATTTTTTGTACGCTCAAGCAGATCGGCAATAATGTCAGTTGCACTGCGCCTGTCTTGCCAATCAACTAAATTAATCCGCATACGGCCAATCGATTCCCCGGTGGAATCACCCGTCTTGAGGTAAAGCGTATCAATTTCATCCTGCAGCGGTAATATTTTTTGCTCTATGACAGACATAATTTGATCTTGTTCATGGATTGAAAAATCGCCATAGGAACGCACTTTAATATTAATACCCGACGGCTCAACTTCCGGAAAAAACTCTACGCCTAAATTTGCTTTTGCAAACAAAATAACGCCGGAGATGGCAATAACAGTAGTTAAAAATAAGACTATCCAGGGACTTTTAATGGCTTTATTAAGTGTCTGCACATAAAAACCGGTAAAACCGCTTAACTTTAATAAATCACCGTTTTCTGCCAATAACGCATTGTTTTTTTCTTTTGTCGATAATAAGCGTGGTTTTCCAAAGACACTGCCCAGAACAGGCACAAAGATCAGCGCCATCGCCAGAGATGCCGACAGGGTTGCAATTAACGTCAGAGGCAGATACTTCATAAATTCACCGGTAATACCGGGCCAGAACAATAATGGGGCAAAAGCTGCCAGGGTAGTTGCTGTTGATGCAATAATAGGCCATGCCATGCGTTTGGCTGCCTTAAGATAAGCACTATGACGGGGTGTCCCGGCGGTCATCTCCCGATCGGCAAATTCGGTGACCACGATCGCCCCGTCAACTAACATACCCACCGCCATAATCAGCGCAAATAACACCACTATATTAACCGTGATGCCGGACATCCAAAGCACTAGAATGCCGGTTAAAAAGGAGCCGGGAATAGCTATTCCCACCAAAGCCGCCGTTCTTACGCCAAGAATGGCGACAATCACAATAACCACTAATAATACCGCGCTAAGGACATTATTTTGCAGGTCGTTAAGCATGCTTTTTACATCTTTTGCGCGATCTCCTGCGTAACTTATACGGATATTATTGGGCAATAGGGCTTCATTCTCTACAATAAAAGCTTTCACTTTATCCACGGTAGCAATGATATTTTCACCCGGACGTTTAACCACTTCCAGAGAAATAGTCGGCAAACCATTCACTCTGACAAAACCCGACGGATCTTTAAAGGTGCGGCGAATTTGAGCAACGTCAGCAAAGGTAATCACCCGGTCAGCGCTTACCTTAATCGGCATCTCCATCACATCTTTAATGGTTGAAAAAACTGAGGGGACTTTAATTGGGAAACGCCCCTTACCGGTATCCATGATACCGGCGGCAACGAGGCGGTTATTGCGGGAAACCAGAGTGTAGATATCGTTCATATTAAGCCGGTAACTTGCCATTAACAGCGGATCAACTAAAATCTCCACCATCTCTTCACGATCGCCACCTATATTAACCTCTAAAACTTCTGCAAAGCCTTCAATATTATCGCGCAGCGTTCGTGCCAGCGTCACCATCGCCCGCTCCGGTGCGCTGCCGGATAATAAAATAGTCAACGCGGGATTTTCCGTTGCCAAGGTCACTTGCTTAACGATCGGCTCATCCCCTCCCTGCGGCAATTTACCCTTTGCCTGATTGACCTGTTCACGCACATTGGTCAACGCATCTTTGATATCAGTCCCCACATAAAACTCCAAAACAATCGAAGCATAATCGCTGCTGGCCGTGGATTTCATCTCCTTGATTCCCTCAATGCCGCGCAATTCCTGCTCTAGGGGACGTAGCAATAAACGCTCGGCATCTTCCGGTGAGATCCCCTCATGGTGAACAGATATATATATAATAGGAATAGGCACATCGGGTTCAGCTTCTTTAGGAATATTAATATAAGCGGAAAGACCCGCGGTCAATAAAAAAGCTAACAACATTAAGACCACGCGTTTACGTGATAATGTTCCTTCAATAATCCCCAGCATGATTATTTCTCCGCTATCGTCGCCTGCACGCGGTCGCCCGACTGCACAAACCCCTGCCCTAGAGTAATGATATCGACTTCACTCACAAAACCCGTCAACCAGACACCATTAATATCGGCCTCAACCAGCTCAATTTTTTTAAAAACAACCTGCTCATTCTCTACTAACTTAACCCCTAAATTTCCCTCTTTATCCAATGCTAAAGCGGCAGGCGAGAGATAAATCGCTGCGACAGAATAAAGAGGAATAGAGAGTTGCGCACTAATGCCGGAAAATATATTCCTATGCGGATTGGCAAACTCCGTCTCAACACGAAAAGTACTGCTTTGCGGATCAGACACCGACGCTATATAGGTCAATTTACCGGTTAATAACTCACTCGATAATAACGTTGCTTGAACTTCTTGGTTTAATCTTAATTGCTTCACATAATGTTCAGTGGTATCGCCGCGGAAAATGATAGGGTCGGTATTTTCAATACTAAAAAGAGGATCTCCTACTTTGACATAATCCCCCTGTTCAACAAATTTTTCCTGCAGAATGCCCGTCAAGGGCGCCACAATCTGAGTGCGTTTTAACATTAAATCCAATAACGCAACCTCGGATTTGACCGCTAATAATAAACTTTTTGCTTCCGCTAAACGAATATCAGCTTGTAATCCTTTGGCATATAACGATTTGACTGCGTTATAATTTAACTGCTTTTCATATAACAGGGCTTTAGCCTGTTCAAGTCTGAAAGGTAATTCGTTTTTATCTATCTCCGCCAAGTTATTTTTAATGTTTACATAGTCGCCCTTTTCAGCATAAGTTTTACGGATTAAACCTGCAACCTCGGCCCTCACTGTTACTCGACTTTCAGCTTCACTGCGTGCATATAAGGTTAATGACTTAGTCATTTGTTGAGGGATAAAATGGGTTATTTGCACTTGTGGAAGTATTTCTTGTGGTTTTTTTTCTGTTGCAGGAGAGCTGCTTTCCCCGCTGCCGGAAAACATCCATAAAAATAATAAGACGCTGATAAGCACAGCCAGCCAATAAGGACGCAACGAAAAAAAATGGACAATACGAGCAAACATAAGAGAGCCTCAATTTTACTAACAACTTATAACTTAGTTGATAAAAAAACACTGCGCGAGTTAATAACCGAGAAAGGCTAAGAATGAAGTCATGTTTTTATTAGGAAGGGTCTTGTTATTGGAATAGAGCCGATCTATTAGTTAGGAATAGCATTATTGGAATGGCAGTAATGACTGAAGAGGCAGAACTGGTTTAGGCCCAATCTACCTCAAGATGCAAATTCAGCAGGTCCGGAGGTAATCAGATTCAAGGTATGAAGTGAAGGTATGGTTATAAAGGTTACATTGAAAAAGAAGAACCACAACCGCAAGTCGCCGTTGCATTTGGGTTATTAACAAAGAATCGAGATCCTTCTAAGCCGTCGGTGTAATCAACAATACCACCGACTAAATATTGCAAACTCATGGAATCGATTAATAAAGTAACACCGCTATTTTCGATTAATGTATCACCTTCATTTACTTTCTCATCAAAAGTGAAACCATATTGAAACCCGGAACAACCACCACCGGTCACGTAAACACGTAATTTTAATGCTGGATTTTCTTCTTCGGCAATCAGTCCTTTGACTTTATTTGCAGCACTGTCGCTGAAATAGATTGGCATTGCCATTTCGACTTCGGATGTCATCGTAACCTCTTATAATGTGTAAGCATGACTAACATTATCCAGTACCTGACTAATTAGTTCAAGTATTAACTCAATCAAATAAAGTTAAATTATCTTCCTTTAAAAGAGCTGAAAAAGTTATTAAAAATTATCGTTGGTTACGCTCGAGATGAACCATTGCTTTGCGCACCTGCTCTTGACGTTTCTGGCGCATTGAAAGTCGCATTGTCCGTTCTAATAATTGCGTATAAATTGGACGTCCGCCAAGCGTTTGCGCGACCATAGTAGCGCCTAAACAGGTCACTATTAAAGGTAGAATCATCTCATAATTACTGGTCATTTCAATCACTAACAATATTCCGGTAATCGGGGCACGGACCGATGCGGCAAATAACCCGCCCATACCGGCAATCGCAAACCTGCCCGGCTCAGTCACAAGTTCGGGAAATAAAGCATGGCATGCGAGCCCAAATAACATACCAAATAATGTTCCCAGAGCTAAGGTCGGTGCAAAAACACCGCCTGGCGCACCTGAGCCAAAACTGGCTAACGTTGAGATTATACGAAATACAAAAATAATCATCAGAGCACCGGAAAGATAATGTCCGCCGGCGACCTTGGGAATCAACTCCATACCGCCATAAGCTAACTCCGGTTCGATCACCGATAAAGCGCCAAAAACGGCTCCCAAAAACAAACCCACGGCAACAAAACGCCAACGTTTGTTCTGGTGTACAAACAGATACATATCTTGCGTTGCAAGCAACATCTTATTAAATAAAAGCCCAATCACACCAAAACAAAAACCTAACAGTAAATATAACCATAATGCCATTAAATCGGGATGTGAATAGCGTATTACGCTGATCACCGCATCTTGACCCGACATAAAGCGCATCACTATGGTTGCCATTACAGCGCTCATAAAAACACTTTTAGTGGAGGTTAAACTGTAGTTAAATTGTGAACGCATCTCTTCGATAACAAACATAATACCTGCAAGCGGGGCATTAAATGCAGCGGCTAACCCACCCGCCGCACCGGCAGCCAAAAGCGCCTGAGCATCTGCTTGATCTACTTTGAAAATGTCAGAAATCATGCGCCCGATATTAGCGCCCAATTGCACCGAAGGCCCCTCTCTTCCCAAAGCCATACCACTGCCGAGCGCAAATAGGCCGCCAAAAAACTTCACCGGAATTACTCTTTTCCAACGCACCGGTCGCATTCCTTCCATTGCACCTTCTATTTCCGGAATACCACTGCCGCCCGCTTCCGGTGCAAATCGATGGGCAAGGTAAAAAGCAAAACCTGCCATAACTGAAGAGATCGGGATAGCCACTATCCACAGCGGGATATTAGAGTCACCATAGGAAGCAATTAAGTCTAAGCGTTCTGCGTTGATCCAGAAAATACTATGGTCAAAAAGTGCCGAAATAGCGCCCGCTAAAGTACCGATAATGGCAGATAACCAGATCAGTAAGGCACTGCTTTTACGGGTGAAAAAATGAGTAATAAATCGCTTTGGAAGACTGGAAGGGACGGTTTTTTTTTGATTCATTAAATAAAGACAACTATTTTTAAGATAAAAAAAGTGCGACTCATCGTTCAAAATCCTCAAACGTGAACACAAGGTAAACATTATATAAAAACATTCCCCTAAAATAATATGATTTAGCTCAAAAAACAACTTATCAGGGTAATAAATAACAAATTAATCAGTAACTAAAATAAAAAATGCCAATTAACTCTCATATATACTTAAAGAGAGGATTTGTTATCATAGCAGACTAATTTAATGATCTTTGATAGGACTTTTATGAGCATCTCCCAGCAACTTTTCGATCGCGCCCAGACAATTATTCCAGGAGGCGTTAACTCTCCGGTTCGCGCATTCAATAGCGTTGGCGGTGGCCCTCTATTCATTGAAAGAGCTCAGGGTGCTTATATTTATGATGTTGATAAAAAACCCTATATTGATTATGTCGGCTCATGGGGTCCAATGATTTTAGGACATAATCATCCGGATATAAAAGCGGCCGTTATTGCTGCTGCTGAAAATGGTTTAAGTTTTGGCGCTCCTACCGAAATAGAAATTATCATGGCGGAAAAAGTAAAAAGTTTAGTGCCGTCAATGGAGCTAATGCGCATGGTTAGCTCAGGGACAGAAGCCACCATGAGTGCCATACGTTTGGCACGCGGTTACACCGGTCGCGACAAGATTTTAAAGTTTGAAGGTAATTATCACGGCCACTCTGATTCATTATTAGTAAAAGCCGGATCCGGCGCACTGACATTAGGCCAGCCAAGCTCTCCCGGTATTCCGGCGGATTTTGCAAAACATACCCTGACAGCAACCTATAACGATTTGACCTCGGTGCAGCAACTATTTACTGAGTATAAAGATCAAATCGCCTGCATCATCGTCGAGCCGGTTGCCGGTAACATGAACTGTATACCTCCTCAAGAGGGGTTTTTACAGGGACTGCGAGAAATCTGCGACGCTAATGATGCCTTATTAATTTTAGATGAAGTCATGACCGGTTTCCGTGTTGCGCTGGGCGGTGCACAGGCTTATTACGATATCAAACCGGATTTAACCACTTTGGGCAAAGTGATCGGTGGCGGCATGCCGGTTGGTGCCTTTGGCGGCAGTAAAAAAGTGATGCAGCATATAGCGCCTACGGGCCCGGTATATCAAGCGGGCACACTGTCGGGCAACCCGATTGCGATGCATGCCGGTTTAGCGGCTCTGACCGCACTTGATACGCCGGAATATGCACAGCTTGCTATAAAAACAGAAAAATTAGCTTTAGGTTTGCAGCGCGTTGCCAAAGAAGAAAATATCCCCTTAGCGGTCAATTATGCGGGTGGCATGTTTGGTTTCTTCTTTACCGAAGAGAAGCAGGTTAGCAATTTCACCCAGGCTTGTGCCTGTGATGCAGAAAGATTCAAAAAATTCTTTCACTTGATGCTCGAACAGGGTATTTATCTTGCGCCCTCTTCCTTTGAAGCCGGATTTTTATCGTTAGCCCATAGTGATCAGGATATCGACGATACTATAATGGCCGCTAAAAAAGCATTCTCAATGCTCTAAAATGGATAAGCGCTTCTTAATCTGGACTGTAAGTTTTCAAGCAAATGATCAGTTCTTCGAACGCTATGCGATGAAATCGCATAAAAAGCGGTTTTTATCGGTTAGGATCTATTGATCCCTGGCCGATAAAATTGCTTTATTTTCTCTTATAAGATCATTTGTCTTTTTTCCTTACAACGCATTTACGTTATAATGAGCGTTTTTGCATTCCAATAAACAGGGTCGTTCCACATGAGTAATCTATTAGATTTAAGCTTAGAAGGTGTTGAAAAACTACCTCTGGCTAAATTTACCGAGGATGCCTATCTCAACTATGCCATGTATGTGATCATGGACAGAGCACTGCCGCATATTAGTGATGGTTTAAAACCCGTTCAAAGACGCATCATATATGCCATGTCTGAACTGGGATTATCGGCACTTTCCAAGCATAAAAAATCAGCCCGTACTGTCGGTGATGTATTGGGTAAATACCATCCCCATGGTGACAGCGCCTGTTATGAAGCCATGGTATTAATGGCACAACCCTTCTCCTATCGTTATCCTTTAATAGATGGACAAGGTAACTGGGGGGCACCGGATGATCCTAAATCCTTTGCTGCGATGCGTTACACCGAATCCCGTTTATCGGCGTTTTCAGAATTATTACTCTCAGAAGTATCCCTGGGTACCACGGATTGGAAACCCAATTTTGACGGCACCATGAAAGAGCCGGTATTATTACCGGCACGTTTACCGCATATACTGTTAAATGGTATCAGCGGCATTGCCGTTGGTATGGCAACCGATATTCCGCCGCACAACGTTCGCGAAGTCGCTGCGGCTTGCTGCCATTTGATTGAACATCCCAAAGCAAATCTGGATGATTTAATGGCTTTTGTGCAGGGACCTGATTATCCCACTGAAGCTGAAATTATCACCCCTAACAGTGACATAAAGAAAATTTACGAAACCGGTCGGGGCAGCTTCAAAAGTCGTGCCGTCTATACCGTAGAAAACGCTGAAATAGTTATTACGGCCCTTCCCCATCGTGTGTCCGGCGGCAAAATTCTCAAAGAGATAGCCAAACAGATGCAGGATAAAAAATTACCCATGATTGCCGATTTACGCGATGAATCTGACCATGAAAATCCGACCCGATTAGTTATTATCCCGCGCTCCAATCGAATCGATATTGAAGGATTAATGCACCACCTGTTTGCTTCAACGGATTTAGAAGTTAATCATAAAGTTAACCTTAATATGTTGGGCTTAGATCAGCGTCCACAGGTTAAAGGCTTGGTGAAAATATTAAACGAGTGGTTAGTGTACCGGATGAAAACCGTGCGTCGCCGCTTGCAGTTTCGATTAGACAAAATTTTAGCGCGCCTGCATATTTTAGAAGGTTTATTAGCCGCCTATTTAAACATAGATGAAGTCATTGAAATCATTAGAACCTATGATGATGCAAAGGCGGAACTAATGTCCCGCTTTGAGCTCTCTGACATACAAGCACATGCCATTTTAGAAATTAAACTTCGCCAACTCGCCAAGTTAGAAGAAGTCCAAATCCGTGCGGAAATGGGGACGCTTAGCGATGAGCAAACAAAATTAGAGCGTTTATTAAGCTCAGAGCGACGTTTAAATACTCTGGTAAAAAAAGAAATTCAGGCAGATGCACAAAAATATGGCGACGATCGCCGTTCTCCGCTGATTGAACGTCTTGAAGCAAAAGCACTTACTGAAAAAGAGTTAATGCCCAGTGAAACCGTGACTGTGGTCTTATCAACCCAGGGTTGGGTGCGCTCGGCCAAGGGATTTGATGTTGACGCAGAGGCATTAAATTACAAATCGGGTGATGAATTCCTGACCAAGACACTAGGACGAAGTAATCAAAGCTGTATCTTTATTGATGCCAGCGGCCGCGCCTATTCATTGGACGTACACTCCCTGCCATCCGCTCGTTCACAGGGTGAGCCGCTAACGGGACGATTTAATCAAAATGAAAATGTTCCTTTTGTGTGTGCATTGATTGGCGATGATGAGGATCGTTATCTTATCAGCAGTGACCATGGTTATGGATTTATTGCCAAATTTAGCGATATCAACAGCCGCAACAAAAATGGTAAAACGCTCATTAATCTGACTGCCAACGCGCAGTTAATGCCCCCTAAAAAATTGACCGGTGCCGACGATGACTGGTGTTTAACCATCAGCAATGAAGGACGTTTATTACTCTTTCCGGTAAACAGTTTACCCAGCCTGAGTAAAGGTAAAGGAAACAGAATGATCAACATCATCTCTGCCAAAGCGACTAAACGTGAAGAGTTTGTTACTATGCTGGAAATTATCCCGCAGACAAGTTCGGTCACGCTACACGCGGGAAAACGTAAACTTACTTTAAAAGCCAGTGAGTTAGCACATTATCAAGGTGAACGCGGCCGACGTGGTAGCAAACTGCCGCGCGGTTTACAACGTGTAGATAAAATCGAAGTTATTGAAGCAGCGCCACTACATCCAAGAGACTCTTAATATTATGTTATTTATAATCCGCGCCATAATGCTTTTAGTGATCATTATACTGATGACCCTTTATTCATTATTTTATTGCTTATTCAGCCCGCGCAATCCCAAGAACACTTATCATTTTGCCATATTATTTGGCAAACTATCCTGGTTGTTCGGCTTAAAAGTGACTATACGTATTCCTGAAAGTGCCAAAAATAACGGCTCGGTGGTGTACCTTGCAAATCACCAGAATAGCTATGACATGGTCACCGTATCCGGTGCTATGCAGCCCGGCTCAGTGACTATTGGTAAAAAAAGCCTGGTGTGGATCCCCTTTTTCGGAATCATCTACTGGCTAACGGGTAATATATTGATTAACCGAAATAATAAAAACAAATCACGTAATACTATTAACGAAGTAGTAGAGCAGATGCGCGCTAAAGACTTGGCTGTATGGATATTCCCCGAGGGTACCCGCAGTCGCGGTCGTGGTTTATTACCTTTTAAAATGGGGGCATTTCATACGGCATTACAAGCCGGTGTCAATGTTGTACCAACGGTAACTTCAAATACCCATAATCAGGTTAATCTAAACCGTTGGAATAATGGTGAAGTGATTGTTGAAATGTTAGATCCCATTGATATTACCCAGTATAAAAAACGTGAAATAAGACGTTTAATGGAAGACTCTCACGCTATTATGTTAAAAAAATACCAGCAATTAAATCAAGAAGTAAACCGCCCTGATACCAACTCAGACAGCAGCGATTAAGAGGAATTAACAATGGAAAAAGCATTAAGTTTAGAAGAGTTACTGGCAGAACATCGCGAAGAAACGGAAGAAATTGTAGAAGCTATTTTAGAAGATGGCAGCAATCCCGATGCGGTGTATATGATCGAGCATCATCTTTCCTGCAGCGATTTTGATCTTCTCGAAAAAGCCGCTGTTGCCTGTTTTAAAAAAGGTTATGACGTTACCGATCCTGAAGAATGTGAATTAGAAGATGGTTCAATCATTCTAAGTTTTGATGTGACCGTGGAAATGAATTTAGATGAAGAAGCAATTATGGAAGATGTTGAAAAGTTAGTAATACTCGCACAGTCACTGTCCATTGATTATGACGGCTGGGGAACCTACCCGGAAGAATAAAAATGTGTCGACAGCGCCTTCATTGCAGAACAACTTTGGACTTGATTTAAGTCCAAAGTTGTTAATTCCGGCGCCACTATAAATCAGATATGTCCTTTTAATTATTTATCAAGTTTCCTCCCTTTGACCATCTTCACCCTGCAACATAATAATTTAATTAAACAATATTATTTTATTCGTTTGACTTTGCAATCCTGACATCTATTCTCACAGATTAACGTCACCACTCAGGTGACCTCATTTTACTCTAGGAACTGAAATGAAAAAAACAACTTCACTTGATGATCTTCGTGATTGCTACAACGTGCGCCACTGGGGTCAGGGCTACTTTGATATTAATGATCAAGGTGATGTTTACGTCGCACCTAAAAGTGGTCATCCAGAGCAGACTATTATTATCAGTGAGATTGCCGCAAAAATACAGGCACAAGGATTATCTCTTCCTGCTTTGGTGCGTTTTCCGCAAATTATCCATCAAAGAGTGAATGGTTTGTGTGAAGTCTTTAACGATGCCATCGAGCAGTATCAGTATGATCAAAAATATTTATTGGTTTACCCTATTAAGGTCAATCAACAGCGTGAAGTTGTTAATGAAATTTTAGCCAGTCAGGACAATAAAGAAGTTAAACAGCTTGGCCTTGAAGCCGGCAGTAAAGCCGAATTATTAGCGGTACTCGCGTTGGCACAAAAAGCCTCTTCGGTGATTGTCTGTAATGGTTATAAAGACAGAGAATATGTCCGTTTAGCACTGATCGGTGAAAAACTGGGCCATAAAGTACATCTTGTTTTAGAAAAAATGTCTGAACTGGAAATGATTTTAAGTGAAGCAAAAAACCTCAATGTAGAGCCACGCTTAGGGATCCGCGTGCGCTTGGCATCACAGGGTAAAGGTAAGTGGCAGGCAAGTGGTGGCGAAAAATCCAAATTCGGTTTATCCGCGTCACAGGTATTAAAGGTGCTGGATATTCTAAAAGAACACAATAAACTTAATACCTTACAGCTGGTTCATTTCCATTTAGGTTCACAAATTGCAAATATCCGCGATGTCCGTTTAGGGGTCAGTGAAGCGGCCAGATTTTATTGTGAATTACGCGATTTAGGAGCTGAAATTAAATGCATGGATGTCGGCGGCGGACTAGCCGTAGATTACGATGGTACGCGCAGTCAATCTCATAATTCAATGAATTACAGCCTGGCGGAATATGCGAACAATATCGTTTATACCATAGGTGATATTTGTAAAAGCTACGCTCAACCGGTGCCGATGATCATTTCCGAATCAGGACGCTCGCTGACAGCACATCATGCGGTATTAATTTCCAACGTGATTGGTGCTGAGTCTTATGCGCCGGAGCAATTGATAAAACCCCAGGTGGACGATTCGCTGCTGCTCAAAAACATGTGGCAATCCTGGGAGCAATTACATACGCGTAATGACGATCGCGCACTGATCGAAATTTACCATGATACGCAAAATGACCTTGCAGAAGTGCACAGCCAATTTGCGTCGGGCTTAATTAACTTGTCACAACGTGCATGGGCTGAGCAGGTCAATTTACGTGTTTGTTATGAACTGAACGCGTTAATGGATAATAAAAACCGTTTCCATCGTCCTATTATCGATGATTTAACCAATAAATTAGCCGATAAATTTTTCGTTAATTTTTCACTGTTTCAATCACTGCCGGACAGTTGGGGAATCAATCAGGTTTTCCCGATTTTACCCTTAAACAATTTACAATCTACACAAAAAAAGCGGGCTATTTTACTCGACATTACCTGTGATTCCGATGGCGCAATTGAGAGTTATGTAGACGGTCAAGGCATTGAAAGCACTTTATTAGTGCCACAATGGCAGGCAGATAAACCCTATTTGATGGGCTTTTTCCTGGTCGGGGCTTATCAGGAAATTTTAGGTGATATGCATAATTTATTTGGCGATACACACAGCGCGGTGGTAACGGTAAACGATGCCGGTGAAGCTGAACTCACGGAAATAAATGAAGGTGACAGCGTTGAAGATATGCTCAGTTACGTAAATTTAAATGCCGAAGAGTTCAAACAAACCTATGCGCAATTAGTGAATAGAAAATTACCCTTTGAAGAGCGCGAAAGTGTCATTAATGAATTAATCACCGGTTTACAGGGTTATACCTATTTAGAAGATTTTTAGGGTGGAAAAACGATGCTAATGAATGCAATTTTTAACCAGGTGGATAATTCCATTTACTCAAATGCGATGACTTTTTTGCGTCTGCCGATGCCGGTCGATCCGCTTTCTGCGCAGGCTGATATTGCGGTCTTAGGTTTACCCTTTGATTTAGCCACAACGGGACGCTCCGGGGCTCGCATGGGGCCAACGGCAATCCGTCAGGCATCAATCAATCTGGCATGGGAGGGTAAACGCTTTCCGTGGAAATTTAATCTTCTCAAAGAAACCAAGATCATTGATGCCGGAGATTTGGTTTACAGCACCGGGGATGCTAATGAGTTTACCCAAAAAGTGGAAGCGGCAGCAACGCAGTTACTGTCTTCCGGAAAAACCGTTTTATCACTGGGAGGGGATCACTTTGTGACCTTACCCCTGCTGCGTGCTCACCATCAAAAATTCGGGAAAATGGCCCTGATACATTTTGATGCGCATACGGACACCTATAATAACGGCAGTGCTTACGATCATGGCACGATGTTTTATCATGCGCCCAATGAAGGTTTGATTGATCCGCAAAAGTCCGTACAGATTGGCATTCGTACGGCTTATCATCAAAGCGGTCACGGTTTTAATGTGATTGATGCCCCTCAAGCGAATGATATGTCCGTGGCGCAGATAACCTCTTTGATTAAAGAGAAAGTCCAGAACATGCCTGTGTATCTTACCTTTGATATTGATTGTTTAGATCCGGCCTTTGCCCCCGGTACGGGCACGCCTGTCTGTGGCGGATTAAGCACAGATAAAATATTAAAAATATTACGCGCATTAACGGATATCAATATTATCGGGATGGATGTAGTGGAAGTTGCACCCGCCTATGATAATAGCGAGATCACCGCATTAGCGGCGGCGACAATAGCAGTGGAGTTGCTGCATTTGTGGACGATAAAAAATAAACACATCGAATAACACGCATTAAGCGCTTAAATAAAAAATAAAATCCGATGATGCCTATTAACGTTATCTATTATCGGATTTTATTTGTTCCAAACGATATTGCGTTTAGTCAGTTAACTCTTGCGCTTTCTCAAATAAGGAATTTTTCAATACCATGGCTTCAATTTCCAAACCATATAAATCTTCATCCCAGTTAAGACCTGCAAATACCTGCTGCTTCTGCATTCCATCCAACCAGGACTCTATAAAGACAGACAGCGAAATTTCCTGAACCTGATAGTTAGCCCATTCTTCATTTTGTAATTTTTTAGCCAATGCGGCCTTCGACCAGAACAGATAAACAGCCGTTGCATCTTTATTATCATGAGCATGGCAATTAGCCCAACCTTGCGTTTCTTCATATAAACCGAATAATTGCCCTTCTGCAGTTACCTGCTCAACAAACTTTTCCGCATTTTTTAAATATTGCTCTTTCATCTTATTTCTCGATATTTTCTTGAGTTGTCTTGGTCAGATCAAGCTTATCCTGGTCAAGCTTTTTTTCAAACTCAGCAAGCTTTGCTTCCATCTCTGCCAGTTTTTCACGCGTGCGTAATAAAACATGGGTTTGCACATCAAACTCTTCACGGCTAACCATATCTAGCTTGCCCAATTGTGCTTGTAACACCTGTTTGATTTTACGATCCGCTTCTTCGCCAAAACTTTTTACACCAGCAGGCATAGCATCACTTATCTGTTTAGCTATCTGTTCTAATTTTTGAGGGTTAAACATGGTTTCTCCTTAAATTTGAACTCCATTGTAAACTGGCCCTTTGTTAAATTCTATGTAAATTTATCAAGCATTCACCAATCATTTGGAGAATCACCAAAGCGTATACCCACAAAAAAATAACGTGATCAAATTCAAAAATACATTAATTAAGGCAAACCTAATTAAGCAAATACAACTAAAGATTGATCTAATACAGCTTTTGCTTAATTAACTGACGGCACAATCATAACAAGCGCTTATTCGCTACTACTATTGAATTATATCTCCTTACCGGCATATGGAAATAGCTATGAAATACAAACTTTTTTTATCCGTAATACTGCTAATCTGGCCTGGATTTATCTTTGTTTGCAATGCAGAAAACGCTCAACTGCCCGATCAACAACGCGCCACAATGACCGCTGATCATTCAAAATTTGAGTCTCTGGATCAGGATTTTGATTATGCGCCTGATGTCACGGAAGCCTGCCTTGAATGTCATACGGAAGCGGCCAAACAGGTCCATCAAACCTTTCATTGGAAGTGGGCTGCCAAGGTTGACGGGAAAAAGGTTGGTAAAAGCCAAAATGGCTTTAATAACTACTGTGTTGCCGCACGAGGTAATGCAAGTTGTACGCAATGTCATGCGGGTTATGGCTGGCGTAACGATGACTTTGACCTTGAAGCGGAAGAAAATGTCGATTGTTTAGTCTGTCACGACGGCACAGGCACCTACAAAAAATCAGCGGCTATGTCCGGCCATCCCTATTATGAAGATACCCAGTTAGGAGACTTCCTGCAACCGGCTGTTGATTTAAAAGCAGTGGCGCAAAGTGTCGGCGCGCCTAAACGGGAGAACTGTTTAGCCTGCCATGCTAACGGCGGCGGTGGCAACGGTGTTAAACATGGTGATACCGATATGTCACTGGTTGATCCGGTGCATTCCCTTGATGTTCATATGAGCCCTGAAAAACTTAACTTCAGTTGCCAAACCTGTCATAAAACCAGCGGCCATGAGATTGCAGGTCGCTACAACGGTAAAGCATCCTTTATCGATCATAAAAAAGATATGGGCCGAATTGAGCGTGATGGCAAAAATGTCTCCTGCGAATCCTGTCACGGTACAAAACCCCATGAAATTCGCGAGATTGATAATCACACTGCGAAAGTCGCTTGTACCTCTTGCCATATTCCGGAAATGGCGCGCGGCCCTTACCTCACAAAATTAAGCTGGGACTGGTCGACGGCAACCAAATTAAAAGACGGTAAACCTTTTACGGAAGAGAAAATTTTCGACGGCGTAGAAGCGCACAGCTATATGAGTATAAAAGGATCCTTTACCTGGGGACGTAATGTGACACCACAATATCGCTGGTATAAAGGTGAGTTAAAACAGAAAACCCTGCAAACCGTCATTGACCCCAGTGCGGCGCCCATTGATATTAATCCGCCAACGGGGGATTACAACGATCCCGATGCGCGAATTTGGCCATTCAAAGTGCATCGGGGCAAGCAGCCCTATGACACCCAATTTAATCGTATTTTACCGATTAAACTATACGGCAAAAAAGGCACTGGCGCGTTATGGACTGAGTATGACTGGGAGAAAGCGTTAGCGGCAGGTGCGCAAAGTAATGAAGTCGAGTTTAGTGGAGAATTTGATTTTATTGAAACCAACGGTTTCTGGCCTATTAAACACATGGTAGCCCCGGCAAAAGATGCGCTTAAATGTGTCGCTTGCCACTCTCGAGAAAGCCGTTTAGCGGGTTTAAATGATTTCTACCTGCTCGGACGAGATAGTAATAAGTGGGTTGAACTGTTTGCTTTACTGGCCGTGGTTGGCGGACTGGGCGGTGTTGTCGGGCATGGTGCTTTACGTTATATAACCACTCGCAGAATAACAAAACGCAGAAAAAAAGCACAAAAACAACAGGCTGATTCACAGGGAGAGCACCATGAGTAATACAAAAAGCAGTAAAATCGTAGTGATTTTTAAACGTTTTGAACGCTTTTGGCACTGGGCTCAAGCTTTGATGATTTTAATCTTACTATTAACCGGACTGGAATTACATGGACTGTTTCAGTTGTTTGGATTTGCGCCTGCCGTTGCAGCGCATAACCTCATTGGTTTCGTCTGGACCGGGTTAGTGGTACTTATTTACAGTTGGATCTTAACCACCGGAGAGTGGCAGCAATATTTCCCCACTCTAAAAGGGGTCGAGGGGACGTTACGTTATTACTTTTACGGCGTATTTAAAGGTGAAAAACATCCCCACCATATGACCGTCGACGATAAATTTAACCCGCTACAACGCTTGGGTTACATTGCTATTTTGTTTGGTCTGTTGCCATTGCAGGTGTTAAGCGGTTTCGCTTTTTATTTCTTCCCTGATTTACGGACGCTCGGAGTGATAGGTCAGGTTGACTTGATTGCCATTTTTCACACCTTTAATGCCTACGCCCTGCTCAGTTTTGTGGTCATTCATTTATACATGATCACTTTCGGCGAGAAATTATCAACGCACATAAAAGCAATGATTACCGGAAAAGAGAAAATTGAAGAGTAACTAATTTTAAACACACCAAGGAAATCGATATGAAAAAACTAATTATGCTCACACTGGGTTTAATACTGACCTTTAATGTGTCTGCCGACGCCGCGAAAGGACAGAAATATTACCTGAAATACATGCGCCCTCATTTTGAGATAAATGGCCAGGAATTTGCCAGCCAGCACCTTAAAGTTGAGTGGAAGCACCTCTTTAAAAAAGATTCTAAACGATTTATTAAGGAATACACAAAAAAATACCCGCAGTCAGCTGAATTTTTAAACAGTGATATTTTTCAGAAAATAGCCCCGGATGTACAGGATTTTGCAACTAAATATGCAGCCGACAGTGGTGAGCTCGCGACCTGTAATTAAAACAGGAAATTTGTTATTTAGTTGAAACTTTTAAAAATGAATTGATTATAGCAACAGCATAGTTGCCTGACATATTTTTAATATAATAAGGAATAAATACTATGAATAATAAATTAACCGTTATTGCAGCGTCCTTACTGGTCGCTTTTTCCGCGCCCCTTTTTGCCGATCAGGCTGAGGATATTGCAAGCTTAAAAGAACAAGTCAGGGAATTACAGAAAAAGGCGGGGGGCAACAATTTAAAATTTAGTGCGGATTACCGCGTTACCATGGACAGCATTGAATATAAGATGGCCGATGGGACAACGGCTAAAAACGACGGATTACTGTCTAACCGTCTGGAGATCGGCATGGGTTACCAGCCCTTTGATAACCTGGTTTTTCACGGTTTACTCTCCTATAACAAAGCCTATGGTGAAAGCTTAGGTGAAACTGGGATGGGTGATTTTGACTGGGTTACTAATGAAAACCTAAGTGATAACGGCCTTAATGTAAAAGAAGTGTATATGTTATATCTGGGTGATCAGTTTTTCGGTAACGAGCAAATCCCCTGGACAGCAAGTCTCGGCCGCCGCCCTTCTACTAATGGTTTTATCGCCAACAACCGTGAAGGTTACGATCAGCCAAAATCCCCGCTTGGGCATTCTATCAACGTGGAATTTGATGGTTTAAGCATTAGCGCGAAACTGGATCAGATTACCGGCGTGAGCGGCATGGATGCGAAGATCTGCGCAGGCCGCGGTCTTAGCTCCGCCACTTTTCCAAGATTTTCCAGTACAGGCACGGACTATGCGGATAGCGACGGTGGAATTGATAATATTGATATGATTGGTTTTATTGTCACACCCTATAATAACGGTCAATATGATATTAAAGCGCAGTATTATTTTGCTAATAATATGATCGGTTATGATAAAGATAATACGGCCGCAGGATTCCAGGACTTTGGTAACCTTCAGAATATGACCCTGTCGATGCAGGTAAACGGCGTCGGGGAATTTATTAATGATTTCCTGGATGATACGGTGTTGTTTGCATCCGCTTCTGCATCTCAGACCCTGCCTAAGGATGGCATGGCGATGCTCGGTTCAACGGATAAAGAAATCGGCTACTCATATTGGGTAGGCGCAACCTTCCCGGCTTTTTTTGAGGGAGATCGCTTTGGTTTGGAATACAACCACGGCTCGAAATACTGGCGTTCATTCACTTACGGTGAAGATACCTTAATAGGCTCAAAAATAGCGGCACGCGGTGATGCCTATGAAGCCTATTATAATATTCCCATCATAGGTGAATCACTGTACTTCCAGCTGCGTTATACCTACATTAACTACGATTACACCGGCAGTAACGGCTTCTTTGGCAGTGCAAGCGGCACACCAACGGCAATGGCTGACATTGCGTCTGGTTATGGCGGTTATTATGTAGAGAGTGCTCAGGATCTGCGCGCGATGATCCGTTATAACTATTAATATCAGCCATTAAAGATCATCTGCAACACTGTAATATTAAGGCATAAGCAACTTTTAGTGAAAACCTTGTTTATGCCTTTTTGGTTGTTGCACTAACACCAAACAATAAAAGTGCTTTTTAGCTTTTGATGCAAACTTAGTCAAACATCTTATCACCAATCTGATCGATAAATATTTTACATTTTATCAGGGTTAATTCGGCGGTTTTTTCACTGCTTGCCTGACAATCAGAGCGGATAAACTGATGCTGTTTAAGCGCTTCACCTGCCCCTTTTTCGATCGTGGCGGCAACACGAAACTGACCGTTATCTTTCATTGGTTGCGGCGTAATCTTAAAACCTTTGTATTCAAGCGTTGGAAAAACCGCAGCGGGAGCCGGTTTGCTGCTAAATGATTGCGCTATTTTTTTAAAAAATCCCATTTTATATTCTCATTTTTATCTGTTTTAATAAAATCAGAAGCTTCTGACATTGCCCTGATCAACACTTCTTTCAATTAACGCTGGAAGCTATTTTACATATTATCTTCACGCTCGGTAATGCATTCATAGGATCCCATGTCGAATGCCCGGCAAATCCACGGGCGCAGCTCGTAAATACTGCACATTAGAGTATTACGATCTAACGCGGCGCACCAACCATCTTCTAAACGATGCATGGTTTCACTGCCCCACTCGTCTCGTGCAATATACTCTTCAGGCACGCCGGTATCTGAAATGATCATCACTTCCAGCCGGCAACAGCAAGCCTGACAATTACTACAGCTTATTTCGGCCGGCGCGATGTTTGTAACTTCGATCTTGCTCATAAACGGATACCCTTATTTCAATGACTAACAGAGTAACCGAAAGCAACTCGTATATCGACATGCAAATACTTTGCTCATAGCAAAGGAATTAATGAAGTGAGCAAGTATTGCACGGGAAAAATTAACACTAACAAGGCGTGAGTTGCAGAAGATAGTTGTTCTCACTTCCAAATTCACAACACAGTTAGAGTTGATTTTAACAAGCTAGACTGATCACCTTTTTAGTTCTTTTGGTATTAACCTTCGACACAACCGATGAAAGCACTGATTAAGGCTTCATTTACTCGAGTTTTATAACAGCAAATTCCTAAATCAAAAGACTGCAGACGGACCGGGGTAAATATATTTTTGACCCGATCCCGCACCGGGCTATTTTCAACCACCACATCGGGCGCAATACCCACACCACAGCCCAATGCAACCATACTGACCAAAGCTTCATGCCCGGCCACCGTGGCATAAATTTGCGGTTTACCGATTTTTAAGAGTCGATACCAATTATCAAAACGACGTCGAATAGCACCGTGCTCTGGCAAAATAAAGGTAATATTTTGCCAGTCAATTTTGCTTTGATTCACCTGCTGCGTGACCGCACAGGGAGTAGTTGGCGCAATAATCGAGAGCGGTATTTCGGCCAGTTTTATAAAGTGCAAACGTGACGATAAATTATCCGGATGCGCGGTGATTGCAAAATCCACCTGTGCACCTAAAACCTGATCAATCGCCCGTTCACTGTCCCCGGTGCTGAGCTTTATTTCAACCTTAGGATGTAAGCGTCGAAAACGTTCTAAAATGGGCGGGAAATGGCTATACACCGCAGTCACTGAACAATATAAGTTGATCTGCCCTTCCAGTTCACTCTTACTCTGATTAATAGTGCGTTTTAACAGCAGCCACTGTTCAATCTGCTGCATTGCATAATGTTTAAACAGACTTCCTGCTTCGGTTAACACCACCGAGCGATTGTCGCGAATAAACAGAGCCGTACTTAACTCCTCTTCAATACGTTGAATATTACGGCTCAGGGTCGACGGGCTAACGTGCATCGCCTGTGCCGTTTTAGAAAAATGCAGGCTACCGGTCAGATGCATAAAAAGTTGCAGAGATTTAATATCCACTTATTGACTGTCTTCTATAATAGGAAGATCGTCTCGACTTCCCCATTCAGCCCATGAGCCATCATATACCCCAATATTTTCATAACCTGCGAGGCTCGCAGCCAGTGCTAAAATACAAGCCGTTACTCCCGAACCACAACTGAAAATGACCCGTTGTTCTTTTCCTGAAATGGCCTCAAAAATCAGCGCCAGTTGATAAGCATCCTTCATCTTATTATTTTCAAGGACGCTGCTTGAAGGTAAATTTTTCGCATTAGGCATATGTCCTACGCGTATACCGGCTCTTGGATCGGCCTGTTGTCCCGAAAAGCGTGCCGCTGGGCGGGCATCAATAACATTCTCCTGAGCACTGCCCGATGCGTGCAATACATCCTCGGTCGTACAGATCCGCGCCTTTTGATAGTTGGCGATAAAATCGCCCTGCACAGCAGGCCGGCTGATATTTCCACTTTCAATGGGTAAGGATTTTTCTAACCAGGCAGGAAAACCACTGTCCAATACTGCGATATTTTCAAATCCCATGGCTTTAAACATCCACCAGACGCGCGGGCTGGAGAATATCCCCACGGTATCGTAAACAACAATGGCGCTGTTTTGGTTGATCCCAAGGTTTTGTACCGATCCTTGAAAGTCCGATTCGCTGGGCATCATATGCGGCAGGCTGCTGCTCTGCAGACAAATCTCACGGTCAAAATCAAAAAACAGCGCACCGGGTATGCGCTGCTTCTGGTATTCTAATTTGCCATCACGTTTGACGCTGGGCATATGCCAGCTACCGTCTAGAATAACCAGATCAGGATGACTAAGGTGTTTTTCTAACCAGTTTATTGAAACCAGCGGGCCAGGTATTTTTAACGATGGCATAATAATTCCTTGTGTGAGAGATAGTGGCGAGTTCAAAATGAGAACAATAATAACGTCTTTTTGAAAATGGATTTGTCGAACATCAATCCACTCTTGTTACTCTAATGCTATGTTTCATTATCTGCAACACAGTATTGTAAATATATCATTTTGTGCAATATAAGTTATAGGCTATAGTGGTTGTTGAAAATTAAAAGCAATTATTTTTATGCTTTAATCCCTATCAACTATATTTGGAGTGTCAAGCAATGGCTAACTATTTTAATACTCTTTCTCTACGTGAGAAGCTAAATCAACTGGGTCAATGTCGTTTTATGGATCGTAGTGAATTCACTGACGGTTGTGAAGCTTTAAAAGGTAAAAAAGTAGTCATTATTGGTTGTGGTGCACAGGGTTTAAACCAAGGTTTAAACATGCGCGATTCTGGTCTTGACGTATCTTACACGCTGCGTGCACAAGCCATTGCTGAAAAACGTCAATCATGGAAAAATGCCACTGAAAACGGCTTTACCGTTGGCACCTATGAAGAACTTATTCCTGAAGCGGACCTTTTATGTAACCTGACACCAGACAAACAGCATACAGCGGTTGTTGGTGCGGTCATGCCGTTAATGAAAAAAGGCGCAACACTGTCTTACTCGCACGGTTTTAACATCGTTGAAGAAGGTATGCAGGTCCGTGAAGATTTAACCGTTATTATGTGTGCGCCTAAATGTCCAGGTTCTGAAGTACGTGAAGAATACAAACGTGGTTTTGGTGTACCAACACTGATCGCGGTTCATCCGGCAAACGACCCTCAAGGTCACGGTTTAGCATGGGCTAAAGCATACGCAAGTGCAACGGGTGGCGATCGCGCCGGTGTGCTTATGTCATCATTTGTTGCAGAAGTTAAATCTGACCTGATGGGTGAGCAAACTATCCTTTGCGGTATGTTACAAACTGGTGCAATTCTTGGTTATGAAAAAATGGTTGCCGACGGTCTTGAGCCTGCGTATGCATCAAAACTGATTCAATACGGCTGGGAAACGGTAACAGAAGGTATGAAATACGGCGGCATCACTAATATGATGGATCGTTTATCAAATCCTGCAAAAATCAAAGCATTTGATATGTCTGTAGAGCTGAAAGAAATTTTACGTCCGTTATTTAACAAGCATATGGACGACATCATTGAAGGTGAATTTTCCCGCACTATGATGGAAGACTGGGCAAATGATGATAAAAATCTTTTACAATGGCGTGCAGCAACAGCAGAAACCGGTTTTGAAAAACAGCCTGCAGGCGATATGAAAATTGATGAGCAAGAATTCTACGACCACGGTATTTTCCTGGTTGCTATGATTAAAGCGGGTGTTGAACTGGCCTTTGAAGCGATGACAGCTTCCGGTATCATTGCCGACTCTGCTTATTACGAATCACTGCATGAAACACCGCTGATCGCTAATACTATCGCACGTAAAAAACTTTACGAAATGAACGTTGTTATCTCAGATACGGCAGAATACGGTTGTTACCTGTTTGACCATGCCGCTAAGCCGCTGCTTGCTGATTTTGTTAAAGCATTAAACCCTGAAATGTTAGGTAAAGCTTTAACAGTGAAAACTAACTCGGTTGATAATGCGCGCCTGATCGAAGTTAACGAAGCAATTCGTTCTCATCCTGTAGAAATCGTTGGTAAAAAACTACGCGGTTACATGACAGAAATGAAAACTATCGTGACAGTTTCTTAATAAACTCACTTTGCTTAAAAAAAAAAAAGCCAGAATTTAATTCTGGCTTTTTTATACCTGCAATTTAATCAATTTTATTTAACACCAATTCCACTAATTAGTTATTCTAATTATAAGATTAATAACAGAGACTAAAACGTAGTTTTATGTCTAGCTTGCATGTGTTTTAACAAGCATAAATGGGCATGAATTTAATGGATTTGGTATAAGCCAATAATGCCATTAGCGCCATGATCACAGTAAACATCCTCTCCCTAAAGATAGTCATACCAAACGCATTAATAAAATGATCTGATTTACTATTTAAAATTGATCATGATTTTAATGGCTGTCTTATTTGAACGCCAACTAGCACCAACCATGACAACAAACGCATAGCTCGTAGGGTGCATTCTATGCACCGATTTTCGCTGTCCGCGGTGCATAGAATGCACCCTACCGATAACACCATATCAAATTCATACCAACACCCGCCCTATAACCTTGCGCTTCAAACGGAAATTTAACTCAGGGTTATCGCCTCTTTTTGTGGATTGAACTTATTCATTACCTTAGCACCAAGCATGTGTATCTCATGGTGAATGAGTAACAGTGATGGAATAAGCACCAGGGTTATCAAGGTGGCAAACAAAATGCCATAACCCAGAGCAGCCGCTGCCGGAATCAAAAATTGCGCCTGCACGGATGTTTCACTGAGCAGTGGAGCAAGGCCTGCAAAAGTGGTAAAGGAGGTTAACAGTACCGCTCTTAGTCGGCTGGTACAGGCTGTATATATAGCGTCTTTCACCGCCATGTTTTGTTCTTTTCTCAGCTCGTTATAACGGGACACCAATAACAGACTGTCATTAACTACCACTCCGCTCAGCGCCAACACACCGTTTAAAGAAAGAATACTGATGGTCAGATCATTAAACACATGCCCTAAAATAGCCCCCACGATACCAAAGGGGATAGCCATCATAATAAGCAGCGGCTGGGTATAAGATTTTAACGGGATTGCCAGCAATACATAGATAGCAATAAGCGCTATTAAAAACATATTGCTCATGGAGCTGGTCGTCTCAGCCTGATGCTCGGCTTCCCCGGCGAAATCAATCTGCAGGTTTGAATACTTTGCCATTAGTTCAGGGACAAGCTGCGCTTGGATCTGCGCCACTAACTCATTCGAGGCGATCACCTCTTTATCAACACTGGCGGTCAGATAAACCGCTCTTAAATTATCAATACGGGTGATTTCTGACGTCTGATACTCGCTATACACTTTAGCCACACTGCTTAAGGGCAACACAGTGCCATCTGAGGCTCTGATCTGCGCATCCATAATATCAGCAAGTGTTTGCCGTTGTACCTGCGGATAGCGTACATTAACATCAACTTCATTGCTGTCTCTTTGAAAGCTCTGCACCGTGGAACCACCAAATGCGCGCAGGATTTGTGTCGCCAAGCTCGCGGTATCAATGCCCATTGAGCGCCCCTGCTCGGTCAATTCAAAGCGATACTGTGGCTCTCCCGGACTCATGTTATCATCAATGCCACTCACTCCATCGATGCTCTGCAGCTTAGCTTTCATCGCCTTACCCGCCGCGAAGACAGTTTCGCTATCCCAGGCTTTTATCTCCACTTTAAAGGTATCACCCATGGATTTCTTGGATTCGATACTTAACTTTTTAACGCCTTCAGGATTACCTGCTAAGCGCTTCCACTCTTTGATAAGTTCAGTTGATTTGTACACACCGTCGCTATCAAGTTCAATCATGATATTGCCGCTATCGTCACCTTCCGCCGTAACCTGCAGGTTTAAAATTTCACTCTCTTGTTTCCCGTACTTAGCCATCAGATTGGCATCCGCCTCAAGCGCGGTACTTTCAAGCCACAGCAAGCTGCTTTTGGTCTGCCCGAAACTGGCATCATCGTACATAGAGATTTCACCGCGTACCGTGTCCCCGGCAATGTCCGGGAAAAACGAGACTCTAACCTTACCGGTCAGCGGCAGTCCAACCACGAACACAAAGACAGATAAAAACAAAATCAACACGGCATAACGGTATTCCATCGCTATCCCGATCACTTTTGCATAAATCTTGCGGCTAAACCATTGCAAGCCAGAATCAGCACCGTGCTGAATGTGCGACCAGATACCTTTCCCAGACTCTCGGTGGGTATTAAGATGGGCAAGGTGAGAAGGCAGAATAAGCTTTGACTCAATAACCGAAAGCAGCAGACAGATCATCACAACGGTACCGAATTGCGAATAGATCTCCCCCATCCGCCCTTCCACATTGGAAATGGCAAGAAAAGCAACCACGGTGGTCAATACACCAAAAATAGTCGGTACCGCCACTTTTAATGTGCCGCGCACGGTACTGCTGATGGTGTCGCCCTCTTCCTTGCGGGTTGAATAAATACTCTCGCCGACGACGACGGCATCATCGACCACTATCCCCAGCGCCATAATAAAACCAAAGGTGGTCATCTCATTAATGGTTAAACCGGCATAGCTGTCGGTCATAAAATAAAGGGTGCCGAAAAACACAAAGGGCAAACCGGCCGCAACCCAAAAAGCGACCCTTAAATTCAAAAAAATTGCCAAAATAATAAAAACCAGCGCGATCCCTGACAATGCATTTTTCATTAACAGGCTAAGCCTGTCTTTAATCAGGGTACTGGAGTCATACCAGGTCGTGAGCTTGACGTTTTCGGGCAGATAATTGCTGGCATTCCAGTTATCAACAACTTCATTCGCCTGCTCGACGATTTTGGTAATATCGCCGTATTCGTCCATTACAATCTCAATGCCCATGCCGCTTTGCTGATTAAAACGCGAAAAATTAAAGGTATCCTCGGCAAAGGTGTCTTGTACGTTGGCAATATCACCCAGATAGATATTGGTGCCATCGGCTAAGGTCAGCAGACGGATATGCGCAAACGCCTGCTGCTGATAAGCCTGTTGCGAGACTTTCAGACGCACCGCTTTTTCACCGTTGCGCAAACTGGACGTTATGGAACTGGCAGATTCTGCATTAATCGCATCGGAGACATCGGATAAGGTCAGTCCATAGGCCTGCAGCTTAGCTTCATTAAGTTCGACGGAAATCATGGGATCCGCTTTTGCTGTGATCGAAAGATCGCGAATAGCGGGTTTAGTGAGCAAGTCTGATTTCAGCTTTTCTGCCAGATTTTGAAAAGTGGCTCTATCGGCATCGCCATAAAGCTGTACCCAAATCGCATGATCTGCTCTCGTAGCCTGTTCAATGACCGGATTGTCCGCTTCAGAGGGAAAATCATTGATGGCATCGACTTTAGTTTTAATATCACTGAAAAGTGTCTCTAATGGGTAGTCACTGTTTTTTTCGACCACCACCGTACTGCCACTGGCGTTCGAGGTCGAGGTGATAGCGTCGATACCGGCAACACTTTCCAATGCTTCCTCTATTTTTATGGCTATCCCCTCTTCAGCCTGATCAGGATCACCACTGTCATAACTGACCGAGATGGTCACTCTGTCGGGAGCGAGACTGGGGAAACCTTCTTTACGAAGCTCATTAAGCGACATCACCCCTAACACTATAATGGTAACTAAGAGCAGATTGGCGGTCACAGAGTTGCGCGCAAACCAGCCGATAATACCTTCATTGAAATCTGCTTTTGAATGAGTCATTAGCCTTCCACCTTAGGTTTAACGAGCATACCGACAATATAATTGCTTAACGGCCTTTTAATTATTTTAGCGGAGTCCAGCGCGGCAATTGGCGTGACATAAACCAAACCGTCTTTTTCAAACACCTTGTTTGCCGCTACTTTATTTAACTGATTATCTTCACTTATAAACCACAGGTCACCCTGCTGAGAGATAGCCGATGCCGGTAGTTCCCAGGTATTATCAAGTAAAGACCCTTCAATATGCGCCTGCACAAAAGTGCCGGGAAATAATCCCACGTCCGAATCAAAGGGATGATCAACAGCTACAATCAGAGAGCGTTGACGGGAGGTCAAATCGACGTTCAGCTCAATACGCGTGACATAACCCTGCCAACTTTTATCACTGTCTGTGCTGTACAGCATTACCGGCCATTTTTGGGCATTTTTTTGGGACAATTCTTTATTGCTCAGTTGCGGCAAATTCGCCCACTGCTGAGCTGAAAGCGGGATATTAATTTCGACCCGGTCAATACTATAAAGCTCGGCAATGGTGCTACCGGCCTGCAGATAACTGCCCGGCTGAATACTTCGCTCAACAATAAGTGCATCAAAAGGCGCTTTGATAACGGTTTTATCAAGATCCTGTTGCGCTTTTTTGAGGCTATATTGCGCATTTTCAAAGGCCGCTTTTTCGGCTGCCAGTTGTGGCTGACGTAAAACCAGTAACGAGTTAGGCTCACCACTCAACCCGGAACGCTGCCATTCTAAACGCGCCTGTGCACCGGTTCGTTGCTCTTCAAGCAAGTCCAGCTGTGCCTGAGCCAGGTCAGATTTAGCCTGCGCCAGCGCCTGCTGATATGAGGTGTTTTCAAGTTTGGCCAGAATATCACCTTTTTTTACAATGTTACCCGTCTCGAAAATCGACATTAATGCAGCAACCCGCCCGCTCACTTCCGATACATAGGTAATATCGTAACGTGGTACGGCTTCGCCATAGCCTTTCACTAATGCTTGATACTGATCAGCTTGAACTTCCAGTACCACCACACTGGGGGCTTGAGCAGTGCGGATTGCAGCTTTCATCTCTGCTGTTATTTTTTCGCTGGGTATGTCTGCATTGGCCTGCATCTGCACTGCATTATAGGTAACGGCTCCTGCTAAACAGGCAACTGACCCCAGTGTTAATAGGATGGCAAGCGAGGGTTTAAATTTCATAGTGATACTCCAAGGCCTAACGCAAGACCTAAATCAATGCGGTTTGTCAAACGGTTATATTTAACTTGAATAAGCTCGGCTTCAACATCAAAGCTGGTAGTTTGTACGGAAATAAGATCCGCGATATCGACTAACCCTTCGCGAAATTTTGCCTGATAATTGACAAAACTGCGCAGTGCGCTGCTAAGGGCATCCGTTAAATGTTGCTGCTGCAGGGCTAAAGACTTTTCCTGTCCCAGGGCATTTTCAACTTCATTGACCGCAGTTAATAAGGTCTCTTGATAAATCCAATAAGCATTTTCGGCGGTCAATTGTGCAATTTCGGCCTGGGATCGTAGATAACCGCCATCAAAAAGCGGTGCGGATAACTGCCCCAGAATACTCCACAGCGGACTGGTTAATAAATCGGCACTGCTCGAGCTGGTTAGCGCGACTTCTAAACTAATGGAAGGAAGCAACGCCTTATAGGCCGCTTTGGTTCTGAACCCTTCAGCTTCTAAATTAAAAAATGCACTTTGCAGATCCGGTCGGCGAGATAAGTCTTGGTTGGGTAATGACACAAGCGGCGTTAATACTTGCGGGAATTGATCGCTAACAGAAAAGCTTTGTTCACTGCCGAGCTGCCCGAGCAATAGAGTCAAACTGCGCTTATTTTGCGCCAGCGTCTCAGTATATTCCGCCAGTGTTGAACGTGTCGACGCACTGTCCGCCTTAGCCGTATCGAGATCTTCTAACTCCCCCAGTCCGGAACGATATTTTTCCAGAATCAGGCTTTCATTATTTTCCAGAACGGCCAAACGCTTAACTTCAATATCAAGGAGCTGCTTATCCAGACTGATTTGCAGCCAGGCGCGCATAATATTAGCGGCTAAGGTGTCTTTGGTACTTTGCAGGCTTGCAATATTGCTGGCGATATCTTTATTCGCGGCGCTTGTACTGTTACCAATGGCATTCCACAGATCCAGCTCCCAACTCACGGTTAAGTCCGCATCATAGGAAGCATTCGAACTTTCCTCTTTGTCACCGCTTAAATTGGCTGTTAACTCAGGAATGCTGTCACTGTTAGTGGCTATGCTATCGGCATAAGCAATCTTCAAGGCCATTACTGTCTGCTGCAAACTAGGATTAGTTGCCATTGATTGTTCAATAAGCAGATTTAACGCCGGAATATTCATCAGATCAGTAAGCTCGACAACTTCAACCGCCTCAACCTGTTCACTCTTCCAGCTAATCTGCTGTTCAAGGGATTTTTTTGCAAGCGCTTGAAAATTTTTATCCGATGATGAACTGCATCCTATTAAGCCGAATATGGCTAAAGCAAGCAAGTTACGTCGATATGGAACCATCTTCTTCCTCCTAGTTTATATCCAGGGAGAATAAAAGAGAGGAGGTTAAGGCAGGGTTAAGAATGGCTTAAATTAGCTAAATATAGGTCCATAAAATGCTATACAACGAAAAATAAAAGCTTATTTGCTATGACCAGACAGCCGTTAAGTTAGGATTTACTGCAAGTGTAAACGGACAGTCACCTTACACAGGGGCAACTGCCTGATTAATAAGCGCTTAGATTAAGATTTAATAATAGAAATCAAGGCCTCGGCAAGGGTTCTTATTTGCGATGTCTGCAACCCTGCGACGTTGATTCTGCCATTTGCAGTCCCATAGATAGCAAACTCTTCGCGCAAAATAACCATTTGCTCCGCTGTTAATGGAAGCAGAGAGAACATGCCTTTCTGTTGAGATATTATCTGCACAGAAAGCGGCGCATTGAGCTCTCTAAAAACAGCGCCTAATGACTGGCGAACATTAACGATACGATTCCGGCACGTAGATAATTCATCAAACCAGGCTTTTTTGTCATCAAATAAAAGCGATGCAATGGCAGCACCGTGCTCAGGAGGCATTGAATAGTTGGCTCTGGTAATACGCTCTAATACGGTACGGATATTCTCCAGCTGCTGCGTATTGTCAGTAACGACCATCGCCGCCCCGGTACGTTCACAATAAAGACCCATATTTTTTGAACAACTTGCAGCAACCAACACCAAATCGAGCTGATTTATAAATAATCTCAGCCCGGCAGCATCATCTTCCGGATTATCACCAAATCCCTGATATGCCATGTCGATAAAAGGGATAACAGCGCTGCGTTTACAATAGTCAGCTAATGCTTGCCATTGTTTCAATGTCGGATCGATTCCGGTGGGGTTATGACAACAGCCATGAAGAAGAATAATATCACCGGCCTTAGCCTTTGAAAGATCAGTAAAGCAGGCATCGAGATCAAGTTCTCCGTGTTTTTGCTGCCAACGAAATTTTTCAACTTTTAATCCGGCCGCTTCCATAATCGGGCGGTGATTAATGTAACCCGGATCGGTATTCCAGATAACCGCATTGGGGGAAAGATAAGTGATAAAATCCGCCAATACCCGCAGAGCCCCTGAGCCGCCGACCGTTTGAATCGTACACTGAGTATCGATTTTTTTACTATCACCCAGTAGAAATTGCGCAATTTGAGCATTAAATTTAGTGTTGCCGGAGAGCTGTTTATAGGCTTTGGATTCGGCTTTATCGACCAGGCGTTGTTCTGCATCCTGTACTACCTGCATAACCGGCGTCTTACCTGATTCATCCCGATATACACCAACCAGCAAATCAATTTTGTTTTCCCGCTGGTCGGCATGAAATTTATTTAGCAGCCCCCAGAGAGGATCCGCTTCAAGTTGCGGTAAATTTTTAAGCATGTTTTCATTTCCTTATAGAAGATATTGTTAACAACGATTTGAGAGAATAATGCCAAAGGTTATAAGAGCAATTCCAAACAGAGTAGGCATCGATAATAACTCATTAAAGACAGGAACGGCTAATAAAGCAGTTAATCCTGGTGACAGTGCGCAATCGTTGAAGCTTGTATCGAACTAAGCTGATTAACCGCATAGGAGTATCCGATGGTCGCTACCACGCCGACGCCTACTCCTTGAATCAGGATAAATGGAAGCGCCTGTTGAAAAGAAAAAGTGCCAAAATTAGTGGTTACTGAGTCGCTCATGATCAGCACAATAATAATCACAAAAGAGCAGAACGACAAAATAATAGCGATGCTTATCGAATCTAAACCTGCGTGCCTGAGCCCCATGGTATAACCTGCCCATACTAAGCCTCCTTCGATCAAAAATAAAACCCCCTGCACTATTTCTTTTGATAGCATAGTCGATTGACCGACGACCATCACCAGTACCCCCACCAACATGACAAACAGTGCGAAACCACGTTTTTTTGAGATTAACTGACCGTCAAAAAACCAAGCTAAGAACGCCACAAAAAAGGCCGGAGTGCCCGCTAATATAGTCCCCATATAAGCAGTCGGCACTGTTGTCGCGCCGGCAGCGGCAAACAATAAAATTGCACAGGCTAAAAAGTGTTAAAGATATCCATACGCATTTTTCCGTAAGACAAATAAAAGCGAAAAGCGCATTACCTATCTTTAAATGATTAACGAAACGACAGTCTCTCGTATTATTATTTACATCAGGTACAATGTGGCCGCTATATTGTGGAGTTTTACATGTCTAATTATCAAAATCGCTTTGGCGGTATACAACGCTTATACGGCACCCAAGCACTTAATAAATTTCAACAAAGCCATATTTGCGTGATCGGAATTGGTGGTGTGGGCTCATGGGTTGCGGAGGCGCTGGCACGCTCCGGTATTGGCCAAATTACGTTGATTGATATGGATGATATCTGCGTCACTAATACCAATCGTCAGGTACATGCATTAGCAGACACCATAGGTGAGATGAAAATCGAAGCCATGGCAAAGCGTTGCCGTTTGATAAATCCGGACATTAAAATGAATTTAATCGATGATTTTATTGATAAGGAAAATTGCTTTGAATATTTATCAGACGAATTTGATTATGTGTTTGATGCGATCGACAGTATCAAAGCCAAAGTGGCCTTAATTGCACACTGTAAACGTAATAAATACCCGCTACTTACCTGCGGAGGTGCGGGCGGTCAGTTAGATCCAACGCAAATTCAAGTGGCTGATTTAGCACGTACCGTTCAGGATCCTCTGGCTGCTAAAGTGCGTTCGGAATTACGCCGATTTTTTAACTTCACTAAAAACCCGAAGCGCAAGTTTAGAGTGGATTGTGTGTTTTCCACCGAGCAGTTAAGTTACCCTAATCAGCAGGGTGAAGTGTGTCAGCAGAAATCCGAAGCAGATGGCAATATGAAGATGGATTGTGCAAGCGGATTTGGCGCATCAACCATGGTCACCGCCAGTTTCGGCTTTGTGGGCAGCGCATATATGCTCAAAAAAATAGCCCAGAAAGTGTGATAAAAAAGCTTGTAGCTGTCAGCAGTCAGCTATCAGCTATCAGCTTCGAGCCCTGCCGGGTTAATGCTGTTAAGCAACAACTGCAGTTTATTCCAATATTTAATATGCACCTGCTCTGTTATCAACTGGGGCTCGGCAGCAAAAGTGCGCTTCGAAACAAAATTTGCTCCTTCTAATACCGATTGATACTCATCCCTGAGCCTTTTAACCCTGTCTTGTAATGCTAAATATCTTAACCACACCCTTTGATAATCTTTATAGGTTTCAAAGGTCCACAAGCCGGTGATAATAGCGCAGAGAACCACTATCACGTTTGCCCAAAGCAGCTCCAAATAGTAAAACTTCAAACCAACAAAGATAGTGGACGCCACAGACAATACAATTAAAACCCCCTGCAGAGAAAGCGCTCTGTAACGGCTCTTATCCGCTTTTTCTTGATATCTTTTGATGATCAGAATAAAGGCACTCTGTAGTTGACTTTTAAGCGCTGCACTTTGATCCACGGCAGACAAAATTGTAGTGTGCGCAGGCAATATAACCTTGAGTAATGCAGGTTCAATCATAAGCTTAATTCCGCCTAAAATTGTACGCGAGAATCAGAAGCTATTGCTACCGACTAGCACATACCGGATGTGATAAACCACTTTACACTCGCAGAGTCGCCCTCGATTTCAATACAGGCAACCGCGGCATTTTGAAATTTAAGCGCAGGTTTATTTTGCTCACCGCCGATAAGCTCGGTGACCACATTGGCAATATTAGGTAAGTGTCCGACATACATAACCGCATCTTCCGTGAGTTGGTTTATGAGCAGAGCGGGATTGTCATTTGGATTGAGAGTATTAATTTCAGCGATATTATTAACAGCCAGAGTTTCAGAAAATAGCCTGGCAGTTTGCTGCGCACGAAATTTACCGCTGTGGTAAATTTTATTAATCACAACATGATGATCTTTTAAATAAGCAGCAACCCGGCACACTTGATCAATGCCAATCTCTGACAAAGATCTTGTTGGGTCAACATCTTGCGGGTGTGCGCTACCGTGTTGGACGAAATAAAGCGTTTTCATTTTATCACCCCTATTTATAATCAACTTAGCAATGAGTCCATCTTCAGGCGCGGTGGTTATTTGTACCCATCGGCCAATTTGCCGACAGATACAAAAGTTAGCACTAAGTCTGTGATAGATCCAGCAACTCACGTAAAGCAACCTGACACATACTAAATTCGGGGCTGCTAACCGCCAATAATGCATCTGCCATACGCTGCCAGCGATCAAAAAGCATATGATTTGAGGTGTGCCAGTCAACATAGGCATCGCCAATATCGGTACTTTCTTTGACCATTTCTAAGATACTTTTGGTGATCCGCATATGCTGCCATTCCAGATCATCACGCATCGCTTCTTTAGCCAGTGATTGCCAATTATTATCTGCTGGTAAAAGGCTAAGCTGCTTCGCCACATCAAATAATTTCAAATGATCACCACAGTGGAAATAAACCTGCACGGCAAGCTGAGGTTCAATTTGAACCTTTGCGGCAACTGAAATAACACCCAACATCGCATAAATTTTAGCCACACTTGCCAGAGAATGTGACAATTTTTCCGGTACATTATTGGCGCTTAATTCTGCGATTGATTTTTGTCGGTGAACAAGAGATGAGCCGGTTAAGATATTATCAAATTGTTCCGTTAGCGTACTCAGCGGCTCCTGATATTGTTTAATCAGTGAGCTGATATCAAGATCCGTACGGTGAGTGCGAAGAATCCAACGTGTGCCACGCTGCAGCATACGTTTTAATTGCAGCATCAAACCATTTTGCACTTCGACAGTAACTTGATTATCTAATGCTTCAATCTCTTCCAGCAGCGCGGTCATAGTGAAAATTTCTCTTGCCGCCACCCACGCTTTACAGACATCTAAAAATGAGCAGCCCGCGCTGGACATTAAACGATGTACAAAGGTGGTGCCCATACAGTTGAAAATATCATTACTGATTTGCGTGGCAACAATTTCATTGATCAGCGGGTGCTGATGAACTTCATTTTTATATTTATCCACCAAGGATCGAGGAAATATTTTTTCGGCCTCTTTAATCAAACAAAGATCAGCTGCAACATGCTCAGTGACCAGCGCTTCTTTCAGTTCATTTTTTGCATAGGCGAGCATCACCGCAATACAGGGGCGAGTTAAACCAAGATGGCTATTTTTACGTTCGTTAAGCAGATCATCCGTAGGAATAAATTCAAGTGCACGGTTAAGTTTGCCTTTTTCTTCTAAATTACAAATAAGACGACGGTACTCTTCAATACGTTTATAAGCTTCAACATAAGAAAGGCTGATACTCTGGGCTTGGCGATAATTATTTTTAAGCACCAGTTGGGCAACCTGATCGGTCATGGTGACCAACCAATTATTACGTTGCTTAACCGTTAAATCTCCCTCGGAGACCAGTTTATCGAGCAGGATCTTAATATTAACTTCTAAATCTGAACAGTTAACGCCTCCGGCATTATCAATGGCATCGGTGAAACATAAACCGCCATTTAATGCATATTCAATACGTGCAGATTGGGTTACGCCTAAATTGCCCCCTTCACCAAGCACACGGCAACGCAGCTGTTTAGCATCAACACGCAATACATCATTGGCTTTATCACCGACATCGGCATGACTTTGACTGCTGGCTTTTATGTAGGTGCCGATACCCCCATTCCAAATCAAGTCAACCTGGGCTTTTAATAACAGCGAGATCAATTCATTAGGTGTTATTTTATGTTGTTGAATATCAAAACGTTTGGCCATTTCAGGCGACACGGTTATTGACTTGGCGCGGCGTTCAAAAATCCCGCCTCCGGCAGAGATTAAGGCTTTATTGTAATCATTCCAACCCGTTTTCGGCGTATCAAATAAGCGTTTGCGCTCCGTAAAGCAGGCGGCCAGATCCGCAGGCTCCGGATCAATAAATATATGCAAATGGTTGAAGGCTGCCACTAAGCGAATAGATTGTGAACTTAACATACCATTGCCAAAGACATCACCCGCCATATCACCTATGCCTATTACACTGATAGGATCCTTTTGTACATTAACCCCAAGCTCACGAAAGTGACGCTGTACACTAATCCATGCACCACGCGCAGTAATACCCATTACCTTATGGTCGTAACCATGGCTACCACCCGATGCGAACGCATCATTTAGCCAGAAATTTCTTGCCACCGCGAGTTCATTGGCAAAATCAGAAAAAGTGGCGGTGCCTTTATCTGCGGCGACAACAAGATAAGGATCATCTTCATCATAGCGAACCACATCAACTGGCGGTATTACCCGGCCTTGATCTAGATTATCGCTAAGATCAAGCAGCGCGCTGACAAATAACTTGTAACTGCTAATACCCTCCTTCATAAAGCTATCTCTATCCATCGCAGGATTGAGTTTTTTAGCGACAAAACCACCTTTAGCACCGACCGGCACAATCACCGCATTTTTAACTTGCTGTGCTTTCACTAATCCTAAGACTTCAGTGCGGTAATCTTCACGACGATCAGACCAACGTAAACCACCACGGGCGACTTTACCTCCGCGTAAATGCACTCCCTCTACACGCGGTGAATAGACAAAAATTTCAACATTCAAACGCGGTAACGGAATCTCAGATAATTTAGCATGATCAAATTTAAAACTGATATAGGGTTGATTTTCCCCCTTACTTTTCTGGAAATAGTTGGTACGAATAGTGGCCATGATAAGTTCAACATACTGCCTTAATACACGGTCTTCATTGAGATTAGTCACGTCATTTAATGAGGTTAGAATTTTTTCTTCTAATTTTTGCTGTTTTTCTAAATCAATTGCGTTGCTCGGGTCAAAGCGTAACTTAAACAGTTGCACCAACTCTATCACTAGCTTGCTATGGTCTAACATTGTTTTTGCTATTGCAGATTGACTAAAACCAAAACGTATCTGTTTTAAATATTTGGCATAAGCACGCAGCATGGCAATCTCACGCCAGGTCAATCCGGTCCGCAAAATCAGTTTATTAAAAGAGTCATTTTCGGCTCTTCCGTACCAAACAGATAAAAAAGTATCGACAAAAACATCGTGGTAAGCATTCGGATTAAAATCAGTAACGCGTGAATAAATTAAGGTAAAATCATATACCCAGAACGATTTTTCTCTATTCGGGGTCACTTTGTAGGGGTACTCTTCTGCGACTTTAAGCCCCAGATTTTCTAGAATAGGGATAAGATCCGATAATAATAAAGCACCATCCTGGTGGAAAAGTTTTAATTTCAACTGGCTGCCATTAGGATCCAGAGAACGATAAAAACGTAATGCCATAGACCGTTCTTTATCTGCATAGACGGACTCGATGCGCTCAATATCGGACACTGCGACGCGGGCACTAAAACTATCTTTATAACTTGTTGAGAATGAAGACTGGTATTTTCTAATCAGTTTTATACCACGTTCCTCACCAAAATTTTCAATTAAAGATTCTTGTAAGCCATCGCTCCATAGCTTGGTTAACTGTTTCATGCGATCTTGTATGGCCTGCACTTCTAAGGGGTTTTCAAGGGGGGCTTTTAAGCGTAATACCAAACGTAACCGCGCTAAATTTGATTCGCTTAAGTAGGTTTGGAAATCGCGGTCGGTGACCTCCAGAGTACGGCAGATCAACTCTTCAAAATCAAGTCTTACCTTAGTATTATAAACATCACGGGGGACATATAAGATGGCCACCACAAATTGATTATTACCATCCATACGTAAGAACAATTTCAGCTCTTTACGCTCCTGAGCATGCAGTACTTCGGTGGCATTTTGTAATAATCCAGTTTCATCACATAACAGCAAATCTTCAATCGGGTAGGTATACAATATTTGTGACAGCTCTTTATAATAGTGTCCCCCTTGACTAAAAGCCGATTGTTTTAACATATTCGCTAATTTATCACGTATTACGGGGATCTCGGTGGGTGTGCCACTGTATACGGAAGAGGTATATAAACCGACAAAACGAAAACCGGAAATCAGCTCTCCTGCTGCATTAAAACGTTTGATATAAACAACATCAGGAAAAGCTCTGCGGTGAACCATGGCACGTTGAGAGGCTTTGCTGAAATGGATAAAGGTCATCTCATTGAGCAATGAAAACGATTCAAAATCCTGGGCTTTAGTCATAAAATCAGGGCGTTTCAATAAACCTAACTGACTCCCTTCAATGACTTTAAGCGTCCCGTTTTTAACACTGAATTGATCACAACCAAGAAAAGTAAAATGATCCTTTAACATCCATAATAAATAGGTTTGCTGTTCTTTTAAGTTCTCAACATGGGCTTTTAAATTATCCGCTTTGCTGGTTTCTATCGTCTCTTTCAGGGTGTTTTTTAATGCGTCAAAATCATTACCCACCAGAGCCACATTTTCTAATGCAATTTGAATTTTAGTGGTTATTTGATCACGTTCTTTTTTTGAACTGGTTTGATCAATTTCAAAATACAGTAACAACTCATTTAAATTTTCGTCATCGAAAGAGATTAATTTTCCGCTTTTATCCCGTCGGCTGGACATTTCTCCATAATAAACACGATGCAATTTAATATTTTGCTCATTGATAACCAATTTTAGCGTATCAATCACAAAGGGAGTATTACGGCATAATACGGTCAATACTGTGTGGGTAGATTTCCATTCATCTTGCTCAACGTCGGGATTAAAGACACGTACTTTTGCTTCGTTGCCTTTCCACTTAACCGTTTGTCGCCATAATGAAACCGTCAGACCGGACAAATCAGTTAATGAGACGGGAGTTAAATCGGTGATTGCAACGTCACGAAAAATAGTTTGAATAAACTGCTCTACGGTTTTTTGTTCTGGTTCAGAAAAATAGCTTTTTAATTGAGAAAAAATCTGACCTAAAATATCGTTTTTTTGGTTGAGTATTGATTTCATGTACACCACCTCTATTAAGTACTTATAAACATCGTAACTATAGGTTGGTGCAAACTAAAAGGCTATGCAAAAACATCAAAAAAATGAGAGGTGATAGAGAGTTACTGAATTTTTTTACAAATTTGCAACATATCAATTAAGGCAGCAAGAATGATTACCTTTTTAGTTCTTTTGATGTTTCTGAAGAAGGGGATATCTTCCGTAAATTCACAATATGTATCTATGGGATATATACTCGATAATTTAATATTTCTGTAACAAACTAATGTTTAAATTGAAATGCAAGCCCCGTTTCATGCATTATCAAATTGTATGAATTTGTCTTTTTTATATTAAATATGCATCAATAATCAATATAAAAGGAATGACAACATGGAAACTCAAGTTATGTTCAATCATCTTTTAGATGCGAACAAAGGCGCGGCTGACATGGAAATTGCAGTTGGCAAAGGTGAGTTCTTTGTCCACGCGACTCCTGCAGGTAATAGATTCAGTATCTGTACCTTTGAGCATGGTGGCCTGAATCTGCCCTGCTTTTTTGCGACAGAATCTGAGGCACTGGAAGAGCGGGATGATATTTCAGAATTATATAATCAGCAAATCATGGTCGGCGACCGGGTTGAAACTGACGTGTGGCATGGCGTAGTGTTGAAAGCCAAAAGGCATCGGCAAGGAGATTTAATTGCTTTGTACCAGGGGGATAATTTTATCGGCAGCGAAACGTGGAGGTCTTTATCGGGTCTTTAATTTTAATACATATAGCACAGAGCAACCTTTATGTGCCGTTCTGTGCTACTTACGAATCTTCTCTTTTCATACCAAAGCATTGATAAACAAGATCCTTTATTAACTCTCCCCCTCGCCCGACACAAGAGCTTCGAGGCTAGAAAGCCGCAAGGCTACCAAACCCATGGAATGAAAGCTTTATTACTTTTTTGATATTCACTGTACTCGGGGTAATGCGCGCATAAAGCTTTTTCTTCAAAACGCGCTTTTAAAGCCAGCACAACAATCAGTAATAACCATGCGCCTAATTTCCAATAACTAAACTGACAGAAAATAATGCCTAAACCGCCAAAGAAAAGAGAGCTGTACATAGGGTGGCGAATAAATTTATAAGGACCGTGAACAATCAATGTCCCGGTTTTTTTTGGATGCGGTCGAACATTAAAATTACCGGGACGGTTAGTCATTAAGGCAGACAAAGCAATAAAGACAGCAAGTAAAATGAATAATAAACCGGCAATTGAAATCTTTAAACTTACCAACGGCCAAACAATCACCACCAACAGTAAAAATTGCGCAAGCACATAACCCATAATATCCCCTCTATTTTGAAGAAATCAGAAATAACCAAGTAGCTAATTGTTGAGACAAATAAAATAATCTCTGCAAAGTCTTTTTATGCGTAAGAACGTTAGCCGTTTACCACCCTTCAGATTCTAAACCTATTACGTTAACATCACAAAAAAGTCGAGGATATGATGCGTCAGGTCACTATTAGCCGGCTCAAATAATATTACAAGCGGTTTAGAAGGCTCCGTATTACTGGAACCTCTGCGTTGATAATGTACAGATATCCTCTCGTTTTAAATTGGAAATCCGCGCTGTACAGCCCTCTATATTATTTGATCAGGGAATGATGAACTTTATTACCTAAAACACCCCCTGCAAGTAAAAATACCAAGTAAATCCAACCGGATAATGAAAGATTGGCAATGGGTGTGAATAAGGCGCCGACATTACAGCCGTTAGCAAAACGAGTACCGAAACCCATCAGTAACCCCCCTACAGCAAAAAGAGCAAATTGTTTGGCTGAGTGATTGATTTTAAATGAAAATGAAAATTTACCCATCAGCAGCACCGCAATTAATGTCCCCACTATAAGAGCAAAATTCTGCACTGAAATACTATGCTCAAAAAATGGAGTGGTAAACAAAGCGGCGGGTCGAGAAGTAAAGTCAGCAATATCATTTGCGCTCATGCCAAACACCATTAACACTTTACCAAACCAAATACCGAAGGGTGTTGATGCCCCCCACCCAGCACCCGTTGAGACCATCATAATACCGAAGATCAAAGATATCACCAGCGCCGCCGTTTTCATTTCCCAGAGATTACCAATCCATCTATGGTAGGTTTCAACACTGAATAAAGTAAAGTGTTGCTGAGGTTGTTTTTGGTGCATTTCTTGACGTGCAGTTTCACCGTCAACACCTAAGAATGAGCCTTTTTCATGACGGTAATTTTGATATTTTTTAGCGAAAAAAACCACGATCAAAGCAAAAGCGATGCTCACTAGAATTGAAATAAAATAGCCGTTCAAAGGCCCCCAGATAAACAGATCCGGCAGATATACCCCTTTCCCGGCAAAACTACTGGAAGAGAATGATGTGGTGGTGATCCATGTTTGTGTCGCCTGCAATGGAAAACCAAAAAACACCCCGGCACCAAAAAAGAATAAGGTCGTCAAAGCACGCGGAACATCGCTCACCATTTCAACCATCACGCCCGTCGCACAGCAGC
>NZ_JBLIED010000025.1:0-51711 GCF_047632955.1 Psychromonas sp. | reverse complement strand
AAGCTCCCTAAAGGGCCGTTGGAGACTACAACGTTGATAGGCAAGGTGTGTAAGTGCAGTAATGTATTGAGCTAACTTGTACTAATTACCCGTGAGGCTTAACCATACAACACCTAAAGCGTGTTGGCTTGACCAAATAAGTAGAGTAAATCAGAGAATGTTATTAACATTCTCCTTGAAAACTCGACGGGTCAGGTAAGTAACCAAGACAAAGAAATATGCTTGCGAAACATATTTTACAAAGATTTACGATTGCTTGATTAAAAACAACAACAAAACCAGCTTTTCTAATTAACTTTTTTGTCTAGTAAACATAGCGCTGTGGTACCACCTGATTCCATTCCGAACTCAGAAGTGAAACGCAGCTGCGCCGATGGTAGTGTGGGGTCTCCCCATGTGAGAGTAGGTCATTGCTAGACTCCTAATAAACGAATAATCCCTGTTGACTACGTCAGCAGGGATTTTTTCGTTTAAGCGCTTGTGGTGATGACTCTTAGATGGGGAAAGGTTAAGAGTACCAACGAAGTTGGTTTCAACTCATGTGATAGTAGGGCGAATTTTGCGACAGCAAAGTATCATGAGCGGATGAGCTCTGCGAACCCTGTTCCATCGCCAGTATTCCGCACAAGCTAAGCAATTAAATCCAGATAAATCCCTATTGACTGACGTCAGCAGGAATTTTTTCGTTTAAGCGCTTGTTCTGATGACTACTCGAACATCGGAGATAAAAAGTATGCCGCAGGGCGAGTATCGCAGCAGCGATGGTTCACGGGCGGGGGAACTCTGTGTATTACGAGCGGGCTCTGCGTGCCCTGTAGAATTGGCGCCAGCCAAGGTTTAAAAGCGAGTGAGCTCTGCGAACTCTGTTCTATCGATATTGTATTGCACAAGCTAATCGCCAGTTTTTATACTAAACGCATTAATAAAGTGATCTGATTTGCTATTTAAAATTAATCATAAATTTAATGGCTGTCTTATTTGAACGCCAACTAGCACCAACCATGACAACAAACGCATAGCTCGTAGGGTGCATTCTATGCACCAATTTTCGCTGCTCGCGGTGCATAGAATGCAACCTACCGATAACACCATATCAAATGCATTAATAAAGTGATTAGATTTACTATTCAAAATCATACCGACAGCTTTGTGAGCGTAAATTTTTCCTTTGAAGCAACTGATCATAAATTTAATGCTTTTGGTATTGCACAAGCTAGGCAATAAAATATATTCACTCTTATTTGGGTTGTTGCGGCTGAAACACTTTTAAATTGATGACCGGGTATTTTAAAAAGGAAGGTTAATTGGAGTGAGTTTAGTTGACCACGTTAAACGTTACAAAAAAAGGGATCCACATCGAATCCCTTTTTGTTCAATAGATTGTTGTTTTTATAGAATGTAGCGGCTTAAATCTTCATCTTCCAACAAATCATCTAATCTTTCAGCAACATAGTTTTCATCAATGGTCACTGATTCACCCTGGCGTTCTGACGCTTCATAGGAAAGTTCATCTAGAATACGTTCTAATAATGTGTGCAAACGACGTGCGCCTATATTTTCGGTCGTTTCGTTTACATGCCAGGCAGATTTAGCAATTTTATCTATGCCGTCTTTAGTAAATTGAAGCGTGACACCTTCGGTTGCTAATAGGGCCTGATACTGCTCACTTAAGGAAGCTTTAGGCTCGGTTAATATTCTCGCCAGATCTCCTTCTGTCAGTGCTTCTAATTCAACTCTGATAGGTAAACGGCCCTGTAATTCAGGAATAAGATCTGAAGGTTTAGCAATTTGGAATGCACCCGATGCGATAAATAACATATGGTCAGTTTTCACCATGCCATGCTTAGTGCTAACGGTAGATCCTTCAATTAAAGGTAATAAATCTCGTTGTACACCTTCTCTTGATACGTCAGGGCCGGAACTATCACCACGTTTACAAATTTTATCTATTTCGTCGATAAAGATAATACCGTTATTTTCAGCAGAAAAGAGTGCTTTTTCTTTAAGATCTTCTTCATTCACTAATTTTGCAGCTTCCGACTCGATCAGTAATTTTAACGCCTCTTTAATTTTCATTTTGCGTTTTTTAGTTTGATCTTTACCTGACATATTTTGAAACATGCCTTGTAACTGATTGGTCATCTCTTCCATGCCGGGAGGCGCCATTATTTCCACCCCGATTTGTTGCATAGGCAGATCTATTTCAACCTCTTTATCATCCAATGTACCTTCACGCAGTTTTTTACGGAAAGACTGTCTTGCTGCGCTATCTTCTGTTTTAACATCTTCCCAATCATTGCCTGTTTTGGCAGGTGGAATAAGTATATCTAAGATACGATCTTCAGCTAAATCTTCTGCTTTATGGGTAACCTTTGCCATTTCTTCTTCGCGTGTCAGTTTAATAGCGACATCAACGAGATCACGAATGATCGATTCTACTTCTTTACCAACATAACCCACTTCAGTAAATTTAGTAGCTTCAACTTTTATAAACGGCGCATTAGCGAGTCTTGCTAAACGGCGGGCAATTTCTGTTTTACCTACGCCGGTAGGACCGATCATCAAAATATTTTTTGGAGTGACCTCTTGACGAATATCTTCATCAAGTTGCATACGGCGCCAGCGATTACGGAGTGCAATTGCAACCGCTCGTTTGGCATTGTCTTGGCCAATGATATGGCGATCTAACTCATGTTTAATTTCTTTTGGTGTCATGTTTGACATAGTTATGTACCCTATTTTTTACTTTTTGTAGTGATTTCATCAGGGAAATCAATGCATTCAATGGTTTGTGTTGTATTTGTAAAAACACAAATACTGCCGGCTATAGTCAATGCTTTTTGAACAATTGTTTTCGCATCTAAATCGGTGTTTTCTAACAATGCTATCGCTGCCGACTGTGCAAAATTACCACCAGAGCCGATTGCTATCAGATCATTTTCAGGTCGAACCACATCACCATTACCAGTAATAATATAAGAAGAGTTTTTATCCGCCACCGCTAATAGTGCTTCAAGTTTGCGCAATGCGCGATCACTTCGCCAGTCTTTCGCTAATTCGACCGCCGCACGTTCAAGATTCCCTTGATGTGCCTGCAGCTTAGCCTCAAATCGCTCTAACAGCGTAAATGCATCTGCAGTGCCGCCAGCAAAACCAGCGATTACTTGATTGTTATAGAGTCTGTGTACTTTACGCGCGTTACTTTTCATAACCGTATTGCCAAGAGAAACTTGGCCATCACCACCAACAACAACTTGGTTGCCACGACGTACTGAAACAATGGTAGTCATATTTTTACCTTAAAAGTGATAAATAGAATGGGCCGTAAAAAATAGGCTCTTATTAATACATAATATATGTGGGGGATAATTGTTTTTTTCAAGGGGTGTGTAAAGCGAAAAGGACAACTTTTTGTTTGTTCATTTTTTTTATTAGTCTCCTGCTACTCATTATTTAATACTTGCCACCGATGCGCGGCGTACCAGAGTAGGCATAAATAATCGGTGTTGTTTTTGGTCTGCTTCTTGATTGTTGGCTAATTGCAATGCCATCTTAACTGCTTCGTTTGCCATCACTTGAATCGGGTAGCGGATGGTTGTCAGTCGCGGATAGATAAAACGTGCAATGTGGCTATCGTCGAAGCCAATTACCGACATATCTTCTGGAATTCGCACTCCGTTTTCTTGAAGCAAAACCAGACAACCTGCGGCCATTTCGTCGTTGTAGGTGGCGATGGCGGTGATCGGGGTGTTTTTTGCGATAAGGTTAATCATTGCCTGCTCACCACCTAGCTCGTCAGGCTCACTGTACTCTATGTATTCATCTCTTGCTTCAATACCGTTATCACCAAGAGCATCGAGATAGCCGGCTTTGCGATCATGAGCGTCTTCAATATCATGGCTAGAGCAGATATAAGCAATGTGTTTGTGACCATTACGAATCAGATACTCGGTTGCTATGTAGGAGCCTTTGTGGTTATCCAAAGCAATACAGCGGGAGGCAATGTCAGGAACAATACGGTTAATTACAACCATTCCAGGTATTTCAGCAGCGAGACTGGTCAGCTCTTGATCTGACAGGCCTTTACTATGAATAACCAGAGATTTACAGCTGCTGTTGATCAGTAAATTTATAGCATTCCGCTCTTTGATTGCATTATGATAACCACTGCCAATCAAAAGCTGTTTTTGTTGTTCACTGGCGATTTTTTCAATCGCTTTCACCATGCTGCCAAAGAAGGGAGCTGATACGTCATTAACCAGCACACCGATCGCATTAGAAGACTTACTGACCAGTGATCTGGCATGGGCATTGGGCCGATAACCGAGTTTTTTTATCGCTTTTTTGACCGCGATAATAGCTGATTCACTGGTATGGGGGGCGTTGTTAATGGCTCTGGATGTAGTCGCTATTGATACACCTGCTTCTTTTGCGACGTCTTTAATAGTAGCCATAGAATCCTCTTAATTATATTAGCAGCTAATTAAACAATGGATATGGTCAGAAAACAAATGTTAAAAGAACGTTTTGTGTCCTGAGGTCAATGTATTGCTTGAAATGACATATTGCAGTTTAGAATGATTGCCAACATAGATAATACAATCAAAATCCTCGTCAGGAAACGTTTCCATTGTCATGAAGTAGATCACTGAAACTTTTATTCTTTTCTTTAGTATGCGGGTGATTTTATAATTTAAGGTAGAGCGTGATGATTGAGAAAAAGCTGATTGAGCTGACCGGACAACAAACCCAGCTAATTATAGAGTTGGGAGAATACGCTGAGATTTTACATTGGGGAGCACCGATAAAAGGTGATCTGGCCAGTTTTCGTATGGCGCTGCAACGGCCAGTGCCATACGGCCGGTTAGATACTGATATCGCAATGACATTAAGCCCAGAGCTTGGTCGTGGGATTTTCAGCAGTCCGGGTGTAGAAGGGCATCGAGCCGGTATGGATTGGGCTCCGGTTTTTATGATTAAAGAAATTAATCAAGAAGATCAAGCGCTGATAATTATCAGTGAAGATACGCAGGCAGGACTGCGCCTGGTAACCGAGCTTTGCTTGGATGCCTATGATGTGCTTAAAACCCGTCAGACACTGACAAACATCAAAAACGGTGTGTACCAGGTGAATCGTTTAGCAAATACTTTGCCTCTACCTGCTCGTGCTAATGAATTAATGACCTATTACGGTCGTTGGGTTCATGAGTTTCAAACGCTACGTCAACCATTGTTGCAGGGGGGTTATCAGCAGGAGAATCGTCGTGGTCGAACATCACACGAACACTACCCTGCGCTAGTTGCTGGAACGACGCACTTTGGTGAGCTTTGTGGAGATGTCTGGGGTTTTCATCTTGCCTGGAGTGGTAACCACAGACTTCGTGTTGATGTAAAAGCAGACGGCCGCCGTTTTATGCAGGCCGAAGTGATTTATATGCCGGGAGAAGTATCGTTAGAAAAAGATCAAAGCTTAACCACGCCTTGGTTATATGCAAGCTCGAGTCATCAAGGCTTGAATGGTATGAGTCAGCAGTTCCACTCTCATGTGCGAAAAACCATTTTACCAAGCGACTTTGCCAATCGACCACGACCAATTCATCTCAATACTTGGGAGGGCATCTACTTCGAACACGATCCGGAGTACATTATGGCGATGGCCACTCAGGCGGCTGAAATGGGTGTTGAACGTTTTATTATCGATGATGGTTGGTTCAAGGGACGCAATGGAGATACAGCCGGATTAGGGGACTGGTTCCTTGATAACGGTAAATATCCTAATGGATTAAAGCCAGTGGTCGAGCATGTGAACTCACTGGGAATGGAGTTTGGTCTGTGGTTTGAACCGGAGATGATCAACAAAAACTCTGATCTTTACCGTCTTCATCCTGAATGGTTATTAGCGTTGGATGGATACCAGCAACCAACTGGGCGTAATCAGTATGTCATTGATTTACAAAATGAGGAGGCTTTCACCTATCTTCTGGGCAGGTTGGTTTATTTTCTTGGAAAATACAATATTGCCTACATTAAATGGGATATGAACCGCGAGGTAGTACAGCCTGGTCACTTAGGTAAAGCGGCAGCATATCAACAGGTTGAGCGCTATTATCAGCTGATCGATAAGGTTCGAGCGGAGCATCCTCTGGTAGAAATCGAGTCTTGTGCTGCCGGCGGTGGGCGAATTGATTTTGAAGTACTGAAACGAACTCAGCGCTTTTGGCCGTCAGACAATAACGACGCATTGGAGCGGCAGAGTATTCAACGCGGAATGAGTTACTTTTTCCCGCCGGAAGTGATGGGCAGTCATATCGGTGCGAGTTATTGCCACAGTACTCGCCGTCGACACAGTATTGAATTCCGCGGCTTGACGGCGTTGTTCGGTCATATGGGCATAGAACTGGATCCCGTGAATGAAAATCAGGAAGAGAAACAAGGTTTTGAGCGCTATATTAAACTGCACAAAATGCTTCGGCCGCTATTGCATAATGGCCAAACATGGCGTGTTCCAAGTGACGACCCGGCTCATCAGATTCACGCGGTGATTGCACAGGATAAATCCGAGGCTGTTGTTATGATTGCGCAGTTGGCTATGCCGACCAATGCCTTGAGTGGTCACCTGCGGATACCGGGTTTGGACGCAAAGGCCCTCTATCATATTTCAGTCATTGATAAGCCGGCAGACTATGATGAAATAGTCAATTACCAGCCCGTATGGACAGAATCTGGTTGTAAGTTATCAGGGTCCTGGTGTGACGAAGTTGGTTTGACTATGCCTATTCTTGATGCTGAGAGCGCTATCTTGATTAAATTTGAGCGGATCTAATTAACGAAACTACCGATATATGAGGTTATATACAAATTAACCGGTTATTTTTTTAAATAACCGGTTTTTTTTATTCTTTTTTTTCCCATTTTGTATAAATATGTAATCGTTTTCATAAAAAACCTCTGTAAAACTGTGACCCTTGTTGAAAAAAAACCCTGTTTTTCGCTTATTAAGTTGCAGTAAATGTTCTGCGTCACGTTTTTTAATTACTTTATGGAAACGTTTCCTCTAAACGGTTGTTGATCACAGAAATACTTTCAGTGAGCAATTAAGATCTTCTTATCAATTTAATAAACAACAAGGTCAGTGCTGCTGAGTCTAGTTAGACAAACAGTAACTAGCCTAAAGGAAAACATTATGTCTGAAAACATTACACTGCAAACCAAATTGTCCTATGGTGTTGGCGCTTTAGGTAAAGACCTTGCCTGTGCGCCAATCTATATTTTCTTAATGTTCTATTTTACTGATGTTGCAGGCTTGTCTGCGGCATTTGTGGGTACTATCTTTCTTGTGGCTCGAATTCTTGATGCGGTTACTGACCCTATGATGGGTGTTATTGTTGATAATACGCGTTCAAAAATGGGTAAATTCCGCCCCTGGATCCTAATTGGTACAGTTTTGAATGCAGGTGTTTTGATTGCACTTTTCTGTACGCATTACTTTGAAGGTACGGCGTTATATATTTACGCGACTGCAGCATACATTTTATGGGGATTGACCTACACCGTTATGGATATTCCATACTGGTCGATGATTCCTGCACTTTCAAGCTCACGTCAGGAACGGGAAAAATTAGTTGTTTGGCCACGGCTTTTCGCTAGCCTTGCATGGTTTGTTACTGGTTCATACGGTCTATATTTCGTCAGTGTATTGGGAGATGGCGATCAAGGGGAGGGATTTTTCAAGGCATCTATTGTGATTGCTGTTCTGTTCATACTCAGTGCTCTACTTACCGTTCGTAATGTAAAAGAAAAGACCGTAGCGGTCACGGCTAAGCCAGCAGCGAAGTTCAATTTTAAAGATGTTTTGGCCATTGTGGGTAAGAACGATCAGCTAAAAGCGCTAATTGGTACCGTATTGTCTTTTCAGGTTGCAAATATGTTGGTTGGCGGCTTTGCTATCTACTACTTCACTTATGCGCTGGGTAATCCCGAACTGTTTCCTATTTATATGATGGTAGCGGGTGCAGCAGAAGTGGCGGGTGTGTTCTTCTTTCCCCGTTTGGCGGCATTTCTACCGCGTAAGAATCTATGGGTAGTTGCTTGTGGTTTTCCTATCCTTTCTTGTCTGGTTTTACTGGCAATGAGTATTATCACACCCGGAAATGTGCTGTTAATTGGTTTGGCTGGAGCCGCGATTAAATTTGGTGTTGGTATTGCAAATGCACTGCAAACCGTCATGTTAGCTGACGTTGTTGACTACAGTGAGTACAAAACAGGCCGCCGTACTGAGAGTGTTATTTTCTCTGTACAAACCATGTTGGTGAAATTTGCCGGTGCAGCAGGTGCTTTCATCGTTGGTATGGGTCTGACGGTTGTCGGTTACGTACCTAATATAGTGCAGTCAAGCGACACTATCATGGGTATCCAGATAATGATGATTGGTCTGCCAATCCTACTGATGACAATCAGTGGCATTGTTTACAAACGTTATTACCATCTCCATGAAGGTTTTAATGCTAAAGATTATGAAGAAAAAGCAGAGAATGTTCCGCTAGAGGGGATTCCAGCAGAAGCTTGATAAAGTACTTTTTTCTACTTGCTTTAAACCTGAAGAAGTTATTCATTTAAAAAAAAGCCATTACTACATAGTAATGGCTTTTATCTAAGCAAATTTAAATAGCGTTTCTACTCTAACCTGCATCTATAACAATCTACCTTAATATACAAAAATCAGCGAGTCGAAAGGCTGAGGCTGTTTGCCTTCCAACTACCTTATCAGTGACTCATATAGAACAACTTATCCGCTCTTTCTGCCCAGCCGGCAGAAAATATAATATCCAGTTATGATGACATCAAAGGTTAACAGTTCCGAGCAATCATTTTATTAACGCCAGAACCAAATTTGGCAGCCATTGATTTTAGCGCGTTGCAGTTTATGACGGTGTTTTTCCGCCAGTCTTTTACGTTCATAGGGCCCTAAAATAACCCGATACCAGTTACCTGTTTTTTTTACTTCGGCGGTTAAACCCTGAAATGCAATTTTAGCCTTGAGTGATTCAGCATCACCCCTTGCGCGGAATGAAGCACACTGCATTTGATAAGGTTGGCTTTCGCTTTTATCTTCGGGAATATCAACGGTTATTTTCTTTGTCTTAAGAGTATTTTCATATTCCCAGACAGGTTGAGGTTTTTCGGGTAAAACTTCCTCTTTTTTCTGTACAGCTTTATTAACTGTTTGCACAGCGGGCGGTTTTTCAACCCCAAACATAAAAAAACTAATAAACCCGATGATCAGCACAACTGCTAAAACTGCTAAATAGGGGATACCTTTATTAGCTGCTGTTTGCTTCACCGCCGTGCGTTTACGCGCGGAGGACTTTTTGGGACCTCCTGCTTTAGAAGGTTTTCGTCTGTTTTGGGTTGCCATAGATTACATGCGCTCCAGAGTGTTAATTCCCAGTAGTGACAAACCTTGCTTAAGGGTTTTAGCGGTTAATCCGGCTAGTTTCAGGCGGCTCTGTTTTTGTGTTTCGGTTTCCGCAATCAAAATAGGGCAAGCCTCGTAAAAGCTTGAAAAGAGCCCGGCGAGTTCAAACAGGTATGAACATAAAAAGTGTGGCATACCCTGTTTAGCAACCTGATTAATAATTTCATTAAATTGGATCAGTTTATTAGCAAGATCTATCTCTTTCTCTTCGCTCAAAGAAACCGCCGCAGTGACACTGTCCATTTCGATTCCGGCTTTATTAAAGATACTTACAACACGTGTATAAGCATAAAGCAGATAAGGTGCGGTATTACCTTCAAAACTTAACATACTGTCAAAACTGAAAGTATAATCACTGCTACGGTTTTTAGAAAGATCGGCATATTTAACCGAAGATATACCCACCACCGACGCAATATGGCGAAGTTCCTGCTCAGGCATCTCTTTATTTTTTTCTTTGACTAACTCATAAGCGCGCACTTCTGCCTCTGTGAGTAAATCAGCCAATTTGGCAACCGACCCTGAACGGGTTTTAAAGGGACGGCCATCTTCACCCATTACGGTTCCGAAGGGCATATGTTCAAGTGATGTTTTGTCATTAACAAAACCCGCCGAACGGGCAACTTCAAAAACCTGCTGGAAGTGTAATCCCTGACGGGCATCGACAAAATAAAGCATGCGATCGGCATGCAGTTCATTTTGGCGGTAACGCATCGCGGCAAGATCCGAGGTTGCATAGAGGAAACCGCCATCTTTTTTCTGAATAATAACCGGTAGCGGGTCACCTTCTTTATTTTTAAAGTTATCCAAAAAGACACATTTAGCGCCCTGGCTCTCTTGTAATAAACCTTGTTTATCAAGATCAGCAACTATTACCGCTAACTGATCGTTATAGCTACTTTCTCCGCGAACGTCTGCACGCGTCAGGCTTACACCTAAACGCTGATAGGTTTCTTGACAGTGTGAAAGACTGGTTTCATTAAATTGTGCCCACAGTTTTAAACACTCTTTATTGCCGCCCTGAAGCTCAACCACTAAATGTCGTGCGCGGGTTGCAAAATCTTCTGATTCATCAAATCGCGCTTTTGCGGCACGATAAAAGACTTCTAAATTAGCCAGGTTATTTTCAATTGGCTGACCTTTAGCCCGTAACTCTTCCATATAAGCGAGCAACATACCAAACTGTGTACCCCAATCTCCCACGTGGTTCTGACGGATAACTTTATTGCCTTGAAATTCCAAGGTACGCGCGACGGCATCACCAATAATCGATGAACGCAGGTGACCAACATGCATCTCTTTAGCCAGATTTGGCGATGAATAATCGATGACGATGGTTTGCGGATTAGCTTCTGCCGATAGATTTAATTTTTCATTCGAATAGGCACTATCAATCTGCTTTTCCAGAAAGTTAGGGTTAATAAAAAAGTTAATAAATCCAGGTCCCGCTATCTCCATTTTTATGACTAATTCTGATTCAGGCATGTTGGCAACTATCAGTTCAGCAAGATGACGCGGATTTTGTTTGGCAGGTTTTGCTAACATTAATGCTAAATTATTCGCGTAGTCGCCGTGGGATTTATCTTTGGTGCGATCAATATTGATGCGAGGCTGGATATCCGCAGGAATAATTTTTTGTTTTATAAGGCAAACGATAGCTTGCTCGAGTAGTTGCTGGATATGCGCTTTCATAGATAAATCACCAATTGATACGGGCCAATAATTAAGCACAGATTCTACCGTTTATAAGAGATGAAGACTAGGGAAAGGGCTTTTAAATAAATACTTCGAGGAAATTAGGTTATTGACGCTGAGCGAATCGAGGTGAAATCACATATATTCGAATTCATGACTGGCCAGAACCACTTGGTGTAAGGTTTCCTCTTCTTGATTAGTGAGTTTCTCAAGCGCAATTTCAGCTTCTATGGTGGGTGAATTATAGGCGGCGTTCTGCAGTAACTCGATCAGTTGTATATTAAAATTCGTTGCCAAAGCGACAACCTCATCAATTGATAATTCAGCTTTTAATGCCATCTGCTGACATTGCATCGGAAAATTGTGATTAAATTCACTATCTAAGCCAGTTTCTAATAAACCGGGAGGGGCTTGCTGCGTATATTGCTGGAGTTGCAGATAGGATAGTTGCTCTTTATTACGCATAAAATCGAGTAATAATTTTACCTTGTCATTATTTACCTCAATACTCAGTCGAAGATAAAAATCAGCCAGCTCCCGATGACATTGCGCTATGTAATAAAGGAAATCTTTAATCGGTTTAAGGCGCATAATAAACTCCTCAACATTATCGCTTCAGATCATTATCGATACCGACGTTATCATTGATTTTGCTCTTTAGCAGAAGTGACTTTTCAGTATCATAAAAACAGTTGAATGAAGTTTAGTTAACCTTTTTCAATTTAAACATTAAAACCTCAAACTTTATGTTTATTTCACCTAACGTTGATCGCTGCTGCCTATGCTATTTCCAGACGGGCGTAAGCGCTCATTAACCATTTACTGCCGACACCCATGAAATTCACCTGTAAGCGACTGTTTTCTCCGCTGCCCTCCTGAGCAATCACGGTGCCTTCTCCAAACTTCGGATGCTTTACCTGCTGGCCAATACTAAAGCCTAAAATATCCTGGCTTTCTCGAGTAAATGCGGGCTGCTTAACGGCAGGCTGCTGGACTCTGCGGACCTGAGTTTTAAGGCGAATATATTCAATATCCTGTTCCGGCAATTCACTGATAAAACGCGAAGGAGAATGAAATTTTTCCTGTCCGTATAGACGGCGACTTTCCGCATGACAGAGGGTGAGTTTTTGCATCGCTCTGGTCATACCCACATAACAAAGGCGACGTTCTTCGGCTAAGCGCACTTCATCGTCAGCGGATTGCTGCCCGGGGAACATGCCTTCTTCCACACCGACTATAAAGACCTGCGGAAACTCTAACCCCTTTGCCGCATGCATGGTCATTAATTGCACGGCATCATCAAACTCATCGGCCTGGTTATCACCCGACTCTAATGCGGCATAGGCTAAAAAAGCAGTGATCTCGTTCATCTCCTGCTCTTCAGCCGGGATAACAAAAGATTTAGTGGCAGAAACCAGTTCTTGTAAATTTTCTATACGGCTGCGTGATTTTTCACCTTTTTCATTTTCGAACATGCTGTGTAAACCGGAGTGACGGATAACATGGTCAACGGTCTGAAATAAAGGCAGCTCCGAGGTTTCACTTTCGAAGCGGTTGATAAGTTCAATAAACAGAGACAATGAATTTTTTGCACCGGCACTGAGTTGTTTCTGCTCAATTAAAAACTGACTCGCCTGCCACATGGTATAACCCTGCTCGCGGGCACAAAGTCGAATCTTATCCAGGGTGGTATTACCAATTTTACGTTTAGGTTTATTGATAATACGTTCAAAGGCGGCATCATCCTGATGGTTGTTGATTAAGCGCAGATAAGCGATGCTGTCTTTTATCTCTAAACGATCAAAGAAGCGCTGACCACCATAAATATGGTAGGGGATCTGCTGCGCCATTAACTGCTCTTCAAAAAGACGAGACTGGGCATTGCTGCGGTATAAAATGGCGCACTCGGCGAGTTTTTTACCGCTATTTTGCCATGCTTGTAACTGCGAGGTAACATAACGCGTTTCATCGTAATCATTAAAGGCGCTGTAAATGGCAATCGGCTGCCCATCTTCACCGCTGGTCCATAATTCTTTGCCTAATCGGTCACTATTATTTTTAATCAGATGGTTAGAGGCATTTAAGATATGTCCCGTTGAACGGTAGTTTTGCTCTAAGCAGACCGTGACCGGATCGGGTTTTTCTCTTAAAAAACGCTGAATATTCTCAATATCAGCACCGCGCCAGCCATAAATAGACTGGTCGTCATCTCCTACTATGGTCAAATAACTGTTGTTATCCGTGAGCAGGTTTAACCATGCATATTGTAGTTTGTTGGTATCTTGAAACTCATCGACCAAGACATGGCGGAAACGCTGCTGATAATGTAATAACAGAGCAGGGTTGTTTAATAGCAACTCGTGGGCACGTAATAATAATTCCGCAAAATCAACTAATCCGGCCAGCTGGCAAGCCTCTTCGTAGGCCTTATAAACCTGCAGACGTTGTTTTTCCTGTTGGCTATAACCCACTTGAATATGCTTGGCCCGTAAACCCTCATCTTTTTTATCGTTGATATACCATTGTAACTCTTTGGCCGGGTAATATTTGTCATCTAAATGCAGACTTTTGATAATACGTTTAATCATCTTTTGCTGATCGTCGCTATCAATTATTTGAAACTGTTCTAGTAAGTTAGCTTCTTGATAATGCAGGCGCAATAGACGGTGGGCAATGCCGTGGAAAGTACCTATCCACATTCCGCCTATCTGCTGCGGGCAAATATCGGTAATACGGCCGCGCATCTCTTTGGCGGCTTTATTGGTAAAGGTTACCGCCAAAATAGAATATGTCGGAATGTTCTCTACCTGCATCAACCAGGCGATGCGATGAGTTAAAACACGTGTTTTACCACTGCCCGCACCGGCTAAAACGAGCATATTCTGCTCCGGCGCGGAAACAGCAGCACGCTGCTGATCATTTAAATCATCAATTAAGTAAGAAACATCCATAACAAAAGACCTGTGTATTTATTCAGTAAAATAAAATTATAGCAGTTTATAGAGTTGATCTAAACGGCTGATTTCGACGGTGGGTAATAACATTGCACCACTCAGAGATTGTTTGTTGGGATTAAACCAAACCGCTTGCGCACCATTATTTTGCGCGCCGTAAACATCACTTATTAAATGGTCACCTACATGTAAAATATCACTGACTTCAATGTTTAAACGTCTGGCCGCTTCGATGAACAGATCGGCTTCCGGTTTGGACTTAAAACCATTACCGGCTTTTAAAATAAACTCAAACTTATCATTAAGTTGGATTTTAAATTCATCTACATTGCCATTGGTAATGGCGATTACCGGGTAAGTTTGTGCTAACTTATCTAATAGCTTTAAGCTCGATTTTGGCACCACAAAATCACTGCGTAGTTTTAGAAACTCAGAAAAAGCATGTTGAGCGTACTCTATCGCCTTAAACTGCGGAATCCCGTAAATTGTCATGATCCGAGTTAGTGTCTGAGTGCGCCATAAAGAAACATCATGTTTTATTTCGGGAAATTCCAGCGCTTCATTATTTTTGTATAATGACCACTGTTTTTCGGTCAATTCCGCCAGTTCAGGATAGGTCTGGTTGAGGTGCTCAATAATCGCTCGATTGGCTTTTTTGATGATCGGGTGGTTGTCATAAAGGGTGTCATCAAGATCAAAACTGATTGCTTTAAAAGGTTTAAGTGCCCGGTAGTATTTCATGGTGATGTATCCATCTCTGTAGTTATTTTGTGGTTATTTTTTACGTTTAGCACGCGGGTGCGCCTGATCATAAACTTTTGATAGATGTTGAAAATCGAGGTGTGTATAAACCTGGGTGGTGGCTAAGTCTGCGTGTCCGAGCAGAGTCTGCACCGCACGCAGGTTACCACTTGATTCAAGCATATGGGTAGCAAAGGAGTGACGTAATTTATGCGGATTGATATGCCCCGGTAAGGCTTGTTTTAAGCCCCATTTTTCCATTCTAGCCTGTACATTACGCGCTGATATGCGTTTTTTTTGTTTAGAAACAAACAGTGCTTTTTCGTCCTTTATACAAAATTCAGGGCGGATTTTAAGCCAGATTTTAATAGTTGCAACGGCTCTGTCGGTAATAGGTAATAAACGCTGTTTACTGCCTTTACCCGTGACCATCAGCTCTTTTGCAGATAATTTCATGTCTTGTAAGTTAATGCCTACTAACTCGCTGAGGCGTAACCCAGAAGAATACATCAGTTCCATCATGCACTGATCGCGAATACTAAGCGGATCTTTTTCATCAATATCCAGAAGCTGAAACATATCATCAACGGAGACGTTTTTAGGCAGGGGTTTATCTAATTTGGGTGCAGAGACTCCTTTTGCCGGATTATTGGTTAAAGTATCAATCTGTACTAAATAGTCTAAAAAAGAACGTAAAGCGGAAAGTTTGGTGGCAATAGAACGGGCTTTAAGACCCCTTTTATGCAGGGTTTTAACCATTAAACGCACCAGTTGACTGTCTAAGTCTGTCCAGCAGCTTATGTTACTTTCAATTAATAAGGTAACAAATTCAGCTAAATTACGTTGGTAGTTGGTGATGGTCACCGGACTCAAACCGCGCTGGCTGGCAATATGATTTAAGTAGCTATCGATAAGGGGTCGTAAAGGTTGCATCTTTGTTTGCATAGCTTTACTCATTATATTTTTAGAGAGAAAAAAAGTGTCATTTTCAGCAATACAGATAAAAATCACACTTATTAATAGAGAGTCAGAAGCTGAGCTTAGATTTGAATTTGTCCATCAAAAACAAACTCAGCAGTGCCGGTCATTCTGACACTTTGTCCTGCTTGCCAAAAAAAGCGCAGTTCACCGCCGGGTAATTCAATTGTACAGTGGGTATCTAATTTACCCTGCAATTGCCCCACCACAGCGGCAGCACAAGCGCCGGTGCCACAGGCTAATGTTTCGCCTACACCGCGCTCCCAAACCCTTAAGCGTGCACGATCGCGGCTTTTTATTTCTAAGAAACCAACATTTACCTTGTTAGGAAAACGTTCATGGGTTTCTAATAACGGGCCCAGAGTTGCAACCGGCGCCGTATCAACATCATCAACCAATACCACACAATGCGGATTACCCATGGAAACCACGCCGCATAGAACAGTATGGTCCTCTACGCGTAGAATATAGGTTTTTTCCTCTTTCTGAGCTTCAAAAGGTACTTTTGCAGGATCCAGAATAGGTTTACCCATATCCACGGTAATATTACCATCATGCTCGATTTTAAGCTGAATTTTACCATTGCCGGTACTGACGTTAATTACCCGTTTTTGTGTCAAACCTTTCATTTTAACAAAACGTGCAAAACAACGCGCACCATTACCGCACTGCTCTACTTCACTGCCATCGGCATTAAAAATACGATAATGAAAATCCAGCTCCGGATCATAGGGCGGTTCAATCATTAATAATTGGTCAAAACCGATACCAAAATTACGATCTGCCAAACGGCGGATCGTATCTTTAGAAAGAAATACATTTTGCGTGACATTGTCAATGACCATAAAATCATTACCTAAGCCGTGCATTTTTGAAAATTGAATATTCATTATTTCTCGTTGTTGAATTTAAGTCAGCGTTATTATTTTGGTAAAACGTGCTCACCACGCCATAAATCTTTGAGTTCTTCGCGTTCACGTACGACAAAAGCTTTGTCACCATCGACCAGTATTTCTGCAGCCCGGCAACGTGAGTTATAGTTAGAACTCATGGTTGCGCCATAGGCACCGGTACTGCGGATAACAAGATAATCACCTTCAGCTAACTCAAGCTGACGCTCTTTACCCAAAAAGTCACCGGTTTCACAAATGGGACCCACAATGTCATAGTTACGTACAGGACGATCTTTGCCATCGGTATAAACGTTGTTTAATGGGATAATATTTTGCCATGCACTGTATAACGCCGGGCGGATTAAATCATTCATCGCCGCATCGACAATGGCAAAGTTTTTGTAATCATTGAGTTTTAAGAATTCAACTTTAGTCACCAGCACACCTGCATTTGCCATAATGGCACGACCGGGCTCAAAAATAAGTTTGAGACTGCGACCGGCCATTCTATTAATGATTGCGGTCATATATTGAGCAGGCTCCGGCGGCGTTTCTTGGTTATAAGGTACGCCTAAGCCGCCTCCGAGATCAAGGTGAGAGATAGTAATACCCTGTTCTGCCAGTAGGTCGATTAAAATTAACAATTTGTCTAAGGCTTCAATAAAAGGAGCAATTTCAGTTAACTGCGAACCGATATGGCAATCCACGCCTTTTATTTCTAAAAATTCAAGATCTCTGGCTATCTGATAAACGTCTAACGCCTGTTCAATTTCGATACCAAATTTATTTTCTTTTAAACCGGTAGAGATATAAGGATGAGTACCGGCATCAATATTAGGATTAATGCGAATTGAGATAGGCGCTTTGACATTTAAGGCTTTGGCAACGCCATTAATGCGGTACAGTTCGGAAATGGATTCAACATTAAAGCACATAATGTTGGCCTGCAGTGCCGCTGATATTTCGACTTCCGTTTTACCTACGCCTGAGAAGACGATTTTTTTCGGATCGCCACCGGCTTGAATCACCCGCATTAATTCTCCGACAGAAACAATATCAAATCCGGATCCCATTCTTGCCATCAGATTTAATACAGCCAAATTAGAGTTTGCTTTAACGGCGTAACATATCAGATGAGGGTGTTTACCTGCTGCGCGGTCAAAAGCTTGCCAATGACGCTCGATGGTTGCTCGCGAGTAGATATAGGCTGGTGTACCTGTTTTTTTAATAACGTGCTCTACAGGTAACCCTTCAACAAAAAGACGGCCATCATTTTGATAATTAAAGTGATCCAATTGTAAATCCTTTTTATTTTCTTAAATATGTAAAATCAATGTGTTAAACAATAACAAATTAAATTTTGTTATTCGCTTGCAGTGATTTTTTTGGTGTCACTGTCAGCTGTTTCTGCTGGGCTCGGTGCTGTATTTTGTGGTTTAACCTGAGTTTCAGGTTCAGGGGTTCTATACAGAGAACCGCTTTTACCGCAACCCGTCAATAAAGCTGCAAAAAGCAACGCTGCAATAGATAAATTAATGTTTTTCATACTTTTTCCCAGCGAGTTTTTGTCGCGCCGCATTGATAATGATATTTGTTTACATGCAAACAGCTTAAATAGACTGATTCCTGCATCTTTACCTAGTTTGAGTATATAATCGCATTTCATTGTTAAAAAGCAAAGGGGAAGTAATGTGAATGATAGTGAATTTATACAATTAGCTGATCAGCTCTACCAAAAGATAGAAGAGAGAATTGAAGAATCAGGTGCGGATGTAGATTATGACCAAAATGGTAGTTTATTAACACTTGAGTTTGAAAACCATACTAAGTTGATTATTAACCGTCAGCAGCCCCTGCATCAAGTTTGGTTGGCGACCTTAGAAAATGGTCATCATTATGATTATAAAGAGGGTAAATGGATAGATGACCGCAGTGGTGATGAGTTTTTAAGCTTTTTATCTGCGGCAATTTTCAAACAATCAAAAGAAAAGGTAGATTTTAATTAATATCGAATAAAAGACGTTATTCTGCGAGATCTGTTTAAAATGACCTTCTGATAACTTTGTAGCAGATTATTGACTGTTATATATATTTGAAAATATAATCAGTGCAGGGTTGTTGTTTTTAGTTTTTTTAAAGTAAACAATCTCGTATACCGTAAATGGAGTGAATCATGTTTAAATTATTTATTGTTTATCCGCTTATTGCACTAATCGCTTTTTGGATTGCAAGCGATACTGACATCGAGGCTTCGGTGTATTCACTCCATGATAATTATATTGAGCTTGAATTTCCAAGGGAAAGTTGGCGCTCGGCCGATCATCCTGAACCCTGGTACAGCTTTTACTGGAATGCAGATGCTGCTCGCGGAACTTTAAATGAAATTAATGATGCTGTGGTTAAATAAATAAAGATAATGATGGTGGATAGAAATGAAAACAGTTGTTTTTCCCGGCTCATTTGATCCGGTCACGCTGGGTCATATTGATTTGATCAGCAGGGCAAGTAAACTCGCTGAAAGGGTGGTTATTGCCGTGGCGGTCAACACCAGCAAAAAAACCTTATTTAATTTAGATGAGCGCTGTGATTTATTATTCCAAGCTACGGCGCATTTAAACGGCGTTGAAGTGATCCCTTTCTCTGGATTATTAGCAGATTTTGCTAAGGAGCATAATGCCCAGGCTCTTATTCGCGGGATACGCGGTACCACGGACGCGGATTATGAATTACAACTAGCGCAAGTCAATAAAGCCTTAAATACAGCATTAGAAACCATCTTGTTACCCGCCAATGCCGCAACCGGTTTTATCTCATCAACCGTGGTCAAAGAAGTCTTCAAACATCATGGTGATCTTGACTCCTTTGCGCCGGCTTGTGTAAAAGAAGCACTGCTTAACAAGCGTTTTTAAATAACATCATAAAATCCTCTAAGATGCAGATTGTGGAATATAAAAAGACCCTTTTAATGTGTCAGTTAATTTAATGGGTCTTTCTAGCGTTATATCCACTAGCAGCAGACTAGCAATCTGTTAATTTAAATATTTTTAGGGATGCTTAATTATTTTAAAGTTATCCCAAGCCTGAGAAGTCGGCATCACCTCTATACTATTAATATTAATGTGAGCGGGCTGCTCTGCTATCCAAAATATAATATCAGCGATATCTTCAGGTTGTAGTGCGTGCGCATTGTTGTAAATTTGCTGGTATTTGTCTTTATCTCCTTTAAACCTTACCAGGCTAAATTCACTTTCAGATAAACCCGGCTCTAAGCTGGTAACGCGTAGGCCTGTTCCTGCAAAATCACTGCGCAGGTTTCTGGAAAATTGAGCGACAAAGGCTTTGCTTGCACCGTAAACATGACTGCCCGGATAAGCCCAGTTAGCCGCGATGCTCGCAAGGTTAATGATGCTGGCCGAGGCTTGCTTACCTAATATCGGTAATAAACTGTGAGTCACATTAACCAGACCTGTAACATTGGTATCTATCATAGTGTGCCAGTCATCCAATGAAGCCTGATCCGCAGGCTCTGTTCCCAAAGCAAGACCTGCATTATTGACCAGTATAGCGACCTGTTTAAAATTATCTGGGATAGCCTGAGTAAATGCTTTTACAGCATCGCTGTCACGTACGTCTAACTGATAAAAAAAGACATCTGTTAATGGTGATAGTTGGTCGCTGAGATCTTGTAAACGTTCTTTTCTGCGTCCGGTAATAATGAGCGGGTAACCATGTTGAGCAAATTTTTTCGCGGTTGCCAGTCCAAACCCGGATGTTGCTCCGGTAATCAATACAGTCGGCATTATTTTTGTGTTCATGGAAAATTCCTTATTAGATATTGGGTATTACGCGTTATTACCTCTCGGCCTAATAAGCTACTGTGCAATGATTAAAAAAGTTAGAGCCAGATCTTAATATGATCAATACCAGGATATTTATGGACAGCTTCCATTCTAAATAAATGCTGATCAATGAAGACTAAAAAGGCAACACCTGCGGATTGTCACGACTGTATAAATATAAAAGCATGTTTAAGTGACGGGACGCAGTTCGTTGATCAGTCCTCCCAAAATAGCCAAGCCTGGTATGATTTTATCGCTGTTAATCGCTGAAAATCCCAGCCTGATATAATTTTCGGGAGCATCTTTCTGCATAAAAAGGCTGTCGCCAGATTCGACTAAAATGCCATGTGCGGCTGCGCTATCAACCAGTAGATGACTGCTGATTGCTTCCGGTAAACCTATCCAGAAACAGAAACTGCCGGCGGTAGAGTGGATCTCGCAGTCACCGAGATAGCGCTCGATGCCTTGTTGCATCAGTAACCATTTTTTTTCATAGGATTGGCGCATACGGCGAACATGGCTGTCATAATAACCCTGGCTGAGAAACAAGGCGGTGATGCGCTGGTTATTGGAGGGGGGATGACGGTAATGCAAGGCGCGCAATTTACGCAGTTCAGTAATTAACGAACTATCAGCAACCAAATAACCGATACGTATTCCGGGAGTAAGGGATTTTGATAAACTGCCCGTATAAATCACTCGACCGTCCTGGTCAAAGCTTTTTAGGGCCGGCAGCGGCTTTTCTATAAAATTAACTTCACTTTCGTAGTCATCTTCAATAACGATAAAATCATCTTTAGATGCTTGCTCAAGCAATGCCTTACGCCGCTCTATTGTCATGGTCACCGTGGTTGGATATTGATGGCTTGGGGTGACGCACACATAATCACAATCTTTAAGTTGTTCACCTACCTGCACACCCTGATGATCAATATCAAGCGCTTTAAGCGGACTATCACATAATGCGATAACGTGTCGTAAGTTGGCATAACCCGGATTTTCAACACCAAAAGTGACTGATTTGTCAGCTAATAAACTGGTTAATAAAAACAGCGAGTTTTGAGTGCCAAGGGTGATTAACACTTCATCGGTTTTAGCACTGATGCCACGTTTGGATAAAATTTGCTGGCGAATCTGCGCGACCAACTGCGGGTCATCCATATCAATAAAACCTTCAACCCATTCATGCAGTTTACCTTTACTTTCTGCTATTCGTGAACATTCCCGCCATTGATAAAGGGGGAAATCATTGACGTCGATCTGACCGTAAATAAAGGGATAAGGGTAGTTTAGCCAATTCTCATCTTTGTTGAGCGTTGATAGTTGGCTGGGTTGTTTTTGTAATCGTTTAGACCAGTTAGGCTGGTGAGAGGGGCGAGGTGCATCTTTTGTGGTGGTTTGCACTGAATTGGAGATCCGTTGCACCATGAGTAAGTCTGAATGAACAAAAAAACCACAGCGTTCACGAGCAACAAGGTAACCCTCATCAACCATACTTTCATAGACTAATACAACGGTATTTCTTGATACGCCAAGCAGTTCGGCCATCTTTCTACCGGAAGGTAACGGCTTGTCACCAAAGGTATCTTGTTCAATTAGCTCGACTAATTTTTCACGGATCTGTTGCTGATAAGTGCTGTTTTGATGAAGCTCAATATTCATTAAAAAATCAACCATTACGTCACCTGTATGAAATGTTGGAGTGTATTTTGCTTGTATCTTTATTTCACCGTAATAACAGTAACTCCGCTCTTATATTATTAAGCAATTTTCAGGCCAACATTAGTTTTAAAAGGTGAATGAAAAATAACGATAACAATAGTGGACTATGAATTTCAAAAACTGGCCCTGTATCTTATTTTTTGCACCGCGTAATTTAAATAACGAAAGCAACGTCCCATCAACAACATCAGATTAATAAGGAATTTTAAGATGAAAAAATGTAAACCACTCAAAATAATGACCGCAATGGCTGCCCTGTTTTTTGTTTCAACGGTAGCTGCAAAAGATGTCACTATCGGTTACATGGGGATGTATAACCCTTGGAAGCATGCGATTAACGAAAAGTTAATTGAAAAAGCAACGGGTTATAACGTTAAATGGCGACGTTTTGACTCAGGTGCAAAAGTGGTCACTGCGATGGCATCAGGATCAATTGATCTTGCTAATGCAGGCTCTAGTCCAATTGCTGCGGCAGTAAGTCATGGCATAGAGATTGAAGTAGTTTGGATTTTAGAAAACATTGCCGATGCAGAAGCGTTTGTTGTACGTAATGGTGCAGGAATATCGTCCCCATCAGACTTAAAAGGAAAACGCATTGCGGTACCTTTTGTATCAACCACTCACTATCACGCTATGTTTGCCTTAGAGCAGTTTGGCTTGTCTGAAAAAGACGTTAAATTAATTAATATGCAACCTAATACCATTGCTGCCGCATGGCAACGAGGAGATATTGATGCAGCCTTCATCTGGGATCCAGTGTTAGGCAAAATCAAAAAAGATGGAAAGGTTCTTATCACGTCTAAAACCCTTAGTAGTTGGGGAAAAGCAACTTTTGACGGCTTGGTGGTCAATAAAAAATTCGCTAAAGAAAATGCAGATTTTATGGCTAAGACTTTGAAAGTTGCAGCTGACCTTGACCAAGAATACCGTTCTCATAAAGAAACCTTTGGTCCATCTCACCCTATTGCCAAATCAATTGCAAAAATTACTGGTGGTGACGTGAACACGGTTGCCGATGTGTTGGCTTTGTATGACTTCCTCGATTTTAACACTCAATTATCCTGTAGCTGGCTTGGCTGTGGTGCCGAAGGTGGTGTTGCTAAATCCTTACAAGCAACCTCAGAATTCCTTAACGAGCAGAAAAAAATAAATCATTTAATGCCTGATTACAGTGTCTTTGTTAACCCTGAATATGCGCTTGCAGCATCTAAATTATAATCAGTGAGATTAAGTTCAATCGATCTAGTTAGGAGTACCGCAATGAACACATTGAAAGTTTGTAAAGTCTCAGTTGTCTATCCCGGATCAGAAGGCGGGGAGTCCGTTACAGCGTTGTCGAATGTTAATTTTGCCATGAAGCAGGGCGATTTAGTGGTTGCTTTAGGGGCATCGGGTTGCGGTAAAACCACTCTGCTTAATCTAATTGCAGGTTTTATCTCGCCAACTAAGGGATACCTGACACTGGGTGACAGTAAAGTCAAAGGTTATCCCAGAGTGCTTTGCGGACAGGATATTGGTGATGAGATAACCGGACCTGACGCCGGTCGTGGTGTTGTGTTTCAAAAACATGCGCTATTACCCTGGCTAAATGTGATTGATAATACCGAGTTTGGCTTAAAGCTGCAGGGGATTGATAAAAAAACGCGCCGCACTCGTGCCGCGGAGTATCTGAAACTTGTTGGCTTGGAGGATTTTCATCAACACAAGGTATACCAGCTTTCTGGCGGTATGCAGCAGCGTGTGGGGATTGCCCGTGCACTAACCAATGACCCTAAAATGTTGCTTCTTGATGAACCTCTCGGTGCTCTGGATGCGCTGACACGCGAGTCCTTACAAGAGTTGCTGCTTGATGTCTGGCGTGAAACCAACAAGATGATGTTCTTTATTACCCACAGTGTTGATGAAGCTTTATTGTTAGCCACGCGATTGGTGGTGATGTCGCCTCGACCCGGGCGTATCACCCATCAATTTGATTTAGACTTTAATCAGCAGTTTTTAGATTGCAGGGATGCAAGGAAAGTAAAATCCAGCCCTGAGTTTATAGCAATGCGTGAACAAGTTTTAGCAATCATTCATGGCGACGAGTTGGCTATAGCCTAAGGAACTATTATGACCAGTATTACTAAAGCATTAACGACAAGTGCAGCCGCTCCCTGTCTATCCAAGGCAAAAGAGGTCGACAGCCAGCCGGCCCCGGAACAAAAAATGGTAGACACTAAAGAGGAGCGGGCAACGGCTGCAGCGTCGGTTTCCTTTTTAGATAAAATAGAGCTTAAAATAAAAAAATTAAGGGCGCCAAGTGCAGTACAAAGCGGGGAGTATTTTGGTACCCCGGGTGCTGGAGATAGTCGCTTAATCGGGGTTTGCTCGACAATATTTTTTATTGCGCTATGGGCAGTTGCAACGGAAGGTGGTTTTATTAAACCGATCTTTTTACCCTCTCCCATTGATGTGGTTCATCGCTTAATTGATATTACCGTGGATGGTTTTGCGGGCGCTACGTTAGTGGAACACCTTAATGCCAGTTTAGTACGTATTTTTGGTGCTTTTCTATTAGCTTGTTTAATTGGTGTTCCATTAGGTATCACTATCGGTTGTAACCGTGTTTTCCGTGGTATTTTTGATCCATTAATAGAGTTTTACCGCCCTCTGCCACCACTTGCTTATTTACCACTGATCATTATTTGGTTAGGTATCGATGAATCAAGTAAAGTGACCCTGATTTTCCTCGCTATGCTATCGCCGATTGTACTAAGTGCACGTGCAGGTGTGACGTCAGTTCGCATTGAGCAAATTCAGGTCGCTTACTCAATGGGTGCCAGCCCCTGGCAGGTGATTACGCAAGTTATCGCTCGTGGTGCAATGCCGGATATTATGACCGGAATGCGTATTGCTATCGGTTTTGGTTGGACTACCTTAGTGGCAGCAGAAATGGTTGCAGCAGAGCGAGGTATTGGTTTTATGGTACTTAATGCTTCGGAGTTTTTAGTCACTGATGTGGTGATCGCAGGTATTATCGTGATTGGTATTATCGCTTACAGTTTTGACTTGTTAATGCGTTATCTGGAAGCAAAACTGATCCCCTGGAAAGGTTATAATTAACCGCTGTTATGTTTGTTATTACCCGCTATCACTATGTGATAGCGGGTTTTTTTTTGCTTTTATTTTGTTATAAAATAAGCCTTCCTAGGCCTTCTTTTTAGCTTGTAAATTATGAATAAAACTTTCTGGGCTTGTTAACTAAAGCGCTGAGTAAAGGGATTGAAGAGCATAAATGGGCAGTAAGATACTGAGTCACTATAAAACGCGATAGCGGGTAGTGGTAGATGATTTAAAACAGTAATTTTAACGCGGAAATAACGGTATTGTCTTATTTTGCTTATCCCGATCTGAGGTTAAGTTTTTCAAATATTTGCACCCGCTAGTAATGATTAGTGATGAGATTGATTTGGAAGGCGGCTTATCCTTTTGCGAAGAAAACCCTAATAGCCAGAGTGAAAACCAAGAGTAATAGAATAGTCTTCGTTTCTCTTTAGATCTTCAGCTCAAGAGGTGGGTTAATATGCCTGTAGTAAATGGGTTTTAAGCACTCGGAGAGGCCAATAAAGTTAATATTGAAAGGCAGGCTTGACCTAGTAAAAGAGAAGTGACCTGACACATCAGGTCACTTGAGAATCAGCATAGCGCTTTAAGCTAATAGGGTAACAACAGAGTTCGCTATACCGAGTAAAGCAACCACCACCATGATTGGCAATGCAAAGCTTTTTAAAGATTGAGGTGGTCTGCGGTTAAACAGGTATTGGCCATAATACACGGCAACAATGGTTGGAACAGTCAGTATTAATAAAGCCTTAGGTAATGTTCCATCGACTAATCCCCCGCTGATAAGAGTAATAACGGCTAATGCTTCACTGGCAATAAAAAATAAAATCATGGTTGCACGTTGCGCGCTGGTGGTTAAATTGCTGGATAACATATAATACACAATCATTGGCCCGCCGATAGATGCACTAGCGGTTCCCGCACCGGAAGCCAAACCAAACCCGACTTTGGTGGTGGTCTTTTCTGCATTAAAAGGCCTGAAACTGGAGAATAAAAGCGCAGCTAACGCCAAAACACCCAAACAAATTAGCAGCTTAAGTGTCTCTGCGGGCACCAAAAGTAAAAAACAATAACCGATTGGAATGCCTAATATTGATCCAAAAACAAGTTTTTTTAAAGCAGGAAAATCGGCTTGTTTAATTGCCTGCTTCCATAAATTAAGGCTGCAAATAAGATCTAACGATAAAACAATCGCCACACTTTGTTGCGGTTCAAAAAAGACGTTTAGGCCAACCACTGCAATCACTGCAAAACCAAATCCGCTGTATCCTCGCACTACCGCTGCAAACATGACCACGGGCATAACATACCAAATTTTTTCCACTTTTTATCCTTAACTGCTTGTTGAGTCTACCGGTCACTATTGCAATATCAGTTTATCAAGGTTAGAGCCAATTAAAGGCAATTATGGCTCCAGAGGCGCACATCAGAAAACCGGTAAAATCTTTGGCTCCATCAATTAAAATGGCTGGTTCTAGAGAAGCAGCTGATTATTAAGTTAGTGTGATTCCATAGTCATTAACACTTATCGCAGGAGATAATTATGGACACCATGACGTTACCAGCATCAGATATAATAGAAAAAGACCGCAACCATATATGGCATCATTTGAGTCAACATAGTGTATTAAAGCACCAGGATCCGATGGTAATGGTAAAGGGTGAAGGCTCACGTATTTGGGATGCAAAGGGCAACAGTTATCTTGATGCTTCTTCCGGTGGTGTTTGGTGTGTCAATGTCGGTTATGGTCGCACTGAGATTGCTGATGCGGTACGCGAGCAGATCTTGAAACTTAACTTTTTTGCAAGTACAGCGGGTAATGAGCCCAGTGCTGAATTCGCTGCAAAATTATTAGAAAAAATGCCGGGCATGAGCCGTGTTTATTACGCTAGCTCAGGTTCAGAAGCGAATGAAAAGGCATTCAAAATGATACGCCAAATTTCTCAGCAAAAGTATGGGGGTAAAAAGAATAAGATCTTATATCGCGAGAGGGATTATCACGGTACCACTATTGCCACATTAAGTGCGACAGGTCAGGAAGAGCGGCGTCTACATTACGGTCCCTTTGTACCTGGTTTTGTTGAGTTTCCTCATTGTTGTGAGTACAGAAGTCAATTTGGTGATATTAAAGATTACGGTATTCTAGCGGCAAAAGAGTTGGAAAAGGTCATTCTGCGCGAAGGTCCGGATACTGTTGGTGCGGTTGTTTTTGAAACTATCACAGCCGGGGGAGGAGTGATCACACCGCCTGAGGGATATTGGCCGGCAGTGATGAAAATATGTAAAAAATATAATGTGCTGATACACATGGACGAAGTAGTTTGCGGTATGGGCAGAACGGGGAAATGGTTTGGTTATCAGCATTACGGCATCAAACCCGATATCGTAACACTGGCAAAGGGAGTTGCATCCAGTTATGCGGCTATTTCATGTGTTGTTACTACGGAAGCGTTATTTGATGAGTTTCTTGCCGATAGCAGTGACCGCAACGCCTACTTTCGAGATGTCAGTACTTACGCCGGTTGTACTGCCGGTCCTGCAGCTGCATTGGCTAATTTAGCAATATTAGAACGCGAAGATCTTGTGACTAACAGTGCGCTAATGGGTGATTACTTATTGGGCAAATTACAATTGTTAAAAGAGAAGCATCCGATTATTGGCGACGTACGCGGTAAAGGTTTGTTACTCGGTATTGAACTGGTCAGTAATCGCGAAAGCAAAAGGCCTGTTGCGGAATCCGTGGCGATTAATATTGCCGCAATGTGTATGAAAAAAGGCTTAATTATAGGCCGTACCAACCGCTCTTTTAAGCATCTTAATAATACTTTATGTTTATGTCCGGTATTAACGCTCAGCTATGAAGAGGCCGATTTTATTGTGGCAACGCTTGATAGTGTTTTCAGTGAGGCATTATAATTTTCGGGAGTGTTTAAATGGTCAGCTTTACTAAATCCTTTACTCAGCAGGAAGCCATTCCCGAAGAGGGCATTGCTTCTGCAATCGCGGTGATGAGATCCGGTCGCCTGCATCGCTACAATGTACAAGCCGGTGAAAAAAGCCTGACAGATGAGCTTGAACTGGCATTTAGTCAATACCTTGGTGTTGAAAACTGCCTTGCCTGTGCGTCATGCGGTTACGCCCTGCACATTGCCCTAAAAAGCCTCGCTATCCTGCCGGGCGACAAAGTGCTCTGTAATGCATTTACATTGGCACCGGTCCCCGGTGCCATCCACAATGCCGGTGGTGTCCCTGTACTGGTCGATATTGATGAGCAGCTCTGCATCGATCTTGACGATCTGGAATATAAAGCGCGCCATTCGAGTGCTAAATATCTTTTGCTTTCTCATATGCGTGGACATATCGCCGATATGGATAGAGTGATGGACATATGCCAACGTCATAACCTCGCACTTATCGAAGATTGTGCCCATACCATGGGCGCTAAATGGAACGGTAAAATGAGTGGCAGTTTTGGTGATGTGGCCTGTTTTAGCACGCAAACCTATAAGCATATTAATTCGGGAGAGGGTGGTTTATTAGTGACGCCTGACAATGACATTATAACAAGAGCAATAATATATTCGGGCTCTTATATGTTTTACGACAAACATCATGCGGCTCCTGAAAAAGAGCAGTTTGATGCTGTTAAATATACTACTCCTAACTACAGTGGCCGAATGGATAACCTGCGATCTGCAATACTATTACCGCAACTTAAAAAACTCGATGATAAATGTCGAGCCTGGAATGCCAGATACTATTTGATGAACGCAGTTATTGGGTCAAGCCTAGACATCAACACCATAAAAAGACAAAAAAAAGAGGCTTTTGTTGGCAGTTCCATCCAGTTCTCCATTCCTTTATTCTCAAAGGACGATTTTAAACAGCTTATTGCTAACTGCGAAGCGAAGGGGGTATCTGTTAAGTGGTTTGGAGATAGCAAACCAAACAGTTACACGAGTAAATATGATAGCTGGCATTATCTTAATGACAGGTCAGTACTGGAACCAACAGAGCGTATTTTGGCGCAACTGATTGATCTTCGGATCCCGCTTACATTTAGTCTGGATGACTGCAAAGCAGTCGCTGATATAGTTGTCACCGAGGTAGAGAAGCTTGGCGCAGGCAAGTAGCTACTGTTATTTTTTAAGGCTGATGGCTTAGACTGCAAAGGGAAAATTGCCTCGTTGCCCTGCTATTTATAAGCATTGGATTTATTGAACACTAAAAAAGCCCTTCCTCTTTCTTTTTTGAAAAAAGGAAGAGTGACGCTACATCCTTTAAGCACGTCACCTAAATTTTTTTGCGATGAATTGTCAAAAAGCGGCCAAGTTGAAGCAGATCCTGCTATCCATTTTCGTTTGCAAAACAGCGCATAAAATCAGCTAGGCTGGTGGCTTGCTCTTCAGTAACGCCGTTATACAGGCTAGCTCGAAGATAATCCCCTACGCCGAAAGGTGTCAGTGTGCGCAGCCCGACCATGCCCCTTTCCCAGCACTTAATCAGAAATTTATCGGTCAACTGTTGATCTCCGCCTTTGATATTGAACGGCAGATTCATGCGGCTTCTTAATACTTTATTGGAAACCGGCGTGCCGTAAAAACCATTGGAATTATCGATAACATTGTATAAAACTTGGGACTTGGCAATACAGCGGCGCTCATTAGCAACCACGCCACCTTGGCGTTCGAGCCAGTCCATCAGAAAACCAACCACTTCGATGTTGAAAGTTGCGGGAGTATTCCAGAGATTTCCCGCTTCACTGTTGATCGTATAGTTAAATACGCCAGGGCAAAGTGGGGAGGCTTTATCTTTGCCAAGCAGATCCTTACGAATAACCACCAGAGTTAAGCCCGGGTGGCCGATATTCTTTGATGCGCAGGCGAAGAGTACGCCAACACCATCACCCTGCCAGTCGATAGGTTTAGTAGTGAAATCTGAACTTGCATCAACAACTAAGGGAATATGCCTGCGTGATTCCGGAAGTTTAGGAAGGCGGTGCAGCTCAATACCATTTACTGTTTCATTAGAGCATAAATACACATATTTACTTTGCGGATCTATATCTGCTTCGCTCAGTACGGGAAAATTTGTATAATTCCCTGTTCGCTTATCTTTCCCGTCAATGGTTTCAACATTACAGTACTTTTGGGCTTCATCCCGTCCTCTTGCTGACCAAGTGCCGTTGACAACATAGGTTGCAGTATCTGAATGATGGTGACAGAGATTAAGTGGCAGAGCCGCAAACTGACCGTGGCCGCCGCCATGGGTAAAAAGCAGCTCATAATTGTCGGGTATCTCCATCACCTTTCTAATTGTCGCAAGCGTATGGTTAAGTATTTTCAGAAACTCAGGGGCACGGTGTGATAATGCCAGTGATGTAAATCCGGAGTTATTAAAGCTTGCAGCAATCTGCTTCTCAACAGCCTTTGGTAATGATGTCGGTCCGGGACTGAAATTAATGACCTTTTCTGGCGCAACGCTTGGGCTGAGTGAACCCAAAAGGGCGGGGTGTGTGGAAGTGCTTTCAAGTGTGTTTATATTCATTTTAATTTCAGCTTCCATAATCAATATTCCTTGTTTTTATGAACAAGCCAGTCGCAGCTCTGACATCATCAGTCTGGTGCGTAATGTCTCTGATGTATAAATTAGCTCCTTAGCAGAAGCGTTAATTCTTAATAAGCCATTGATCAGCGGACTGTCGCCGCAAACGGGTAAATGATCAAACTCTGTGGGGAATTCAGCTGACTATTGCGATTACTACAAAACTAAAACTGGCCGAATGAGTCAGAAATGACTTACTCTATTTTTATTCCAGTTACCAACGATACAAATTGTAAGGGGCACTCTCCTTTCTAGTTAGCGCCAACCCTGAGTTTCCTTGGTGCCAAGTCGTTGCTGTCCTTTTTGTCGACAATCTCTATTAGCGCGTCTTTATATTAGTTGGTTTTTCGTGGCTGGTGGTTTTCACGGGAAGCCGATGAATTTGTTGTTGGTGATGGTCTTTGTGAAGAAAATGGCACATTGATAGGTCATTTTTATTGGAGAAATAAAAAAGCTCGATCATCGAAGCGGCCCTGGTAACGATATAACTTTGTCACTCATTATTCTGAATTCTCGTTCAATTCACCTCTGCTTTTATTGACTTAAGTCATCCTAGGTACTATAAAAAGGTCAACGAAAATTACCTGACCTTTTTGGTTTTGTATTGTAATGCATTGAATGTCCGTCCTTTTCTCCATCAGCATTTTTTAAAATAAAATTATAATATGTAAAGGTACAGAGATTATGGGCTCTGCAAGAGGGGTGTAGCGAAAAAACCTTACTCTCTGTTAATGTGATTTGACTATCGCTGACAAATTTTTTTGATAGTCTTATAAGTTAATCGAAACATATTGAAAGCATTGACAAAGATAATTATTTTATAAATGCATGGTAAGTTAGGTTATTAATGCTCCGTTAGTTGTGCGTATAATGCGCGTCTAAAGATTGATGAAACTCTTAAACTGCGTGTTTTTATTTCCGCTATTTTAATATTTCAGCTTACGTACAAGACTCTACTATTACTTGGATACATTCTTGCTTACAAGCTAAATCTAACGATCATTCACATTTTTAACTTAATTTTTATCATGAGAATTTAAGTGCAGCTCTCATGATCATTATGATCAGTTAAAAGTATTTTGTAATAGCATAGTATTAATATGCTTTTAATTTTTTATTGCGAGGGCTTTATGGAGTATCAGGTAAACCTATTTAAAGATAATTAATTTTAATGACGGGTTTTAGTGGAAAAGTAAAAGTGCTTTTTCCACAGTTGTTGACAAGCATCTTTGCCGGACAGGCTTTTTATTTCTGCTTTTTCGGGGGGAGCTGCTGTTGGTGGGTGTGCTATCGAAGTCACAAATATCAATGCAAGCGAACCTTTTAAAAAGAACAATTCTCAGTTTACATTGTTGCTGATCGGCACCTTTGCTGAGCTAGCTTATGCTATTTCAGCATTATTAGGTGCAAGAGGGTCAGTAACAGAAACATTCAATATCAAGGTATAGAACAAATAATGCTTAAACAACTATTAAGACGGATAATTATAATAATAAAACCACTGTCTATTTTTATTTTCGGTGTGGTGAGTTTATTTGCAGGTATTACTTCGCCCGCTTTTGCGGCCTCCAGTCAATGGGATATTTCGTGGGTTGATAATTCAGCTAACGAAGAAGGGTTCATTATTGAACGTAAAATAGACGGGGAGTATCTACTTCTGGCAACATTAGCAGCCAATACAACCACTTATACTGAAGTTGACGGTATTGCTGGGCAGGCAAATTGTTATCGTGTTGGTGCCTTTAATCAAGCGGGTAGCGCTTATTCAGAAGAAGCCTGTATTGATGCGGCTGCAGACCTTCCAACGACGCAAGTACCAACAACGCAAGTACCAACGACGGAAGTACCAACGACGGAAGTACCAACGGCGGAAGTACCAACGGCGGAAGTACCAACGGCGGAAGTACCAACGACGGAAGTACCAACGACGGAAGTACCAACGACGGAAGTACCAACGACGCAAGTACCAACAACGCAAGTACCAACGACGGAAGTACCAACGACGCAAGTGCCAACGACGGAAGTACCCACGACGCAAGTACCAACGACGCAAGTATCAACGACGGAAGTACCAACGACGCAATCACCAACGACAGAAGTGCCAACAGCCACTATCGTTGTACAAAGCCGTGTTTCGGCAAGTAAAGATGATGCCGAAGAGGACCCGGATGGCAGCATGTCCCTGCGCAGTTCTGATCTTGAGCTTGTCGAAGAGTCTTTCACACAAACCGTCGGAATAAGATTTACAGGTTTAGAGATACCTGAAAATGCTATTATTACCAAAGCCTATATCCAGTTTAAGGTAGATGAAACAAAAAATTCTGGCGATGCACTGTTTGACATAGTGGGTGAAAGTACAGCCAATGCGTCTAGCTTTGATAGTACAAACTTTAATATCAGCTACCGTACTCAGACCAGTGAATCTATATCATGGTCACCGGCTTTGTGGAGCAGTGTCGGTGCAACGGGTGCAGATCAGCGCAGCTCAGATCTGACTTCCATCGTGCAGGAAATAGTATCAACAACGGGGTGGAATAGTGGTAATGCCATGGTTTTTATCTTCTCGGGTTCAGGAAAAAGAGTCGCAGAATCTTTTGATGGTGATCAGAGTGGCGCACCGCTGCTTTATATCGAATATACCTATTAAGAATGACTTTGAAGAGCAGTGATTACAGCTGCCGGTATAATCTCAATGCGCAGAGGTTAAGGGTTTTTTAATAAAACTCGAAGGTCCCGACTCTCTGATCAAAATCCCCAACCTTATTTAAGGTTGGGGATTTTTTTGTTTAATTAGTTTAGGGATCATTTTGAAACAAGAATCTATAGGAGATGTATTGCACGCCATAGATGCCGTGTTGTTTTTCATCAACAGCAAGAAAAACGTAAACGAAAATTTCCTAGCCGCTTTGGTTTGACATTTAAATGCATAGGATTTATTGAAAACTAAAAGTGGTTTTCCTTTCTTTTTTTTTACATATCTAAGGGGGTATGTGAAATACAGATAAATTCAGTCTCTCCCTCCATCCAAATTTACAACCCGATGACCTAAAATCATGATTTTTATCAATGAGTCTTAATTTGGTCTTAATTTGGTTTTTATTTAAAGTCATGTTAAAATAATTACGTTGATGGTAATTACCGTGGTGGATGGACTGCAAACAGCATCACTAATTATCAGAGACTTCTATGAAGCGCCTTGTGGTGATAACTAACTCAAGGCACTTCTTAATAACCAAGGGGATAAGTTATGCATGTAGAAACAGTAAGTTTTTTAAAGAAAAATGCAGCGAACCTTCCCTTGGAAGAGCCGTTGATCATCACACGGAATGGTAAGCCGGCTTACGTTATCGAATCGATTGAAGATAGAGATAACCGTGAAGAGGCTATTGCTCTATTAAAACTTGTTAGCTTCGCTAAAAGCGATATGCAGGCAGGCCGTGTAATGTCATCAAGCTCTTTTAAGGAACGGTTAGCACAACGTAAACTAACCTTAAAAGAAGTAAATAAAAATGGCCCAAGCCGTAATTGAATACACTGAGACATTTAACAACTCAACAGATCTTACTATTGCATATTTGTCACGATGGAGTGACGAGATCAGTGTTTTAGAAAAAATAGAAAGTACTATTGATATCTTTGAAAATGCGGTCAGCAGTAACCCTTTGATTTATTATGTATCACAGAGCATGTTTGATATTGCAGGTATTTCAAGTGTTCGTGAAGCGAATATAAACGGTTATAGATTATTGTATGAAGTCAACGAACGGCATAAAGAAACTGTTGTAACCACCTTTCTTTTATTAGGCCAGAGGCAATCCGTTAAAGAGCAGTTAATTAATCATTGCTTAATGTACCGATAACCTACTAATACCCGCTTAATTGCGGGTTCGCCCCTCACTATTATCCCAATATTTAAGTTAAAGATTCTTTATTCTCATTAGAATCAACATACACAAAATACCGCTTATGGTAAGTAACCGTTATTCCCAGAAAAACGGGCACCATTTGGCAGCCTTTATAAACTTGTTGTTTGGTGTGCTGATAAATGAAAAAGTAACGCCTAATTTTAGTTTTTACATCCATTTTTGTCACAAGTGATCTTTTCATGGGATGAAACCCAATGATCTGAGTGAGTTTTAGTATTTGTCCCACACCCGGTATCGCTACCTTTATTTCCCTTGTGTACAACTCCTGTCGGTGTATGTTTTACAGCCGTAATAATTCCTTTTAGTTTACGTTGATTAGTAATCCTCTAATACCTCAGGTATTCCAAAACTAAGAACATAATATTAGATGCTCTTACACGCAGTCTATGCATAAAATACGGATTATGGTAACTGACTGTTTTTAAAATTAAAAAATTAATTATTAGATATTTAAACTTTTTTATAACTAAACCGACCAAAAAGGTTAGGTAATTTACGTTACGTTAAGAAATTATTGGGCGAATTAGGATAAAAAACGTTTCTGAACGGCACTGTGAGGTATGCGTCAGCATAATATTACGAACAAAACGTCCTTTATCTTAATATGCTATTGCTGTTGATAGATAATGATTATCTCGAACTGCGGAACTGCGTTTCGGTTTCTCATCATCTGGCACCAAACGCGAAATACCAACAATGAAAATTGAGACAACTGCTTTTAAGCGAAAGAGACTAACAAACCAACGTAACTATAAGTTAAAGCCTACAAACAACCTGCAAGAAAATTAGTGCTGGCAATTGGCGCAATACACACTGGCTCTTGCTGCTAACTTAACGGATTTTAAGGGGTTTTCGCAGTTTGGACATTGCTGACCCGTTTTACCGTAAATCTGTAACGTCTGTTGAAAATAGCCGGGTTTGCCGTCACTGCCGACAAAATCCTTAAGAGTGGTGCCGCCTTGTTGTATTGCCTGTTGTAAAATCTCCTTAATACAATCAACCAATAACTGGTAGCGTTTCTGCGAGATATTACCGGCACTGCGAGTTGGTTTTATCCCGGCCCTAAAAAGAGCCTCTGTGGCATAAATGTTGCCTACCCCAGTAACGACCTTCTGATCCATTATAAACTGCTTAACGGGCAGTTTTCGGCTTGCTGCTGCTGTATATAAATACTTAGCAGTAAAATCATCACTGAGCGGCTCAGGACCTAGTTTACTTAACAGCGGAGAGTCTTCCGGCGTAGAGCCCAGCCATAAAATCGCGCCAAAACGGCGCGGATCGGTAAAGCGTAACAAACAATCTGCGAAAATGAGATCGGCATGGTCATGTTTTTTTGGCGGGCTATCTAAGGGGCAAATTTGTAAACTACCGGACATACCGAGATGAATTAACAGGGTGCCGCTGCTAAAGTTGAATAGCAGGTATTTAGCGCGGCGATCGATTGAAAGTAATATTTTACCTTTAATTTCTGATAATAAATCCTGCGGTATTTTCCAGCGCAGTTGAGTATGCCGGAGCACCACATCTTGCACAGATTTATTAATAAGATGCGGGCTAATTCCTTTTCTGCTGGTTTCTACTTCCGGTAATTCAGGCATAAAAATCCTCTCTTTGAACTAATATTATCAGTGTACTGACTCTTTGGAGAAAATCTATGCTTGGTTTACCTACGTGGCTGGTTGTATTAATTGGTTTGGTATTAAATATTTCATCTGCATTAGTGACACACTTTATTATTGAAGGTAAGGATCAGCAGCTTAATATACTGTCTGCTCAGGCCACCAGAAACAATAAAGAGATAGATCTTTTCTGGGTACAGATAGAGGGTATGGAGAGAAAGCGTGAAACGTTATATCTGTTATTAAACCAGGGTGATCTGCAGAAAAATGTTGCACAGCAATTTTCAATATTACTGAAAACTTATCTGCATCAGGAAATCCCTGTTTCAATGTTACAAAATATTAGTGAATTAGATTTAAAAATTAATGACTATCAAGATGATTTACGGGAGAAAATAGACGCTAAGTACTTTCTGAACTTGGGGTTGGCTGAGCTGGAGATGGTATTAAAAAAACAGATATCGCGTTTACGAACCTGGTCTATTTTTTTACAGATAATCGGTTTGTCGTTGATTTTAGCCAGAGATCTGAGTAGAAAAAGGACAGGTTAGTAGCAAATGTATTAAAGATGTGAACTTGTATTGCGTAGGGAAAATTAATACTAGCAAGACATGAGTTGCAGGAAGTAGTTATTCTCCTTTTAAGACTTATAACGCAGATAGGATTGATTTTAACCAGCAAGACTGATTACTTATTTGATGCGTTTGGTATATGTTTTTCAGGCATAAAAAAACCCAGTATAAACTGGGTTTTTACAGACTAAATCAAGATCACTTGATTTTGCCTTCTTTGTACATAACATGCTTACGTACAACAGGATCAAACTTTTTGATCTCAAACTTTTCAGGCATAGTCTTTTTATTTTTATCGGTAGTATAAAAATGGCCAGTACCAGCACTTGAATTTAAACGAATTTTATCACGCATTTTAAATCTCCTTAAACTTTTTCACCATTGGCACGAAGATCAGTTAATACTGAATCAATACCTTTTTTATCGATGATACGCATCCCTTTAGTAGTTAGGCGCAGTTTTACAAAACGGTTTTCACTTTCTACCCAGAAACGGTGTGTTTGCAGGTTAGGTAAAAAACGACGTCGTGTGCGGTTTTTTGCGTGTGATACATTGTTACCTGAAGCTGGACGCTTACCTGTAACTTGACATACTCTAGACATGTCGTGATTCTCCAAATATTAGTTTTACTCGAGCAAAATAGTCGAACACCTTTTTTAGCCGTCGCCAAAGGCGTCGAGGGCGCATTTTATACATGATTGCGTATGGAAGATCAACAAAACTTCGAATTTAGGCGTTAAATCCATCCATTTTCTGCAAATGAGGTACATTTTTTGTGCCCAACGACCAAATGGTCTAAAACTCGGACGTCGATTAATTGCAGCGCAGAAACTATTTTTCGAGTGATTATTTTGTCTGCTTCGCTTGCAGACGGATCGCCTGAAGGGTGGTTATGTACCAGAATAATTGCCGCTGCATTTTCAGATAAAACTTTTTGCGCGATGATTCTAGGATGCACTGTTGCGCAGTCGATTGAACCGAAGAAAAACTCATGAAAGCGAATAATACGATGCTGCGTATCTAATAATATTGCCGCAAACACCTCATAGGGTAAATTGTGCATTTTAGCGATTAAAAAGGCTTTGGTTTGTGTGGCGCTGGTTAACAGTTGTCCGGTATTTAAGGGCTCTTGTAAATAACGGCTGGACATTTCAAGGACCGCCTGCAATTGCACATATTTTGCCTGTCCTAACCCTTTTTTTGCACAGAAATCCGATTCTGATGCCGCAAATAAAGCATGTAAGGAGCCGAATTCAGTGAGTAATTGCTTGGCGAGAGTGACTACGTCTATGCCTTTGCAGCCCGTTCGTAAAAAGATAGCCAGCAGCTCCGCATCCGAAAGGGCAGCGGTGCCTTTTTGCAGCAATTTTTCTCTCGGTCTTTCTTGATTAGGCCATTCTTTTAATTTTGTCATGATCTGTAAATTCCAATAATTGGACATGAAGATGATAAATAAATTGTTATTGAGCCGATTTTGGATAAGTATAGTGCAGCCATTAAATTGCGATTAATTTGAGTAGATTTATTGACATTTTGCTTCATTACTTTGCTATTCTATGCTCTTCTTATTTGTTATATTGAGTCTTCCACAATGTCTGAACATCATGTTTTAAGCGGGAAAAAAATATTACTGGGTATTGCGGGCGGAATTGCTGCTTATAAATGCGCAGAATTAACGCGCCGTTTAAAGGATCAGGGTGCAGATGTCCGAATTGTAATGACCTCTTCGGCGAAGGCGTTTATCACGCCTCTCACCATGCAGGCTGTCTCCGGACATGCTGTAGCTGATAATTTATTAGATCCCAATGCAGAATCTGGTATGGGACATATCGAGTTGGCCAAATGGGCGGACCTTATTTTGCTTGCACCCGCCACCGCCAATTTAATCGCACGATTACGTGCGGGCATGGCGGATGAGTTATTAACCACTTTATGTTTAGCGACATCCTCTCCCATTGCGGTTGCGCCGGCAATGAATCAGCAAATGTACTTAGCACAGGCAACGCAAGACAATATCAGCGTATTAAAGCAACGCGGGCTAATGATTTGGGGACCGGCACAAGGTATGCAAGCCTGTGGCGATATAGGGCCCGGTAGATTGCTTGAGGCGGCTGATCTGGTCGAGCACGTTATAGATTGTTTCAATGATAAAAACCGCTATTTTACGGGTGTTAACATCACCATTACGGCAGGGCCGACGCAGGAAGCATTAGATCCTGTGCGTTATATCAGTAACCACAGTTCCGGTAAAATGGGGTTTGCATTGGCCGAAGCGGCGCAAAAAAGTGGGGCAAATGTGACTTTAATTAGTGGTCCGGTGCACTTAGGTACGCCAAACGGGGTGACTCGATTGAATGTTGAAAGTGCGTTAGAGATGCACCAAGCCAGTTTATCCTGCCTTAATCACTGCGATATTTTCATCGCTTGTGCGGCTGTTGCGGATTATCGAGCGGAAACGGTTGCCGAGCAAAAAATGAAAAAACAGTCAGGCACTGATGATTTAATGATTAAGTTAGTAAAAAATCCGGATATTATTGCCGATGTCGCAAATCATCAAGATCGACCTTTCTGCGTGGCTTTTGCTGCAGAAACGCAGTATCTTGAAGTTCATGCAAAAGATAAATTAAAACGTAAAAATGTAGATTTAATTGCAGCCAATGATGTTGCAAAAAGTGGCCAAGGTTTTAATAGTGAACAAAATGCGTTAAGCGTGTTTTCCAGCGAACAGAGATTTGATATAACACTTGCCGATAAAAAGGCGGTTGCCGGGCAGCTACTTAAAATAATAAGCCAACAATACGCTTTAAAAAACAAAGGATTTAAATAATGAAACAGATAGAGCTGAAAATTCTCGATCCCCGCATTGGTAAAGAATTCCCGCTTCCTGAGCATGCCACGGCGGGATCTGCTGGTATGGATTTGCGTGCTTGTATTGATCAAGCATTAATTATTCAGCCTGGAGAAACCAAGCTAATTCCAACGGGTATTGCCATCCATATTGGTGACCCTAAACTGGCGGCAACCATTTTACCGCGTTCAGGATTGGGTCATAAGCATGGTATTGTGTTGGGAAATTTAGTGGGTTTAATTGATTCTGATTATCAAGGTCCGCTGATGGTTTCTTGTTGGAATAGAAGTACAGAAAGCTTCAGCCTTGAGCCGGGAGAGCGATTGGCGCAGTTGGTTTTTTTGCCCGTAATACAGGCAACCTTTGAAATTGTTACTGAATTTAAGGGATCAGAGCGTGGCGAGGGTGGATTTGGTCACTCGGGTAAACATTGATTTTAGTTTAAAACGACAAGGGAAGTTGTAAATTATGCTGACACAAATTACCAAAAAGAAAGTAAATCGCAAGGACGATATTTTACGCGCATTGGCTAAAATGCTTGAAGGGCAACCCGGCCAGCGTATTACAACCGCAAAATTAGCTGCTGAAGTCGGCGTTTCTGAAGCCGCATTATATCGCCATTTTCCAAGCAAAGCGCGAATGTTTGAAGGGATAATTGATTATATTGAATCAACCATCTTTACCCAGATAAATTTAATTAAAGAACAGCAAAAGCAAACATTCGCACGTATTGAACATATCTTATATTTTTTGTTAGGTTTTGCAGAGCAAAATCCCGGTCTTACGCGCATTTTAACCGGGGATGCTTTGTTAGGAGAAAATGAGCGCCTGCAAACACGCATTGAGCATGTTTTTTCAAAGTTAGAGTCACAACTCAAACTGATCCTGAGAGAAAAAGCCATTTTTGATGGCGGTAAACTGAGTATTGACGAGGCTATCATCGCGAACTTATTATTGGCTTTTGTTGAAGGACGCATGAGCCAGTTTGTACGCAGTCAATTTAAACAGAAACCCACCCAGTATTTCAATATTCAATGGCCATTCTTATACCGACAGCTGCAACAAAGTTAATTATAAACTGCGCAGAAAAAGTGAATGACAGGCAGTTTTATTTTCTATTTTTTCATTAACTTTTTAACACTTTCTGGAATACCTGTGGGCTGGTTTTTATCAAGGTCCCCATCTTCCGGCAGAGGCTGCCCGGTATAAGCGTGTAAGAAGGCTTCACATAATAATTCGCTGTTGGTTGCATGGCGTAGATTATTGACCTGACGACGGGTGCGTTCGTCGGTCAATATTTTAAGGACTTTAGTGGGGATAGAGACAGTTATCTTTTTTACTTGCTCACTTTTTTTACCGTGTTCAGCATAAGGGCTGATATATTCACCATTCCATTTTGTAGACATCTTTATTACCCCATAAAAGTAGAAAGGTTATTTTACCGTTTGTTGCTTATTATGGCAATCTATACGTAAAGAGGGCTGGATGTCTATTGTTCACTTTCCTTGGCTGTACTGGTAAATGACGATAAAATAAGCTCTTTATTGTTGGATAATTCAATTTCATAAAACTGCGGTAAGTTGAAATTTATTCTTTCATCTGATTTATTCATTTCATTGTTATTTGAAGCATAAAATCGATTTACGTTTTGCACCAAATCATCTTTACCGCCGGTAAAATTATGCAGTGTTTCTATTTCATTATCCGCATTGGCAATATAAACATTAAACCCATTACTGTGATTCTCAAAAAAGAACTGCACGATACCTTCACTGATATGTGAGCCAATAATGGATGCTGTTTTATCAAAATAAGTGTTTTTTAAATTAAGGGCACTGCTGGATAGTTTTTTATTGGAAATATGGCTGTAAATATCAACGGGATTTTTTAGATGCTGTACTGAAACGCCCGTTTGTTCAAAATAAAAAGCAAACTTTTCTTCGCCTGTCCTTAACGTTTGTACGGATCGCTGGCTGATAGAATCCAAACGCAACTGTATGTATTCATTTAGTTTTGATATAAATGCCTGACTTATTTGCGATTGAAACTGGCAACTGTAACAAAATAAATCTATCTGTTCAGGAGGTTCTGCCTCCTGGTGCATTTTTCCTAAAATAGTATGAAGTGCATCAATAACGGATTGATTATTATTAAAGTGTAAGGTGCGTACCTCATTCCAAGAATTCCGGTAAATAAGGTCAATACTGCCAATTAAACACTCTTTTTCTTCGCCGTAAGAAAAAACATCTCCCCGTTGATCATCTTCACTTTCGGGGGTACTTTCCCAGTGACGGGTGGGATCTCTTTCAAGATTTAAAAAAATGGTTAAGTGTTTGATCTCGCAAGGGCGGCTTAATGCATTATTGCTTGCTTTGGGGATATAAATAGGAAAAACCGAATAAAGATCTTGAATAAACTGGTTTAGTTTTTTATCCACAAGGTCAGAACCTTGATTATAGATATATAATTGCGTCTCCTCTTCATACAATCCATTCATATGACACCATGCAACTAACTTGGCAATATATTTAGCATACATTAATGTCGGGGTGTTGATCAGGGCAAAGCTGTCAAGAGGACAGTTATACAGATACCATCCAGCCGCATTTTTTCTATTTTCGGGAACTTGAATAAAACTGAGATTCGGCTCCGATAGATCCGGTGATATTTTAGGGTTAATTAGGTCTACTTTACCCGGTAGGCTTTCGTGTGCTGCATAAAGTTTACGCGATAATATACCCAAATCTTCGGCGCTGATTGAACCTTCAATATTATTATCACGCGCGAAGCTGAGCAATTTACTGTAACTTGCCATTAAAGTATCAAGCAATATATCTTTGGTTTTAGTGACCGCTCTCACTTTCCATTTTTTGCGATTATCTAAATCTGCAATCTGACTCTCATTCCAACCCCACTGCTTGACAAATTTAGTTAAAACTTGGCGTCGCCAGGTAGGTGGATCCAAAGTACACATTTTTGAAAGGGTCTCTTCGGTTTTTAGATAAAAACAAGCGCGCACCACCTCGAGGCGTGGAAGGTCGTTAATCTTGTTTAAATACGTGGTTACTCTTTCCAGCATGAGACAATAGGGATCAAGATATTCAATGTCAGTCTGTTGTTCTTGAAAGCGTTTTTTATAACACATTGCAATGAGTTGAGTGTTGGGGTATTCCCAAGAGTAAGCTTCCATAAGAATGGTTTTTAAGACCGCTTTGTAGGGCGTATCGATGCCTTTATAGAGTTGCCAAAGTGTTGCACCAAAATATTCTTCAGCCGGAATACGGTCAAATCCGCCGAGATCTAACCAGTCATCGGGATTTAAGTCACCGTTATCATAAAGGTTTTGCACATACTGATTATAATTTTTTTCATGTTCAAAGGGGACCTGCCACCATAGGATGCGTTTTCCTGCGATATGCAGTTCAGTGCGATAAAACTCATCAAGCAATAATAAATGCTGCGAACTGCCACATGCATCCATGGTCATATCGGATGTATTATCAATACGAAACTTATTATCAGGAATTAAAAAAAAGTTCAGTTCAACCCCGTAACCTTCTGCCCAATGGGTTATTAACCAGGCTTTATTCTCTAATAGTTTGACCCGCTGCTGATCCAGTTGGTGAGGATAACAAATCCAAATGTCCAAATCACTTTCGGACGATTGACCTATGGAGGCCGTACTGCCCATCGCATATAAACCGATTAGATCCGCCGGCTGCGCTTTTTTTTGTGGTTCATCTTGAAATGATAATAAGTTATTCAGTTGTATTTTTAAGTCTTCTGAGTGAGTCTTTTGCTCTTTTAGATATAAAGGCAAGTTATATGCTTTGCTATTTAAGCCCGTTGTTTGAGTGTTTTTTTGCGGCTCATCTTGAAGTGATAATAAGTTCTTGAGTTGTATTTTTAAGTCTGCTGAGTGAGTCTTTTTTTGCTCTTTTAAATATGAGGATAAATCATATGGTTTTGTATTTAAGTCAGTTTCTTGGGTGTCTTTTTGTGGCTCGGCTTGATAGGAAAATAATTCAGCCAGCTGTTTTTTATGTTTTTTTGTAACGTTAAATTGATGTATGCCAACAGGGGTATCACCTTGGGTATAGCCCGGAAGGCTAGGGTGATTATAATGAAATAAAAGAGGGAAAGTATGAAATACAGTCAGGGTGTCTGCATCCATCAATAATTCTGCCGATTGTATCCGCAGGCGAGTCAACTCGTCAGCTTTGTCACGTAATCTTTTTATTTCTGGATTCAACGTAAAACCTGCTGCCCATTTCATCAATAAATGAACCTGGGAGTAAATGAAAGTGTGATTAGCTTAGCATTTTTTAGTACACCGGTAAATGTCAAGTTTTCATAAGTAATGACAAATTAAAGCCAATTCCATTGCGAGAAAAGACTTTATGAGTAACCGCACAACCGTTAATAAAAAAACAGTTTTCTTGCTTATTATGCATTTGCTGAACTTTTGTTTTTAATCGTCTAGTTCATAAGGTAAAGGAGCATAATAAAGGGTTGAACCTTCTATCTCTTGTATCTGATAAACACTCTGTGAGTCACTGTCTTTTGGTAAAATGGCTAACACTTCGATATGTCCATCACCGTATTGGCACCCGGATAAGATAGTACCAACACGCTTCCAGTTGTTGTTTAATAAAACTTGTACATTTTGTCCTGCTTTGGGTGCCTCTGTGGCGCGGCCGGTGAGAATAAAAAGCGCCCGTTTGTTTGCGCCTCGGTATTTTGCCCGGGCAACGGTTTCTTGGCCAATATAACAACCTTTAGTGAAACTGATACCATTAAGTGCCTGCAGATTAAGCATTTGCGGAATAAACAATCCGGATGTTTCCTGCTCTATAAAAGCGACACCTGAAGCAATATTCATCGCGTTCCACAAACTATCATCATAAATATCCGCCTGATCTTTGAGATCTTCAGTTAAATGCATTGCCTGCTGGTTTTTTACAATCATTAAATAACGTAATGATGGGTAGGGTTGTTTGATGATAACACCCTGATCATCGCCCAGCAGATGACTCTCTTCACGAGTGGCTGATATATCGAAATTTTTGGCAATATAAGCTGCAGATTTACAGCCGGCCAAACCCAATAATTGGTATTCAGTTTCTATGTTAATGGTAACTTTTGAAAAGGTTGCATATTTCTGTAATTCAGGCAGTTGTTTTGCCGTTACTGATTTCGGCTGAGTCAGTAAAATTCTATCATTTAAAATAATAACTCGAAAAATACTCCAAACTTTTCCCTGCGGGTTACACTGAGCTGCCAGTGTTTGTTGGCCTGGTTTTAAATTCGTCAAATCACATGTGAGTTGGCCCTGTAGAAAGGTAATACGATCTTCACCTGTTACGCTAATCAAATCCCAGCTATTCAGGGGACATAAGACCAAGTCGGGCAGCTGGCTGATATTATTGAGTTGACTGAGTTTAAACATTTTAGGCCTCATCTTTATACGGTTATGATATTTTACCATGGTATAGCTCACAACATAATTTGTCAGCAGTTGCTGTGAATAATTTATTATTGTTATGATGTATACCCAAATTACTTGAATCTGTATCATCAAGTAGTTCAGGTATCTATGCACTTTATTTTAAATAGGAAAGCAAAGAAATGGCTGAAGCCGTCAATAAATCTCGTTTATTATGGGCATGTCGCCGAGGTATGTTAGAGCTCGATGTGTTATTTATCCCTTTTGTTAAAGACGCTTATGATTACTTATCTGATCTGGATAAGCTGACTTTTGAACGTTTATTGACTAACGAAGATCCGGACTTGTTTGCCTGGTTCATGGGTCATAAAATCTGTCCCGATGCCGAACAGGCGAAGATCATCGATGTCATACTCAAGCGCGTTAAAGTATAACATTGTTGTCAGCACCTCTCTTTACGGAGGTGTTTTTGTTTTTACCTTGTACTCTTCCCTTATTCTATTATTACTGCTAGTCGTTGAATTAACCTGGTTAAGCATTATATTGTCTGTATTTTTAGTGCTGATTGCGGCCTATGGGGGGAAAAAAGCCTATGCTCAGACTTACCAACTAAAATTGAGTGATACGGGAAAGATTGACGTTGTATTTGCCAATAAGCAGTTGCTCCGCGGGGAAATTAGCTCATCTTCTTTTTATAATGGTTTTTGCTTATTTGTGCATTTGCAAAGCAGACCCACTGACTTATCAAACTTAATCATCCACAAAAAACCTGCTAAAAGATTTATTGTCATTTACAAAGATGCAGTTAAAGAAGATGAGTACCGGTTATTAGCCCGATTGATTAAAACCGGGCAGTAGGATCTGTTGATCATTCAAGTACAAATTTTGTTCAGTCTAAAAGTATTCTGGGCAAGGCATGTATCGTTCACATAGTTATTCTCTGTAAACGACGAATAACGCAGCGCAGGACGCTTTTAGATCAACCCAAAGGGCAACATTTGTGCGCACTTCCTACTGCGTTATCGCCTGCTTGTGTAGAATAACCACACCGCGCAGGCTCTGCCTTGTATTAAGCACGCACAAATTGCTGCAAAAATGCACACAAAAGATCAACAGACTCTGGTGATGACTAGCTGTTTTTGTCAGGGCTAAGAATGGTGGGTTTCGGGTTGTCCAGTTGTTCAGGGTAATCAAGATTGTAGTGTAAACCTCGGCTCTCTTTTCTTTTCATTGCACTTTTTACCATTATTTCAGCAACTTGCACTAAATTTCTGAGCTCCAGAAGGTTGTTGCTTACTTTACAGTTACTGTAATATTCATCGATTTCTCGTTGCAGTAACTGCACTCGGTGCAGCGCCCGTTGTAAACGTTTATCGGTGCGCACAATACCAACATAATCCCACATAAATAAGCGCAGCTCATGCCAGTTATGCTGAATGACGACCGCTTCATCTGAATCATCTACCTGGCTCTCATCCCAGTCAGGAATTTTTGCAAATTTACGCTCATTATAAAAAGGAAGACGGTTAATTATATCTTTGGCGCAGGCATGCGCATAAACAATGCACTCTAATAACGAATTCGAGGCTAAGCGATTTGCGCCATGCAGGCCAGTATAAGAGACTTCTCCAATCGCATATAATCCATCTATATCTGTTTGCCCATGATGATCGATCATCACACCACCACAGCTATAATGCGCTGCGGGTACAATAGGGATAGGTTGCTCGGCCATATCGATGCCGAGTGACAAGCAGCGCTGATAAATAGTGGGAAAGTGTTTAACGATGAATTCTTTGGATTTATGGCTGATGTCTAAATACATACAATCTGCCCCTAAGCGCTTCATCTCATAATCGATTGCCCGCGCAACAATGTCACGCGGAGCCAGCTCGGCACGCTCATCAAAATCAAACATAAAGCGACTACCGTCCGGGCGCAGCAGATGAGCCCCTTCTCCGCGGAGTGCTTCAGTTAACAAAAAGTTTTTAGCGTCAGCGTGGAATAGACAGGTCGGGTGGAACTGATTAAATTCCATGTTGGCAATACGGCAACCACTGCGCCAGGCTAAGGCAATACCATCACCGCTGGAGACATCGGGATTACTGGTATATTGGTAAACTTTACTGGCGCCGCCCGTTGCCAGTGTGACAAAATTTGACTTGATGATTTCAACTCGCTCGGCTTTACGGTTCCAGACATAAGCGCCTAAAATGCGGTTTGCCGGAAGATTTAATTTTCGGCTGGTGATTAAATCAACCGCATTATAGCCTTCCAGCAGGTTGATATTTTTATGCTTTTTGACCGCGCCGAGTAACGTTGTTTCAATTTCTTTACCCGTCGCATCGGCCGCGTGCAGAATACGGCGATGCGAGTGTCCGCCTTCCCGCGTGAGGTGGTATTGTGCCTGACCATCTCTATCAATTTCAGTATCAAAACCAACGCCGGTATCAATTAACCATTGAATGCTCTCTTTGGCATTACTGACCGTAAAGCGTACAGCATCTTCATCACATAAACCTGCGCCTGCAATTAATGTATCTTGGACATGCGCTTCAACACTGTCATCATCGGAAAAAACAGCCGCAACGCCCCCCTGGGCATATAAGGTTGAACCTTCGGAAAGCTTGCCTTTACTCAATACTGTGATTTTAGCGTGAGGAGCGAGCTTTAGCGCTAATGAAAGCCCGGCAGCGCCAGCGCCAATAATGAGGACGTCACAAGTATGTTGCTGTTCAGTTATTGATTTACTTTCTGTCATAGCGTTATATGCTCTGTTATTAAGGTCATTTGTCAGTATCTATTTCATTTTCACATTAACCACTTTAAAATGAGAACCTATACTTTTCAACTACTTTAGGTATATTAAATATAAAGTCAGTCCAAAAAGTCAATTATTTTCATTTTTTTCGGAACTTTCTTTTTTATTCAAAGTCATAAGTGTGGGTGCTAATAGGGCTCACCAACATTATCATAGGTAGAGAAGCCCTAATGAGTGAGCGAGATTTAGATTTACAACTGGTTCGGCGTATTCAAAACGGGGATCAAGTTGCTTTTACATTGTTAGTTAGAAAATACCAAACCCGAGTTGCCAATATTTTAACGCGCTATGTGCGCAATACTGGGGATATTGCAGATGTAGCCCAAGAGGTATTTATCAAAGTGTATAATTCTCTGGCCTCTTTTCGTGGAGACAGTGCGTTTTATACCTGGTTATATAGAATTACGGTTAATACAGCAAAAAATTACTTAACAAGTCAAAGCCGTCGACCGCCCGCATCAGATATTGATGCAATGGAAGCTGATAATTTTGAAGGTAGTGATGCGTTAAAAGAAGTTGATAATCCTGAGGCGATATTAAGATCTCAGGAAGTAAAAAAAGTGATTTTAACAACTATTGAACAATTACCCCCGGAACTAAAGGCTGCTATTACGTTTAGAGAGCTCGAGGGAATGAGTTATGAACAAATAGCAATTATCGAAGATTGCCCTATCGGTACAGTTCGCTCTCGGATTTTTAGAGCTCGTGAAATGATAGATAAGCATCTGAAACCTCTTTTAGAAGATTAATTGGGAAGCAAAATGAAAGATGTGAATGAACAACTGTCAGCGATTGTTGATAATGAATTTATTGAGCAGAAGTTAATTGATGAACTGCTGATCAATAAAGATAAACAGGATCAATTTTGCCGTTATAATTTAATTGGTGAGGTGATGCGTGGTGATGTTACCGATCAATTCGTTAATTTTGATATTAGCCAACAAGTCATGGCTGAAATAAAAAAACAACCTGATACAGCGCCAGTTGTGGAGCTTGGTGCAATTAATGAAACAGTGGCACAAGCAAGTGAAAATAACGTCATCTCTTTTTTTAAACGTTTTGGACAATATGCGATCGCCGCGTCCGTTGCCGGTGTGGTGGTGTTAGCAAGCCTTGTTACTTCTGAACCAACCTTTGAAAACAACGGTGCAGGACTTGAAGTGTTAAAGACTGTGCCCATGGGCGGTGCAAACCCGGTCAGCTTGCAGGCAACTAAAAAACAATCACAACAGGACGTTAAAGAACATAATGCACGATTAGACGCATTATTAAATGACCATCAATTACAGTTGCAAACGCAACCTTAAGTAATTGTTAATTTAAGATTAAAAGCTCACCTCTGTGCAGGCCACAGAGGTGAGCACTATCAAAGCATAAAAAAGATAGTCTAACTGCTGCTTATGTAAACGGCGTATAAATATTTAAATTAAAAAATACAGCTGCAAACACAACCTTAAGGTAAGTAATGAAACTGCTCTTATATTTTAAAACGTTAATTACCTGTGTGTTGATATTAATGGCGAGTGCCGCATTTTCTGTTCAAGCCACAGAGGCGAGCAACGATCAAACAGAAAAAAAGGATGAGCTAACTGCTATTGAATACCTGCAGCTGATGCAAAAATCCTATAAAAATTTAAATTATGAAATATTATATTTAAATAACCTAAAAAATACAGTTGAACCCAAACAGTTACTCCATGGCGTGATTAATCAAGAAGAGATTGTTTATTTTCGTTATTTAAACGGCGCAATGCGTGAGTCTTTACAATACCTGCAGAAAATAAGTTATTTTGAACAGGGCTCACAACCCTATACGTTACAATCGACTCGCAACCAAAGTGTTTTTGCAAATATTGCTAATTTTGATTATGACCAGGGGTTAGTGTCATACGAGTACATTATTTTAGGAAAAGGTCGCATTGCGGGTAAAACAGCAATGGCGATACGTATGATAAGTAAAGATCAATATCGTTATAGTTATATAGTCTGGATCGATCTTGATACTCATTTGCCTTTGCGCTTAGATACAATTAATAATGAAAATATTATTCTTGACCAGATAATGGTTGTTTCATTAAAAGTTAGCGAACAACTGAATCCATGGCTAGAAAGCTTGAGTAATCAAAAATTGCCTGAATTATTTCATTTAACCCAAAGCTCTAATCTTCAAGCGTCTTTATGGAAGGTCGATTGGTTGCCTGCTGGTTTTAAAGTTGTTAAGGATGATCAGCATAAATTAGTAATGTATGAAAATGAACCGGTTTCCTACATAATGTTAAACGATGGCATTGTTTCTGTTTCGATATATATATCAACTAAAAAAACAACGTCAGAGCAACAGCAAAATATAATTCAACGCGGCGCAACGGTTTTATACACAGATCAAAAAGATAATTTTGAGATCAATGTGATCGGCGAAATACCTGTTGCCACTGCCAAGCGTTTAATCGAATCAATTTCTATGGTGGAATAAAAGATGGTAGCTGAGAAAGGGAAAATAATAGCAATAGAAAAAAATAAGGGTAAAACTCTCGCTCATATTGAATACATTTCAAAATCGGCATGTTCGTCGTGTCAAAATAATGATAACTGTGGTGTGGGTGTTGTATCAAAAACATTTTCAGACAAAGCACTCCAATTTAGTATTCCTTATACAGAAGAAATGAAGGTGAATAACTTTGTTGAACTGCGTATAAATAATAAAGATTTAATAAAAAGTGCCATGTTAGTCTACCTTGTACCCCTTCTCTTTTTTATCTGCAGTGCATTAATAGCCAAACAGTTTTACATAACCAATGAAGCCTTCATTATATTAATAGCAATCAGCTGGGCGGCGATTGGTTTTGTGATAACTCACTTCGTTAGTAAAAAATTGTACCCTCAAAAATCTATCAATCAGCTAATCAGCAGCAAAACAATACAATAACGGCTAACTAAACAGCACTTTGTTGTTTAATTAATCGTTCATTCATTTTATTCAAATAATTGCCAATAAACGCTTGCCAGCGTCATCTAAATCTCTATAATGCGCATCCACGGAAACGGTAAAGACGCAAGTCAAACCAGTTACTCAGAACGAAAGAGATTAAGTTTTTAATAACGTTAAACGTTGATTGAAAACAAGAATTAATCATTGACATCGTTTGCAGGTGGCGTAGTATACGCACCTTGCCGAAAGGCACGCTCTTTAACAATTTAATCAAACAATCTGTGTGGACACTTATTGTTGATGTGATTTCAAAAAAATCAAAGTCCTTTCTTGTAAAGGCAACATCAATATAGTGACACACGAATTAATTCATTAATTCAGAATAACAAAAGAACTTAGGTTCTTTAGTTTTAGTCAGTAATATTGAGTCGCAGCGCAAGCTGCAAATTAAACTTTAAATTGAAGAGTTTGATCATGGCTCAGATTGAACGCTGGCGGCAGGCTTAACACATGCAAGTCGAACGGTAACAGGAAATAGCTTGCTAT
>NZ_JBLIED010000024.1:0-53176 GCF_047632955.1 Psychromonas sp. | reverse complement strand
TCATCAAGCAAAGCTTGTGACTTAAAACGCCCTTCCCAAAAGCGGCCTGTGCAATTATCTTCGACATTGGCTTTACGCGCGATAAATTCATTTAACGAGCGCATAAACCAAGAAATATCAATTAATCGATGTCGCCATTTAGCAATAACTTCAAGCGCTATGTCAATTTCAGCTTCATTTGTTAACTCTCCCTTGCGCCAACGAGATACAATCTCGGAGCCGGAATAAAGTTGATACCAACGAACACAAATATCCTCATCCGAGCAAGCCTCTACTTCGGCTTCATTGGCATGTAAAACAAGGTGATAGTGATTAGACATAATGGAATAGGCGCACACATTAATCGCAAAAATATTGCTCAGTTGGCGAATGCGATCAACCATCCATTGGCGACGATGTGAGAAACTTTGACCGCTGTATTTATCTTCGCCACACAAAAAAGCGCGGCGAACGCAACGAGAAATGCAGTGGTAATAAGGCGTATCAACCAGTGAAATTAATGTAGAACGTGATTGTGTCATCTCTACCTCTATAGCTGTATGTAAAAACACTGGTTATATAGTAGGTATAAAATTATGATCCGTCAAAAAGGTATGGCTGTCTTCATTTACCAGTCTCATTTACCATCATTTACCATGACTGGAACTAACTAATGGGTGGCCCAGAGTATTTTTCCTGCTTTTCCTAATAATTAATTATTTATCTTGGATATAGAAAGCTCCCTTAAATACTTTTCGTGAGCGGAAATAAGTATACATCATTAAAATTGTAAATAGAGAAACAGGAATGGTGAACCCAATTAAATTCAAGTAAGAAAAAGGCATGTAAAAGAAAGAGATCAAAGCCACTGCTGAAGTTAATATAATCACACAAGTTCTAAGCATAAAAGCAAATAATGCTTTTATGCTTGGAGATAACCTCTTTGTTCTATATTTTACTGTTTCAGGGAGTATTAAAGCCATTAGCATAAGATACGTAATGAAATTCCAAAATAAAAATAGTTTTGCTGAATCATAATGTTCCATTTCTAATACAACACTTGTTAATAGCGATATACTTGCAACTATTGCAAATAAATATACGGTAGAGTTAATCCAAGAATATCTCTTTTTTACCAAGTATAAACCCAGCAAAAAAAATATTAATGCTGTTAGTATTAAATTAGTTTCATCAGAAGGAATTATCCGTTTTAATTTTTTTATGAACATTACGATTAACTCCTAATTAGATATTGCAAGACACGTTTTTTCAGTAAATACAGCTTTTATAGCACTGTCGATTAGAAACGCTCCGATTGAAAAAGCAATCGCAACAGCTAAAAGGGAAGCAAATGCACCTATAACTAAAAGTATGACTCCAAATGAGATTAATGCAGCCCCCCCTCCAATCAAGCAACCGACGCTACTGCCATTTAATTTTTGTTCAAAATCTTGAAAACTAGCTGCTATAGACAAAATTCCTGCGCCAATTGCTAATATTGGGCCAATGAAAGGAATGAACGCTACTGCAAAACTAAGGGCAGCCCATATGAGCGGGTAACTATTAATAGTGTTTAAAAACCCCCCATTACTCCCCCCACTAATCTTATAAGCCCCCGCACCCGTATCATTGTCGGTAACAATATAACCGCTACCTGTCCAGCCAAAATGGGTAATAGGTTTTTCATGTACTGTGACGGTTTTACCTTGGTAAAGCGCATTACGGATCTCATTTTTAGCCGCACTATCGATACTGATATTGGCCAGTTGATCTATTTTACCAAGATCTAAAGTATATATTTTTTGATTTTGCTGCGCTGCGACAGTTAATGCTTTTACCGCAGAAATCCCTTCCACAGGATTAGCGGGATCAGTATTAAACATTATCTCAGGGATAATATGCTCATAGGCACTGGCGCGCACACCGCTGGCTTTGTTTAATGCGACCCAATCTCCATGGCAGTTACTTTTTACTTCGCTGGAAAAAGCCAAGTTATCAATATCCATGACCACGCCGGTAAAGGCGATATTTCTTGGCAGTCCAAACCAGTAACTGACGCTACCTGCAATGCCAAAAGTACCATAAGAGGGTTGGCGATAACTGACACTATCGGCGACTTGTGCGGCTAATTTATCTTGCGCATAGGTCATAGCAAAATAACTTAGCACACCCGTCTGAAGGATATTTCCGGTTAAATCATGGCTATCAATATTTTCAAAATCTTCAGCTTCGAGTTTTCCTTTGGTTTCCTCTAATTCAGCTTGTAAAGCCTGCAGCTGTTTCGGCGCAATTCCCTGCAGATCAATACCCACTGCCTGATAAGCGCCGGCATTAGTTGGGCTGGTTAAGCCCATCTCCCAACCTCTTCCGGGCAGATAAAAACCTTGCTGCACTTTAAGCTCGACACCTAAACCAACAGCGCTTGCACTCTTAATCGTTTGCCCTTCAACAACCCATTCTGGTGTTAAATTAATGAGATTAATCGGTAACGAGCCGGGCAGATCGGCTGCCGAGTTTATCTCTTCGGGTAAATAATCGAGTAATCGTTGCTGATCGGATTCCGTTGCCGGTTTATAAGAAAGCGCATGGCGTTTACCTGCCACCTCCGGGCCTGATGCCTCATAGCTTATCAAGTTAGTACCATATTCATCCAACAAGTTAAATTTATATTTTAGACGCAGACTATCAGGCAGTGTGCTGACACTTTTTTCAGCATGGATAACGATATAGGGTAATGTAGTTGGTAAGGTATCTGCCTCTGTTTGAATAATCTTTTGCGATCCTAATACCTCTGCGAGTGTGGCTGATGGATGATTGATACTCATAAACTCTTCAAGCTTGGCTTGATATTGTGTGAGTTGATTGCTTATCGCCTCTTGATCAATACCACGCACCCAACCTTCTGATTCGTTGGACTCGCTACCGTTAGTGAGCATATCTTGCAATGAACTGGCATTAAAAGGCACGGCTTGTTCAAGTTGCATGCGCTCTGTGTATTGATACTGCTTGAAAGAGGGATCTAAACTCACCCATTTATTGTCTATCCAAGCTTCTACCCAGGCATGCTCAATGGCGATATGCGCTATTTGTCCATTTTGGTTAAATACTTGCGTTACGGGAATGCCACCTTGGCCAAGCAGGTTAGCAGTAGCTTCCCAGTTATCAACACCACCGACCCAGTTTTGTAGTTGCTCTGGCGATAAACTGACCGAGCCATAAACATAACGAGCAGGTGTGGCAGTGGAACGCAGCAGTGCAACTAATAAACTTGCACTATCAATGGCGTTACCTTGTCCGCTGAGCAGGGTGTAATCTGCCCCTTGCATTGAGCCATGGCTTGGGAGGTAACGTATATTATTGTATACCCAGTTATAGATAGTTAATGGATTGCTATCTAACTCGATCGCTTTTTGTTTGATTGCATCAGTTAGTTGTGCATCGACACTGGCGGCTAAGTCGGCATCACTTGGCAAGTCAAGATCAACCGAGGCGAGCATTGATCTTGCTTGCAGTATCGGCTGACCATCATTTAATTTAAGTTCAAGCGCTTCTTGAGTGAGCACCGCTTCTGTTTGTTGATTGCTGTTCGGACCAAAGGGCAAGTTATCATTATCATAGCTATGAGTTGGGGCTTGACGGTTAATACGGGTAAGTTTGCTATCGAGGTTGGCGACAAATGCTTTTTTAGCGATTAATTCGTTGGCACTTTTAAAGCCCTGCAGCTGCGTAAGATCATCAAGTAAAAGTTGATACTGATCATTGATCTTAGCTGTTTGCTTTTGCCCGGCAGAGAACAGTTTTTTATCTGTTTTTTTCTCTTTAAGATGCGCCAATTGTTCGGAAAGTAGCATTTCAACTTGTGTTTGCTGCTCACTGAGATTGTCATGCTTTTTAGCTATATAAGCTTGAATATGATTTAAACGTTTTTGCGATGGTTTCTCTTTGCTCAGCTCCTTATTTAAAGCCGTGATCCCTTGCGCTAGGAGCTTATTATTTTCACTCACTTGCGTTAATAATAGCGTTTCACTGCTTGGATTTGTACGTTTATTGGCATCGACCATGGCATGCGCCGAAGGCGAGTAAAATACAAAACAGTAGCTGATAATCATCAAACAGCTGATCGTCAACATAAAACGACTAGCGTGACGTATTGTGGATAATAATGAGTAATTATTCATATTCAGTCTCTATCTTATGCATTCCCTGTTTAACAAGGGAATGTGTTTAAAATATGTGTTTCCATAATAAACATGGGAACGAATTATTTTTTATCTGCTATTTTTTAGCGGCACATTCTGCGATTCCAAGGGCCGCTGTTGCTCACTAGTAACTCAAAGCGTTGCTCAGATGAATGACCATCAATGTCAGCCGCGCGCACTTCAACCGTATGACTGCCTAGTTGCGTTTCATCCGCTAGCCAACTGATCCCACCACTAATGCTATCGAGGCTCATCCCTTGTGGTGATTGCAGTAATTGGAAGGTTACGGCTTGTCCATCGACATCACTGGCTTGTACTTGATAATGGTATTCACCTTGCTCTAAGCGCAGCTCTGTTATTGCTGTCGAGGTAATCACTGGCGCATTATCTCCAGCCCCAAGCACATAAATAGTGAACGTCTGTAATACGGTGGCCCCATAGATATCTGTGGCACTAACCTCTATTTCGTGGCTGCCGATATCGTTGCTTAAAGACTGCCAATTAAGCAGGCCATTATTATCAATATGTAGCGGGCTTGGTCGCAGGCTATAGCTGATGGCATCACCGTCACTGTCGCTCGCTTGCAGCTGATACTGATATATATCACCTACTTGCACAATCGTGATTGGCTGGCTAATAAACTGCGGAGCATGGTTGTTGCTGCCCGTCGCTAATACCGTTAATTGATAATTAAAGAAAGACGCTCCCCCGTTGCCATCATCAACAGTGACTTTATACGGGTAGCTCGTTATTTGATCATCGGCAAAGGGAAAGGCAGTTAGTAACCCCGTTTGCGCATCAATATCTAGGCCGATCGGATTATCGCCTGTCACTTCAATGCTAAAGGTCAGTTGATCACCATCCGGATCGCTGGCATTAATAGCAAAACTCAGCTCACGCCCGACAGCTAACGTACTCTGTTCACTGCTTGGTAATGAAGTGAATGTTGGCGCATGATTGACACTGTTCGCTTCAGCCACTTTTAGGGTATAACTTTGGTTTAACAATACCTTGCCATCGGTTATTTGAATAACAACGCTGTGCTCCCCAATATCTGCAGATGTTGGAGTCCAACTGACCAGATGTTGCTCATCTATCACCATACCTACTGGCCCTTGATCTAGCGAGATATGTAAATTATCGCCGTCAGCATCGCTTACAACGACTTGATAGCGATAAGCTTTATCAACAATCGCAAGCCCGGCAGGCTGACTAGTGACTAGCGGATTATTATTGTCTTCAGCAGGCAGTAATACTGTAACCGTAAAACTTTGCTTAACGGTATAGCTGCCATCATTGATAGTTATTTCAACCGGATGACTACCCAGTTGCGCCTTTGTGGGATCCCAAGTTATTATGTTTTGGCTATCAATCAGCATACCTGCAGGTGCTTTGTCGAGAGTAATGGTCAGCGCATCGCCATCGGGATCGCTTGCTTGAAGTTGATAACGGTATTGTTGCTCTGTCTCTACGCTTAAGCTTGGTTGACTATTAACGACAGGCGGGTAGTTATCTAAATTACCTTGTGGCACTTTAACTACAAAGTGTTGAATTTGCGTAAATGCACCATCACTCACAGTTATTTCAACCGCATGTTGTCCCATCTGGTTGATGCTAGGTGTCCACTCAATTAAGCCATTGTCTTGATGGATCATTCCTTGCGGACCTTTTAGCAGTGCAAATGTTAATGTGTCTTGATTTTGATCTTTTGCAATGACCTGATAACTCCAGAGACTATTTAACAATACCAGCTGATTCGGGACGGACGTTATCTCTGGCGCAATATTTTGCTCGGCAGTAATATGCCATACAAAATCAACCTGAGAATTACTGTAGTGAGTGGTATCAGTGACAGTGAGATTGACTTGGTACTCGCCTTCAATGGTAGAAACGCCTGAGATAAAACCATCACTGTTAATGCTTAAACCATCGGGTAGACCGGTTGCTTGGTATGACAACTGTGCTGTTGGTGCGTGGTTAACAATCAGCTGCAATTCAACAGGATCACCAGAGTAGTTAGACTGTTCACCCGGACTGAACAGGCGCACCGCTTCTGCAGAAACTTCAAGTTCAAACAGTTGAATATCTTCTCCTCCACGTAGATCGGTGACTTTTGCTGCAATTACGTAGCTTTCTGCCTGCTGCTCAATCGTTGCTGTCCAAGATATCAATCCAGTGAAATCATCTATCACTAGACCTTCCGGAATTTGATAACCTTGTGCTTTATCTTCAATCAGACTAAACGTAAGGCCATCGCCAATATCTAGATCGTTGGCTGTGACTTGGTATTGATAGCTTTCATTTACTCTGGCAAGCGTATTCGCCTGACTGGTGATTTGCGGTTCAACATTAATATCATCAGCGGAAACAATATATAGCTGGGTATCATATAGCGCGCCAGTATCTGTCACTTTCAATTTAACTAATGCTGAATGTGTTATGTTATTAGCCGTTTCACATTCACTTGCCTCATCGGTCGCCTCTATTTGTGCATAGAGATCTTGATTAAGTAATGATTCATTGACTAAAGCATCCAACAACTCCTGCTGCCCTATAAGCATTTCAGGCACAGTAAAACGCACAATCTCTATACCATCAATGGCAGGATCACCACTGTAAACCGTAATATTACTTTCTGTTTTAACATCGGCTAAACCACGATTCAGCAGTTTTAATTGGACATGATAGCCATCATCAGATTTTACTAAGCCAAGTTTGCTAACCATAAGATCGGGTGCAATTGCGGGAGGTAATTGTTCAATAATCTCTTTTACTTTGATATCGATAAGCGCTTTAGAGAAAGACTCCGCGTAATGACCGCCACTACGCAGATAGTTTAGATCCCAAGCTGCTCCGCCATTTTCCATCGCCATTTGTACATAATGTGCAATAGTATTTCCAGATCCAGAATAGGCTGAAGCATTTTCGCAAAGCGTATAACCGCCTTGTCCATCTGCAACATAACCAACATGCTCGCTGTTCATGCCTAATGCAGAAGTACCATCTACACATTTAAAACGTGCATTAACGACAGAATTAAGTAGTGCGGCCTGTCCATCTAGCTCCTGCAAAATAGAAGCATATGTGATGTTACTGTCACGATTATCCCTATCTTCATCGGTTACCAATATAATATTTCTGGCGGCTTTTTCAGCTTTGGGGTAATCATTAAGAGTAAAGTGAATTGCTTGCCAACCATCTTCTGTACCACCGTATAGACCTAAAGAGGCCGAAGCAGCATCAAACTCTTGAGCGCTTCCAAACTTCCCGCCCTTAACAAGAGTATTCCTTGGCCCATAGCTAGAGTAGTTAACTAGACCATATTTATTTGTATCATTAGAGCCAACACCAGCTGCTTTTAGCTTTTCTTCCAATGCAACAGCCATACCACCAACCCAGCGAGTCTCTCCGCCCATTGAACCTGAAACATCAATAACCACGAGCACTTCGGCATCACCAACAGAGCGAATAGTATTTCCCTCTGATTTTAAATAACATTGATTATTTACTTGAGTGATACCGTTAATGTAATCATCTGTTGGGGTCCAGCTAATCGTGCCCGCTTTAGGATCAATTCCCATCCCTTCTGGACCCAATTCGAGTGAATAAGTTAACTGATCATTTGGATTTAGATCTTCCGCTATTGCGTGATAGAGATAAGTCAGCTCTTCTGTTGCTTGAACAACTGGTTGAGAAATAATTTCAGGTGGTAAATTATTTAACAGATGCACAACAATTGGATAAGTTTGTCTGTCGGTCGATCCAACAAGGTCGATCACTTCAACTGTGACTGAAAAATCACCTGCAATAAAAGTTGTCCAACTGATTTCACCACTATTTTCATTAATCTCCATCGTATCTGGTGCATCTAGTAAACGATAGCTGAGTATGTCACCTAAATCGGCATCAATTGCAGCAACTTTATAAGTGTATGCTAGACCTAAAGCTGCATTGTTTACTGGTTGGCTAGTAATACGAGGAGGATTATTTTCGTCTTTTAACGAGATAGCAAACAACTGTTGATCTTCAGCTCCTTTATCATCTGCTACTTTCACCCAAACGAATGCGCTTCGTGTAATATTATTTTGCTCATTACATTCAAATACTTTCTCACGGTTATCTGCCCAAAGATAGATATCATCCGTGAGTAAACTAATATCAGAAACAGGCCAGTTAACCTGAGTCGTTTCACCTGTGGCCAGGTTATTAATAACCATTTCATCCAGTAAAAGTCCATTTTGAGTTGGATCGGCCGAGAAAAAACCAGACTGCAATTCAGTATCAAGTAAGGGTTTACTGCGGTTGGTTAACTGTGCTTGAAATTGATACTGACCGTTTATTTCATGCAGCTGTAGATTATGCGCAACGAGATCGGGTACATCACCAATCGGAGAATATGTATTGATAAACTGCCAATTAAGAATGTCATGAATATTCGATGAAGCGTTTGTCTCGGAAGTGAAACCTACATAAGCATTATCTGTTTGTATGATGCTTGATAGATCTAGTGAGTAACTTAACGTTGCCTGCGCTGGACGGATATTTTCAAAAGCTAGACGCACCTCTAATAACTCTGAAACCCCAGAATAATCGATCCAAACAAACCAAATATTGCCATCATTTAGGCGGTTAGGTAAATTCACCTGTTTTGTTGAAATAACAGAGCCGTTGATATTTAAGCCAATATGATTACCGTTATTGTCTTTTGAATGGCCTTTTCCGTGATGGTGTAAATGACCTTTACCTTTGTAGCCGTCCTGGCCTTTATTCGCCCAGGTATCAAATTCAATACCGATACTTTGTTTAATACCTTGATAACCCATGCCACCAGTCACCGATTCGATTTCATCATCTTGGGTCTGTATAACAAAAACAAAACCATCGCCACCTTGTCCATCTGAATCACTGAGTCCCTGAGGATCACTAATTTGAAAGCTAAAAGCAGAGCTAAAGGAAGCTTTGAAAGCAGAAGATTCACTCAATAGTAGCGGCTCTGTAATAAATGCACTTCCGCTTTGCCTCAGATCATCAGTAAGGCGAAGAACATTTGTATTCACTGGATTTAAGTTAGCAGTATCGCCGTTGAGGGTCAGTGCTGATAAATCAGAAAAATCACTAAAAGTTATTTTTTGGGTTTTATCATCAGTGCTCTGCTCGCAAAATTTCAGCGGCTCAATACTCTGATTGTAATAATCATTATTAGCAACCCAGCTAATTATCCCTGTTTCAGGGGTAATTGTCATGCCGTTTGGCGCCTGCTTTAAGGAGTAGCTCAGCTCAGTTGAATCAGCATCTGTAGCGACCACTTGATACAGGTATTGCTCTCCTTTTCGTCCCGTTTGTATTGCATTAGAAATAATTTCTGGGCTTTCATTTTGATCTTCGCAATGTTTTTTATGATCTTGATGGTGGCTCTTATGACCATCTGAACCGTGTTTTTTGTAATCTGAGCAATCAGAGTAATGCTCTTTATAATCGTGTTTACTGTGCTCTTTGTGTTTTTTTGAATCTGAGCAATCAGAGTGATGCTCTTTATGATCGTGTTTACTGTGTTCTTTGTTATTTTTTGGATCTGAGCAATCAGAGTGATCTTCTTCATCAGCGTACTTACCATTAGCTTTATGCTTTTTGGAGTCACTAAAATAAGAGTAACGATCTTTTTTTAACTCATTATCATGAGAGCTAGCTAGACCCCCTTGACTCCATATAACTAATAATAAAGGTAATATAACCTTTATTTGTGACTTTATTCTTTTATACCGCAACATCCATGTCTCCTAAAAATAAAATTCCATCTAATTTTTTAATAAAATAACAAAATGACATAAAGCACAAAAACATCAACACCCTGCCAACAATATGTATTTTACGGCGTGATTTTTAAATCTTTTTTTTGACTTTTATTCGGTATTGGAATTTCAGGTACCAGTCGGTTCACCCATTGGCTCCGTTTATCCTTTTTTAATGTTTTTTTAAAATGTAAATGGTTAAAGTTAAGGGTATTAACACTAACCAACAGAAAGTTGACCAAAATAATTTTTTGAGTATTGTAATCGATTCAACTGATTTAAACGGCGTTCCTCATAATTATTCATCACCCTTTGATCTTGATAGATAATTTCTAAATACTGATTAAAATAAATAAGGCATTGTCGGTTTGCATAAAAGCAAATAGTCATAGTTTCTCCAATCAAATTATTAAGAAAATCAACTTTATTCCGATAAATACCCGCAAAATAAAATTCATTATTATCTTCACTTACTCTTAGGTTGATATAATGCATTTTGCTTTTAGCTACTCGTTGTACGCCCGTTTTATCAACGTACCGATCTGACAAGTTAATTTTGAATATGGGGGGAGGCGATCCAATGTAGTCGATAATAATAGTTAGGACTATAGACAGCCCCACAAAAAGCCAGGCTCTTAATAAAAGAGCAGAAATAACAAATTTGCTAGGTGCTTTCAGGAGAAATAACATCACCTGTTTTAAATTAGCCTTATTTTTTCCCCAGCTCATTGTTTACATCTCCTATTAATTTCAATAAATATTAATACAGCCCAACACTTGTTATTACTACCCCACCTGACTCGCCCATAACCTTGCATATTTTGCTTTTTCCTCAATTAATGTTTGATGATTTCCCGACTCAACCAACTGTCCTTTCTCAATCACAAAAATACGGTCACAATGACGAATCGTATTTAAACGATGTGCAATGCTTATTACCGTTTCTCCCTTTGGTTATTTCCGGTAATCGACTAATAATCGCGGCTTCCGATTCATAATCCAGCGCACTGTTGGCTTCATCGAAGACCAGTATTTGGGGATTGGTGATGAGTGCGCGCGCTAAGGCCAAACGCTGTTTCTGACCGTCCGACAGATTGCCACCGCACTCGCCGATTTGGGTGTTATAACCCTGCGCAAGTTGCTCAATAAATTGATGCGCACCAGCGAGTTTAGTGGTATTGATAACCTGTTGATCATTGGCTTGTGGGCAATACTGACGAATGTTGTCCGATACCGTTCCGGAATAAAGATGACTTTACTTGACCATAGCACCTCAAGCTCGTCGACAGATATGACTTCCGGTGAGGTTTTGTCGGCGCGTTGAATTAAGACTTTATCGTCAGCCATTTTGGCCAATACGATATGATCGCCGTCCACCGTTTCAAAGCTCAGCGGCAGTTTATCGGCACTGAGTTTTTTCCACTTGATAGTGGACTGTTTAAGATGCAACCCGTATTGCTTAGACAACTGCTTTAGATATTGCGAGAGCTTTTTATAGCCCGCATCAAATTTTATAGGCAGCAGCTTAATACCGTTAAGCTGCAACAACATATCGCAGCACCTTAACGCGGCTGGATTAACACTTCCTGTGTTCAAAATAAATCCTTTTAATATATCCGACATTCTGCACAACGTGTAATAAAATGAGTTAATTAAGTTATTTTTTACACTTGATTTACCAATTAAAAAATAAAAAATACTTTATATACCAGATTCGCAAGTTAAAAATAAAAATTATTTAATATCATATACTTATACAATATAGGTACGAAAATCGAGATATGTACCAAGACGCTTTCATTCCTATAAAAACGACTAACTTACAAAATACCACTTAATAAAGTAGCCTTTAGATTTGATAGTTCAATGACATTTAAATCCGAAATCGGATGGTGCAAGATTACGCGGTCTTGTGCAATGAATAAGGAGGAAAGATGCAAGATTGTGCGACATTGCGCAAGAAATAAGGAAGAAATAAGGAAGAAATAAGGAAGAAAAGTGCACAAACATGCAAATAATAAGAAAGGGAAGTGCAAACTCAAGGTGGACAGCAACAGGGTAGGATCTTGTTTTTTATCTAAAAAATAAAAACGTAAGTGCTAATAATCATATAGAAAGTTTCTACGATTCAGGTTCAATCCTAGAATATATTTTATACACACAACTGAAATAAGGGCGTGAAAATGAAGCTATTATGGTGGTATTCATTTACATTAAAACAACACTGTTTGTAATCGGATAATCAAGCTGACTGATTAATATCTGAATATATGGTAGCTATGGCTGCTTAATGGTTATGCACTTCAAGGTTGAATCTGCCGTTCAATATAAACAAGAATACTTTCATTATTAATATAGAAAGCGTCAACAGGGATAAATGAAAGCTTTGCCTGGCTATCACGCGCTAAAGCAAACGCTTGACTGATCACCGCCTCACTGGATTCAGACAGATCAATAGCAACTAACGAATATAAGTCTAGTGCTGTCCTGATATTTTTAATGGGATTTCACTGAACGAAGATATAAAAGAGAAATAGGTCAAGTGACAGAAGCGTACAAAAAAATAACGCCTTGTAATACAGGCGTTATTTTTAGTAAGCGGCAGTGATCAACAGCTCACTGAAGCTAGTTTATCAAAATAATCTGGAAATGTTTTTGAGGTACATTTAGGATCGTTAATTGTCACGGCTGTATTACCCAAGGCAACCAATGAAAAACACATCGCTATACGGTGATCATCATAGGTATCAATTTCGGCATGGGTTAATTTTTCAGGTGCTGTGACCTCAATAAAATCATGCCCTTCAACAACGGTTGCGCCGACTTTACGCAGCTCTGTCGCCATTGCATATAAACGGTCAGTCTCTTTAACCCGCCAGTTATAGACGTTGCGGATTTTAGTTGTGCCCGTGGCAAAGAGTGCGGCAACCGCAAGAGTCATTGCGGCATCGGGAATGTGATTCAAGTCCATATCAATGGCTTTTAACTGACCTTTACTGGCTTTGATATAATCATCGCCCCATTCTATTTTTGCCCCCATTGCTTCCAAGGCATCGGCAAACTGGATATCACCCTGAACGGAGTTTTTACCTATACCGGTCACCTTAATACAGCCTCCGCCGATCGCCCCTGCCGCTAAAAAATAGGAAGCCGATGAAGCGTCTCCTTCCACTAAATAATTTCCGGCTGCGCTATAGGTTTGGTTTGCTTTAATAATAAAACGTTCAAAGTTTTGATTATCAACCTCAATGCCAAAATCCTGCATAATTTGCAGGGTGATTTTAATATAAGGTTTAGAAACCAGTTCACCGACTATTTCAATTTCAGTATCTTCGCTTGCCATGGGTGCGGCCATTAAAAAAGCGGTTAAAAACTGACTGGAAACACTGCCGTCGATTTTAATTTTTCCGCCCTTAAGCCCCGTCCCTTTAATTTTCAGTGGCGGATAATTGTCATTGCCAAGGTAACTCACCTGAGCACCGGCCTGCTTTAATGCATCCACTAAACTGCCGATGGGACGCTCAAACATGCGCGCTTCACCCGTCAGTACATATTCACCCTGACCTAAGCACAAAGCGGCACATAAAGGGCGCATCGCAGTGCCGGCATTGCCTAAGAAAAGCTCCAGTTGACCTGCTTCTGCAGTATTAAATGCCCGCCCTAATCCTTCAACAACGCACTGTTTTTTATCATTTGAAAGCTGATAATTGACCCCCAATTTTTTTAATGCGTTTAACATATGGCGAATGTCATCACTGTCTAGAAGGTTAGTCAGTGTGGTTGTGCCTTTTGCTAAAGCGGCCAGTAAAAGCGCGCGATTAGAAAGACTTTTTGAGCCGGGTAAATTAATCTCACCATCTACTTTTTTGATCGGGTTTAATAATAACTGTTCCATTATATCTGTTTCTCTTATTGCAGGTTTAAGACACGAGTCAGGGCTTGTTTAAAGCGTTGGTTTTCAGCTTCCGTACCGATACTGATACGCAAATGCTCACTTAAGCCGTAGCCCGTTATCGGGCGTACAATGACGCCTTCATGTAATAACTGTTGATAAACCTCATCACCCGATTTTCCGACATTGACCGTGATAAAGTTACCCATTGAATGAATATATTCAAGGCCCTTTTCGCTAAAAAATGCACTCAGGTCTGCCATACCCGCATTGTTTAATTCAATACCTTTCTGCAAATATTCTTGGTCTTGTAAAACGGTTTCTGCGGCCTTAAGCGCTAAGGCATTACAGTTAAAGGGTTGGCGGACACGGTTAAGAATATCGGCAATTTGCGGATTTGAAATGCTGTAACCCACTCGTAATCCGGCAAGGCCGTAGGCTTTTGAAAAGGTTCGGGAAACAATTAGATTTGGGAAGTCGTTAATCAATGCGATAGCATTACCGCGCCGCTCCGCCGCTGCATATTCAAAATAAGCTTCATCCAATACCACTAATACATGCGCAGGTACCTTGCTCAGAAAAGATCTAATTTGATCCGCTTCTAAAAATGTACCCGTGGGGTTGTTAGGATTGGCAATAAAAATAAGTTTGGTTTTATCAGTAACAGCAGCTGCCATTGCCTCTAAATCATGACCGTAATCCTTGGCCGGCACAACCACCGCTTTGGCGCCAATAGCCTGGGTCACTATCGGATAAACGATAAAAGCATACTGCGCAAAGATCACTTCATTTGTCGTGCTGACAAATGCCCGCGCAACCAATTCCAGTAAATCATTGGAGCCGTTGCCAAGGGTAACCTGATTTAATTCGACCTGATATTTATAGCTAAGAGCCTGTTTAAGGTTAAAACCGTTGGCATCGGGATAACGGGTTAACTCAGCAAGTTCACTTTGCAGTGCAGCTTTTACTTTTTCACTGAGTCCTAAGGGGTTTTCATTGGAAGCAAGTTTGACAATATCAGTGATGCCGAGTTCACGTTCTAATTCAGACATTGGTTTACCGGCTTGGTAGGGGTGCAGTTTTTGTACGCCCGCATTCGCAAGCTTTAAAAAATCACAGCTCATTTTTCATCCTTAAGATCTACTGACAATAGGTAGTAAATAATCGGGCCCCACTCCACTTGAGAATACTAAAATCCGCGTCGTGGGGCCTGTTTTATTGCGAGTTATTAACCCATTTTACGCATAGTCAGCTTCAAATCTTGCCATGAAATCAACTAACGCCTGAACACCTTCAATGGGCATCGCATTATAGATACTGGCACGCATTCCGCCGACTAGTCTGTGACCTTTGAGGGTCAGCAGGTTGGCCTGTTTAGACTCTTTCAGGAAAAGCGCATTTAAGCTTTCATTGACAAGTTGAAAGGGAATATTCATACGGCTGCGCACGGATATATCAACGTTATTAGAATAGAATGTAGAGTTGTCGATAAAGTCATAAAGTAACGCGGCTTTGGCTATATTTTTCTTTTCTATTTCGATTATTCCACCCTGCTCTTTTAACCACTTAAAAACGAGGCCCGCAAGATACCATGCGTAAGTGGGTGGTGTATTGAACATTGATCCGGCGTCCGCCTGCACTTTATAATCAAAAATAGACGGGATAACTTTGCGCGCTTTGCCGATTAAATCTTCACGTACAATGACGATGGCTAAACCCGACGGGCCGATATTTTTTTGTGCGCCGGCGTAAATAAGACCGAATTTAGACACATCAATCGGACGGGACAAAATCGTTGAACTCATATCGGCAATCAGTGGTACGACACCGGTTTCAGGTATTTCAAAAATTTCAATACCTTCTATGGTTTCATTGGGGCAATAATGCACATAGGCGGCCCCTGCATTTACTTTCCAGTCAGCTGAAGGTTTAACTGTTATTTTGCCATCGGCTGTTTTGTCGAGAATATTTGTTTCCGTAACACGAGCGTGTTTTTTCGCTTCATCAACCGCTGATTTTGACCATTGCCCGGTGATCAAATAATCCACATTCAATTTATCACCCAGCAGATTTAACGGTACCGCAGAAAATTGCCCGCGTCCGCCGCCATGACAAAAAAGCACTTTATAATTATCAGGCACAGCCAACAAATCACGCAGGTCTTGCTCCGCTTGTTGTGCCATTTCGATATATTCCGGGCTGCGGTGGCTGATCTCCATCACGGAAACCCCCTGCCCTTGCCAGTTACAGAACTCTTCTTGTGCTTTTTGCATAACGGCTTCGGGTAACATAGCCGGACCTGCGCAGAAATTAAATATTTTACTCATCTGTTTTCTTCTTTAGGATATCTATGGGTGAATTGAATTATTTAGGGTAGTAAAACTAGCATTAATTGTGAAATGAATAAACCGCTAGTTAATCTCCATTGAGATTATTCTTCTGTAAAAACAAAAAAAACGGCAGAAGCCGTTTTTTTAACCTCTAAATTTATGCTTATACTTCGTCTGGTTGATCAACCGAAGTTTCAGAGTCTAAGGCAGCGGCTTCACTGTCAATGACCTCGCCTTCTTGGTCAGCTGAAGTATCAGAGTCTAACGCAGCAGTTTCACCGCCAATGACTTCGTCTTCTTCGTAAACGGGCAGATCTTTAACTTCCTCGATGCGCTGCAGAGCAACGATTTTCTCGTCTTCTGCGGTGCGGATTAAAGTCACGCCCTGAGTATTACGCCCGACCACTGACACTTCACTTACGCGGGTACGTACTAAGGTTCCGCGGTTAGTGATCAGCATGATCTCATCGTTTACATCAACTTGAACAGCGCCAACCACTTTACCGTTACGCTCGCTTACTTTAATGGAGATAACACCCTGGGTTGCACGGCTCTTAGACGTGTAGTCTGCAAGCGGAGTACGTTTACCGTAACCATTTTCAGTAGTGGTTAATATATGCCCGGTTTCGTTTGGAATAATCAAGGACACGACTTTTTCGCCCTCTTTTAATTTAATACCACGAACGCCCGTTGCTGTGCGGCCCATTGCCCGAACACCTTTGAACTTGATTTCAGGATTACCCTGTTCATCTAGTACCGGTGCACCATTTTCATCTACTACGGCACTTTCTTCCGCTTCTTTAAAGCGCACAACTTTACCGGCATCGGAGAAAATCATGATTTCATTGCTGCCGTCGGTAATACCAACGCCGATTAACTCATTATCTTCATTAAGATTGATTGCAATCAGACCACTGTTACGCGGACGACTGTAAGCACTTAGTGCGGTTTTCTTCACTGTTCCGTTTGCGGTTGCCATAAACACAAATTTATCATCGGCGTAATCACGCACAGGTAAAATTGCGGTAATACGCTCGCCCTCTTCAAGGGGTAGAATATTAACAATAGGACGACCACGCGCCTGACGTGAAGCTAACGGCAATTGGAATACTTTCAGCCAATATAAACGGCCGCGGGTGGAGAAACATAAAATCGTATCATGGGTACTTGCAACTAACAGTTTGTCGATGAAGTCTTCATCTTTCATCTTAGTCGCCGCTTTGCCTTTGCCACCACGACGCTGTGCTTCGTAATCGGTTAAAACCTGATATTTAACATAACCTTCATGGGAAAGTGTGACCACCACATCTTCTTCAGAGATCAAATCTTCTATGCTCAAATCGGTTTCACTGGCGGTAATTTCAGTACGACGGGGATCTGCAAAGTTGGCTTTAATCTCTTCTAACTCTTCACGGATGACTTCCATCAAACGTTCGGGGTTCTCCAGAATAAATAATAATGCCGCGATAATATCAAGCAGCTCTTTATATTCAGTTAATATTTTTTCGTGTTCAAGACCGGTTAGTTTTTGTAAACGTAAATCAAGAATAGCCTGCGCTTGTATTTCAGTCATAAAGTATTGGTTGTCACGGACACCAAATTCAACGGCTAAACCATCGGGACGTGCCGCATCAACACCTGAAGCTTCAAGCATTGCCGAAACATGACCTAAACTCCACCCCTGCGCTTGTAAGGCGATTTTAGCCTCGCCTGGTGTCGCAGAATGGCGAATCAATGCAATGATCGGTTCGATATTTGCCAGTGAAATAGCCAAACCTTCAAGTATATGTGCACGTTCGCGCGCTTTCTTCAGCTCAAAGACAGTACGGCGCGTGACTACTTCACGTCGGTGTAAGATAAAGGCTTCGAGCATCTCTTTGAGGTTAAACAGTTTTGGTTGACCATGGTCAAGCGCCACGGCATTAATACCAAAGGTAACCTGCATTTGGGTTTGTGCGTAAAGATTATTTAAAACAACCTCTCCCACTTCGCCACGTTTAACTTCAACCACCATGCGCATGCCGTCTTTATCGGACTCATCACGTAACGCGCTGATACCTTCTATTTTTTTATCTTTTACGAATTCAGCAATTTTTTCTATTAAACGCGCTTTATTAACCTGATAAGGAAGTTCATGCACCACGATCGTTTCCCGACCGGTTTTTTCATTAACTTCAATATCCGCTTTTGCGCGTACTTTTATTTTGCCACGACCGGTGTGGTAAGCGTCTACAATACCCTTGCGGCCATTTATAATGCCTGAAGTCGGGAAATCAGGTCCGGGAATATATTCGATTAATTCATTAATCGTAATGTCAGCATCTTCAATCAGTGCTAAACAACCATCGATCACTTCACCTAAATTATGAGGTGGAATATTGGTTGCCATACCGACCGCAATACCTGAAGATCCGTTAATTAACAGATTAGGAATTTTTGTGGGCATGACTTCAGGAATAAACTCTGTGCCGTCGTAGTTAGGGACAAAATCAACGGTTTCTTTATCCAAATCAGCTAATAGTTCGTGCGCCAGTTTCTGCATACGAATTTCCGTATAACGCATTGCCGCCGCGCTATCACCATCGACTGAACCAAAGTTACCCTGGCCGTCGACGAGCATATAACGAAGAGAGAAATCTTGCGCCATACGTACTATCGTATCGTATACTGCGGTATCACCGTGCGGGTGATATTTACCTATTACATCACCAACAATACGTGCTGATTTTTTGTAAGGTTTATTCCAGTCATTACGCAATACGTTCATGGCAAATAAAACACGGCGGTGAACAGGTTTAAGACCGTCGCGTACGTCGGGCAAAGCACGCCCGACAATTACGCTCATCGCATATTCAAGATAAGAAGTCTTTAATTCATCTTCAATGTTGATCGGAGAAACGTCTGATACAAATTCGCTCATAGAGGCCAAGATCCTTGTTTGATTAGTATATCGATTGAATTTTTGTGAGTTGCGCATTCTAACACATATTATTGCTGAAGAGATAAATTCAGCGGCATTTTTCACTTAATAATCCCTGACAATCAATCTACGGCGCAAATAAGCAGCAGCACAGCCTTTATGCTGTTTTTTTGTACAACTCGCTATTTACCTAAAGCGCCTGTGCTTAGTTAATCTTAACGATTTAGCCACCCTGTTGATGTTTTCAGCACAGCTGCGCTGAAAAATATTTGCCCGGCAGTGATTTTTAAATATTTTATCCAGGCGCTTGGAGGACTGAGCTGAATTGTTTTATCTTTATTACTGGTTATAATGTCGCATCTGCAAAAACCGGGTAAAGATTCATGTCAGTCAATACAAGTACAACTTTAAACAATGTTGATCCAAAAGAAATTGAAAAATTCTCAGCAATGGCTGAACAATGGTGGGATTTAGAAGGTGACTTCAAACCATTACATATGCTTAATCCAACACGCTTAGCTTACATAGAGCGCGGCGTTGAAGGATTATTTGCCAAGTCGGTTGTAGATATTGGCTGCGGTGGCGGTATTCTCAGCGAAAGCATGGCAATACAGGGAGCGCACGTCACGGGTATCGATATGGCGCATGCTTCGTTACAAATAGCCAAACTGCACGCTTTAGAGACACAAACAAAAGTACAGTATCAAAAAATAACCGCCGAAGAATTTGCAGCACAACATCCGGGTGAGTTTGATCTGGTGACTTGCATGGAGATGTTAGAGCACGTACCGAACCCCGCCTCTATTGTGCAGGCTTGCTGCGATCTGCTCAAACCCGGTGGTACGGCTTATTTCTCTACTATTAATAAAACCTTCAAGGCGTATTTAATGATGATTGTCGGGGCCGAGCATTTATTGAAATGGGTCCCTAAAGGCACCCACGAATATGAAAAATTTATCCGCCCTTCACAGTTATTAAGCGCTATAGATAGCACCACATTAAACTGTGAAAATTTATGCGGTGTTGAATTTAGTCCCGTTCAGGGCAGCTTTGTTATTACTGAAAATGTCAATGTCAATTACATGTTAAGGTGTACCAAAGCCCTATAACTGTATTTATAATTTACAGGCTCAGATCAGCAGAGAAGCATAAATCCACGGCTTCTCTGTCAATCTATTCGCCTTATTAAGCCTCCATCTTACTTTTCGCAATCGGCTCTAAACATGCTTTCAGTTCTTCATCCGTTGTTGGCATCTTGCCGAACTCAAAAATTTCACGGGAACCTAACATATACGCGCTGGTACCACCATGATCATGATGAAACCACTTTCCACACAAACAGATATCCGTGTAACACTTATCTTCCATATGCAATTTCATAATCTGTCCCCCACAATATGACTTTAAAAATTTAAACAGTATTAATAACAATGGCATTTATTAATAACCTGTTCCTTTTGAATTTAGTCAATTTAAAGGTTAAGGGATCATTAACCTGCCATTAAACAACAAATAACCTTTCTTTTATTGTGGTCTAATGATCTAAGTCAATTTAACCCAAAGCTCTCCAAGGCTTTTCCAAGTTTATTGTAAATAACGAGATTGCACATACAAAACCATAAATCTGGCTGTGTCTAAACGACATAAAATGCACATACAGTAACAGAACCGACGTTATTAATATTTTATTGATCATTATATTTATCGATATTATGACTATTTATAATTTAAAATAAAGGTTGCATTTTACCCATCTCAGCCCCTTCCTTAAGCTATTTGTTAGTTATTACTAACCTGCTTTTTTATGCGCTAGTTATCCACAATTTTATCCACTGTAAAGCTGAAAACATTTGCTTGAAAAAAAACTAAAAAGTCTTTATCTTGTGTCACCTCTCGCTATCAAACACAATATGTTGTGTTTTTGACCAATGCGTAACACTATTAAAAAACTGCATGTTAAGTAACACAGTTGTCGCTAGATATAAGGTATTCTGAATGAACAAAAACCTATTTGTTACAAAACGAAATGGCAAAAGAGAACACATTGATCTTGATAAGATTCACCGTGTGATCACTTGGGCGGCCGAAGGCTTAAAAAATGTTTCGGTCTCTCAGGTTGAATTAAATTCACATATTCAGTTTTATGATGGTATCCGTACCGATGATATACATGAGACGATTATTAAAGCGGCCGCTGATCTTATTTCAGAAGAATCGCCAGATTACCAATATTTAGCGGCACATCTTGCGGTATTCCACCTGCGCAAAAAAGCTTATCAACGTTTTACACCGCCAAGTGTATTTGAACACGTCAGTAAAATGTGCTCTAAAGGCAAGTACGATACGCATCTCCTTGAAGACTATAGCAAGCAAGAATTCGAAGAGATGGAAACATTTATCGACCATGGCCGTGATTTAAATTTCTCCTATGCCGCGGTGAAACAGCTTGAAGGTAAATACCTCATTCAAAATCGTGTCACCGGTGATATTTATGAAAGTGCCCAGTTTCTTTACCTGATGGTAGCAGCATGTCTGTTTTCCGATTATGAACCGGCCATACGTTTGTCTTATATAAAACGTTTTTATGATGCAACTTCGCAATTTAAAATTTCATTACCCACGCCTATTATGGCGGGGGTACGTACCCCTACTCGTCAATTTAGTTCATGCGTATTAATTGAAGCGGGTGATAGCCTTGATTCGATCAACGCAACATCCAGCGCGATTGTTAAATATGTTTCACAACGCGCCGGGATCGGCATTAATGCAGGTCGTATACGCGCACTCGGCAGTGCTATTCGAGGTGGTGAAGCCTTCCATACGGGTTGTATTCCATTTTATAAACACTTCCAAACTGCGGTGAAATCTTGTTCTCAGGGTGGCGTTCGCGGTGGTGCAGCAACGGTTTTTTACCCTGTCTGGCATTTGGAAGTTGAATCTTTATTGGTTTTAAAAAATAATCGGGGTATTGACTCCAACCGTATACGTCATCTCGACTACGGAGTACAACTAAGCCGTTTATTCTACCAACGCCTGATCGACAAACAAAATATCGCCCTGTTCAGTCCTTCCGATGTACCCGGTTTATACGATGCTTTTTTTGAAGATCAAGATGAATTCGAGCGCTTGTATAAATTGTACGAAGCGGATCCGGATATTCGTCAAAAAAGCATTCCCGCCGTTGAGTTGTTCTCTTTGTTGATGCAGGAGCGCGCCAGCACCGGCCGAATTTATATTCAAAATGTCGATCACTGTAATACCCACAGTCCCTTTGACAGTAAGGTTGCTCCGATTCGCCAAAGTAACTTATGCCTTGAAATTGCTCTGCCGACTAAACCCTTGCAGCACATCATGGATGAGGAGGGTGAGATTGCCCTGTGTACCTTATCAGCCCTTAATTTAGGCGCGATTGATTCACTTGATGAACTGGAAGAGCTTTCTGAACTGGCTGTACGCGCATTAGATAATTTACTGGATTACCAGGATTACCCGATAAAAGCTGCTGAAAACAGCAGTATGGCACGTCGAACACTGGGCATAGGCGTTATCAACTACGCTTATTATTTGGCTAAAAACGGGGTTAAATACTCAGATGGCAGCGCCAACAATCTGACCCATAAAACCTTTGAAGCTATTCAATATTACCTTCTGAAAGCCTCCAATAAACTGGCTATCGAGCGTGGTGCCTGCCCTAAATTTAACGAAACACGTTACTCACAGGGTATCTTACCCCTTGATACCTATAAAAAATCGCTGGATAATATTTGTGATGAAGAATATCACCTCGATTGGGAAACCCTGCGCACTGACATTGTCAAACACGGTTTACGCAATTCTACCTTATCGGCATTAATGCCCTCGGAAACATCCAGCCAAATATCTAACGCAACTAACGGCATTGAACCACCACGCGGTTTTGTCAGCGTTAAAGCCAGTAAAGATGGTATTTTGAAACAGGTAGTGCCTGAATATGAAAAATATAAACAAAACTATGAGCTGTTGTGGAACATTCCAAATAACCAGGGCTATCTTGAATTGGTTGGCATAATGCAAAAATTCGTCGACCAAGCAATTTCAGCCAATACTAACTACGATCCAAAACGTTTTACTGATGGTCGCGTGCCCATGACTCACCTTTTAAAAGACTTGCTAGTCGCTTATAAAATGGGTGTTAAGACATTGTATTACCACAATACCCGCGACGGTGCGGACGATGAAAACGTCATCGATGAAGCCGATGACTGTGCAGGCGGTGCATGTAAGATATAATTAGTTATGATGACAAAAAAGAGTGCTCACTTACTAATATAAGCTGAGCATTCTGTTGGTTATAATCAGCCCGTCACATAGCGCTAACAACAATAAAATTTAATACTCTTTAATTCATAAATAAAAAGTTCATCTGGAGCATTCTATGGCTTATACAACTTTCTCAACAATTCCTAATGATGCCATGAAGGAACCCATGTTCTTTGGCAACCCAGTCAATGTAGCGCGTTATGACCAACAACGTTTTACTGTGTTTGAAAAATTAATTGAAAAGCAGTTATCTTTTTTCTGGCGACCAGAGGAGATTGATGTAAGCCGTGACCGTATCGATTTTTTAAACTTACCGGATCATGAGCAGCATATTTTTATCTCTAATCTAAAATATCAAACATTATTAGATTCAATTCAGGGCCGCAGCCCCAACGTTGCCTTATTACCTATTGTGTCATTACCTGAACTTGAAACTTGGATAGAGACCTGGGCCTTTTCTGAAACCATCCACAGCCGCAGTTACACCCATATTTTACGTAATCTGTTTACCGAACCGGGTGAGATTTTTGAAGACATCGTCACTAATGTCGAGATACAAAAACGGGCGACGGATATTGCCGGCTATTATGATGCTTTAATCCATGCCACGCAGTTCATGCAACTGCATGGATTCGAACAAACTGACATTGATTATATCAACCTCGAAAACCAAGTCGAAAAATTAAATCTGCGCGCAATAAAGAAAAAACTTTACCTTTGTATCTGTTCAACGAATGCCTTAGAAGCCATTCGTTTTTATGTTTCTTTTGCCTGTTCATTTGCCTTTGCCGAACGTGATTTATTAGAAGGTAATGCAAAAATAATCAAACTCATTGCGCGAGATGAGGCATTGCACCTTAATTCCACGCAACAAATTTTAAACCTTTGGGCTGACGGAAAAGATGATCCGGAAATGGCTGAGATTGCCATTGAATGTTTTGCTGAAGGTCGGGAAATATTTTTGCAGGCGGCACAGCAGGAAAAAGATTGGGCCAAGTATCTCTTTAAAGATGGATCAATGATTGGCTTAAATGAGCAAATCTTATCCCAATATGTGGAATATATTGCAAATCTGCGTATGCAGGCAATTGGTTACGCGCCTGAATTTGAGATTAAGAGCAATCCTATTCCATGGATCAACAACTGGCTGGTCAGTGATAACGTGCAGGTTGCTCCGCAGGAAACAGAAATCAGCTCTTACCTGGTCGGGCAAATTGACAGTAAAGTTGACAGTGACGATCTCGGGACCTTTGAGCTATAAAATGCCTGTCTGCACAGCTATTAAATGCGCCAGTTATGAGTAAAACAATCACAGTCAACGGCACTGAATATTCACTCGACACCAAAAAAACATTGCTTGAGAATTTAGAAGCTCAAGCAATAAATCAGGAATATCATTGCCGTGATGGTCATTGTGGTGCCTGCCGCTGCATTTTAATAAGCGGGCAGGCTGAATATATAAACTACCCGATGGCCTATCTTCGTGATGGTGAAATATTAACTTGCTGCACAACAGCCAAGCAGGATATTAAACTGCAAACCTATTAAGTTCTGTTGACCTTGCACGCAAAAATACACAGGAAAGGTCAACAGCCCCTAACCCTATCTTCTATCCTCGCAACCTTGTTCATAGATAAATAATACGACCCACCACATGTCAGTCGGTTATTTCCATTTGTATGCTTAATAAGTTTGAAATTATCACTTAAAATTCAATCAAAAAAATAAAATCATGGTAAAGTAAAACTAATAGTGAGGTGATCCACAAATATTTAACATCTCTCTAAAATTATTACGATTACAGATGATAACTCCTTATAATGACAAGCAATAATGAAAAATAGAGATTCGCTCTATTAGACAATGTCATACATTAAAAATGCGCTTTAGACTCAAAAAAGTCACTTTAAAAAATGAATGACAGTAACAGCATGCCCTGATTAAATAGCGTAATAGAAAACAATTTTTAACCGCTACAAAGTGATTCATAATAGAACCAATCAACAGGCCATGCGCCCTTTTAAGCCGCAGAGCTTGAATATATTGGCTATTACTTTGTAGCAGACTAAATAATTATATAAGCACGCTAAACTGATATCACCCTGATACTTACGGATCTTAATTTAATGGATTATTACACTGTTTAAGTTAGCTGCCATTGCACTATTCAGCACGAGTTTATTAAGCTCGAACGCGTTAGCTCGCTCTGAATTTAATCATGCTTATGAAGCCGCTCAGAGTGGTGATTACATGCGTGCGCTTTCATTGTGGAGAAAATTGGCTGAACAGGGCGATCCTGACGCGCAATATGCGTTAGCTTGGATGCATGAAAGCGGGCAAGGAGTTGCAGTAGATTTTAAGCAAGCGGCCCATTGGTATAAACAAGCTGCACTGCAGAATTATGTTGCAGCACAATATGTTCTGGCGTCTATGTATGACAAAGGAAAAGGTCTAACGATAAACCCCGAAAGCGCAGTAGTATGGTACTTAAAAGCCGCTAATCAAGGTGATGTCGAATCCCAATTTCAGTTAGGTTTACACTATCGAGACGGTAACGGTGCAGCGCAAAATGATCTGCAAAGTTTTATTTGGTTTAGCAAAGCAGCAGAGCAAGGATATCTCACTGCACAACTCTATCTGGGTCAAATCTACCAGTCTGGCAAAGGCGTTAAACAAGACGATCAGGCGGCGATAAAATGGTACAAGAAGGCGTCTTTACAAGGTAATAGCTCAGCAACTTATCACCTTGCTTATATGTATGAGCTTGGCCGCGGCGTTGTTCAGGATAATCAACGTGCGCAATCGTTATATCTCGCATCAGCGGCAAAAAACTTTGCTCCTGCAGCTTATAAAACCGCTGAATTTCACGAAAATGGTAAAGTGGATAAAGTCGATTTTGAACAAGCGATAAAATGGTACAAAAGAGCGGCTAATACCGGTAATAGAGCAGCAGAATATAAACTTGCCAATTTTTATCAAAATGGTCTCGGTGTGGAGAGAAATATCCGCATTGCCATTGAATGGTACGAGCAAGCTGCAGTACAAGATAATGCGCAAGCGAATTATCACCTTGGTCTTATTTATGAAAATGGCGAACAGGGCATCAACGTTGATAAATCAAAAGCCTTTGCTTATTATCAAAAGGCTGTCGCGTTAGGTGATCTTTATGCAAACGGGCATTTGGCCATTTTTTATGAGCAGGGTATGGGGATTCCCGTGGATATTGGGCACGCGCTGGAATTATACCAAAAGTCTCCGGAATCTTGGGCTAAAGTTAACTATCAAAAGCTATCTAAACAGAAACATTGTTTAGATACTGCCACTACAAAGCTTTTTTCGGTAGCAATAGCCTGCGCCAACAGAAAAATATTATCTAAAGAAATTAAAAACCAACAGATTACCGTTATTTCTGAAACCCCGCTTGATTGGTCAGATAGTTATTATACTGGTGCTGCGATTAAAGGCACAAGCCAGCTGAAAATGACCTATACACGTGAAGATTATTTTGCCAGTGCGCAATATACTTTTATCGGCAGAAACGATCCGGATTTAATTGTTCGTATTAAAGAGATAGTAAAACAAAAGTATGCTGAGCCCGATAGCGCTCAAGGTGACCCGGCAAAAGGCGAGGCAAGTTTTCAATGGTTATTAAATGACGGCATTAAATTAGTAGTGCAGCGAAAATGGCCCGATACAACAACCTTTGTCACTTATTCACTACCAGCACATGTTAAATTACTGACAGCACAACAAAAAAAATCCCCGAACAAAATGTACCAGTTCGATGATAAAGCTGAAAATAACATAACCGAAAAGGATGAAACTTTATTTTTTTAACGCTTTTTATTGAAATACTATAAAACTTATTTATTACATTTTTTATTGAAAAGTTTTCATGCGCAGGTAAAAATATCAGCAGCGATTAAATTGAACCGCAATGTCCCACCGGCATTACTTCTCCCTTTTTCAGATGAGCTTGATATGGATTTTTCTATACTACTTTTTATTGGCACCGCATTTACCTTCGGCATGGTGGTTAACTTCACCAGCTTACCGCCAATGGTCGGTTTTTTAATAGCAGGTTTTGTCCTTAATTTTTTTGGTTTTGAATCCAGTGAAGGTTTGGTTAACCTGGCAAATTTAGGCGTCACCCTATTACTTTTTTCTATCGGATTAAAATTAGATATTCGCACCCTCTTTAAAAGCGAAGTTTGGGGAGGTGCAAGCATTCATCTTATTGCCAGTATTGTTTTTTATACTCTGCTGTTAGCGTCCTTGAAAGCGCTTGGTTTAATCTTTTTTATTGATCTTGATATAATGGAGTTAATACTTGTCTCCTTTACATTAAGTTTTTCAAGTACCGTCTTTGCGGTAAAAATTCTAGAAGAAAAAAGTGAAACAAACTCACTTTATGGTCGAATAGCGATCGGCATTTTGATCATGCAGGATATTTTTGCGGTGCTGTTTTTAACCATTTCGATCGGAAAAATGCCATCGCTTTGGGCATTTGCATTATTAGGCTTACCCCTTGTCCGCCCGCTTTTGTTTAAACTCTTAGACCGTGCCGGTCACGGAGAGTTGTTAGTTTTATACGGCTTCTTTTTAGCCTTGGTAGTTGGTGCGGGTTTATTTGAATTTGCCGGCTTAAAAGCAGATTTAGGGGCGCTCATTGCAGGAATGCTGCTGGCGGGCCACCCCAGTGCTAAAGATATGGCCAAATCATTATTTAATCTCAAGGAGCTGTTTTTAATCTGCTTCTTTTTGAGTATCGGCTTGGGAGGATTGCCGAATATTGACCATCTTATGGTTGCCGGTATTTTATCCATTTTATTATTAGGGAAAATTATCCTTTATTTTCTAACCTTAAGCCGCTTTAAATTACGCTCGCGAACTTCTCTGTTCACCTCGTTCTCCCTGGCCAATTACAGTGAATTCGGCTTGATTGTCGCCGCCCTTGCCACCCATAAGGGCTGGTTATCTCAAGACTGGTTGATTATCATCGCCATTGCCGTCTCCTTTAGCTTTATTATCGCCTCGTTATTAAATAAATATGCCGATACACTTTACAGCCGTTTTAGCCGTCCTTTAAAACGTTTTCAAGCAACACGCTTACATAAAGATGATCGCCCGGTGCGGGTCGGCGATGCACAAATATTAGTGTTAGGGATGGGCCAAATCGGGACAGGGGCATACAACGCTCTAAATATAATCTACGGTGACCGAGTGATGGGCATCGATTACAATCATCAGAAAACCCTGAAACACAGATCCCATGGAAGACGGGTGATAACCGGTGATGCCTTAGATTCAGATTTTTGGAATAAATTGCAAATAACCAATAAGATTAAACTTATTTTATTGGCCATGCCCGATCATAATGGTAATCGTTATGCGGCGGAGCAGCTCAATAAAATTAACAGCTGCAGTTTTAAAGTTGCGGCACTGGCTCATTACCAAAGCGATGAAACGGAATTAAATGAGTTTGGGGTTGATCAAGTTTACAATATGTACGAAGAAGCAGGCTCAGGGTTTGCCCGCCATGTTTGTTCAGAATTACAAATATCATTGCCAAAAGATCCACACAAACAAGAGTTATAATCCTTTATTTATTAGAATTAGACTTATTTATAACTTATTACTGTGATTTAGTGTGACATTTATTGATTATTCTGCAAAAATCATCTAACAAATTACTGTTTTTTTGTTTTGTCACAGCAAACGGACATGCATTAATAACTTCACAATCGATATCCTACAGATATCCGCTTTAAATAAAAGGTAACATTATGTGTTCTATTTTTGGTGTACTTGACATTAAAAGCGATCCGCTCGCTTTGCGTCAACAAGCTATTGAAATGTCTAAACTGCTTCGTCATCGTGGTCCAGATTGGTCCGGTGTTTACGCCTCCGATAAAGCAATATTGGTTCATGAGCGCCTTTCCATTGTCGATGTCGATACTGGCGCACAACCGCTGTATAATCAAAATAATACGCATATCCTTGCCGTAAATGGTGAGATCTATAACCACAAAGCCTTAGAAGCTGAACTAACCTGCGGTTACCAGTTTAAAACCAAATCTGACTGCGAAATTATATTAGGTTTGTATGAAGAAAAAGGAAATACCTTCTTAGATGATCTAAACGGTATCTTTGCTTTCTGTTTGTACGACGCTGAAAAAGATAAATACCTGATTGGCCGTGATCATATGGGTATCATTCCGCTTTATATGGGCTGGGATGAACACGGTAACTTCTACGTGGCTTCAGAAATGAAAGCTTTAACACCTATCTGTACTAAAGTGCAGGAATTCCCACCAGGATCCTTTTTAGACAGTGAAATCGGTGAAATCACTCAGTATTACACCCGTGACTGGATGGAATATGATGCAGTCAAAGATAACGGCGGCAGTGCAGCTGAAATCGGAGAGGCACTTGAAGCTTCGGTTAAACGTCAATTAATGTGTGATGTTCCCTACGGTGTTTTACTGTCGGGTGGTTTAGATTCATCGGTTATTTCAGCTATCACCCAAAAATTTGCTAAACAGCGTGTTGAAGACAATGGAGAAAGCGGCGCATGGTGGCCACAACTGCATTCATTCTCTGTCGGACTGGAAGGTTCTCCTGATTTAGCCGCCGCTGCAAAAGTAGCCAAAGAATTAGGCACTATTCACCACCCTATTATCTTTACCGTACAAAATGGTATTGATGCTCTGCGCGAAGTTATTTACCATATTGAAACTTACGATGTCACCACCATTCGCGCTTCGACGCCGATGTACTTGATGGCACGTAAAATTAAAGCGATGGGCATAAAAATGGTACTTTCAGGTGAAGGTGCTGATGAAATATTTGCTGGTTACTTGTACTTCCATAAAGCGCCAAATGCAAAAGAGCTACATGAAGAATTAAATCGTAAACTCAGTAAACTGCATATGTTTGACTGTTTACGTGCGAATAAATCAATGGCTGCCTGGGGCATTGAAGCGCGGGTACCTTTCTTAGATAAAGAGTTCCTGGACGTTGCAATGCGTACTAATCCTGAACTTAAAATGATTAAAGACGGTCGTATCGAGAAAAATATTCTCCGTGAAGCCTTTGATGGTCAATTATTAAGTGAAGTATTATGGCGTCAAAAAGAGCAGTTCTCCGATGGTGTGGGTTACAACTGGATAGATACGCTAAAAGCGCATATTGAAACACAGGTAACGGATCAGCAACTGGAAACTGCGCAATTCAAGTTTCCTATCAATACCCCCGATACCAAAGAAGCTTATTTCTACCGCACTATCTTTGCCAGCCACTTTCCGCTGGACAGTGCAGCAGAATGTGTGCCGCACGGTAAATCAGTGGCCTGTTCAACCGTTGAAGCATTAGCCTGGGACGAGAGTTTCCAAAACAATGCGGATCCTTCCGGTCGTGCAGCGGGCATTCATAATGATGCCTACAATCTTGCCTAACGGAAGGCTTAGTGATACCAAAAGAACTAAAGAGGCGATCACTTCATTAATTTTTTGGTGTTAATTTTATAAAGCGTTCTGCGGAACGCTTTTTTTATACGCAGTCGAATATAAAATGTCCAAACTAAATCAGCAAACCTGCCCCTGCAAAAGTGCAAAAACCTATCACCAGTGTTGTTTTCCACTTCATCAAAAAACCGTTAAACCTGTTACCTGCGAGCAGCTGATGCGCGCCCGTTTTAGCGCCTTTGTTTATCAACTGGGTGATTATTTATATGCGACTTATCATCCTGATTACCGCGGTGATTTGAGCATTAAAGTGTTGTCCGAAAAAACCGTTGATTGGAAAAATTTACAAATTATAAGCACGGCAAGTTTTTCCGATTCAGGTTACGTGGAGTTTAAAGCATGGTGCTTAGATCAGGGTAAACTCTTCTGTCACCATGAACGTTCTAATTTTGTAAAAGAAAATAATGACTGGCTTTATTGTGATGGAGTTATTTATCCTGAGCAAAAATCAGGTAAGATAGCACGCAATGAACCCTGTCCCTGCGGCAGCGGTAAAAAACACAAAAAGTGTTGTGCTAAATAACGCAGCGCATTAGCCACAGCAAATAAGAGATAAAAATGGAAAAGAAAACACTACTGACCGATTGCCCCGACAGTAAAGGTCTGATTGCACAAATCACCAACATTTGCCACAAACACCAGCTTAATATCATTAAAAACAATGAATTTGTTGACCACCAACACGGACGTTTTTTTATGCGTACTGAAATTGAAGGTTATTTCAATGATCAGACACTGCTCGCCGATTTAGATTTTAGCTTACCAAAAGGCTCTCATCGGGCATTAATCTCAGGACAAAAAAAACGTATCGTCATTTTAGTCACCAAAGAAGCCCATTGTCTTGGTGATATTCTAATGAAAAGCACTTACGGTGGCATTGATGTTGAAATTGCAGCCGTCATTGGCAATTACGATACCTTGGAAGAGTTGGTCACTAAGTTTAACATTCCATACCATACCGTCAGTCATCAAGGTTTAAGTCGTGACGAGCATGAAAAGCAAGTATTAGAGGCGATTTCTCCCTATGCGCCGGACTATGTGATCCTGGCTAAATATATGCGCATTTTAACGCCTAAATTTGTTGAGTTTTTTGAAAATAAACTGATTAACATTCATCACTCATTCCTGCCCGCTTTTATTGGTGCTAAGCCCTACCAACAAGCCTTCGATCGAGGAGTGAAAATTATTGGCGCAACGGCTCACTTTGTCAATAATGACCTTGATGAAGGCCCTATTATCACACAAGCGGTGACTCCCATTGACCACACCTACAGTGCCGATGATTTGGTCAAAGCAGGACGCGATGTCGAAAAATCGGTATTAAGCCGCGCACTGCAGCAGGTATTAGATGATAAAGTCTTTGTTTATGCTAACCGCACCGTGGTTTTTCAATAAAAACAAGCCCAATCTCAGCGGACCTTAAAGTTATACCAAAGGAATTAATGAAGTGATCAAGTATTGCGAAGGAAAAATTAGCACTAACAAGGCGAGAGTTGCAGGAGATAGTTATTCTCACTTCAAAACTCACAACGTGGTTAGGGGGAATTTTAACCAGCAAGGGTGATCACCTTTTTAGTTCTTTTGGTATTAATTAGTATTATTTTAATTTTGATTAAATAAGTGCTATTTTAACTTTGATTAAATAAGTGTTATTTTGCTATATTTATCTCGGTCGCTATATTCCTAGCTAATACATGGACATTAATATGAAAAAATTATTATCAGCCTTAACGCTGGCAGCAGGACTGCTCTCTCCGGCTCTTCAAGCCAGTCAAACCCCGCTTATGTTCTCTACCATTGACGGCTTTAATGTCCCTAATGCAGAGAATGTTACCGGTGTTCGACTTGCCGTCTTCCATGGCCGAGTTAACCAGGTAAAGGGCCTTGACGTCGCGGCTTTTGGACTCTCTGAAACCAATAAAACCACCGGTTTAAACTTAAATTTATTTGGTGCGGCTAAGGTCAATCAAGAGATGACAGGCGCTTCTTTAGGTATTGTTAACTGGCAAGAAGGTAATACAGTCGGTGCGAATATTGGAGCGGTCAACCTGACCAATAATGTAAAAGGGGCTAATGTCAGTTTTGTCAATTATTCAACCGGTCATACTTTAGTTGATGTAGGCGCAGTGAGTTTTTCACAGCAATCAACTGTGCAGGTAGGTCTGTTTAATAAAACAACACAGCTTGACGGCATACAAGTAGGTTTGTTAAATTGCGCTGATAACGGTTTTTTCAAATGTTTCCCTTTTGTAAATTGGTCTAAGGATTTATCCGTTAAGATTTCCAATTAACAAGCTCCCCCTTAATACTTAAAAGCACCCTTCCAACTTAAAAATACCTTTCCAACAATGCTGTTGTTTAACAGCATTGTTGATTTTTAGCGCTGTTAATTTAAACGCTTTTTGTTGTTTATTGAACAAAAAAAATAAAACACTCAACGAGCTGATTTTATTTACTGTTTTTCTATTCGCAAGGTTTTACAAAAGCTAAATTTCTGCTATTATCCACCGCGAAATGAAGGAGGGGTTCCCGAGTGGCCAAAGGGAGCAGATTGTAAATCTGCCGCGTAAGCTTCGATGGTTCGAATCCGTCCCCCTCCACCATTTCAACCCTTTCTATGAAGTATTGTTAATACTCACCAAGTTCAATAACCACCCTCTCATAATGCAGACTCAGTTTTATCTCCAAATATACGTCAATGTTCTTCAATATTTTTCATCTAATTAAAAAAAAGCCCACTATGTAAAACATAATGAGCTTTGTAAAAATAGAATGGTAAAAGCGAAGACTAGCCCTTTAATTCAGCTAACTTTAACTTAATACGTTTTGCTGAAACCGGATAAGCAGTGCCTAACTGCTGCGCAAACAGAGATACCCTTAATTCCTCCATCATCCAATAAATTTCCGCTAATTGCTGATTATCATTTTCGCTCGCCAGTAGAGTTTTGCAAAGAGCATGGTACCGCGTCTCAAGTTCACTGAGTGCGATGGTATGCAGCCGGTCCTGCGTGGGATTAATAGGCAGCTTTTCTAAGCGTTTTTCCAATGCCATTAAATAACGTTTTAAATCAGCTAATTTAGCTTCTCCAACCTGACAGGCAAATCCGGGGAAAATAAGACGATTTAATTGTGATTTAATATCCCCCTGCGCCACCAGCATGGTTAAATCAATTTTTCCCTTGAGTTTTTTATTCACCGCATAAGCGAGGGTTAGTATCTGCTCAACTAACTCAGTGATTTTTAATGTAGTATCAGCCAATTCAGCGCGTACCTGCTCTTTTTGCAGTTCAAATTCAGTTTCTGTACGGGGAATTTTTTGATCCTTTAAAATGGCATCAATGGCGCAGTTAATACAATCATCAATTAACTCTTTTACTTGCCCAAAGGGATTAAAATAAAGACCTAATTTAGCCTTGTTGGGCAAACTTTTTTGCAGATATTTAATCGGTGACGGTACGTTTAATAATACCAAACGGCGCAGCCCTTCGCGGCTCATACGATCGGCTTTTTGTTCACTGTCAAACAGTTCAATGGCAACACTTTTATTTTTATCCACCAGCGCAGGGAAAGCTTTTACCTGATAACCGCCGTGATCTTTACTAAATGACTGCGGTAATTTACCAAAACTCCATGCCACTAAATCTGTTTTTTCAATGCCCTGCTTCGACACTTTAGACAGGGTCTCTTTTACTTTGCCTTTTAACTGATGCTGTAAAAGTGTTAAATCTGTCCCCTGGTTGATGCTTTTGCCCTTCTCATCAATAATATTAAATTTTATTTTAAGATGAGTTGGTAATGCCGTTATATCCCATGAATTCTCGGGAATCCGTACGCCGGTCATGCGCAGCAGCTGTTTCTCAAAGGCTTCCAGCAGAGGTGTTTTTAAAGGCTCCATGACGGCCAATGCAGCCTGTGCATAATTGGGTGCGGGCACAAAATTGCGACGCACTGTTTTTGGCAGGGTTTTAATCAAGGCGATTAATAATTCTTCACGCAGTGCGGGTATCTGCCAATCAAAACCATTGGCCTGCAGTTGATTTAACAACGCCAGCGGAACCTCAACGGAAACACCATCCTGAGCAGTTCCAGGCTCAAAGGCATAACTTAAGCGCAGTTTAAAGTTGCCCTGCGACCAGCAATCGGGATAGGCATTTTCAGTCACTTGCTCCGCGCCGTGGGCCATCACTAAACTACGCTGGTAATTTAATAAATCAGGTTGTTTTTGCTTTTCACGATTCCACCAGCTGTCAAACTGCTTAGCACTGGCCACATCCATTGGAATATGCTGATCATAAAAATAAAATAAAGTTTCATCATCCACCAAAATATCGCGGCGACGAGACTTATGCTCTAACTCTTCAATATCTTCAAGTAAAAGCTGGTTCTCTTTAAAAAACTGATGACGAGTGATAAATTCACCTTCTACCAGCGCATGACGAATAAAAAGCTCCCGGCATAAAAGCGGATCTATTTTTGTATAAATGACCTTACGTTTGATGACGATCGACACGCCATATAAAATCTGGTTTTCAAATGCACCCACCACCCCGAGCTTTTTCTGCCAATGCGGTTCACTGTAACTACGTTTAATTAAGTGTTGTGCCTGCAGTTCAATCCATTCTGGTTTGATATTAGCAGCCGTTCGTCCAAAGAGTTTCGTTGTTTCAACTAATTCCGCCACCATTGCCCATTTAGGCTGCTTTTTAAATAATGCCGAGCCAGGAAACAGATAAAACTTACTGTTACGCGCACCGAGATATTCAGCTTCTTTATCCTTAAAACCGATGTGTGACAGTAAACCCGCTAATAACGCCTGATGAATCGCATCAAAATTTGATGCTTGGTTATTGATTTTAATGCCTAACTCATCAATCACCTGCTTAATTTGGGTATAGATATCCTGCCACTCGCGCACCCGCATATAAGCCAGAAACTCTTTTTGACACATTTTACGAAAATGGCTGCTGGAAAGCTCATGACGTTGCTCTTTGATATAATCCCAAAGATTCACAAAAGCGATAAAATCGGAATTTTTATCGACAAAGCGGCGATGCTTTTCATCGGCGGCTTGTTGTTTATCCATCGGCCGTTCGCGCGGATCCTGAATACTTAATGCAGCACTGATCACCATCACTTCATGGACACAACCAAACTCCTGCGCGGCTATAATCATTCGCGCCAAACGCGGATCAACGGGTAGTTTAGCTAACTGCCGACCTAGCGGAGTAAGCTTTTTCTGCGTTTCCTGAAGAGAGAGATCAACCGCGCCTAACTCTTCTAATAGGGCTAAACCATCTTTAATATTACGATCTTCAGGCGGCTGCACAAAGGGGAATTTATTAAGATCGCCCAACCCCAAGGAAAGCATCTGCAAAATAACCGATGAAAGATTGGTGCGCAGAATTTCCGGATCCGTAAACTCCGGACGGGAGAGAAAATCATCTTCACTGTAAAGGCGAACACAGACACCGTCACTGACGCGCCCGCAACGCCCTTTACGCTGATTAGCACTGGCCTGTGAAACAGGTTCAATCGGCAGACGTTGAACTTTAGTACGGTAGCTGTAGCGACTGATACGCACAGTACCGGTATCAATAACATATTTAATACCGGGAATAGTCAGGGAGGTCTCTGCAACGTTGGTGGCTAAAACGATACGCTGGCCATGATGCGATTGGAAAATACGGTTCTGTTCGGCAACGCTTAAGCGCGCAAACAGCGGTAATACTTCAGTATCACGTAAATTACGACGATTTAGTGCATCGCTTGTGTCTCGGATTTCCCGTTCACCGTTCATAAAAATCAGAATATCGCCGCGCCCTAAGCGCTGCAATTCATCGACCGCGTGAAAGATACCTTCAATTTGGTCCCCGCCCGCATAATCCTCGAGCGGACGGTATAGAGTTTCAACGGGGAAAGTACGGCCGGAGACTTCAATGATCGGGGCTTTTTTACCGTCGGCTGAGCTGAAATGGCTGGAAAAACGTTCGGGATCAATGGTTGCCGAGGTGATAATAACTTTAAGATCTGGACGACGCGGCAACAAACGTTTCAGATAACCTAATAAAAAATCGATGTTTAGACTGCGCTCATGCGCTTCATCGATAATAATAGTGTCATATTTACTTAAAAAACGATCATTTTGAATTTCCGCCAACAAAATACCGTCGGTCATTAACTTGATATAAGAACGTTCGCTGACTTTATCCGTAAAGCGTACCCGGTAACCGACTGTTTCACCGACAATAGAATCAAGCTCTTCAGCAATACGGTTGGCCACGGTGCGTGCCGCGATACGCCTGGGCTGAGTGTGGCCAATCAGGCCCGCAACACCACGGCCTAACTCTAAACAAATTTTAGGGATCTGAGTGGTTTTACCGGATCCGGTTTCCCCTGCAATAATAACCACTTGGTTATCACGAATAGCCGCCAGAATATCATCTTTTTTCTGGCTGACGGGCAAGCTTGGCGGGTAACTCACTTTAGGTAAGTTAAGTAAACGCAAGGCGCGCGCGTCGATTGATGACTGAATATCGCAGGCGACTTTGACCAGGGCATGCTCTACTTTTTCAGCTGTTTTTTGTTTTTTAGCGGCGTCAATACGACGTGCCAAAGGAAATTGGTCCTGGTATAAAGCCTGAGAGAGATGTTTTTTTAAAGTAGCAGCAGAAATGGTCAAAAGAAATACCTAACAAGAATCAAAAAACAGATCCTAGCAAGGTGTATACAATAAAGACAGCAGTGCTTTATCTTAAATGCACTGCTGTCTTCATTATCCTCCAGAAAAACTATCTATTTTTCAAAAACCAAAGCGTTCATCGACTGTCACTAGTCGATTCCCAGATACTTATGCATCTGCACCGATAGACGCCAGTTACGTTCGATACAGACTCGACTGCATAAAAGTGTCGCTTTTACTTTTTGCGAAATCGGCTGTAAACAGATAATTTTATCCTCTAGCGTGTTAAGACCTGCCAACAATGCATCTAACTGTTCGATATCTTTTTCAGTGCCGACGGGATGTTTAATTTCATTGGCACGTTCAAGAGCCGATTGTAAAACGACTTTTCCTGCACGCATATTTACCTTTGGCGAAAGGGTCACCCAAGTGGCTGGCGCAACTAGAACAGGATAAGTGCCGCTGGTTTCAATCTGCGTTTTAAAGTCAAATTCATGCAGCGCGGAGGTTAACTCGCGCAGGTCTGCCATACAAGGTTCACCACCGGTGATCACCACTAAATTAGCACTGTATTCAAGACGTTGAATTTCAGCGACTATCTCCTGCGCGTTAACATTTGCCCAACGCGTCGATTCATTACTGCTGCCCGTTAATGAAATCAGTTCGCTCTGTTGATCGAGGTTTATTTCCCAGGTATGTTTAGTATCACACCAGGCACAACCTACATCACATCCCTGTAAACGTAGAAAAATAGCAGGCACACCGGTATAAAAACCTTCTCCCTGAATAGTTTGAAATAATTCGTTTACTTTATAGTTTTGCTTCATTGCTTTATTATGCTCGGTTGCTAGCAGGATTTTGTCAGTGTAACTCAATACGTAAGTGAACCTGTTTAAAACTTAATTTTTATCTATCTTAAAAAAATAACAATAAAATTCAAAGGGTTTAAAAACTTATGTATCATAACTTCGCATCCCTTTTATATAAAAATCAATCAGGAAAAAATTTCTTATGTCTAAAAAAGTCGTCGTAATCTATTCTGGAGGCATGGACTCTTTCACCGTATTGCACAAAGCCATGCAACAAGGTTTAACCCCTTATGCTTTAACATTTGATTACGGGCAACGCCATATTAAAGAGATTGAAGTGGCACGTCGAGTCTGTAAAGAATTAGGCGTCGAACACAAAATCATTGATATTTCAGCCATTAACCAGTTAATTGGCGGTTCTTCATTAACCGACAGCAGCATTGATGTTGCACAGGGCCATTATCAACAGGAAAACATGAAATCCACGGTAGTGCCCAACCGTAATATGATTTTATTGTCTTTGGCTATCGGTTACGCCGTTTCACTGGGTGCCGAGCAGGTTTATTACGGCGCGCATTCTGGGGATCATGAAATTTACCCCGATTGTCGGCCCATTTTTGTTGAAAAAATGAATGACGTCGCTGCCGTGGCCAATTATGAAAAAGTAGAGATTTTTTCGCCCTATTTAAACAATAACAAAAGCGGTATTTTAAAAGACGGTATAACAATGGGTCTTGATTATAGTAAAACCTGGACCTGCTATAACGGCAGAGAGAAAGCCTGCGGTAAGTGTGGTTCCTGTGTTGAACGCCTGGAAGCATTTGCAGATAACGGTCTTAATGATCCTATTGAATATGAAAGCACAAGTTAACGCCTGTGGAGCTAACAGCATTAATGATCCTATTGTTTATGAAAGCACAGATTAACAGCCCGTGGAGCTAACGTATTCAGCTCCTATGTTGAGCGCCTGGAAGCCTTTGCAGATAACGGCATTCATGATCCTATTGAATATGAAAGCAACAGTTAACAGCCTGTGGAGCTTACGTATTCAGCTCCTGTGTTGAGCGCCTGGAAGCCTTTGCAGATAACGGCCTTGATGACCTGATTGTTTATAAATGCACGGATTAACAGCCTGTACAGCTCATCGGTTAAACATTTAACCGATGATCTTGGGCTGGGAATGAAATCTAAAAACCTTCTGTGCAGGAGAACTGCAGAAAAGTGGCGTTATTAAATATAAGCTTTGATCAACGCGTGCAGAACATTTTTTAACAATACGCATAAATATCTACTTCAGCCTACAGCTTTAAATAAACGCCAACGCCTTGTCCCTTTTCCAGTATTTTCTAATATAAAGTATCGCTAAGTTCATATATTGAACAATAATAATTAATAGGCGACATTTTTATTACTCTGTAAAAGGGAAATTCTGTGAATAAATTAAATATAAAAAGACGTATTGTCTTAACCGGTGGCCCAGGAGGTGGCAAAACAACCGCGCTGGATCTGTTTCAACGTGAATTACAGGGAAAAATAGCCTCTGTCCCTGAAGCTGCGACGATGATATTTAGTGGTGGTATTGAACGATCAATGCTGGCAGAAGTAACCTGCGCGCAGCAAATCGCCATTTTTAATTTGCAGAGACACTTAGAGGATATTCAGCGGAAAACTAACCCGGACTGCCTTATTTTGTGCGACAGAGGTTGTTTAGACGGACTTGCCTATTGGCCACGTTCCGAAGAAGACTTTTTTAAAACCATGAATACTTCATTGAGTTATGAATTGAGCCGCTATGATGCGGTGATTTTTTTTGAAACGGCTGCGAAGTCAGGTCAGGAGATCAAAAGTAATAACCCGGTCAGAAATGAATCAGCCGAAAAAGCAATTGTTCTGGATCAAAAACTGCAGCAGATATGGTCCCAACATTCCAATTTCAATCTAGTTTCCAGCTCAGAATCTTTTATTAAAAAAATTATGTTTGGCATTACGACCATAGATAATGTCATCGATAAAATATAAACATCTGCTTAGACAATAAATCAAAAACCATTTCAGAGTCATCCAAGTTGAGATGACTTTATTACTCTGTTTAAAAACTAAAACGGTAATCCTCTAAATCATCCTCCACCACAAGATCTTCCTCAATTGCACGTTGCCATGCTTGAGAATAATATTCCTCATCTGAAGGTTCATGGTCCAGATCTAAAAAATTTATTTCATAGGACGCCACTACACGTTCACCATCATTTTCAATGATTGAAACTTTCATAATTTCCTCCCATTTTATTGCCTGTAAAGTGCTACAGGTTAAAAATACCGGCTACTGCATAACAGGTCAACAACACCTTTTCAATAAGCGCTGTTGTCCTATAATATTATTTACCGCTAAAGAGGCACTACGTTATTGGCACAGGGTCCCTTCTGACCTTGTCCTACTTCATATTCAACTTTCTGGCCTTCATTGAGGGTCGCATACCCTCCCGTTTTAATTTGAGAATGGTGTACGAACAAATCGTTTCCCCCTTCCTCCGGCGTAATAAAACCAAAACCTTTATCTGCATTAAACCACTTAACTGTTCCAATACTCATAGTGTAAATCCTCTTTTATATCTTATCCCGACCTTGTGCCTTGCCAGCGACAGACAAATCACCTCGGCAAAGCCGGTAATATAGTATTTATTTAAAAAGCAACGAAATTGACTGCATGCTTGCCAGCAATACTAATCTGCATCATTAAATGATCTAAACTGCTTGGTAAAACCGATGATAACAAGATCTTTAATTGACCAATATTTCGCTCTCTTGGTATTGAAATAACCTTGCTAATAACCTTATTAATAACCCTATTAACAATCCTATTAATAACAAAGTTATCTTCGGTTTTAACCTGCAGGATTGATCAGATATTTCTGCACATCAGTATAATTTAACCCGGCACTGTAAATTATAGTTCATCGTCAAGAAAATGAGTTAAGGAGCAATAAAACATGACTTTCGAACATATAACTGAATTTATTGTGCAGAAAATAGCAGCTAACCGTCCCGAAATAAATAAACCTCTGAGCCGGTAATTAATAATAACTCAGCGTACTACTCTGTTAGCGCAACGTTTAGGTGAAATAATAAAAATCGGGAAATAGCGAGCAAACAACCCTCTTTTTACAATGCACGAACAGAGATAACGTGTTCAACCTGAGCGATTGCGTCAAGTAAAATGTCGCTGACCTCACTTTCCAGATCAATGATGTTATAAGCAATATTATCTCTGCTTTTATTCATCATATCAGTCACATTAACATTCAAATCAGCCAAAATTGACAGCACACGGCCCAACACGCCAGCGACATTATCATTAACAAAAGTGATACGGTATGGCGTGCTTCTTTCGAGGCTAATTGAAGGAAAGTTAACTGAATTTTTAATATTACCATTTTCCAAAAACTCTATCAGCTGCTGGCAAGCCATCACGGCACAGTTATTTTCAGCTTCTTCGGTACTTGCGCCAAGGTGAGGCATGGGTAATACATCTTCCCGTGAAAGCATCCAAGATGCAGGGAAATCCGTGGCAAAGCGGCGCAGCTTGCCGCTATCCAGCGCAGCCATTACGGCTTCTGAAGCGCAGATTTCAGCGCGTGCAAAGTTCAGCAGGCAAGCCCCTTCTTTAGCATAGGCCAATACATCGTGATTGATCAGTCCCATCGTTGCCGGAATAGCCGGGACGTGCAGTGAAATATAATCACAACGCGCCATCAAGGATGGCAGGTTTTCCATTTTCTCAATTTTACTGGATAATCGCCATGCGGCCTCAACGGAGATGGCCGGGTCAAAACCGACCACCTTCATACCCAGATCAATGCCCATATTAGCGACATTTGCACCGATCGCCCCCAGGCCGATGACGCCTAAGGTTTTGCCTGAAATTTCACTGCCTTTGAATTGTTTTTTAACTTGCTCCAAGGTGGCCCCGATATTTTCATCATCCACATCCGTTAAAGTACGGCAATGAAGAATTGCCTCTATTCCACCTCGGGAGCAAAGCAACATAGCGGACAGCACCAATTCTTTGACGGCATTTGCATTAGCACCTGGGGTATTGAAAACCGCAATTCCTTTCTTGGAGCATGCTGCAAGCGGTATATTATTAACCCCGGCACCGGCTCTGGCAATTGCTTTTATAGAGTCGCAGAGGGGTTCGTTATGCAATTTAAAACTGCGCAGAAGAAGCGCATCCGGCTCGGTTAAGGCACTGGCCACTTCATACTTACCATGCTTAAAATTATCCAAACCAATACTGGCTATTTGATCGTAGGTTCTGATTTGAAACATATAAATACCGTTTTATATTCAAAAGGAAGAGTACTTAATGCACTTGCCTAGTGGTGCAGATGCAAGTGTATTAAATACAGCAGGCGTTAAAATTCACGAATAGAGTGTAAATTAATTCATCATTGCTTGTTGTGGCTGCATTAGAAGTTTTACAGTTAATTTTTACAGATATAATTTATGCAATGTGGATCGCATTTATGAAGCCGCCAAAAGAGAAATACTGAGGAGATGTTAATAAATGCCTGTTTGAACGGAAAAAAACAGTACGACTAAGTGCCTGTAGTATTGATAGGCTAGACGCCGTGCTGCTTGATAAGATAAAGCTATTTGCTTATCAAACAGTGCTTAGCGCGCTTGTGAATAAGCGGGGGTTTATTGATGCGCGTGCGCAAACAACCTAAAGAAGTTAGCGGTTGTCACTGCAGATAATTCTTCTAATGTAACACCCTTTAAATTGGCCACAAATTTCGCAACATCAAGCGTATAAGCGGGCTCGTTTTCCAGCCCCCGATGCGGAATCGGCGCTAAATAGGGAGAATCCGTTTCAACTAATAAACGATCCAAAGGAATTTCTTTAATAACAGCCTGTAACTCCTTGGCATTTTTAAAGGTAACAATCCCTGAAACTGAAATATAAAAGCCCATCTCCATTGCCGCTTGGGCCATTTCTAAGGATTCCGTAAAACAATGCAGCACACCGCCAACCTGCTCAGCTCCCTCGCTACGCAAAATCTCCAGGGTGGCTTCACGCGCATCCCGGGTATGCACTATTATTGGTTTATTAACTATTTTTGCGACCCGAATCTGGCTTCTAAAAGAAGCTTCCTGCGCGGCTTTATTTTCTGGCGAATAGAAAAAATCCAAGCCCATCTCACCTATCGCAACGACTTTTTCCTGTCGAGCATATTCAAGTAACAGGGTCTCATTCACCACTTCATCCTGATATAACGGGTGCACACCACAAGAACTAAATATCTCCTTGAACGGCGCGATTAATTCAGCCATTGCCGGATAATCTTTTAAGGTCACGCAGACACTTAACAGGTGGTGTATCCCCTGCTCCTTGGCTTTATTAACAACGTCAGATAAATCTTTATGTTTATTTTTGTAATCTAAACGATCCAGGTGACAGTGCGAATCTACTAACATTTTATATCCTTAATTTATCGATGGTGTGAAAGCTGTTAATGCTTATTTACGCTGGGATCAAATAGGCTTAATCACTCTCAATATTACTTAAATTCATTTTTTATTTTGATTAACAGGGCATTAATCAAAAGTTCTTTTTTTAATGCCGAATGCTCAACCAGCAGATGACGCGTTTGCAATAATTCGGCACATAAAAAACGTAAACTTTTTAAGCTTATTTGATCTTTCCAAATCTGTAATTGCGGATAGGCAAATCCGTACACAGCGTCATTTTCTAACTCAGTTTCACGGCCCACGATACACTCGGCTAATTTTAACTTGTGTAAATCATGTAAAAGATAAAAAACTAATAACAAGCGCTGCTCCGCTTGTTCCGCCAGAAACACACTAAAGCTAAATAACGTTTGCGGATTACTGAGCAGATAAAACAGCCCTTCGACACAATTTCGGCGTTCATCACCTTGCGTTTCTGCGAGCGCATTCTGCAAGTGGCTTAATAAAGCCAAAGGACTGTTTTGATAGAGGCGCAGCAAACCTTTATCCTCAATATTAAATCCCTGCAGCGCAAGCCAACTGCACAACTGTGCATCTTCCGGCGTATGTAGATGGGTATGCTGAACGCGGCTTAATAAAGTCGGCATCAGTTGATGATGGCTGCGGGTAAGTAAAATCAGGTAACTATTACCCTGTGGCTCTTCTAGCGTTTTAAGCAGTGCATTGGCTGCCGCCGTGGTTAATAAATTGGCATCGTTAATAATAACTACTTTATTATCGCCTAAATGAGGACGCTCATTAAGTTTGGAGATTAAGCTTCTTACCTGCTCAATACCGATCGATTTATTGGCTTCATTTTGTAAAAGATGAAAATCTAAATGATTTTGCGCCTCAAAAAGCTGACAGGAATGACACTGTCCACAGGCTTTGGCTTGTTTATTAGAGCATAAAAGGTACTTGGCAAGCTGTTTTGCAAGTTCAAATTTACCAATGCCCGCACAACCTGTAAATAATAAACCATGGGCAAATCGCCCCGCCTGAAAAGTGTTTATTAATTGCTTAAATACGGGTGTTAACCACGGAGTAACGGCGGCTTCGCTGCTGTTTTTCAAGGTCATATCAAGCAAGACTCATTACCCATTTATTCAAGGCGACAAAGATAGCTTTTTCAACTAACTCCGGAGACGCACTGGCATCAATGCTGACTGCATTATCATCCTTTGCGACTAAAGAGAGAAAAACGGCTCGCGTACGGTCAAAAAAATCAATCGCTTGTCGTTCAATGCGGTCTAACTCTCCACGCCCTCTTGCTCTTGTTAAACCAAGTGCCGGATCAATATCCAGATAAAGCGTAAAATCTGCTTTAAAGTCGCCTAGTGAGACTTTTTTAATCACCTCAATAAGCGCTAAATCAATACCTCGTCCACCACCTTGATAAGCTAACGACGAATAGTTATGGCGATCGCCGACAACCACTTTTCCCGCCGCTAATGCCGGTTTAATAATATGCTCAACAAGTTGCACACGGGCCGCATACATGAGTAATAATTCTGCTTTATCATCTAGTTTTTCGCCGGCGACTTCCATTTTCACTATATCACGCATTTTTTCCGCCAATGCGGTGCCACCGGGCTCGCGAGTATAAACAACATCATCGCTCGCTATATTCTGCTCCGATAACCACTTGCTTATATATGAGACAGCGGTACTTTTCCCAGCTCCCTCAAGACCTTCTATGACGATAAATTTACTTATTAACTTTTCTGAAACTGACATGTTATTACTTTCCTAAAATATATTTTTGCACCGCATTATTATGCTCTCTAAGACTCTTAGAGAAATAAGAGGTGCCATCCCCCTTGCTCACAAAGTACAAATATTTTGTTGTCGACGGATGCAGTGTTGCATATAGCGCAGCCTCGCTTGGCATCGCGATCGGGGTGGGTGGCAAACCATTAATACGGTAGGTATTATAAGCCGTGTCCTCACGCAAATCTTTACTGCGAATTCGTCCATTATAACGGTCCCCCATACCATAAATAACCGTGGGATCAGTTTGCAAGCGCATACCCATGCGCATGCGATTAACAAACACCGAGGCAATTTTATCCCGATCCGCTGATAACCCACTTTCTTTTTCAATGATCGATGCAAGAATAAGAGCCTCATAGGGTGTTTTTAAAGGCAGATCTTTATCCCGTCCGGCCCATAATTTTTCTAATATCTGACTCTGATTCAGGTAGGATTTTTTGATTATCTGAAAAGCGCTCATGCCCGCACTGTAATGATAAGTTTCAGGAAATAACAAACCTTCCAACTTCTTATAAGGACTTTCCAGGCGCGCTAATATCTGCTCTTCAGTTTCCTCTAAGGGTTTCATAAAGGGGGCGTTATTTAATATCGGCAGCCACTCCTTAAACGTGCTGCCTTCAACAAAAGTAATAATGAATTGATGCTCAATACCCTGATTAACCGTGATTAGAATATCATTTAGAGTAAAGCCTGATTCAAATTGGTAAGTACCTGATTTGATATTAGTAAATTCAGGATGCAGTTTACCCAAAACCTTCCACCAGGTGAGATCCGTGATAATTTCACTGCTCAACAGGCGATTGCCTAAATGGTGAAAATTACTGCCATTATTAATGGTAAATAAGGTCGGTTGCTCGACCAGAGGCGTGTTGGTATAGCTGTTTAATTTTGTCTGTAGCCAAAGAACACTGCCTACAACCAGGAACAGCAAAAAAAACAGGCTGAAAATAATTTTTTTAGTCGCCATTAAGGATCTCTCTTTGTTCTACCAGTGACTGTAATTGCTGTACAAGGCAAAAACCTGATTTAGGGTAACAATGAGACTGGTATTGAATAACCGCTACTATTCCCATTAATGCATTGCTTAAACAGACCGCTTGAGCCTTTAATAAATCATCAGTCGTAATTTTCATTTCTTTAATTGGCTGCCCTGCTTTGGCGGATAATTCCATAATTTGTCGACGTTTAACACCAGTGACACCACAACCGTCAAGTTTTGGTGTCACCCAGCGATTATTTAAATGAATAAAAACATTTGCACTGCAGGCTTCAATAACATAACCATCATTATCACAAACGATCCCCTCAAAGGCATGTTGCGCTTCTAATTCATGTTTGATTAATACCTGCTCTAAACGATTTAATGTTTTCAGGCCCGCTAATTGAGTATTAATGGCTAATTTCTGCCGGCACTGGATGACTTTTAAGCCATCCCTTTGCCATTGCTGATAAAAGGCCGGGTAAGGATGGACAGATAAGATACGTTGCGGAGAACTGCACCCCTGAACACTATAACCGCGCCCGCCGGAGCCGCGCGTTAAAATAACTTTAATCACCGCAAAGGGCTGCTCACTGACACTCTTTGCTAAACAATGCAGTTCCTCTGCTAACAATAACCACTCAACGTCAGGGAAAAAAAGTTTTTCTGCACCCAATTGCAGTCTTTGCAGGTGATAATCCCAGAGCTGCACAATGCCCCGTTCAACTTTTATGGTTGAGAACAGACCATCCCCGTAGGCAAGACCCCGGTCATCGGCTGCAATGCTTGTCGATTCAATGCCGTTTATTAACATAAATTCAGTTCTGTTAGCTATAAAAAAACCCGATGTTAGAATCGGGTTTTTATTTTAACTTTATTTGAGAAGACTAGATACGTTTAAAGATCAACGAACCGTTTGTTCCGCCAAAACCAAATGAGTTTGACAACACATACTCAATATCCGCAGGGCGGGCTTTACCATCAGTGACATAATCTAAATCACAACCGTCACTGGGGTTTTCCAGGTTGATCGTGGGTGGAGCAACTTGATCTTTTAAAGCCAGTACACTGAAGATAGCCTCAATTGCACCCGCGGCACCTAACAGATGTCCGGTCATAGATTTTGTCGAACTCATCATTACATCGTTAACCGCATCACCCCAAACTGATTTTACTGCCTGCGTTTCAGCGATATCACCCGTAGGCGTAGAGGTACCATGGGCATTAATATATTGAATATCAGTGGCGTTAATTTTTGCATCCTTTATGGCATTTCTCATTGCCAAAGCAGCGCCTGCGCCATCAGCCGGAGGTGAAGTCATGTGATAAGCATCACCGCTCATACCAAAACCGACGAATTCAGCATAAATTTTTGCACCACGCGCTTTTGCATGTTCATATTCTTCTAAAACTAATACACCGGCACCATCACCCAGTACAAAACCATCACGATCTTTATCCCAGGGACGGCTTGCGGTTTCTGGAGAATCATTACGAGTTGATAAAGCGCGCGCGGCACCAAAACCACCCATACCCAATTCCGTTGATGCTTTTTCAGCTCCGCCAACGAACATCATGTCAGCATCACCATATTGAATCATACGCGCACCCAAACCGATGCTGTGCGTGCCGGTTGTACATGCCGTAGTGACCGCAATATTCGGACCTTTTAGGCCTTTATTGATCGATACATGTCCGGAGATCATATTAATGATGGTTGAAGGTACAAAAAATGGACTTATCTTACGCGGTCCACTTTTAGCAAAACTATCTTTGTTCTGCTCAATTAACCCTAAACCGCCAATACCGGAGCCGATAGCAACGCCAATTCGATCTTCATTGTCCGCTGTTACAACGATCCCGCAATCTTGAAATGCCTGTTCCGCAGCAGCCACGCCATACTGAATAAACAGATCCATTTTACGCGCGTCTTTACGCGGCATATATTCTTCGACATTAAAGTCTTTAACCAAGCCTGCAAATTTTGTAGAAAACAGTGTTGTATCAAAATAATCAATATTTGAGATTCCACTTATTCCTGATTTAACCGCTTCCCATGACTTACCAACCGTGTTACCCACGGGTGATATCATTCCTAAGCCGGTGATAACGACTCTTCTTTTTGACATTATAACTTCCCCTAATAGGCATAAATTAGACTAAATAAATATTCATCCAAAGATAAATTTAAGTGTTGATTTAGTTAGTATAATTATTCGCTTAAGTACTCTGTGATAGATATACAAAAGGCGGTCAGAAGACCGCCTTTAGAAATACTTTATCATTCAAAAACAGTGACTAACCGTTATTTACAACGTAATCGATAGCTGATTGGACAGTCGTAATTTTCTCAGCTTCTTCATCAGGGATTTCTGTATCGAACTCTTCTTCAAGAGCCATTACAAGCTCAACAGTATCTAGAGAATCAGCACCTAGATCGTCAACAAAAGAAGCTTCGTTTTTAACTTCGTCTAGTTGAACACCAAGTTGTTCAACGATGATGTTTCTTACGCGTTCTTCGATATTGCTCATGTTTATTTTCCTTTGTGTATTACGCAGTTGCGCTAATGGTAATAACAATAATATATGCTATTACGTTTAATTTCGAGCATTGTACCACTAGTTAAAAATTATTTTTAAGGATATTAATCAAAATTGGTCTAAATTCTCACTTTTAACTATCAAATCTAAATATATAGTCCGAATTAGACCATATACATGCCGCCATTTACATGAATAGTTTCACCGTTGATATAAGCTGCACCATCGGAGGCTAAAAATGCAACAGTTGCTGCAATCTCTTTCGGGTCTCCGAGACGACCGGCAGGCACTGCAGATAATGTCGCAGCACGTTGCTCGTCGGTTAATGCTTTGGTCATATCCGTTTCAATAAAACCCGGCGCGACAGTATTAACCGTAATGCCGCGACTTGCAACTTCGCGTGCTAAGGATTTAGTAAAACCAATAACCCCTGCTTTAGCAGCCGCGTAATTAGTTTGCCCTGCATTTCCCATGCTGCCGACCACTGAACCGACATTAATAATGCGGCCCTGACGTTTTTTCATCATCGCACGGATAGCCGCTTTACTCATTTTAAAGATAGGCGTCAAGTTGGTGCCAATGATGTCATTCCATTCATCGTCTTTCATGCGCATTAATAAATTATCACGCGTAATGCCGGCATTATTGACCAATACATCTACCGCGCCATATTGTGTTTTAATATTATCAAACAGTGTAGCGATTGAGTCATTATCGGTTACATTTAAAACAAAACCTTTACCGGCTTCACCAAGATAATCACTGATCGCATTGGCGCCATTTTCACTGGTTGCCGTGCCTAAAACAGTCGCACCTAAAGCAGCAAAGTGCTCTGCAATTGCGCGGCCGATGCCACGACTGGCACCCGTCACCAATACAACTTTATCTTTCATGCTCATCTTTATTCTCCTTTAACTGCGGCTAATGCATTTTCAAGCGCCGCACTGTCGTTAATAACTTGCGCCGTTAAACTTTTATTAATACGGCGAACTAAACCACTTAATACTTTACCGGGGCCGGCTTCAACTTGTATTGTGATGCCATCAGTTGCCATTTTTTCAACAATGTCGCTCCAGCGAACCGGACAAAATAGTTGGCGGACCAGCGCATCTTTAATTTTTTCAGCGTCGCTTTCGGCAAGCACGTCAACATTATTAATCACCGCAATTTCAGGGCTATTAAAATGGATAGATTGTAATGCAACGGCCAATTTTTCAGCAGCAGGTTTCATCAAGGCACAATGCGATGGAACGCTAACAGGCAAAGGCATAACCCGTTTTGCACCAGCTTCTTTTAATAAGATTCCAGCACGCTCAACCGCTTCTTTATTACCGGCAATGACCACCTGGCCAGGTGAATTAAAGTTAACCGGCGACACAACTTGTCCTTCGGCTGCTTGCACACAACATTCGGCAATTTTGTCATTATTCAAACCGATAATGGCAGACATTGCACCGGTGCCAGCCGGCACCGCTTGTTGCATTAGCTGTCCGCGTAATTCAACCAATTTAACAGCATCTTTAAATTCAATCACTCCGGCGCAGACTAATGCCGAGTATTCACCCAAACTATGTCCTGCAATAACCGTTGGTTTTGGACCCTTTTTCTCTTCCCAAATGCGCCAAAGTGCAACCGAAGCCGTTAATAAAGCGGGTTGCGTTTTATCTGTTTGGTTTAAGGTTTCCACCGGGCCCTGTTGAACAAGATCCCAAAGATCGTAACCCAGTACATCGCTTGCTTGTTTAAAGGTTTCAAACACAACCGGGTAAGATTGTGCAAGATCAGCCAACATGCCAATGTGCTGCGAGCCTTGACCGGGAAAAGCAAATGTAAAGTTTGTCATATTTTATATTTCCAGATATTGATTAATTGTTTTTGATTCACATACGCACTAGCGCTGAGCCCCAGGTAAAACCACCACCGAATGCTTCCAGTAATACCAGCTGTCCAGGTTTAATCTTACCCGAGCGAATACCTTCATCGAGCGCCAGTGGTACTGACGCTGCTGACGTATTACCATGTTTCTCAAGGGTTGTTATTACCTGCTCCATGGGAAGACCCAGTTTTTTAGCGGTCGCAGCAATAATACGTATATTAGCCTGATGCGGTACCAACCAGTCCAGCTCTTTTTTGTCGAGGTTATTAGCAGCCATCGTTTCAACCACAACCTGACTTAACTTTTTAACCGCCACTTTAAATACATCGTTACCGGCCATCGTCATATAAGCATCGTTAACAGTGTCGGCGTTACCGCGTTGCGGATTTGGTAATTTTAATAATTCACCAAAACGGCCATCGGCATTAATATTCGTATATAAGATACCTTCATCTTCCGTTGCAGTTACAACCGCAGCACCGGCACCATCACCAAATATAATGATCGTCGAACGATCCGTTGGATCACAGGTATTTGCTAATGCATCGGCACCGATCACCAGCACATTTTTAGCACTTCCGGCTTTGATAAAGTTATCCGCAACACTTAATGCATAGGTAAAACCTGCACAAGCTGCTGAAATATCAAAGGCAGGTATGTTATAGATACCTAATAAATTCTGTATTTCACAGGCTGCAGAAGGGAATGCATTTTGGTTACTCGTTGTGCCTACAATGATCAGATCCAAATCTTCAGCGGTTAAATTAGCTGCCTGCAACGCTTGCAAAGCAGCTTCTTTACCCATAAAGGCAATTGTCTCTTGTGGATTAGCGATGCGACGTTCTTTAATGCCTGTACGTGTCGTGATCCATTCATCACTGGTATCAACCATTTTTTCTAAATCGTCGTTGCTGCGCACTGTGACTGGTAAATAACTACCAGTGCCTATAATTTTGCTATTCATGTAATAAACAATCTCGCTCTGATAATACAGTTTCTAACTTTTTTGAAATACTTGCAGGAATCTGCCATTGGATTTCTTTTACGGCATGCTCTATAGCGTAGGTAAATGCAATTTCATTTGCGCTGCCATGACTTTTTACAACAATACCACGTAATCCAATTAAACTTGCGCCATTATACATATCCGGGTGCAAATGTTTTAATTGCTTTTTTAATATGGGTCTTAATAATCTGCCCAGCAACTTGCTATATAAACTTGAATTTATTGCTTTATCAAGTTGCTCGCTGAAAACACGCCCCATACCTTCACAACTTTTTAAAGCAATATTACCACTAAAGCCATCGCTAACAATAATATTCGACCTGCAGGTAAATAGCTCATCAGCTTCAACAAACCCGGCATAATTTATATGCTTAGTCTGCTTTAATAATGCAGCACAACGCTGGATCACATCACCGCCTTTATTATTTTCTTTGCCAACATTCAAAATAGAGACACGCGGAGAATTAATTTGATCGACCTTTTCGCAAAGCACGCTGCCCATCACCGCAAAATTAAATAAAGTATTACTATCACATTGTAAATTAGCTCCTAAATCAAGCATATAGGTATGACCTAAATGCATATTAGGTAAAGATGAGATAAGTGCAGGACGGGAGATACCCGGTAGGGTTTTTAAAGCCTGCTTGGCAAGCAACATTAATGCTCCGGTATTACCGGAACTGACGCAAGCATCAGCTTTACCCTGTGCAACAAGTTTAAGGGCGATATGCATAGATGAATCGGCAGTATGGCGTAATGCATAAACAGGATTAACCTCCATAGAGGTGACTTTATCCGTATGGATTAAACTTAAGCGAGGATGCTCTAATAGCTGGTTTTTTTTTAATACGGGTAATATTTGAGTGCGGTTTCCCACAATAACAATGTATAGATTAGGGTATATTTGAAGTGATTTTAAAGCGGCTAGAATGGGAATATGGGGGCCGACATCGCCCCCCATTGCATCAATGGCAATAGTAAGTTTACACAAGGTAATTGCTTACTGTTCGATCAATCTGTAATTGCTTACAGTTCGATCACTTTTTTGCCACGATAGAAACCCTCAGCAGT
>NZ_JBLIED010000023.1:0-53911 GCF_047632955.1 Psychromonas sp. | reverse complement strand
TGTCGCAGCCCATGGGTAAACCGAGTAACTTGCCGCAGAAATGATCTTCCAGGCCGGCGCGAATAATCTGCTTGCCGTCAAACAGATATTCAGGACCAATGAAACCCACCACGGTATTGACCAGTAATGGATTAAACTTACGCGCAACCGCATAGGCACGCGCTTCACAGGTCTGCTGGTCAACACCATGATGGCCATTGGCTGACAGCGCGCTGCCCTGTCCGGTTTCAAAATACATGAGGTTATTACCCACGGTGCCGCGTTTTAATTCCAGTGCGGCCTGGTGCGCTTCATTGAGTATATTAAGGTTGACGCCAAAACCCTGGTTGGCCGCTTCGGTGCCAGCAATAGACTGAAAAACAAGGTCGACGGGAGCACCAAGCTCAATCGCTTCGATGGTATTAGTAATATGGGTTAACACACAGGACTGGGTGGGGATTTCATATTGCTGAATAACATCATCCATTAACTTCATCAGTTTAACCGCCTGCGCTACGCTGTCGGTTGCCGGGTTTATACCGATCACCGCATCACCATTGCCGTACATCAAACCATCAAAAAGTGAGGCTGCGATACCATTGACATCATCGGTCGGATGATTCGGCTGCAGGCGTGTTGAGAGGTGTCCGGACAAACCAATAGTGTTGCGAAATTGGCTGATCACGTGGCATTTTTTAGCCACCAGAATTAAATCTTGATTGCGCATTATTTTACTTACCGCCGCTGCCATCTCCGGAGTAATGCCCGAGCGAATTCGGGTCAGCTCGACTGCAGTGGTTGTTTCTTTTAACAGCCAATTACGAAAGTCGCCAACGGTTAAATGGGCGATTTCAGCGAAAGCGGCAGAATCATGTTCATCAATAATGAGGCGAGTGATTTCATCACTTTCGTAGGGAATAAGGGTTTCCTGAAGAAAATCCTTCAAGGGCAGATCTGCCAACAGCATTTGCGCCACCACGCGCTGCTCAGAGGAAAGTGCAGCAACCCCTGCAAGTTGATCTCCAGACCTTAAAGGAGAAGCTTTTGCCATCAGATCGGCAAGACTGGCAAATTGATAAACGTGGCCACCAAGCTGATAACGATATTTAGACATTTTAAATACCTCGAATATTAAATTGGGCGCAAAATTTGCAAAAAGAATATAAGTAAGTAAATGCGAAGATCATGCCAAGCGAATAGCGTCATTACGCAAACCTAAAAAACAATTTTAAAACAGATAGTTGGTTAAACCATGCCTCAAAGTGATGCATCAATATGGAGCACTAAAGCTAATGCCCTTTTCACAACAGCACAATAAGAGACATGCAATTGCACAGGAAAGGTGCAAGTCATTCACTTTTGATGTTAACCAGCAGGCTGAAAGCCTGGTTAAATGGGAGCAGCGCTATAACCAGCACAGCAGTGGCAGATTTAGCGGTTATTTGGATGAATTAAAATTAGGCGGGATACATCTTTTTGAAGAGTTTACAAACCAAACTCTGTTGCAGCAATGCTGCGTCAAAGAAAACAGTTTGTGGATTGGCTTTTCCCTTCAGCCGCAAAGGCCGAAAATAAATAATAATAACATTGTCGCCGGGCAGTTAATGATCAGGCCCTCGGAGGTGGATTTTGAGTTAATTACGCCGCAAGATTTTCATATTTTTGGATTGGTGCTGGATAAAGAAAGCCTAGAGAACGAAATGGTTGGACTGGATGTCGATCGATGGCAGAGTCAGGCAAATGAAATATTAGTTTCCGAGCCGAACCAATACGTTAGTTATGAACTGGCAAAATTAATTCAGCTACTGCTTGGCAATAACCATAATACTACTTTTCAAAATAGGCTGTCAGACGAAAAATTAAACAAGTTAATGCCGCTGGTGGTCTCTAGAATAGCCGATCTATTGGCACAAACAGAGTCCGGCTTTAAAGAAGTACAAGTGCTGCCTCAAACCAAGCAAAGAGTGATCAGCTCAGTGAGCCGCTACATTAAACAAAGTAATCGTTATCCGCTGACCATCACAGAGTTATGCAAAATAGCCCATGTCAGCCGCAGAGCGCTGCACTATTGCTTTGAGCAAGGACTCGGTGTTTCACCCATTCAGTATATAAGGGATTGCCGACTCAACGAGATAAGACGAATTTTATTAAAAGAGGAAACAGAGGTAAGCATTTCTGATTTGGCGCTTGATTTTGGTTTTTTTCATATCAGCACATTTAATGTGCATTACAAGCAGTTATTCGGGGAAACACCAACACAAACGATACAAAGATCAGCTAACTATCAAAATGCGATAATAAGTTATTCAAGGTAGACAAACAGGAGAAGAGATGATCATTGAGAACAGTTTTACCATTCTCAAAAGTATTTAGCGCTTTAAAGTAACGGGTCTTATACACAAGAGAAAATATACTCGCCTGCGATTAAACATTGACCGATATCTTTTAAACCGCTAGTTATAACCGCGAATAAACTCATCCGTTACAATATCTGTTAATGGCGCTTCATATGACCTATTAAGATTTTGTTGTTTCGGCTTATTTTCCCCACTACACTGCTTAAGTTGGCGGGATAAATGGTTAGTACAATCATTCAGCAGTTGGTCTTTAAACGTGCTGTTGATTATCTTTTTGCTCATGCTTTTTTGCTCCGTTGCTAATAAAATCTTTGTAGCCGGTATAAATATCGGTCATTTTTATGGCCCGCTACTGTGGTTAATTTATGTACCGTATTATTGCATTACTGTTACCTTATCATTGCATTATAAATTAATTAATGACTTATTTTTGATTTTAAAATGAGGTGTGGCTGAATAAACAAAATTTTTAATGGTTTTGTTGTCAGCACGGAGATTCGTTTGTGTCTTATCTGCTAAATATTTCGCTTACTAACTGCCGATTTAACAACAAACTATTCCAAGTCAGGCAAAGGGTCGCTATTAATACGGGGATTTTTGAGGTTAAAGCGCATTACCCAGGATAAAAGCCGATCCATAAGTTTGGCGGTTTGTGTTGTCGAGGTAAAAAACAAAAATCCCGAGATTGTCATTAATGCACTAATTAATGCTTAGAAAATTCATGCATTTAGAATTAGATTGCTACGCTTGGATAAGACAGCACAGCACAGATGTGACTTAAGTTGTTTTTTATCCAACCTTTGTTCACCACGCCCCAATCCGTTACCCGATACTCACCTCTTGCACCTGGCTCTAATGTCACCTCAATTTCGTGCAGGGCTTTGATAGTATCCTGTGCGGTTCTTCGCGGCATTCCCGTCGCAGCGATGATTTTAGGGACTGTATTAAAATCATTGTCAATCAAGTAGGCGACAAGCAATCGGCGCAAAAATGAAGTTTGGGTTTTACTGGGATTAATCGTCATGGTTTAACCTTTCGAAATTAAGAATATTTAACTCACCGCCACTTTGCGAAATTCACGGGGCAGTTGAGCGAGATAAGCGCAGTTTGTAAAGCGGTTCGAATGGACTGTTATATATTTGTCAGGCCGAAAGCCGCTTAAATTTAAAATACCTTGCCAAGCTTGCAGAACAAGGTATTGCTGACAACAGATCAACAACAGGCTACAAATTAATGGTACTCCAATGCACCGAGATCCGGACTCAATCCATTATAACTTAATGCAATGCCATCCCCCCGCTGCCAGGTCAGCGGTTTATTTAATATAATGGCTTGCCTGGCATAGTCTATTTTAACTATCGTAGCGGTCTTTTTATGCCCTTCAATTTGTACTGTATCACCCACTTCCCCGGGAATCGCAAAACCATCAAAAAAGTATTTAACATCCGCTAATTGTAATTGATTACCCGAACCTGACTGACTGATGACGGTACTTAAAAACGCTCCCTTATCAATCATCGGGCTTGTTGCTTGTAAACGATAATCATTTTTCGACTGATCTGCAAACAGTGGATCGGCAGCAATAGTTTGGACAAATTCAGCAACGCCAAAACGCAGATAATAACTCATTAACGAGTGACTTATTGGACTCCCCCAGATCCCCAGAACACCTTCATCAAAATTACTGGCAATATTATTATTAAAAAACTGCCCGCCTGACTTTCGGCCATTACCCAGCAGAATTTGTTTGCCATTTTTTTCTTTACACTGTGATGTTCCAAGTCCTTGATTATTCCAGAGGATATTATTTCGGTATTCGTTATCTGTCATTTTGTTAAGCGGTCTACCAATAGCGAGTGCGACACACCAGTTATCATGAAAAGTATTATTATAAATACGGTTAGCATAATTATAAGTCGCCTCGGTTGCATATGAAGCCATACCAATACCGGCATTCACCCGGTAAAAAACATTTCTGCGAATGATGCCGTTTTGCCCCGCATACTGAATTCCATTACCGCCACTGGTGGAGTAATAGCGTACCGAATCCCTGAATATATTGTTCTCAATCAGGTTGTGTTGTGAGCTGTCGAGAACGGCTTGCTGCTGGCCAAATTGACCATTACCGTGCCAATTCATGGTGCCTGATTCACAATCAAATACAGAGCCCAGTTTCTGATTTTTATTACTAAACTGATTGTCGCGGATAACATTAAAACTGCCGCATTTAATATTCCAAATATCATGTCCCGCAAGATCCATACGGTTACCGGCAACTAAATTATGGTCAGCATGGATAAGTGCAAGTGAATCGGTACCTTTATAAAAGAAGTTATTCACAATCCGGTTGTAATCACTAAAAGCAATATACAAACCACCCCGTTTACTTTTGCCTCTGCCGCCCCGCCATAGTGTCGACTCATAAAATTCACTATTAGTAATAATATTGTAATGGGCATTTAATAACCGCCCAAAACCAATTGAACCGCGCACATCAATACCGTTAATCAGAACATAGGAGACCTGATCAAGCCAGATAGCACCGTACTCTTCGCCGTTATCAACACTGTTTACGTTTAACAGGGTAACCTTTTCCTCGCGGTAAGCGGAATAACCGAGATAGGCATTAGCGCGCCCCGAACGAGTAACATGTAATACCTCGTTATAATCACCACCTCGAATGAGAAATAAAACCCCGGCTGCGGCGGCTTTTTGCGATGCAGCAATACTGTGAAATGCTAACCTGTCACCGCCGCCGCAGGTACGCGAAGCCGGACTGTAATCGCGGCAATCACGGTGCAGATTTGCATCTATATAGATAGACGAAGTAAAAGCAAAAGAATCCATGATTAATTGCGGCTCAATGACCGGCGAGGACGTACTAGGCGGGATTGCTGCCGTGCTGGATATCATCTTCAGGGCAGTAATATTATTCTTAGCAGCACAAGCGGAAATAAAAAATAACAGTAAATAAACAAGATTGTTAAACTTAATCATATTTCTACACATTTTATATTCCCTGCGATTTGCTTATCAATAAACAAACAAAACATTGTTAAATTTAATTCGGCCTGTTATTTTTAATCCGAATATAAAACCATCTTGACAGTAGCAGCAATGCCCGCTAATTACTAAAGCTGTACAGCTAATAGTAGAGGTTGATAAGTTCTTTGATAAAATTTAAATTCAGCAGGGTTAGGAAATGCAACAGGCTGTTGACTGGGCCTTTATTGCTCCTATACTCCGTTATTATTCGAGCGATTTTTCCTGAGCGCTGCTTTACTCTGCCCCCTTTGATTAGGAATAATCTGAAATAATGAAGAACGAAAAACGCGCACTGGGTTTAGGACTTGCGGCCGTACTGCTCTGGTCAACCGTCGCTGTCGCATTTAAGCTGACACTTCAGGAGTTTACTCCGATTCAAATGCTGACCGTAGCGAGCTTTGTCTCCGCGATTGCGTTAACGGCTATCTGCGCCGTGCAGGGCAAGCTTAATCAACTGCGTACCACTTTCTTTTCTAATCCTCGCGATTATCTGATTCTGGGGCTGATAAACCCGCTCGCCTATTACCTGATTCTCTTTAAAGCTTATGACTTACTGCCGGCATCGCAGGCTCAGCCTCTAAACTACAGCTGGGCAATTACGCTGACCTTAATGGCAGCGCTGTTTTTAGGGCAAAAAATTCGCCTGCAGGACTGGATTGCCTGTGCGCTGGGATACGCTGGTGTGGTTGTTATAGCTACTAAGGGAGATCTGCTCGCTTTGGAGTTTGATAGCCCTCTGGGAGTTATTCTGGCGCTTCTTTCAACGCTTATTTGGGCGGGATATTGGATTTTAAACGCAAAAAACAAAGCCGATCCGGTGGTCGGAGTGCTGCTCGGATTCTTAGTGGCTTTACCTTTTGCCGTTGCTCTATCTATTTATGAAGGCGCGCCCTGGCAGCAAAGTTTTCACGGTTGGTTGGCGGTCACCTACGTGGGTTTATTTGAAATGGGTATCACCTTCATACTGTGGTTATCTGCGCTTAAGGCCACGGACAATACGGGGCGGATCAGCACCCTGATTTTCATCTCCCCGTTCATTTCGCTGCTACTGCTTGCTTATATCATTGGAGAAACTATTCCGCCCTCAACCCTCATTGGCCTGGCGATGATCGTCAGCGGACTGATATTCCAACAGGTAATGAAACCATCTCAGATTGACCTTAAAATCGACAAGCAGTGATATCGATCGAAACAGCCCGATAAAATAAAAAACCGAAGACTCTTATTACCATTAACAGCCCGGTGTGTATTTATACCAAAAGAATTAATGAAGTGATCAATGATTGCGAAGTAAAAATCAGCACTAATAAGGCGTGAGTTGCAGGAGATAGTTGTTCTCACTTCAAAACTCACAACGCAATTAGAGATGATTTTAGCCAGCAAGGATGATCACCTTTTTAGTTCTTTTGGTATTAGTAAACATCCTCCAGATAACGCCCCTGCGCCTGCAGATCTTGTAATGTCATCTGCAGCGGTGAAATCACATGAGTAATTGCAGAGCCGACACTCTTACTCATCGCATGCCCGCCACACACCAGTATTTGTGCACCATCGCCAATTAATGCCTGTATTTTCGGCGCATCGGCAAGCACTTTATCCTGAACATAACAGCGCTCTTCACTGCGCGAAAATGCGGTGACTAACTGGGTTAAACGCTTATCCTGCAAATATTGCTCAAGCTCAGCCTGATAGAGAAAATCAGAGCGCGGATCCCGGCCTCCCCAATACAGGCGCATCGGATGACGGCTGTGATTATTTCTTATAAATCCGATCAGCGGCGCGATTCCCGTTCCAGCACCAATTAAAAGAATAGAGCTTTGCTCAAGGCGCGGACGAAAAGCCGGGTTCTGCCGAATAAATCCTTTAATGCAGTCGCCGACCTGCAGCTTATGAAGATAGCTGGAACAGAGCCCCTGTGAATGTTGATGCACACAAATTTCCAGCTGCCGATTTGTCGAGGCACTGGCCAGTGAATAAAAGCGTGCGCTGTCTGACTCGGTCGGTAAAATGCCGATCAGGTCGCCGGCGGAAAATTGTGGTAATCGGGGTTTACGACCTATCTTGTTAAAAAAAGTAGCGGGCTTTTCAATCGCCGGGATAAAACGCAGGACAGTAGTTGGCGCATTAACCTCGACGCCATAATCAACACGATCCGCGAGCTGCAATAATTTCGTATTACTATAAACCGGGCGGTAAATAAGCTCAATATTCAAGCCCATTAACGCTCCCACCACTTTTCCCCAGCGACTAAATGCCTAGCTTGACTGTTTATCAATAATGTCGATGGGCGTGAGGGGATTCCAGCCTTTGTTAAGCAAAGCAGCATTAACATCAAAGGCAAATTGACCATAACGCTGAAAGTTGCGATCGCCAAACCCTAATACGCAAAACTGGAAGTTAGGATTATCGGCAAAGCGCTTTATTTTATTCATAAACAGCTTCGCCGATGCGGGCGCACCACCGTCACCATAGGTTGAGGTTAAAATAAATAGCTGCTTGGCTTTAGGGTAAGCGCCGGCCATGTTATTCATGCTATTACTGTGCACGCGATAACCTGACAAACTCAGAGCATCATGCAGCGTTTTTGCAAATCCCCAGGTACTGTTAGTTTCACTGCCCACTAAAATCACTATATCGGCACCGTTGGCCGTGGCATTATTTTTAATTTTTATAATGCTGCGTCGACGTTTTATAAATATTTGCAGACCGGTCACTGCCAGCAGCGGAACAGTTAATGCAGCAAGACCCAGTGATAAAGCCAGCCACCAGAGCCCTTCTCCGGCGTGTAACATATAAATAAATTCATAAATCTTTTGCGCAGTTCCGTAAACTTGGTAAGAGAGCAACTCTCCGGTTGCCTGATCAATAAACCCCACCCCCTGGTCAGTACGCAGTGAATAAACATCAAGGCTGTCTCCCGGATAGGGATAAACCAGTTCGCGAAGATCCGTTAATGCTATCGCTTGTAATGCCGGTAGCGCGTCAACAGCGGCGGGTTTACCGCCATTAACGGTTTCCGGAAAGCCAGGGTCAACCTGCTGATAGACAGGTATCAGCTCGAAACGGCTCGCGGACATATAAGCGCCGCTAACGGCCGAAAGCATTAATCCCAGCACCGCAAAGCGCGAGAAGTGACCGTGCAGATCCTGCTTAATCGACCCCGGCATTTTTCCTAGCATAGACCCTGGCATAGTACCCGGTATAGTACCCGGTATAGTACCCGGTATAGTACCCGATATAGACCGGAAAATTTTCCGCCAGCCGCCTTGGCGACTACGCAGCATAAACAAGCCGGAAATACTCAAAATAACCATTAATAGCGCAGCGATACCACTGGCAGCACGCCCGGGAGTATCAAGCAGAAAAGAGCGGTGAAAATTTTTCACCCAGCGCTTAAAAGGAGAAAGAGAATAAGACGCTATTTTTTCTCCCGTAAAAGGATCAACAAGATCCGCACCCGCCTTATTTGCATCACTGTAATAAACGACAATGCTGCCCGAAGCCTTACGCTGCAGCTGTTCTGCATGGGGATAAAAACGGGCAATATTAGCCGCCACATCCGCCACACTAATTTGCTCTGTGCCGGATACCTTAGCCTGAGCACGATCCAGAGCAGGATTTATCGCCAAAATAGCGCCGCTGATGGCCAGCAGAACAACCAGAAAGCTGGCCGCCAAGCCTAAATATGAATGCAGTTTACGAAGCAAAATCAGATTCCTAAACTATTCATTAAAGGTATAAGTGAAATTTTCCACATAACCGCGACCGGATACCGCTTTGTCCGCTCCGGCACTACTAAGAGGCACGGCTACATCATTGCGATTTTCACGCATATCTTCAACGGCGCTATCCATGTGCAGCTGATACCCGGAATCGATCAGATTATCGGCAACTTCCACTGTCATAGTGAATGTCTCCCCTTTTTTCTTACTCGCCCCGGTTAAACCGTCGTACGAAAAAACTTTAGTACCGGCGCTGCGTGTCCAGCCTCTTAAATGTTTGTAGTATTTTGACTTCTTCCCGGCGACCCAGAGCGTATCCTGATAGTGACCGTTAGCATCGGTCAGATACAACACCAGATAAGCACCGCTTCCGCCATAGTTTGTTAGTTCAGTGGTAAATTTCATGGTGCGCGCCTGAGACGAGGCCGAAACAATAAATGATGAAACCAAAAATATTAACATTATCACTCTGTTCATTTAATAAGCTCCTGACTGCTTTTATTTTTTAACTTTTATGACAGGCAACAATTGCGCCTGATTGTGATTTTCCAAGAAATTTTCAATTTCCCTGGTACCGACAAACTCCATTTCAAGCGCTAAAATATCCAGTTCAGCAGGTCCGAATTTAGCCTCTATTTTATGCCCGTGATTATCTAATGCTTTCACTTCATAGCAGTGATCATCGACTCTGATGCGTTTAACCTGCCAGCCTTTTTGCTCTAGTTTATGGCGAAGTTGTTGCCGTGGTTGCCACTTGCCAAGAGGATCGTGGCATTCCACCTCAGCCTGAGCCACAGCACTACACAGAGATAATACGGTAAGGATTTTTAACCCTTTTTTATTCATCTAAAACTGTCCTCGGCTAACTTATTTTGTTAATTTAAAATATTGTTTTTTAACAGCTCAAATACCTGCGTGCTGCAGAGAAAGAACTTAAAAAGATGATTAACAATAAACAGATTATATTTGAGGTTACTTAACGTAAGCTTAGTAAAGGTCGGTTTGCAGAAGAAAGGCAGAAACAGAGTCAAATTAGATAGGGAAACTAACCTCAGCAAATAAAGCACAGCATCAAGTCTTTAAACTTGAGCCTGCGGCTTGTGATATTAATATTTATGCGGGTAGAGTATTATTATTTTTTAATGCGATGATTTAAAAAGGCTATAAATGTATGAATGTATTTCCTGTTCTTACTGCATTTTCTTTTTCTTCCTATAAATACGCCAGTAATAAACGGAGTGACATTTTATAATGAACGAATTATATCCTGAGATTGAGCCCTTTAATGACTTCCTTCTGGACGTTGGCCAACAGCACCAGCTCTACGTAGAGCAGTGTGGTAACGTTAACGGCCAGGCTGTTATTTTTATTCACGGCGGGCCTGGAGCGGGTTGCTCCGTGAATGACCGACGATTTTTCGATCCTGAAAAATATCATATTATTTTATTTGATCAACGAGGTTGTGGACGATCGAACCCCTACGGCAGTTTAGCAGACAATACTACCGCACAGTTGGTGGCTGATATTGAGCAAATACGCAAACATCTGCACCTTGAACAATGCCATATATTTGGCGGTTCATGGGGATCAACCTTAGCTTTGGTCTATGCTCAGACTCATCCTGAACAGGTGCGAAGTTTGGTGCTGAGAGGAATATTTTTAGGACGGCCGCAGGATACTGACTGGACTTTTGCTGGCGGTGGTGGCTCGCGTATTTTTGCGGATTATTGGCAGGAATATTTAGAAGCCCTGCCCTTGACGGCACTTGAGCAGCATAATCATGTCAAAGTAGCTTACGATATTATGACTGGCAAGGACCAAAATGCCGCTGAAAAAGTAGCACAGGCCTGGGCTAAATGGGAAATGCGTTGCTGTACTCTAGAGCCCAATGATGAATTTTTCAGGGCAGCAACTTCCGATGATAGTTGCTGGACGCTAGCACGTCATGAAGCCCATTATATGGTCAATAAGTGCTTCTTAACCGATAATCAAATTTTGAACAATTGTGACAAAATAGCGTCTATTCCGACCGTGATTGTTCATGGCCGTTATGACATCGTTTGCCCCTTTGATAACGCCTGGCTTTTGCATCAACAACTGCCTAACGCCCAATTAGTGATCAGTAAAAGCGCAGGTCATGCCTCGGCTGAACCCGAAACCAGGCATCACTTAGTCAATGCCACCAATGATATGCTGCAGTTATTACGTTAAAAATATGCTCTTGGCTATTTACACAGTTAAGCTCACAACCTCCAGCTTAACTGCGTATTTACCTTTAAGATAATTAGAGAACTTTACTTAAGAATTGTTGTGTTCTCTCTCGCTGAGGATTATCCAAAACCTGATCGGGAGATCCCATCTCTTCAATCAATCCTTCATGAAAAAATGCAACTTTATCAGAGACTTCTTTCGCAAAAGATATCTCATGAGTAACACAAATCATGGTCATACCATCATCACGAAGCAATCTTAAGGTATCCAACACTTCACCGACGAGTTCAGGGTCAAGTGCCGAAGTCACCTCATCAAATAACATATAAGCCGGCTCCATTGCTAATGCTCTCGCAATGGCGAGTCGTTGCTGTTGTCCTCCAGACATTCGGGTTGGATACTGATCAAGTTTATCACCAAGGCCAACGTGCTCTAGTTCTTTTCTAGCAATTTCTTCTGCTTCTTTTTTAGTAAATCCTTTTACAATCCGCGGAGCAAGCGCCGCATTTTCCAAGACGGTTAAATGAGGAAAAGAATTCCACTGTTGAAATACCATTCCCAAATTTTGTCTTAGTTTATTTTTATCTGTTTTTTTGCTATGGACATCTATGCCATCAACGATAATCTGGCCACTATTTATCTTCTCAATGGCATTAATACAATATAAAAGTGTAGATTTGCCACTACCGCTGGCTCCGATGATGCTAACAACTTCACCGCTGTTGACCTCTAAATCAATCCCTTTTAAAACTTCCAAATCTCCAAAAGATTTATGAACGCCTTTGATTTCTATCATATTTCCATTTTCCTTTCTATATGTTTACCGTAACGCGACAAGGGGTATGAGATTATAAAATAAAACAACCCTATTCCTATCAGTATCATAAGTGGTTCTTGTGTCCTTGATATCAACTGCTCTCCGGTTCTAAGTAATTCCATATATCCAATCACTGAAACAAGTGCAGAGTCTTTGATAACACTAAGCGCGACACCAATCCAAGATGGGAAAACGGCTCTCATTCCTATCGGCATCCTGATGTACCATACTGTTTGCAGGTAACTCATACCCAGCGATCTTGACGCTGTTCTCATGGAATCTGGAACACTATTGAATCCACTTCTAAAAACTTCACTCATAAATGACATTGTATAAAGAGACAATATAATTGAGCCGGCAATAAAAGGGGATAGTGGGTGTCCCATAGCACCAATAAAAGTACTAAAAAGGATAAGTTGAATGATAAGTGGTACCGATCTTAGAATATCTAAAAACCCACCTAAAAGAACATTGACATATTTATTTGATTCTGCTCTCAAAAATCCGATTAATAGCCCTAAAATTGTTCCGAAAATTATCGCAACGACAGAGATAGAGATGGTATTTAAAATACCGGTTAAGATAAAGCCTGAATCATTCCAGGATAAAGGAGTAAATAAATTCATTATGAAAGATCCCCTTTAAAAACTTTTTTTGCAATCAAACCGGATGCCAACAACACCAATTTTGTTATTACAAAGTACATCGCTGCTGCTACCATGAAAAACTCTAATGTTCTAAATGAGGTAGATTGCAGCCTTTGCGTCTCGCCTGAAAGCTCATTCATACCAACAAGTATGCCAAGAGAGCTCATCAATATTGACCAAACAAATTGATTTGTCATCGGATGATAAATCCTTCTAAACATTTGTGGCAATATCACATAGCGATAAACTTTAAAGCTGCCCATTCCTAGTGATTTTGCCGCACTGTATTGAGTCGTCGGGATTGACTGAAAACCACCCCTGAATGTTTCTGCCAGGTATCCTGCATTGATAAAGACTAACGCAGAAAAAACCGAAAAATAGGGACTGAGATGAATGCCATAGGCACCCAGACCAAAGTACGCCATGTAGATCAGAAAAAGTGCCGGTAAATTTCTTGCTGTCTCTATCCAAATATTGGCAAGATGATAAAAACTTTTCGTACTTGACATCTTCCCTAGCGCTAATAATACCGCAATAACTATTCCGAAAAGCATAGATAAAACAGATACATGTATGGTTGTAAATGCGCCACTTAAAAGTTGCGGAAAGGCGTCAAATACAACATTCCAATGAAATTCATAATTGTCCATATGTCCTCTTTATAAGCTTTTTTGATGAGCCTTAATAGGCAAATACCTCCGGAAAAATAGGAGACTTAATTTTATGAACCGCTCTAAGCGGATTAATTTGCGCAGTTGCTAGCACATATAGTCAGTTCATATCGTCCGCCGTTGAAATATCTGTCCTCTCCCTCCCGGCTTATTACAGGCAAGAGATACGGCACTTTTTGTCCTTATATATCCAATCATTTGAACTGCTGAATATTCGCAAGGGATTAAGGTTAAAATAGTTTAACTTATCAAACCATATGATATTTACAGTATGAAACCGTAAGATTGAAACTTTGTTGAGGTTTGCAAACATTAATACCCTCCAGCAGAGCTGGAGAGTGTCGACAAAAAATTATTTGTTGTCTCTTAATGATTGGACCATATCAGGTGATACGGGCGTTCCGAAATGTTTTATATGTAATTCATTTAATCGGCCATCTCTGATTTGATGAACCAAAAATAGATTTAGATAATCTTTCCAGGCAAGTTCATTTCTTCTTACAATAAGACCTACTACATCATCATAGTTTGGCACATAGGGTCCAGCTACAAAATTATCAAACTGACCTGAGGTCAATTTTGTTGCTATATTGGTATTGGTAGAAATAAGTGCATCTATTTTGCCCTGGTATAATCCTAAAAAGGCATCGTTTTCTGATTTAAAAGAAGTGTAGTTATCTCTTCCCCAGCCTTTTGCATCGGCATAGGCAAAGTACTCTTTTTCATATGTAGTACCCAGCGCGGCGCCAACCTTTGTATCTTTAAGATCTTCAAAAGACACCATTTTCACGCCTTTCTTAGACAAAACCTGAAACTTGAAAACAAAATAGGGATAGGTAAAACCAACAGATTTTGCACGCGCTAATGTGTCTGATGTAGATCCGATAACAACGTCGGTTTTAGCTGAAATCAATGAAGGGATTCGATCGCCCCAGGTCAGATTTATTACATTTGATTTTACGCCTAAAACTTTTGCCAAATCATTACAATAATCAACATCAAAACCAGCGGGTTTATTGTCTTTATCTGTGTATCCCATGGGTGGAAAATCAAGCACAACGCCACAATTTAAAGTACCACTGTTTATAACGTCATCAAGCTTATCTGCACTAGCGGTAGAAAAAGCACCTATTGCTGCCATTGAAGCAACGACTAACGATATTTTTTTGACTAACTTCATATTGTCTCCTTGAGTTTTTTATTTTAAATGAGCTTTATCTTAGGGTATCTACCCGACTCATTACGCATCAGCATCTTGCCTTTTAATAACACCTTCCTATTTACAAAATGTTAATCTTAATAAGTTAATGTTAATGTTTATAACATTCTGATTACTGTAGCAAAGTTTAAAGTAACTACTCAGTACCTTGATCACACTTCCAATAGTTTATTATAGCTCAAAAAACGAGCAACTTATTTGGTCTTTTATGACCACTACACTAACTACCTAGCTTTAAAGTCGTGCAGCTGCGGGATTAGATTTCAATACCACCAGCTTAATGAAGCATATTTTATGCCAATGGTATGGAAATACTTTTACTTCGACTGAAGTTACTTAACTAACTGTTTATATTGTCATTTTTCAAAAAGGAGGGAGAGGGAAAAAATCAACGTCAAGCAGTGTTACGCACCACAATGATGCATTTTATTTAAAAAAGGGCAATTACTGATGAATTTTTTAACTTTATTATTGGTAAGCCATATTATATCTAAGCGGTAAGTCTCTGCTGACGCTAATAAAAATGAACATTATCTCGATGTTAATGAGACCAATTTGACCTCCATTAGGAAATCTACTTAGAGACTGAAAAAAAGAATCAAAGTTATTACACTTTGCCCCTCTAAAGTTGCTTAGGATTTATGAAAAAGTAATTAACTCTTCCTTAAAAAGCAGTTGTTCACCATTCACAAAAACCCTCACTAAATGGATTTTCAGCCCAGTTTGCATAAAAGAGGAACATATTTGTATCCCCACCGAGGTTCGCGGAAGACAAAGAGCCACTCATATATTGAGTAAAGGAATGCTGATGATAATGTTCAGTGCATTCTTTCAAGGAAAACTTATGATGATGGCCGCAAAAAAACAGCATAATGAACGAGCGATGCCGACACGCATTACTGCTAGGTTAGGATTACGATTACGAGCATTTTAACGATTTATTTAATTCAATTATTTGACTGATGTGAAGCCCCCATATATGTCTCGTCTTTTCTTTGTCTCTATACTCCATATAAAAATAAAGTGCTTCCACATAAATATTAACACTATCTATTTTCAAAGGTTTAAAGTTATATTCGCGGCTCTCTTTTGATGTTATAAATTATAAAACCTCTGCAACTACCAGAGGTAAATAAATGTAAACCTACGTTTAGCAAATAAATCCTGCTTCATGCTTTATGTCGACTTTATTATCAACAACGGCTTGCGCAGCTAACGCGCAACCCAGCGCATAAAAGCGTGGTTGTCATTCAAGTGGGGGAGTTAGATCTTTAAATCAGAAGGAAATGGACTTGAGAAAAATTTAAGTTGATGATAGCAGCTGAAACATAACTTTTGAGTGTTAAGAAGACTTTTTATATCTGTCGCTATTTTTATAGATTCTTATCATTATCGCTTACTGAGCAGCTCGACTAAGGTTATTTTGTCCAGGCCGCCCATCTTATTTAATTGCGCTAATAATAATTCAGCGCAAGCTAATGCATCGGTTAATGCATTATGGGCATTATAAATAGGCAAGTTATAACGCTCTCTGCAGGCGTTCAAACGTAAACTCCCGGTTTTTAAAACCTGATGCTTACGCAGTTGGCGCTCCTTTTCAATGATTAGAGTATCAATGGCTAACAATGAAAAAGGGTGTGTGCCGGAGCCTGCTAATGAGTGCTGCAGAAATTTCAAATCTAATTGCGCATGATGGGCGACTAACACTTTATCTGTACATTGCTCAAACAACCATTGCAGGACTTCTTCCAGCGGTAATGCATCGGCCAGATCTTTATCTAATACGCCGTGTATAACCGCACTTTGTCCGACACTGCCCTGTATTTTCATCAATTTATACTGTGCAAACTGCGGTTGGATTCGGGCATTGATAATAGGAATAACGCCAATACTGACCATCTGATCTTTTTTATGATCTAAGCCGGTCATTTCAATGTCTAATGCTAATAACTTGATTTCAGAAATGGGCCGGTTAAGATGCTTTGACAGGTACTCATAATGCGCTTTTAGCGCTGCCAGTTTGCTATTTTTAATCAGCCCTTTTAATCGATACCCTAACCACCATTGCTTAAACATCAAAATTGCCTTAAGAATTTTAGCCTGACGGTACCCTGCGCTTCATGGATAACTTTAAATGCATCCTTTAGCTGGTGACGTACCAATGAAGAGAGGCTGTCGGGTAAAATATAGTTAGAGACGGGCTCGGCATTAATAAATTGCTGGCCCTGATTACTCAGGCGTTTATGGGCGATAAACTCCCAGGCATCTAACAAACTCATGGCAATATCTTTGTCTATCTTAGATTTGGCGATTAAACTTTCAAGGCGTTTGGTGGTGTTTACTTCCGTTATACCTGCAGCTAACGCATAGATCCTGACAATATCATTGATTAATGCGTTACCTTTATGTTTTAGGTCTATTCCTTTGACCTCACTGCCGTCACGTTCAATCACAAAGCTGCGGAAAAAACCCAGTGGTGGTGCTGACTGCAGGGCGTTCTGGCTAAGTGCAGCAATAAATATATCATTACTTTTAGTGTTTTTTAGTACGCTTGACTGCAGAGTATTCAATAATGTTAAATCACCAAATATTCCACGCATATCAAAAAAGATAGTGGCATTTAATAATGCGCTCGGTTGTGGCGTTTTAACCCAGCTTGAAAACTGCTGCTGCCATTGTTGTAAGGTTAATTGCCATTGCGGGTTTTGCGCCATAATATTACCCGGGCAAAATGGAAAGCCGCACTCATTTAAAGCACTGCAGACATACTCCGACAGTTGCTTAAAGTAGTCTTTGTCTGCCGCTGTGGTTTCTCTTTCTAGAATCAATGCGTTATCTTGATCTGATCCGGCCATTTGATCCTGGCGGCCTTGCGACCCAAAGGCTAACCAACAAAATTCCATTGGCGCCGGACCTAACTGTTTCTGTTTTAAGGTAATTAAACGCCGTGTTAATGAATCGGTTACCGAGGTAAGAATACGGCCAATCTCAATGGCTTTTGCATCGCTGCTGATTAAATTGTGTAATAAATCAGGTATCTTTTGGCTGACTTTAAGCAGCGCTTCTAAACTATTTTGACGCTCTATTTGGCCAATTAATAATAGTGGTTGAGAGCTTTGACTGCGGATCAAGTCGGTGCTGGTAATGATCCCGACCGGTTTTTCTTGATCCACCACGGGTAAATGATGGATATTATTTTCGCTCATTTTTAACATGGCTTCAAAGATCAATGCATTAGGTTCGATGGTAACGGGATCCTTAGTCATTACTTGTCCGACTAATAGATCGCCATTAAGTCCTTTTGCTAACACGCGATTGCGTAAATCGCGATCGGTTAGAATACCGCACAGTTTTTCCTGATCGATCACCACCAGAGAGGAAAGACGTTTTTTAGACATTAAAAGTGCTGCTTGATAAATACTGGATGCGGCTGTAATAGTAGTAAGATCTCTGGACATTATATGCGTAATACGCGCAGTGCTAATATCCTTAGATTGCAGTGTGCCTTGATTACGTAAGCGTTTGGCAAAGGCTTGATTAAAGAAACGATCAAATAAATGACTGCTGGCACGTAGTTGGTCAAACATTTTAGCGGGCAGGTGATAAACCAAACCATCTTCTAAAATATAGACTTGGTTAACGACCTTTTCTCCCGATAGCATACCGCTAAATCCAAAGTATTGGCCCTCACCCACTCTGTCAATCAGATCTCCCTGCTCAGTCGTCACCTCAAAAGCACCACTGCGCACAATATAAAGTTGCGGATCGTTACTGTCCACAGGTACTAATTTCTGTTGTTTACTGTAATAGGCAATGGTTAATACCTGGCAGCATTTTTTGATGGTCTGTTCAGGCAATGAATCAAAAGGGGCTAATTTACGCATGAAATCAACAATTGGCTGTAATTCACTGTTATCCATATGCACCTGACTATAGGTTGAGGGTGTTCCGAGTATAGATACGCGGCTAAAAAAGGATTTAAAAAAAGCGCCGAAGCGCTTTTTTAATTAAATCATTATATTAATGAGCGGATGCTTCACCTGATCCTTTAGGGAAACGAATTCCTTCAACCATATCTTGTACATCTTGCGGTACTGCTTTTGTCATGCGACAAACAATGACAGCGACAATGAAGTTAATGCACATACCTAATAAACCGATACCTTCTGGCGAAATACCAAATAGCCAGTTGTCAGGAATGTTCGCAGCTGGATTTACAAATTTAAAATAAACAATATAAGCTATTGAAAATAATAAACCTGCGGCCATACCTGCAATAGCGCCTTGTTTATTCATCTTCTTAGAGAAGATGCCCATTGTTATTGCAGGGAATAAGGACGAGGCGGCCAATCCGAACGCGATGGCAACCACTGCTGCTACAAACCCCGGTGGGTTAACACCAAAGTAACCGGCAATAAGGATACCCACACCGGCTGCTGTTCGTGCATACAGTAACTCTTGCTTATCAGAAATATCCGGCATCAGATTTTTCTTCAGTAAATCATGCGAAACAGAAGAGGAAATTACCAGTAATAATCCGGCTGAAGTTGACAGTGCAGCAGCTAAACCACCGGCAGCGATTAATGCGATAACCCAAGCTGGTAAATTAGTCATTTCAGGTGTTGCTAAGACGATGATATCGCGATCGATCTTCATCTCATTAGTTTCACCGTTAGCATAGTACATTTTACCATCGCCGTTTTTATCATTCCATTCGATCAAACCTGTTTTTTCCCAGCTATTGATCCAACTTGGCGCTTCTGCGTGAGCAACGCCCTGCCCATCGGTGCCGTTGATTGTTTCAATCATATTTACACGGGAGAAAGCGGCTAAGGCAGGAATGGTAGTGTACAAAATAGCAATAAATACTAATGTCCAGCCTGCAGAACTACGTGCATCTTTAACCCGTGGAACGGTAAAGAAACGCACGATAACATGCGGTAAACCAGCAGTACCAAACATTAATGCACCACAGATAAAGAACACATCTATGGTACTTTTTGTGCCGACTGTATATTCAGCAAAACCGAGTTCGGTAGACAATCCATCTAGTTTATCAAGCAGAAATACGCCTGAATTATTACCAGCGGCATCAAGTAATTCAGAGCCGAAACCAATCTGCGGAAACACATGGCCGGTCATCATGATTGATAAGAAAATAGCGGGCACCATAAATGCAAAAATCATCACACAGTATTGCGCAACTTGTGTATAAGTGATGCCTTTCATTCCCCCTAATACAGAGTAGAAGAAAACAACCCCCATACCAATGTAAACACCGGTATTAATGTCTACTTCCAGGAAGCGTGAAAATACAACACCTGTACCACGCATTTGCCCTGCGATATAAGTGAAGCTCACCAAAAGTGCACAAACAACGGCTACGGTACGCGCAGTTTGAGAATAATAGCGGTCACCAACAAAGTCAGGCACAGTAAATTTACCAAATTTACGTAAATAAGGCGCCATTAGTAGTGCGAGTAATACATAACCACCCGTCCACCCCATTATATATACCGAACCATCATAACCAATAAATGAAACGATACCTGCTAATGAGATAAATGATGCTGCAGACATCCAGTCTGCCGCTGTTGCCATGCCGTTAACAACCGGGTGTACACCGCCGCCTGCCACGTAAAATTCTTTAGTAGACCCTGCCCGGCTCCAGATTGCAATGCCAACATAAAGGGCAAAAGTCATGCCCACAATAATATAAGTTAAAGTTTGAACATCCATTATCGTAATCCTTAGTCTTCGTGAACACCGTATTTCTCATCAAGTTTGTTGGTTTTTGCTGCGTACACAAAAATCAATAAAACAAACGTATATATCGCGCCTTGTTGTGCAAACCAGAAACCGAGTTTGAATCCCATAAAGGTGAATTCATTTAATACATCTACCAGTAAAATGCCACAGCCAAAGGAAACGGTTGCCCAAATTACTAATAGTGTAATGACTAATTTAATATTCTCCTGCCAGTATCTATCTGCTTTACTTTTATCTTCAAAACTCACGGTCATTCTCCTTAATGGTCTTAATGATGAAGAGATTCAAAGTAACACTTACTTTTTGTTTTTAATTTGGTCATTTATTAAACAAAAAATAAGTATTCACTTTTAGTCACTTATCTAATTACTTAAAAATAAATTTCTTATCAAATAAGTATGTTGTTAATAATATGTTAATTAAGTTTTTTTAGTACACCGAGACAAAGAGCTGGATCATATTTTATTGAATAAAAATTGAGCAGTTCATCACAGAAGAAACCTATAACATTTTTTTTGTGATTAAAGTTCACTTAGTGAATTGTTGTTACTGGACAATTTCCGCTGCAGAAGTTATTTTAATGAGATGAACAAAATGCAAATTAGTGAGTTTTTATTCACTAATTTGCGCATTAAATTCACATTTGAATGACGAAATTGAGCAATAATATGTAGGCAGAGAAGTATAAAGGCATGATTTGTTTTTATTAAATAAGATAATTAATCAAATTCAATTTCACAATCGCTGAACTTAAAACAAAAAGCCTGACAAGTAATACTTGCCAGGCTTTTTGGTTTTAATATTAAGTGCTTTATCAGTTAACGTAAGTCATCAACCACGGCTAACATCGCAACTAATGAGGCTTCACCTAACTTAAGCGAACGTTCCGGCGACCATCCCATGGTTGGATCGGGTAAATTATTGTTGTCTTTAAAGGGCATTTCTAAGGTATTAGCAAGACAATCAAATTGTTCAGCAACCCAATTTGTTGCCACGGTCATATTCGCTTCACCCGGCATATCAACCTCATAACCAACTTCAGACTGAAAGTCAGCACTCGCTAACATAAGTACTTCTGAAAAGCGCTTACGTAAATCGGCAAGTCTGTTGTTATAACTAGGAGTACCTTCTGAACCCGCCAGAAAAGCAAAGGGTAAGGCCTCATCGCCGTGCACATCATAAAATAAGTCAACCCCCGTCTCTTTCATTTTATTGATCACATGAAAGACTTCAGGGCTTTTTTCTAAACTTGGGTTCAACCATTCACGGTTCAAATTAACGCCAGCGGCATTAGTACGAAGATGTCCGCGCACGCTGCCATCGGGATTCATATTAGGGACAATATAAAAGTTAGCTTTATCTAATAATCGTTTTCCCGTTGAATTATCACTATCCAGTAAACTATGCATTAATCCATCCACTAACCATTCAGCCATGGTTTCACCGGGATGCTGACGAGCCGTGATCCAAATACTACGTTTACCGGTGTCACCATCACCAATTTTAACCAAAGTTAAATCACGTTGATCAAGGGTTTCACCTAAGTGCTCTAAACTCACCAGCGGATGGGTTTGGACAGCCGCAAGTAAATCCTGGTGGCGTTCATAACTATAAGGCGCAAAGTAGGCAATTTGAATGGTTTCACAATCCAACTCGGCAACGATGGTTAATTTTCCCTCTTTATAAAAGGTTGGCAGTCGGAACCAATGCTTTCGATCATAAGAAGCCACCGCTTGATAATTTTCCCAGCCTTCAAGATAGGAAGCTTCACCCGCATTTAGAATATTAAGGATATATTGCTCACCAACCTCACCTTCCAACCGAAAGTTAAACCATTGGAAAAACTCGCCTCCAACGTCCGGACGAATAGCCAGTTGAATATCTTTTTTATCATCTGTATTAATAATTTCGATATTACCCGAGTCAAAATTAGCGGCGATATGCATAACCCTTCCTTTCTAATTAGTTGAATATTTATTTTCACAAAGTAAGACGAGCATAACCGATTGCACAGCAACAGGATAGAAAAACTAACTTGATCATATAAAGTGAAAAAATGGTCTAATAAGAAACGCTGCCAAGCACCACAACGAGAGCTGTGATGCTGCTAAATATTATTGTATCGCAAATTGATTTGTAGCAATGCTGGATGTTTCATCACCCGGTTTTTTTATAACGAGTGTTAATACTAAGGATACAATTAGGAAGGCCAGTATCATGTATAAGGTAGGAATAAAACCGCCAAACACCGATGCCACAATTGACCCTGCGATGCTGCCAATACCGAAACCAAGATATATCACGCCATAGTTTTTGGTTAGATTATTCAAACCAAAGAAGTCGCTAATCAGTGATGGGAATACCGTGATGGTTCCTCCGAAACTAAAGGCGATACAGGCGACAGAGAAATAGAAGGTGTTACTGCTAGGTTCCCAAAAGAGCAAAGAAGCGATGCCAACGAAACTGACTAATACTGCAAAAGAAATCACTTTCATTCTTTCTATTTTGTCTGACAACACGCCTAGTACAAGACGGCCGCCTAAATTTGCGATAGCGATGACAGTAACAGCGGCCGCTGCAGAGGTAACAGACAGGTGGATATAGTTTTCACCGATATCTTTAGCAACACCAATAACGTACAAACCACTCATACAAACAGTCAGAAAAATAGTCACTAACATCCAAAATTGATTGGTTTTAATGGTCTCAGCTAAAGTATATTCACCTGATGTAGCTGGAGATTGTTTCGCTGCTGAATTTGTTGTAGCCGTTTGTTGTTTTGGTGCATCAGTCATTAACAATCCACCGAAAATCACCATTACCATGACAATTGCGCCCCATGCTGCAAAGGTTTGCTCAAGACTGAAGTGGGTAAGCAGGTACATATTAATGAATTTAAAACCCAGACTGCCTAATCCGTATGCTCCGATTGCAACGGCGGATGCTAAACCTTTATGTTGGGGAAAGAATTTCACACAATTTGATAGTGTCATGAGGTAGCCGGTACCATCGGCAAAGCCGACCAATAACCCTGCGCAGACGTAAAGCATGATTAGATTAGAGGCATGGGATGAGAGTAACAAGCTCAGGCCCAGAAGTAGTCCAGCGGCAATAGTGACGTTTCTGACCCCGAAACGTTCCTGTAATTTTCCGGAAATAGCAGAAGCAAAGGCTAAGGATAAACTCAAAATACCAAATGAGAAGGCAACTTGACTGATCGGCTCGCCAAGTTTTTCGGCTAATGGTGAATTAAACAAACTCCAGGTGTAAATTGAGCCAAGGGCAAATTGAGCGATGATGGTGCCCACTAATGTAAACCATTTATTCCGTGGTGATGTTAATGTTTTCATGATTTGATCTCCAGAATGTCAAAGCGCTAAAATTGCTTCCAATGGGATCAAAATACAACAGATATAAAACATTACAATAAGTATGGGTAAGTAAAAAATGAACTGCAATTCTGCGGCATGAACTGCGTTATTTGAGCATGAATTACAGACCCATCATTTTACGAAAGACTTTAATATTACCTCGACTAACGGGAACTTTCTTTTCTTGTTCGCGTATTTTCAGTAAATAAGTACTGTTTGCCCAGGGAATGATTTCTTCAATTCGTTGCAGGTTAACGCAATAGGAACGATGGCAACGAAAGAACTGTTTAACGGGCAGTTTACTGATGAGTTCACTAATATTGTATGGCGCAATATAGATACCATTATCCGTATGTACTTCGGTTATTTTTTCCTGAGCTTCGGCATAAATAATTTCATCAATGGGGGTCACGCGAATGCGATTGTCGCGTGATAAATTAATAGTGCGAGCAGATTCCGGGATTTCCTCCGTTGCTAAAAGAGAAGCCGCATGGGCTTCTAGTTTTATTAATAGTCGCTGTACACGCTTTTCATCAATGGGTTTTAGCAGGTAATCAAAGGCTTCCAGGGCGAATGCTTCGACGGCATGTTCTTTATAGGCGGTGGTAAAAACAATCTGCGGAGGCTGTGCAAATTGATGTATATTGCGCGCCAGCAGCATACCGTTAATTGAAGGGATATTAATATCAAGAAAGACGATATCAACGGTCGTGCTCTGCAGATATTTAAAGGCTTCTAAACCATCATCAAAGGTATCAACCACTTCAATATTGCTGTAGGTGTTGATCAGGTAATTGAGCTCTTCACATGCCAGATATTCATCTTCAACTATGATTGCTTTTAACATGCTTTCTCCTCAATAACACTGGCAAAAAAAGAAACTTCTGTGCCGCTATCACGACGTTTAATATCAAGACCCGCACCATAAAGTAAACTGATTCGTTGGTGAACATTTGTCATGCCGATGTGATTGCTGCCCAGAGATCCTTCATAAATACGCTTAACGACGTCCGGTTCAATGCCCACTCCCGTATCAGAAATAGTTATTTTTACCTTCGCTTCCTGTTGTTTTACCGAAATAGTGACGGTTCCAGGCGTGCGCGCGGGAACAATACCGTGTTGGATCGCATTTTCGACTAAAGGTTGAATTAACAGCGAAGGTATCTTTATATGTACCGGATCGATATCAAACAGGACCGTGAGTTTTTTGCCAAAGCGCGCTTGTTCAATTGCCACGTAATCTTGAACCTGATGGATTTCTTCCTGTATATCGATTAACTCATCGCCTTTTTCCAGGTTAAATCTTAAATAATCAGCGAGATTGGCAATAAGCTGGCGTGCCTGCACAGGTTTAATACGTATTAAAGTTGAAATTGCATTAAGTGCATTAAACAAAAAATGCGGATTGATTTTATTTTGTAATGCTGAAAATTCAGCTTTACTGGTCATAATTTTAAGCTGCTCTATTTTAGACACCTCGATTTGCGTTGAAATCAGGTGCGACAAACCAATCGCCATTTCCCGTAATGCATGACTAATCTGATGCGGCTGGCAGTAAAAAATCTTGAGTGTCCCGGTTACTTTCCTATTTTCCCACAGTGGAATAATTAATAGAGAGTGGAAGTGGTGGACGTTAAGATTATTGCAGATAATCTGTTTGCCTAAATTGACCGCCTGTTGGGTCATCTCGCTGATTTGATGGTGTGAATCAAGATAGTTTTCCTCGCCCATACCGACATAGGCCTCCACATCATTGGTATCTGTGATAGCAACTGCGTCTGCATTGGTTTCTTGGCGAATAATACTGCATACCTTGACCAATGAATCGCGGTCATTTTTGCGGAAATGAGGCAGCGTTTTATTGGCTATTTTAAGTGCTTGCTTAGCCTGCAATGCGGCGATTTTATCTTTTTCATCGTCAACATCCTGAACCAGAATAATGATCAAACCAATACAGACTGTGCCGGTAATCATTGGCATTGATATCTGTTTAACGATGGAAAGCGCTGACTGTAAATCTTCGTTGAGTAATAAAATGAGCAGCATGGTCAGTGCTTCACAAAGCATGCCGGCTGCAATGCCATATTTAGCATAGTTTTTCTTGTCACAGTTTTGATGGATCCAGGTCGCAAGCAGACCCGCTAAAATACTGGTGATAAGACACGCAAGGGATGTCGGCCCATCAATATCTATCCAATACCGGTGTATGCCTGAAATGAGCCCGGAGGCAATCCCGACCCAGGGCCCAAAGAGAATACCACCGCAGATAATAGAGATGATCCTGACATTGACCACTGAGCCATAAACCTCGACGCCGGTGTAAGTACTAAATACCGCGAAACACACAAACAGCATTAAAATTAACGCGGTTTCTTTAGGCGTACGCCTATGTTTAATCACAATTTGTTGAAAAAGATGGGTTCTGGTTAAAAGGAAAAGCGCCATTAACATCAAAGCCGCTCTTTCAAAAACGGCCAGTAGCAGGGTGAATTGTTCTAGGTACAAAAAAGGCCTCACCGAAAGAGATAGGAAATAATTAACTGAATTCTAACGAATAAGTGTGAATTAATTAATGAGAAGAATCAAGTTGAGACCAGAAAATGGTGGAATATCCGCTTTATTGAATGGTTAAAAATCAATTAATTAGCCTGACAGAGCAAAGGGGGTAGCTAAGCAGTGCAATTTGTTAAGTCGTTATCGAGCCCTTAACAAATTGCAAAATCAAAAAACGCTGATCACCATTATCCCTGTTTATGGGAAGTATCGTGCTCTTCCTCGGATTCTGTTTTCGAGGACGTGATCTTTTGGATAGGCTGATTTCTAACGCAGATCAAATCTTTTGACATGTATTGGCATGTCCCTACGTATAAATCACTGTGACCTCCTTCGTACTGACAGGCTTGTGAGCGTGCTTTATGGTCACACGCTTTTACTGCAACACTGTTTAGTGGAGTAGAATGCGCATCAGCATAGCTAGCCGTTAGCAGCAAGGTGACTGCGACTAACAACCCCAACAACCCTCTTTCTAAAGTAGTTTTAAATGTCATTCATTGAACTCCTATTATTTAGCTGCGTCATGATCTGCTTGAGGTCTTTCTGGTCCGCCGGGAGGACCACCGGGAGGGCCGTCTGCAGAACGAACCGTTTCTCCATGAAAGCATCCAATGAACATATTCTCGCTCGGACTAGCCGCATGGTAGTGATAACCTCGAATCTCATCGCTTATACCACGACACTCATCAAGTAATTCAACTTCCTTACCTTCGGCATTTTTCATTGCATAAATACCATAACCATCAGCTGCGTAACCGATTAATGGAGCATGCCCGTCATCGGTCTTAACTGAGGCGTCGGTACACCCCGTGGTAGAGTGATAATGGTAACCTTGGTGTACGTTAATGTGTCCACCGCAGTCATCAAAGGCGGCAATAGTATAAGCGCCGAGAATGACATCAACGGGTGCGGGTCCCGATAGTTCGCTACCGTCCAGTGCAATACCCACAGTATGAACCCGACCTGTCTTAGCGGCTGGAATTGGAGTCGTCGGAATCAGGAAAGTGCGCGAGAAATCATCATCAAGATACGCCAGTTCGCACTCTATGCAGTTTTGCTTATATTGTTCCTCAACATCGGGTCTTGCCGCACCTAAGCAGGCCGCTTTAGTCGCCGTGTAGCGTATTTTTTTGGTTTTTGCATCGTAAAGCAGCCACTTTTCATCACCGTAGTAGTCACCCAGCTTTAAAATGAATTCGCCGGTGATATCCACTAAATCGCCAGAGCCGTCTTTGTTAAACCATCCTCCACCGACATCCGCACCGTCGCTGATTGTTCTCGGACAGAAAGGACCCGGTACACGCCCTGCCGGCGCGCCGGAAGTGAGCAGTTGGTAACAGGTGGTTTTTGTGCCATTCGATGTTTCACAATCAACGATTTTGGGCGCTTCGGTAAACGCATCCTTTACAAACATAGAAAGGTCCATTCCCGCATGAATAGCCGCTTTTGCGATTGCCTCTGCTCCCTTAGAAGTCGTTCCTTGTTCTATAACGTCTTCAGAGGCGCTATTACACCCGCCTAACATTATTGCGCTAAAAGCCATGATACCCATTAGTGATCGGCAATTTGATGAGCTCATGCATTATCTCCTTTATTTATTTGGGTGTACTGTACAAAACAATTGTGTAAAAAATGTGTAGATGTTGGATATCAGAACAAGTTAACAGCAACTAATACTGTAGTAGCATAGTTAATTTGAACATCGATTAATCACCAAAAAAGAAGGTTCATTGAATTGCTCGCTACAGAGTAGAAGCGAGCATGAAGATTATCAGGAAATAAAAAGCACAGGCCGTTTATTACGGATTTGGTCGTAATGCATACTTGCCCGAGCCTAAGAATAAAATAGACAGCGCGGCAAATAAATAGGTGGCCACACTTTCAACAGCCCAGGCACCATTTCTATCCACGGTAAAGAAATCACCCATATGCATGAGACCAATAACAAACAGGCAAGTACCGATAACAAAGGTTGATGCTAAGCGGGTATAAATACCAAAAATAAAAAACATTCTGCTTGGCCACGCCAACTTTATCGAGGAAATTGAAAAAGCGATCAAGGAAGAAGATGTAGATTTGCTAGTCTGCTGTCATCATCACAACTTCTGGCATTCAATGTTCTCATCTGCGGCTGAGCTAATGAAGGAAGTAAATGTGGATCTGTTTGTGGTGTCAATCAAGTGACCCGATCTCAAATGATATGCTTTTTCAGCACACCCAACTCCGGTCAGCCGATTAAATATTTTATAATTGTGATTCTTTAATCTATTATTTTTCTTCTTTATTTAAACGATTAATAGCAGCCTTTAATTCATCATTAATATAATTTAACGACATATTAACGTTGTCATGTTGAGAATTAATAGTAATTTCAGTTGCGCCATCACTGTAGATTGCTGATTTATTACCCACAAATGGATTATCTATACTTATTAAAGTATATGATTTAGAAAATGATTGATTAAGAGAATCAAAATTACTTTTTGGAAGTTTATTTAAAACGGCAACTAAATAGCCTTGCTTATTAAAAATAGCGGTGACTTCAGTTAACCCTCTAAAACTTATCTCTTTAACAGGAATAGAGTAAATGTTCCCACCATTAGCTTCATGGCTTCCAACTGGATTAACTTGGTACATAGCGTTAAGATCTTTCTCTGTCATTTTACCTAATTCCATACCAAAAATGGATGGATCGGCAAAAACAGAAAAACTTAAAATGGTTAATGCTAAAGTTATCATTTTTTTCATCGGTTAATCCTGTCAATTTTATTAAAATTCAACGCCGCGTTCAGCGCTTAATCGTAGTTGGCTAAAATGAACAAGGAAGCTAGCGTAACCATCCGCTAACCATCCCTTTGAACACTTTATTATGTTTATCTTTTTAAGTCGTTATTTATGCAGGTAATGATGTCATCACCTGATTCTACAAACTCTTTTTGAGAATTATATTCCTCTCCCGGAAATTTCTTTTCAGCCTGTGCAGCGCAGGATGTTAAAGATAAAGCATAAGCACTCATACAGGTCTTTTTCGTTATACCATAATCTTTCAACCTGGCATCATTAGAACAGTATTTGTCACTATTATGAGCAAGCCCTTGAACTAACATTTCATCTGTCCACAACTGCATTTTAGAAAAATGATAATACCCAGCCCCTATTATTAAAATCCAAATTAAATACTTCAAATATTTCATTTGTCTTCCTTTCTTGATAAAGACAACACCATAATTGCATATATTGTATCTATTCAGCACTTTTATAGGAAGCAAATATAAAACAAAAAGTGATAAATTTGTATTGGGCAGACAATACCAATTATAAATTTGATTGTATTTCATGGTTTTTTAAGGCGAGATAATTTGCAAAAATTGAAGGGAATGTGCATCTTTTGGCGATGTAAAACGGGCTAAGTGATTATTTAGCCAGCTAGGTTTATTTCTTTTTATTGAACGATTTCACCACTGTCGATGATGATTTTTCTGACGATATCGGTAAATTTAATGGCTTCTTCACGTATTTGGTTTTCGTCTACGGTAAGTATTTTTTTGTCTTGCATCAGTATTTTACCATCAACAATTGAGTGACGGACATTGGTTGGATAAGCGGAGTAAACTAGCGCAGAATAAGGATTATAGATAGGAACCATATTCACAGCTTTTGTGTCAATAACGATAATATCTGCAAGTTTTCCGACTTCAAGTGAACCAATTTTATCTTCCATATGTAATGCCCTTGCCGCGCCCATAGTTGCCATGTCTATGACTTTAATCGGTGGCATGGCTGCTCGGTCGTGGTTGACGAGTTTATGCACTTTGGCTACTTGTCCAAATTCTGCAATGGTACTGAGGTTGTTTCCAGACATTGGGCCATCGGTACCGAGACCAATGCGAACACCTTGGTCGTACATTTTTAATGCGGGTGATACGCCTTTTGCTGATTTGATATTTGCGCTCATGTTATGTGCGACACCCATACCGCTTTCTTTAACTAATTCAATGTCTTTATCATCGACTAATATCATATGGGCACCAATCAGGTGGTTATCTAGTGCGCCGATATCATGCATGTATTGCACAGGGCTTTTTCCGTCGCTTCGTTCTGCTATTTTTTCAGCTTCGCGACTTGATTCTGCAAGATGGATTAGTACAGGTACATCTTTTTCTTTGGCGAGTTTGGCAATTTGCTGTAAGACTTCCGTGGTATTGGTATAGGGTGCGTGTGGCGCAAAGGCTGGTGTGATTCGTGGGTGAGATTTATATTCATCAATAAATTTAAGCGCGTAAGCAATGCCTTCCTGTGCATTTTTTGCATCGGCAACGGGGAATTTTATAACCGTTTCACCTAATACTGCACGCATACCAATTTTATCGACGGTTTTTGCAACTTCATCTTCGAAATAGTACATGTCTGCGTAGGTTGTTACGCCACCTTTAAGCATTTCAACATTACCTAGGTTGGCACCAATGCGGACCATATCACGGGAAACAAGTTTTGCTTCGAGTGGGAATATGTAACGGTGCAGACGATCCGGCACATCATCGGCAAGTGAGCGAAAAACAGTCATTGAAACATGGGTATGGGTATTAATGAGACCGGGCATGACGATATCGCCATCGACGTCGAGGGTTTTATCCGCATGATATTGGTCGGCTAGTGTTTTGTCGCCTACGGCAATGATTTTGTTTCCATCTATGGCCACGGTACCTGATTCGTATACGGTTTTATTTGCATCCATAGTCAGTATGGTGGCATCGGTTAGCAGTAAATCAATATTTTCGGCTGAAAATACCGCCGTGGAAAATAGGGTGGCCGTTGCAATTGCAGTTACGATTAAATTTTTTTTTAAGTTCATAAATCATCCCTTTTTTTGAACATATAAGAAGCGCTATTATAACGTTTCAAAGGCTATTATTTTTAAATTAAACTGTTAAGCAAAAATAACCCGCTTGCATCAAATATTATCAATAAAAGTGCGGGTTTAGCTATTGATTTTATTGTTAAAACAGTAAGTGCACTGTGCAAAGCATTTTTATTTTGTAAGTTTATGCAGTCGAAAAAGTAACCACTAGTTATGTTAATTCCGAAGAATTAATGAGCCGAGGATCAAGTCATTCTTTTTTCTTTTTTTTAAAAAAACTATGAGTTCAGTTCTGGTCAAACTTGTGCGGGATCTGAACGTGGGCTTTGCTACCGGTAACATAAAAATTGATCTGTTCGTCCTGCTGTACGTCAATCCACCTGTTTCAACAGGTCAGTTGTTTAGCCTTTAGTTGCAGTGAGGCATGAGGGATGTAAAACATGTTTTGCATAATAGCCATATTTTTCCTGAGCCGTTAAACAATCTTCAGCGAGGACAGGAAAGGTAAAGTGAGAATCAACATTATTTATTCTTGAGCTTACTTTTTCTTCAATAATCGGGTCTTCGTAGTTATTACGGTTATTCCCTTCGTCCCAAGCTCCATCTACATACTCCAACAAATCAAATTGAGTGTTCTCTTCCCAGGCCTTAACTATTCTTTTGTTTTTGATAGAAGCAATGATTTGAGTTTCACAGGTTACGTAAGGTTTGTTAAAGAAAGAACTAATCGTTCCTTTTAGAGGATCATGCTCTTTGAGCAAGAGTTTATTCCAAAACCGCCAGCCATTGAAGTTGGCTACCAAATCGGCAAAGGAATAAATACCTGTAGTGGTATAGCCAAATTTTCCTGTTTCTTGCTCCTCCCCCCACTTCAGAGCTTGGTCTATATTCTGTTCTTTATACTGGGTTAACTCAAAATATTGCCAGCCTTCAGAAAAAAAATGACCCATTTTATCTAGACCGATAAGATGATCATCAATATTTACAACATCACTCAGGCCCTTCATCTTTAAAGAAAAACCTTCTAAATAATTTATGTCACGGTAAATAGAGCCGTTTAACGGTAAAGAGAAACTTTGCTTGGCCAATAAAATGCGTAACTGTTTGTCTAGGTCATACCCCTTAAGCCCCCAAGATGCGGTGAAGGATTGAAAAATGGCTTTTCTCATTTCTGTATAAAGAATTTCTTCATCACAAAATTCAGTTTTTCCTATATCTGCAATATCACCTTGTTTTGCATTGGCTTTTTCGATCCCCTCCTGCATTCGTTGCTCGAAAATTGTGTTAATACTTTCCAGGCTATTATCAAGGTCAATATTTCTTGGAGTTACACTGTCAATTTCAGCCGCAAAACTACCTTGAAAAACAAAAATAGAGAATAAAATGAGTAAACTAAATAACTTCTTCATATTAATAAATAAACCTAGGACTAGGGTAAGGCCTCGTTAGCTTGATTGAAATAATTTCATCTACTAAGGTTGTAGTTTTAAGTGTAGAGGATTAATCAATTATTATAACACGATGATCATCGGTTGATCCGGTGGATTATTTTGTTATTAAATTTCCAACAAGGAGTCTTTTAATAAGTGAAGAAAGAGGCCGAGGGTATTTTTTTGCGTTTTTAATTCAGCGTATTGCAGCTTAGAAGCTGATAAAGCGACCACTAAACGATAAAAAACACGTTTCAATAGCCGCTGTTATTTAACCACTAACTCAGGACATCCATTGAGATAACCTTTTATGACTACTCACAATAATCTTGGGTGGTTATGTTAATTTGTTAGGTTAATTCCTTAAAAGAAAGGCCCTCGGTGGCCTTATAATATTAACTGTTTTTGTAATATGGGTAGTCACTATAACCAAGTTCAGTGCCGCCATACATAGTTGCTGGATCGGCTTCGTTTAGCGGCCAATTATTAGCAATGCGCTCAGGTAAATCCGGGTTCGCTATAAAAGGACGACCAAAGGCAAATAAATCACCATAGCCTTTAGCTAATATATTAACGGCTTTTTCAACGGTATATTTACCCGCATAAATAATGCGTCCTGAAAACTCTAATCTTACTGCTTTATAAAATAACTCGGGCAAATCAGGGGCATTATCCCAATCCGCTTCAGCAATGGATAAGTAAGCAATGCCAGCTTGCTCAAGCACTTTAACAGCCTCAACATAAGTGTTGTGCGGGTCTGATTCTACTAAACCTAAGTAAACACGCGTTTCGTTGGTACTCGCAAATAAAGGCGCAAAGCGAACACCTAAGCGCTCTGCACCAACAACTTCACTTACTGCTGCAACTATTTCTTTTAAGAAACGCAGACGGTTAGTAAGCGAACCACCATATTGATCATCACGGTTATTGGTATGTTCTGAAATAAACTGATTAACTAAATAACCATTAGCACAATGAAGCTCTACACCATCAAAGCCCGCCTCTAGTGCGTTACGTGCTGCTTGAGCATACATTTTTACCAGTTCACCCACTTCCTCGGTAGTAAGTGCACGTGGCGCACTCGGATCGTCTAACGCGCCTTCACCCGGTCCGGTTTCAACAAATACTTTGACATTGTCAGCCATAATAGCCGAAGGGCCTATAGGCTGAGCTTCGTTTGGTTGTAAGCTAGTGTGAGACACTCGGCCAACATGCCATAACTGAGCAAAAAGAATACCTTTTTTAGCATGCACTGCTTGGGTTACTTTTTTCCAACCTTCAATTTGGGCTTGCGAATGTATACCTGGCGTCCATGCGTAGCCTTGGCCTCGTGGTTCTATTTGTGTGCCTTCGGTAACCATAAAGCCTGCTGAGGCACGCTGTGCATAATAATTTGCCATTAAATCGTTAGGAATATTATTCGGTTGGGTGCTGCGAGAACGTGTTAATGGCGGCATTACAACACGGTTTTTAAGCGTGAAAGGACCCAGCTCTACAGATGAAAATAACGTGCTGGTATTTGGAATAGACTGTTTCATAAAACTCTCTTTTAAAGCAAACTGATGGGCTTATGCTATAAACCACTTAATTGTTTTGATGCTTAAATTAGTTACTTAAGCAATGTTGGTAAGCTTAGAGTTTTAAAGATACAATTTGAAACAACACTTTTTTGTTTGAGATACAATTATGAATGGTATTAGCAGGCTCGATATTAAACAGCTCAGGGTGCTCAATGCTCTGCTTGATTTAAAAAATCTTTCACAAGTTGCACGTAAAATGGGGTTAACCCAACAAGCAATTAGCGAGCAGCTCCGCAAGCTACGTGATTTATTTAATGACCGCTTGTTTATTCGTCAAGGCAATAGCATGGTGGCAACACCCAAAGCCCTATCAATGCAGCAACCTATTAGTCATATATTAAAGCAGCTAGAGACGTTACTTGAGCCCGATCTGTTTATACCTCAAACATATAAAGGCGTCTTTACTATTAGCGCCACCGACTACGCAACACAAGCCTTGTTGCCGCAGCTTTTTAAAATAACCAGGCGAGAGGCTCCGGGTTTAAAGCTGATAGTACGCGACTTTGCCTCGGACAATGTTAATCAGCTAATTAAGGCGGGTGAACTTGATTTATTGATTACTTTTCCCGAATTTATACCGGATAACTTAACCTATGTGACTTTGCTTGAAGAGCAACATTTATGCATTACTGGTTGCGGCAACGAGCTTATAAAAGAACCTTTAACACTTACGCAAATTGCAGCGCATCCACAGCTGGTGGTATCACCTTCGCGCGCAAATTTACGCGGCTCCCATGATAAGTGGTTTGCAACAAGAGATCTTAAACGCAATATTGTTATGTCGGTTCCTAGTTTTTCTGCCGTGCCCGACATTCTTCATACAACCGATATGATTGCGTTCTATCCTTCTCGATTATTACCAAATAGTAAGGTTAAACAATTAAGGGTAGAAGCTTTACCGCCGACATTTAAGGTAATAGCGGCATGGCATCCACGAACAAGTGATAGCGCAATCCACCGCTGGCTAATAGAAACGCTGCAAAATATTTGAAGTAAAATAGATCCTTTTAACCCTTACTTGAAGTGAAGCGAAGGTCTTTTTTTTGCGTTATTGATTCAGTGTGCTTCAGCTTATAAACTGATAAAGCGACCACTAAACGACAATAAACACGTTTCGACAGCCGTTATTATTTAACCACTAGCACCGGACATTCAGCTTTATTGGTAATCGCTTCAGCAACATTTTCATTCAAAAAATGAGAGATTCCTGATCGACCATGGCTGGCGATAACCACCATGCCAATGTCGCCGCTATTGGCCTCTGCCAAAATTTCAGTAATGACATCACCACGTCGAATAACGGTTTCGATCTTTAATTTTGTATTAAGCAGCCCCAATAACTCATGCATTTGGCTAGCTGCGGCTTCTTCCATGCTTTTTGCCAACTCGTCCGGTGTAACCGAAAGAATCATGTAATTCTCATTACCCAAAGGCTGATCCACAACGTGTAAGATACGAATACCAACTTGGTATAGGTTTGCCATTTCAATGGCATATCTTAGAGCATGTGACGCCGTATGAGAAAAGTCCGTAGGCCATAGAATATTACGTGTGCGCATTTTATCTTCCTTAATGAAAAGTGTGTGTTTACCTTACCCCAAGTATCATGTGCCAAAGGGAAGGTCATGACATTCAAGCAAGATCTGTCCCTTCTGATTCCTAACGATTAACCCCAAAATATTCAGAGAGATAGTCTAAAACAAGCTGTTGATTTTCTTCGTCAAGTCTATCCATCTCCTGTTCTTCCACCATCCACTCTAAGGTTTCTTCCCATCTATAACGATCCAGACCTTGTTGCACAACCAATTTAATAGAATGACACACAGAGCAAGTATAAAAGACTTCGTATCGCCCCTTGCCCTCAGGCAGTAAGGCTAAATCAGGATCCTCTTCATCAGTTAAAATGATAGGTGCGGTTTCTCCTTTAAAAGAGCTGGGCGGTAATGCGATTGGATTGTCGGACTGTAATCGTAACCAGGCTATAACAGCCGCACGGTCAGCTTTACTTTTTGTACCAGGAAAAGTCATCGCTGTTCCGGGAATCATTTGCGAAGGGTTTTGTATAAATTGATCGAGCTTGTCAAAACTCCAACTCCCCTTTTGATCAGTGAAAGCAGCGCTATAGTTATAATCCTTTTTCGATCCAATCTCTCGGCCCAAAACACCAAAGAGGTTGGGCCCTATCTTTGCAGGTTCACCTTTACCAATAGAGTGACAAGCCTGGCAGCTAATTGATACTTTACTTCCTCTTTCAATATCTGCTGTCACCAATAAATCATTTAGTTCATTGGCATAATGAAGAGAAGGAAATAGACATAATAGACAGATTAGGGTTAGACGGAGTTTGATTGCTTTCATTGTCGAGAGTAACCTTGTTTGTAGAGTCATTTAAACACTGCCCATATGGCAGTATTTAAATGAAGTTTTCCTATGCGACAACCAGTGAAATACGATGAAAAGTATTATTCAGGTAGCCCTTTGGATTCCAGCTTATGGCGAAAGGTTGGGTAATACCTTCGCTGTCAGTAGCACGCGCCCAAACTTCGTAATAACCGGATAGTGGAAACGATAACTCTGCACTCCAGTGTTGCCATGCCCCTTCATTTGCAGGATCTTCTAGTTTGGCTATTTGCCATGTAGCACCAAAATCATGGGAGACATGCACTTCTTTAACTTTTCGATCTCCCGCCCATGCATGGCCGCGAATACTTAGTTTTTTGTTACTAACCGTTTGCCCGGTTGCAGGGTAAGTAATAAGTGATTTTACGGGCATAGCTTCAATGATGACAAAATCTTTTGTATCCACTTTCTCACCCGGGGCTACCGGACGGTTAGGAATTCGATAAGCTGTTCCGGTCATTTTAGGGCCATCGTGAACAATGTCGCGTAAATAAATTCGAGTCAGCCATTTCTGAGAACAACTGCCCGGCCAGCCAGGAACAACCAAACGAAGCGGCGCGCCATTCATCGGGTGGATAGGTTTTCCATTTTGTTCAAAAGCGATAAGAATATTTGGATCCATTGCTTTTTTAATTGGAACGCCGCGCGAGATGGCAAGCTTACCGGCCTTACCGGACAAATGAGTGTCTGCGCCTTCGTGAGCGGTATAAATGACATTGTCTTTAATACCGGCTTGTTTAAGCACATCAACCAAGCGAACTCCTGTCCATTCAGAGCAAGCAACCGCACCGTAACCCCACTGGTTACCTGAAGCTGGAGGAGTAAAAAATGCGCGGCCATTACCGCCACATTCAATAACAAGCTGCCTAGTTATAACCTCAAACTTACTCTTAAGATCTTTTATTGAAAGCATCATCGGATTATCAACCAACCCATCAATAGTGAGGGTCCAGGTATCAACATCCATAGATGTAGGTGGGTTACCATTATTACGAATAAAGTGGCGACTTTGCGGAGTAATACGGTCATCCAACAAATGTGCGGCGGGCTCTGCGTTAACCGGGCGATCATTGTGGATGGTAAGACCCTCTTTACCCAGAGCAGCATTGCCTTCAGTATCTTCCGCAAGTGCTATAGGTACTAACCCTGCGGCCATGTTTTTGTGAAAGGGAATAGCCGAGACACCAAGCAAGGCCGTTATAGTCGCCAGGCTCGCACCTTGTAAAAACCGTCGCCGCTCATTAGGCTGATCTGCCAAAGTAGCATCTTGTGATTGTTCCGTTAGGGTGAAATCTTGTTCCGGCAGTTGTGAATTATCGTCCATTGTATGCTCCAGAATGTCATGATAAAACCTTATAAATAAGTAAATTTAACCTTAGACCATTATCTTTTTTTTATCTAATAGAAAACGCCAGAGCCTAGTTATACCAAGAGAATTAAATTTATGATCCGCTCTGGTATATTCTTTTAATGAGTCAATAGTCGATTCATGAATTGATTTAGATTTATCAGTGATGTAGCGAGAGTGGAAACACTCTGCTTAAGAGACTGGATAGAAATGGGTGATTCATTTATGGAATTGGTATTACGTTCAGGTGTATCGACAAGCTTATATTATTGAGCTTTTAAATTGGTATTTTTTAATTGAGTATTGATCAAAGGAGGGAGTATATTAGTCATGATACGACATTATTATTAGCAACTTTGATAGGGCTGTATTTACTGGGATTTTGTTGAGGTTTTGGACTTTAAAATACTTAAGGAGAGAAATTGTGGTGCGATAGGTATCTTCGAACCCAAAAAATTAAATCATTAAATACAATCAATTAAGAGTTATTTTTAGCACAAAAAATACAAAGGTTACATTAAATTAAAGCCACCAGCTAATTAAGAAAATTTACATCATGATAAGGGAAAATTCTCAAATCTATTTTCATACCAATTCAAGGAGGTGTAAACGAGATGAAGCAAGTGCATTTCCACTACCCTGAGCGAGTTAGTACTACTAATTATTAAAAAACAAAAAGAAAGACCCTTGCCAGCTCACCTTCGGATCTTTAACAGAAAGATGGGACACCCATACCTTTTTAGGTTAAAAAAGGTATGGGTGTCCCCGACTTTCTTTACTGATCAGAGAATAATAAAAAAAGAATAAGCAACAAAACAAATTGACACCTGCAACGTTACGGGTTGCATTTAAATTGTTGCAACATAATGGCTCTATGTGAAATAAAAAAATTCAATAGTTAGGCATATTTGAAACAACTTTAACTTAAAAGGGCTCAACCATATGAATAACATTATTTTTTTTATTAATCACAAACGGAGGGCCATAATTTGGCTATCAAAAGTTTTTCGCATAAAGGGCTTAAGAAATTCTTTTACAACGGAGATGAAAGTGGGTTAAATCCAAAGCACACAAAAATCATCGGGTTCATACTCGATGCTGTAGAAGCATCTCACCACCCTGCTGATTTGAAGGCAATCTATAGAGATAAGTTTCCTGAAAAAAAAGGGTCTGGTAAAGGGGTTTATAGCTTAGAAGTAAATGGTAATTGGCGAATTACCTTTCAAATAACAGATGATGGGGCAGTTTTTCTTGATTATCTCGATTATCACGGAAAATTAATAAAAGCCCGCTAACTTAATTGGGGCATCAAATTCGATGCCGGTCGCCATGACCTAACTCCTTAATTTTTCTGAGTTAAGGGTTGAGAGGGAAATATGGAAAATATGAAAAAAATGAGAAAACCATCACATCCAGGTGCATTTTTCAAACATACAGTTTTGGATGAAAGAAATATATCAATCACATCAGCTGCTGTGAACTTAGGCGTAACTCGAAAAGCTTTAAGTGAATTTGTAAATGGGAAAGCTAAATGTTCACATTCAATGGCTCGTCGTTTAGCTGAAGCAACAGGCACTGGAGTCGGTATATGGATTATGATGCAAGCAAACCTAGATACTTGGGAAGCTGAAAACATGATCATAGATACTGATGTAACTCCTTTTGAAGTGAGACGATTCGCATAATACAAAATCATCATATGTGATAAATTAAAGGCTACTAATCAGTAGCCTTTTTTATACCTGTCAATGTAGTGATATACTCAATTTGGTCACGATTTCTATAATTTTTTCATTAATATTTTCTATGGCACGTTGTGCAACTTAGAAGACTTAAAATTTGTCGCCAATAAGACTTAGCCACAACATATCAAACACCAGCAACCAAAGCGAAAAGATCCCTTTCTTTATATAATCCATCAACAATTTATTTATCTTGAATATGCTGACTCCACCAACCCATAATTTCTATACGCTGATTTATACTGGAGCCGAGGGTCAGGTCTTTCTTTTTGCCTTTTTTAGCCATTTAGGTATTTAGGTATTGTCTTTTACCTAAAAACGCAAGACCTGATAATCATATAGTAAGTTCCTACGATTCACGTTCAAGCCTAGGCTCTATGTTAAAGAGCCGAGGGTCAGGTCTTTCATTTTGCATTATCTTGTTTTTTACTTGCAGAAAACTAATCAAGCAACCCATTTTTATAAACAATAATGGATCTTCTTTCATCATTCATTGAGATAACCTTTTATGACTACTCACAATAATCTTGGGTGGCCATGTTAATTCTTCAGCCTGCATTGAAAATTGTAATCGCAAAGTGGATTTTATATTTGAAAGGGGCAATTCCAACGCTTCAATTTGTGCTAAACGGGTTAGATCAATTTACCCTGAGAGTTGTGTTGAATAAATAAGTTTACCCGCTTGCAATTGGGCAATAGATTGCTAAATTACTGTATTAAATGGGTTGCTTTGTCATTTCAAGTTAAAACCAATATTAGCCAAGCGTGATTGCAGGCAACAAGCAAACATGTCACAACCAGCTAACAAGGCCATTAAATCGAACATAAAAAAGCTGGTTTTTATGGCTGGCGTTGACTATACAAGGAGTTCCATTGAGCATTATCAAACAATCAAGCCTATTTACCGTGTTTCTGATTATTTTCGGTTTTATTCTTCGTTATTACTCTGTTTATAACTTAGGTATAGAGATTAATTTTCTGAGTATTGCTGTAAATGTATTAATTGCAGGTTTAATTGGCGGTGCTGGTTTTTATTTAGGGCAACTTACAGGTAAAGAGTCTTTAGCTATAAAGCACTTAGCGTTATCAGCAGCCTTAGTATTCTTAATATCTCATACCCTAAGTTATTTATTGGGCTTATACCAGATATCTTGGTTTGCATATGTTGCTGTTGTATTTACTGCCGCATTTATTGCAGCACTTCGAATCCCTAAGATATTCAGCAAAGTAAAGTAAAGTAAAGTACAGCTAACAGTCATTAAACTAGGACAAAAACGCAAGACCTGATAATCATATAGTAAGTTCCTACGATTCACGTTTAAGCCTAGGCTCTATGTTATACGCATAGCTAAAACGAGGGCTTGATTAAAGAATGTGGGGTGCAGTGTGATCAAACCAAGATCTTGGCTGCTAATTTAGGAACTCAAACTAACCCACCTTGCTAGTTGCACCAAAAATAGCCAAAAATGCTGCTGTGTTTTGACGCCTTCTTAAAAATGACGAAGATGCAGACAGGCATGGGTAGTTGCTCCTAGGATTGTGAAAACCGCTGCGGCTACTTATCCATTTTAGATCAGGTAAAAAAAGGATAATTATGAACGCCACGTATAGTTTAAAGCCATTAGGACAGCTTGGTGACTTACTAAAAGCGGCAGCACAGGCACATGTTTGTATGTTATTGCCCGTGTACTAATATATTATTTGGAGTAAGTAGTTATTCGAAGTGAAATAATCACGCCATGAATGATAAATTTACAGTTAACTAATACTGGAGATAGAGAACAATGGATAAGTTATGGGATGACGCACAATTTAAAGTAGAGAACCTAATGGTGATGCTTACCGATGCAACGGGTTCAAAGATCGGCGAAGACCTCATAAACGTTCGTACAGGACGCATTGAGATTGCATTTAAAATAGAAGATGTTTCTATTGAATATGGTGGAGATTTTTATAAATTAATTTTAGGAAGTTTAGGGTACATGGCATCCATAAAATTGTCGAAGACTGAAGCTAACAGGTTGGCTAAGCTATTAGAAATAGATATCACTATGTTAGATGAATAAAGAAAGCTCACTGAGGTCAGGTCTTTCTTTTTGCCTTTTTAACCATTCGGATCTTGTCTTTTACCTAAAAACGCAAGACCTGATAATCATATAGTAAGTTCCTACGATTCACGTTCAAGCCTAGGCTCTATGTTATACGCATAGCTAAAACGAGGGCTTGATTAAAGTAGGTGGGGTGCAGTGTGACCAAACCAAGAGCTGGGCTGCTAATTTAGGAACTCAAACTAACCCACCTTGCTAGTTGCACCAAAAATAGCCAAAAATACTGCTGCGTTTTGACGCCTTCTTAAAAATGACGAAGATGCAGACAGGCATGGGTAGTTGCTAATAGGATCGTGAAAACTGCTGCGGCTACTTATCCATTTTAGATCAGGTAAAAACCTGCTTTGGGGTTTGGCATGTAAATGTCGACTTTGTGATTAGGAAAATTACATCATGGCGCAGGTTATTGATAACCTTCTGAGGCGTCGGATATAAGACAGCAGACTGTTATCTTCATTACCCTGTTGATTATTCCATATTGAAAATACTTTTAACTCACTTAGAGAATCATTCGAGCGCGACTCTCACTGCCTTGCGCGTTCTAGTGTTGTAGGCAACACCCCCTCCAGACGAAACCCCAATCCCAGACACCGCCTGGATCACCACTTGATGCGTAACCATTAGTGTAAGACTATTTTGGTCGAGGTCTGCAAGCTTTTGTTGAAGCAACTTGAGTGTTTGATTGCGATCAGCATGCTCTTCAAAAAATGAGTTAAGTCCAGCGAATTTTTCAACTACGCCAAGTTGTAAAAGTTTGGCGGTTTCGAGGCAACGACACCAATAGCTTGAATAAACTTTATCAATCACGATATTCGACTGCTTTAATTTCTGTCCTAATGCGATAGCTTGACTTCGGCCAACGGCATCCAGATTTCGCTGTGTATTGCACTGGTTAATAACAAAATTATCGGGATCGCCAAAACCTGGAGCAGTAGCATGGCGCAGAAATAATACGTTGGCATCGATTTCCTTTAGCTTATCCATAATGGAGTCAACATTTGTGGTGGCGAAGGCGTTCTGCACGCTACCCGATGACATAACAAAAACTAATAATAAATAACGCACTAGCATGTATTTTGCTCCACTGTTGGTTGAAGATTATGATCAATACAGTCCAAAAATATTCGGTTAACCTTTGAAGCAAGTGGTCATAAACTTAATGCTTTTGGTATTAATGAATATAGCCGAGCGTGGAATATTTTTATCGGTAATGTAGAAACAGAGTGCAAACACTCTGTTCAAGAGTTTAAATCAAAGTGAGAAGTTAATTAATAGAATTGGTGTTTTTTATCTGGGTATTAGTCAAGGGGAAGGTTTTTATTACTGCAGTAACATCGCTTTAGTAACAATTTCACAGTGTTACTATCAGAGTTACTTAAAATCTGGAGATACAAATATGATATAACGCTGAATGGCTCTAGAAGACTGTATTTACTGGGGATTATTTTATATTTTTGGGGGGCAAAAACATTTTAAAACAAGAAATTGGTGCGATAGGCATCTTCGAACCCGATGTTTTTAACAATTAAAATCAAATGGTTAATGACAACAATCAGGATTAAAAAATAAAAAGGTTACATTAGAGGTTACATTAAATTAAAGCCACCAGCTCATGATGTAAAATTATGCTATTCAGAGTTGAATCTGCCCCTACTCAAGTTATGGGCTTATTATTTGAATCCAAGAGGCCATTGAATTCAAATTAATATTTTCTGCAAATAAGAATGATAAACAGAAGCAGGTAATAACTGACTACTTTATCTTGCCTAACTACCGACATATATCATGCCGCCCAATATAATTTATATTATTTGATCTTAAAGGAAATTAAATGTAATTAATTTATTATACCCTTCATGGTACCCTGCGATTGTTGGTACATCGTAATATTTGGACCATCTTTAAAGAACAGGTAAGAAAACCTTGATCAAACCTTTCCACCCACTCCCTTAAACTTCTCAACAAAGGTAGCGATTTTCTGAAATACGTTTTGTTTTTTAGTTTTGTACTGCGGATTGAGAGGACTCATTTTAGGTAATGTCGAATTCAGCTCTGTGCCGTTTTCAGTCGCATATTCTCGTTTTAATGATGATGTGATATAGCGTTTAGCCGCATCTTCATTTAAGTTTTCTTCGCCAATTAACGCTTCCGCTTCACGCTTTTGTTCAGCTTGGGAAAATTTAAAGAATACATCAATGATACTCGCCTTATCGATAATATCGTCTAAGTTGGTTTGATTAATAAAATCAACAATCAAACTTTCTTTGGCTCGGTTACCAAGACTAGCACGAATTAATCGACGTACTTCTTCAATTAGCTCAGCCTTACTTTTATTCTTTTTATGGTGCTCAAAAATTAGCTCAAGAATGTAATCTAAGTTGATCTCTTGAGACTTAAGTAGGTCAATTTCAAAAACCACATCATCCCAATCAATATTGGACTCTTCTTCTTGATTTGCGGCTTTCTTATGTCGTAACCAATCACGCGTATCGTTATAAGTTGAGCGATAGTCTTGAATTATACGATCTGAAGGCACATCGACATCTTGTAAAGCGGCTAAGTCATCATCGTCCAGGTAATGCTTATCTTTAAATATTTCGATTGCCTCTGGGTCATCCATGTCAATATTTTGCAAGGCTTTTAAACCAGCAAATTCATCATAGTTTTGCAGTATATTTTCAACACGTAAATACTCACCAAATAACTTAGCGAAGTCTTTCTTATCTTGCTCTTTTTCAATCTCGTCAGGATTCGGGAAGCGTGTTTGTAGTTCTGCTACCACTTCTAAATAGCCTCTTCGAGCATTCCCTGTTACTAAATCAGTAAAGCCTTCCATGTATTCTTTATAGCTTTTTTCAAGTACTACATTTTTAGTATTTTTATCGCCAAATAAGGTAATAGCATCAACGGTGGCGAGCTCTAAGTCACGGAAGGTAACGATATTACCAAAAGTCTTAGTGGCGTCATATATACGGTTAGTGCGCGAGAATGCCTGCATTAAGCCATGGTAACGCAGGTTCTTATCAACAAACATGGTGTTTAACGTTGGAGCATCAAAACCAGTCAAGAACATACCTACGACAATAAGCAGATCTACTTCTTGTCTTTTTACTCGTTGGGCTAAATCGCGGTAGTAGTTCTGGAACCCCTTACTATCGACACCAAAGTTGGTCTTAAAGCTAACGTTATAATCATCAATGGCACTGCTGAGAAACTCCTTCGCACTGCTATTCATGGCTGAGGTATCAAAGCTTTCATCGAGGATTTCACCAATGGCATCTTGTTCCTCGTTGGCAGCAAAAGAAAAGATGGTAGCTACCTTAAGCGGGTTTTTACTGGCTATGTCTGATTCACTTTCACTTTGTAGTGTACTAAAGCACTCGTAGTAAGCTTTAGCTGCATCGACACTACTAACGGCAAACATAGCGTTAAAGCCTTTACCTCCAGCCTGTGAACGGTGCGTTTTTTGACGGAAGTTATTTAATATGTACTTGGATATTTCACGAATACGATCTTTATGCAAGAAGGCTTTCTTCTTATCGAGTGCGGTCAGTTTTTTCTCATCGGTTTCTGTTTCAATTACTTTAAACTGTGGATGTACATCGTTGTAGTCAACTTTAAACTTCAGTACCTTTTCATCACGAATAGCATCGGTAATGACGTAAGAGTGCAGCTCTCGACCAAATACGCTGCCCGTTGTTTCTGCACCCAGTGCGTTCTCTGGGAAAATTGGTGTGCCAGTAAAACCAAACTGATAATACTTTTTAAATTTCTTCTTAATATTTTTTTGTGCTTCACCAAACTGGCTACGATGGGCCTCATCAAAAATAAATACCACCTGTTTATTGAAAATAGGTAAGTCGCTTTCAGTTTTTATTAAATTATTGAGTTTTTGAATGGTAGTAACAATGATTTTGTTATCATCTTTATCAAGGTTGCGCTTTAACCCTGCGGTACTGTCAGAACCATTTACACTGTCTGGCGAGAAACGTTGGTATTCTTTCATTGTTTGGTAGTCAAGATCTTTACGATCTACAACAAAAAATACTTTATCAACAAAATCAAGATCGGTGGCTAAACGTGCAGCTTTAAAGCTGGTTAGCGTTTTACCTGAACCAGTGGTGTGCCAAATATAACCGCCGCTCTCTGTCTTACTCCATGTTTTGGCTTGATAGGCACTTTTTATCTTCCACAAAATACGCTCAGTAGCGGCGATCTGGTAGGGACGCATCACTAGTAAGGTATTGCTTACATCAAATACTGAATAATGAATAAGCACATTTAACAGTGTGTTTTTTTGAAAAAATGTGGCGGTAAAATCTTTTAAGTCTTTAATCAGCGCATTATCAGACTTTGCCCAATTCATGGTGAAGTCGAAGCTATTTTTATTACGCTGAGTGGTATTAGCAAAATAACGACTGTCAGTCCCGTTTGATATTACAAACAGTTGTAAGTATTTAAATAGTGAGTTGCCGGTATTAAAACTTTCTTTGCTATAGCGATGCACTTGGTTAAAAGCTTCTCGAATTGCCACACCACGCTTTTTGAGCTCTATTTGTACTAATGGTAGACCGTTAACCAAAATCGTCACATCGTAGCGATTCGCCTGTGATCCGGTTTGTGCAAATTGTTTTATAACTTGTAGTTTATTGCGTGTAATATTATTCTTATCTAACAGATAGATGTTTTCAATGTGACCATCATCAAATACAAAATCAAAAATGTAGTCATCATGAATTTTTCGCGTTTTATCTAAGCTATTATCACTTGGCTTATCTAAATATTGCTCAACAAAGCGTAACCATTCACCGTCCAAAAATTCAACGTTATTCAAGGCTTGCAACTGAATTCGCACATTGGTTAGCATTTTTTCGGGCGAGTTTAAGCCTGGCACATAGTCATAGCCTTGGTTTTGTAAGTCTCTGATAAATTCGCGTTCTAAATCATCTTCACTTTGATAGCTTTCGTTTATTTGATCATCTTTGGAATATTTATCCAAGACGATAAAGTTATTTGATTCTGCGATGGTTTTGTAATCTGTCATCCTTAACTATCCTTTTTGCCCAGCAGCTTTTTCACTTCGCGATCAAAGTCTGATTCAATGTGCTGCTGTTTGTTGAATTTTTCATATTCGGCAAAGGCTTTTTGTTCTGCTTGTTTACGTGTCACGTTGCCGTAACCTTCTAACATTTCATACTCATTGAAGCTCAGGAATTTATTGACACTGTCGGCAAAGCCTTCCATGGTGAAGGTGTTACGTCTTTCAATAATGCCTTCGATATAATCAAAAAAGGCCGATACTGCACGTTCTAGCTGTTTGATCTCTTTTTCTGATAGATAGTTTTTGGCCACCTTTGAATCAGACTTTATTACACGGCCATCGGGGGCATTTTTGTACGTGTTCATCCCCATAAGGGGCTTGCTGGCATCAGCTTTGAGAGAGATAAGCTCTGCTGCCGTGTGACCAGTGATGGCAAAATGAAACTTGTCTTGTACATGAGCATAAAACAAACGAGTTGTATTTGATTTAGGATCGTAATCGAAACTACACTCGGAAAAAATATCAGTAATTTGTTGATAGATGCGACGTTCACTGGCGCGAATGGAACGCACTCGCTCCAGCAGCTCTTTAAAGTAATCTTTGCCAAAATAGCGCCCGTTTTTCAGGCGCTCATCATCCATAGCGAAGCCCTTGATGATGTATTCTTTAATTAGCGCTGTGGCCCAAATCCTAAATTGTGTTGCCTGAGTCGAGTTAACCCGATAACCTACTGAGATCACCGCATCAAGGTTGTAGTATTTGATCTTGTTAGTCTGTGTTTTACCAGCGATAGCACCGTGTTCAGTGGTATTTTCCAAAATGGAAACAACCACTTCTTCCTGTAATTCTTCGCTCTCAAAGATATTTTTCAAATGTTTAGAAACTGCTGGCACGCCCACTCCGAACAGCTCCGCCATACGCTTTTGGGTAAGCCATAGGGTTTCATTGTTAAGCAACACTTCGATTTTTACATCGCCATTAGGGGCAGTATAAAATAGGAACTCTGTCGTTTGGTCTTGTAGGGTCAGACTGTTATTGGCCATTTTGCGCCTCCTGCTTCCAGAATCTATATTCATTGCTTAAGAAGTTAACGAGCTCTTCTAGCTTTTCTTTATCGTGTGGCTCGACTTCTCCTGTTTCTTCTCCCGCATGTGCTGAATGACTGGAAAGATTAAGAATTCGATTAGCAAATGGATCTGGGTTGCCGTCATCTGCTTTAGGAAGAAGATCTACCCAACCTTTATAGCCCAAAAATGTTGCGGTTTTCTCCAATATATTTCTTAGAAAGCTAAAGTGATATTTTCTTATTTGGTCAATTTTAATAGCTTCCTTAATCTCGGATAGAAGAAGCAAATGATATGAAAAAGGTGTCTTACTTCCCAGCTCAGTGAATACAAACGTGTCGTCAGCCTTTTTATCCAAACGCAACTTTTGGGACTTATTAGGTTTATAAATCCACTCAATCGTTTCAGCAGTGGGGTCTTTAGCTAGTTTGTTATTAAACTCATTAGAGAGAACATTATAAAACAGAGGGCTATGTGTCGTGATGATGAATTTCAAGTCAGCTGAACTGGATTTCACTAACCTCGCCAAGTCAACTGCAAGCTCAATTAGATGATTGTCATCGAGAGAACTTACAGGATCATCAATGAATACATACTTTAAATTATTAAAATCACTGGTGCTTCTGTTTTCTTCAGAGCTACTGAGCTCTTCTATAATCAGATCTAAAAAGCTGTAAAATATGCTCCAAATGAGATTGCTTTCTTCACCTTTAGAAATCTTAATCGGGGCACCTTGCTCATCACCTAATATTGTAAAGGAGATTTCTGAGAAGTCCGTACTAAATATAGGCTCTATCTTGCTACTCGTTAATCTCTTAAAGTGGTCAATAATTGTTGGACCTTGCCCTTGATCTTCCAGCACCCATTTGGTGAACGCATTAGGATTAATTTTTAACTTCCTATCTTCATCACCAGTTAAATCATTGTCCCAATAAAACAGGTCTTCGGTGAAGGCGTTGTAGTAAAGAATATTCTTGCGAGATAGCTCTGACCCTTCCCCATCATCTTCCTCTTCGGTATCAATATCAGCTTCCAGCAGTTTTTTGAATTCTCCCGAAAGGCGGGTTTTTCCTGTGCCGTTAAAGGCATAGAGCAACTGTACTTTCTTTTGGGAGTCTTTTAGGTCTTGTGCAATTTCGCTTAATTGTTTCCCCATGCTACGCCTCCTCCGTCATTTCTAATTTAGGAAAGTTAAGTAACAGATCACGGTAGTATTCGTACTGCTTTTGACGCAGCTCAATCTCACGAGGAAGACCTTCACTTCTGGAATTGGTGAACGTGTCGAATTTATCTAAGATAGTGACAATGCGAGCTTGTTCAGTAAGTGATTTTTTGGAATCGTTTGGATATGGAATAGGAATTCGTACTTTTGAAATCCCATCGATTAGCAATCTTTTAACTTTCCCTCGACTCACATGCTTAGTTTTCTCCGCAGTAAAGTCTTCGGTTTGTAGGCAATAAGATAAATATTTCGGATTTAATGAGTGACGGATAGCGTAGCTATCATCATGAATAGCTACTTTTTCTTCACCCAACCAAGCAACAGCCTTACCAACATCTTCGATAGTTTCACCTACACTGGCCACAATGACGTCATTAGGCTCTGCATAGCGAAGTGATTCTGCTAAATTAGCTCGAACCTGTGAAATCGCACTTGTAGATGAAGTACCGTAGTGAGTATAAATTTCACCGTAATGGATAACCTTAACACCACCATCTGCCACGTAATCTTTTTTAGTAAATCGTTTTCCTCGAATAAACTCGCCAAGTTCACCTAATGGCTTCCACTCAACTTCCGCTTCCTCAAAACTCAGCAACTGCTCGCGGTAGTAACTGTACTGCTTTTTTCGTGCGTTAAGCTCGGTTGTTAGCTCGATTGTCATTGTGGTGAACAAGTCCAAAATCCGCACGATTTCAGCCTGTATTTTGAGCGACTTTTCTGGGTTTTCTGGGCATGGAATCGGGATTAGCGTTTCTTTTGCAGTCGACCAATGCCGTTTATAGCTAAGTTCTTTTCTGTAAAAATTAAGGAATGCGTAATAGATAAACTTTGTGTTATCAGAGCAACTCTTCAGGATCTTGAGTCCGTCAGCCCCTTGAACAAAGGCAAAATCCACATATTTTATGTGTTCAGAATGATCACCAAAAATCACATATTTATCGCATTCTATTGGACTAACATTTAGGTCAGTAAAACCAGCTATATATCCAGCACCCTGATCAATGATAGGAATGCTTCCTGTTAAGCAGTAATCATTCTTCTTTAGCTTGGATGGAGCCGTTACTGTTGTAACAATTTCGCTTAACTCTTTCCATTCTACTGCAACACCATCCAGCAGCTTTTCCATAAAATTCAAATTGCTCATACTTTAATCTCAGCAATAATGGCATCAATATCTGTACGCAACCCATCAACCTTGGCCACGGTTGTCGCTATTTCGCTGTTGAGTTGAGTGATATTTATATGCTCACGAGTGTCTTTGGCTTTGACGTGAGAACTAACTGAAAGGTTGTAGCCCCCCTCAGAGATCTTGCTGTTATCAATTTGCGCCGCCACATGGTCAACATTGGCTTTGTTGTCGAAGAGCTTCATCACTTCGTCGATGTGCTTGTCGTGCATCACGTTGTTGCTGGTCTCTTTTTTAAAGAAATTCTCACCGCTGGCATCGATAAACTGTGTAGTAGTATCGGTCTTACTTTTAGATAGCACGAGGATGTTCACCGCAATGGTGGTGCCGAAGAACAGGTTAGGTGCAAGCGATATCACTGTTTCTACGTAGTTGTTATCAATAAGATATTGGCGGATTTTTTGTTCCGCACCACCACGATAAAAAATACCAGGGAAGCAGACAATCGCGGCACGACCTTTGCTAGATAGGTAATTTAAAGCATGAAGTACAAAGGCGAAGTCGGCTTTGGATTTTGGCGCTAACACCCCCGCAGGTGCAAAGCGATCATCGTTAATCAAGGTTGGATCATCAGAGCCAATCCACTTAACCGAGTAAGGTGGGTTAGAGACAATAGCGTCAAAGGGTTTGTCATCACCAAAATGTGGTTCTATTAGGGTATTACCCAGCTGCATATTGAATTTGTCGTAATTGATGTTGTGTAAAAACATATTCATACGCGCAAGGTTAAAGGTGGTGTGGTTGATTTCCTGACCAAAAAAACCATCTTCAATGATGTGTGCATCAAAGTGTTTTTTAGCTTGTAACAAGAGAGAACCTGAACCAGCGGCAGGGTCATAAATTTTATTGACGCTAGTTTGCCCATGCATAGCCAACTGAGCAATCAGCTTAGACACATGTTGCGGGGTAAAAAACTCTCCCCCAGATTTTCCCGCATTGGCGGCATAGTTTGAAATGAGAAATTCGTAAGCGTCGCCAAACATGTCATTTTCATTATCTTCAAACTGCTCAATATTAAGCCCTGCTACGCCTTTTAACACTGCGGTCAAACGAGTGTTCTTATCCTTAACCGTGTTACCTAGGCGGTTACTGGTGGTGTCAAAGTCGGCAAACAGACCTTTAATATCCATTTCAGATGGGTAGCCATTAGCGGAGCTTTCAATAGCGGAAAATATAGTGGCTAAATCGGTGTTTAAATTTTCGTTTTTATTAGCGCCTTCTGCAATTTTGGTAAATAACTGGCTTGGGTAAATGAAATAACCCTTGGTTTTAATCGCATCGTCTTTGATTTCAAGAGTGATCACATCATCCGGAAGTTCTGAATAGTTGATACTCTCATCTCCGCCTTCAATGTAGGTTGCAAAGTTTTCACTAATAAAGCGATAGAACAGCGTGCCAAGTACGTACTGTTTAAAGTCCCAGCCGTCTACCGAACCTCGCACATCGTTGGCAATTTTCCAGATTTGGCGTTGAAGATCGGCGCGTTGTTGGGTACTTGTCATTGTGAAATTCCTGTTTTAATTCGTCTGGATAGCGACTAACTTTTTCTGCTTGATATTATAACTAGCTGATGAGCTTCAACCTAATAACTTATCACAAAAATAATAACCATATAGACTTAAGTATTTAGAAAGTATTGGAAAAGTCATCAAACATTGCGTTAGCTAATATCTGCTTTATTCCAATGCCTTTTTATTGTCGCAATCCCCAAACCTAATGCTTCAGCTGCTTTTGATTGAGATAATCCCTCAGCTTTCTTTGCTTGAACTGAACGCGTTGTTGCGTGGGCTTCTGGTCTGCCCAGCTTTTTCCCTTGAGCTTTAGCTCGTTCAAGTCCTTCTTTTGTTCGCTCTCTAATTCGGTTTCTCTCAAATTCAGCAAAAGCCGAAAACATTTGCAACATCAACTTACCCTCAGCACTGGAAAGATCTGCTACGGGGAGATCAAGGCAAGCAATCTTAATGCCTTTATCCGTAAGCATATTGATTGTGTTTTGTACGTCTATGTTATCTCGGCCTAAACGGTCTAGCTTTAAGACAACCAACATATCGCCACGTTCTATCTGGTGATTGATTAGCATCTTAAATTTATCCCGCTTCATTGCTTCAACAGAACCTGAAACCGTTTCGCTGATAACACGAGAATCATTCACCTCATACCCTTTCTGACGGATAGCAATAATTTGATTCTCAGTTGTTTGTTCTGTTGTGGAAACACGACAATAGGAAAATATACGCATTAGTCTCTCACTCTTATATAAGGTATCAAATATGGGGGTATCATATAATTAAAGCATCATAAAGTCCAAACCCTACTTTTTTGATACCATTTTTTAATATGGCTAACTGGTATCAATATACGAGTGTTTATTGATACCAGATAATCAGGCTAATTTAATGGATTTTATTTTTTAGCCGTCATTTCTTGGAATTGCTTAAATTGCTTAAATTGCTCTTCCATATCTGAAGAGGTACTGTCAGCTGGCTCGGCTAATTTACGCAATAGTTCGGCTTGTTTGTAATCTGGCACATCACCATAACTATAAAAGCTGGTCAATACGCTTTCATGCCCTAAGTTTTGGCTCCATGCTTTAAACTCTTCAGGCGTCCGGCAAAGATTTTCACCTAGCCTTACCAAAGTATTACGGAAGCTGTGAGGATTAAAATTAGACAAACCAGCTGCGTCAAAAGCTTGTTTGAAGACCTTGCGGATTGGACTTGCATTACTCCAATGATCTTTAAGTAAACCAACAACTTCAAATTGCTGATTTTTGTTGTGTCCCAACTTGGTTTTTGGAAACAACGGATCATTTTCCTTATACCCAAGATCTTTAATCAAATACTCAATCCATTCCGTAACAATCTTTGATGGCAACTCACCCACAGGAAAAAAGTAAGTGGTGAAGGTTTTGCTAAACTTTGTATTTACTTCCCTTGCATCCTGATAAAAGCTTTGGTCAGCAATATCAATGTGTTTAATCTTGACTGAAGCGACTGCACCATCCCTTGCACCGGTTAGAATAACAAAGGCAACTAAAGCTCGATCACGCATTTCAATCTCAGTTGAGCAAGGCATAACTTCCAAGGTTTGCATGATCTGCTCAATTGTCGCCACATTCCTTTTGCGCTTGGCATTGGCAATGCGAGTATCTTTTTCAGACAAATTGAAATATTCAATATCGCTGTAGTTGATTTTTGCGCGATACCCTTTTTGTGTGCCGAGATATTGGAATAACATTTTTAAGTGGCGAGTTGCAGTAAGCACCGTTGCCTTACTTAACTTTTCCCCAGTCACAATTGATTTTTGAGCAAGAAGGTGTTTCTTAAACCCAATAGCATGCTTTGCCTTAAACTTGTTGAAATCAAGATAACCCGTGTATTCTTCAAAGCGATTAATTGATTTCATTGCACCATCAATTGTTGAATGATCTTGGCGTTTTGCATCCCTCAAATACGTCATGTACTCATGCAAAATACGAACATTATTTGTATTAGTTTTTTTCATCATCAGATACCTTGTTTAAAGGATAATTTAAGAGGGTCTTTTCACTCAGGATTAAGTGCTTTTCAGC
>NZ_JBLIED010000022.1:0-55937 GCF_047632955.1 Psychromonas sp. | reverse complement strand
AACGCATTAATAAAGTGATCTGATTTACTATTTAAAATTGATCATAAATTTAATGGCTGTCTTACTTGAACGCCAACTAGCACCAACCATGACAACAAACGCATAGCTCGTAGGGTGCATTCTATGCACCGATTTTCGCTGCCCGCGGTGCATAGAATGCACCCTACCGATAACACTATATCAAACGCATTTATAAAGTGATCTGATTTACTATTCAAAATCATACCGACGGCTTTGCGAGCGTAAATTTTTCCTTTGAAGCAACTGCTCATAAATTTAATGCTTTTGGTATAAGCTGTTTTTATTTTCACAAAAAATGATAACCGCCATTATGCGTCAATGTTTTATGAGTCAATGTGTTATGAGTCAATGTGTTATAAATTGTCAGCTGAATTAATGATACTTTTTACCTAGGTGCTTCAACCAACCGTTAGCGTGTGAATGTCGAGGATCTTTATGCGTCCAATGAACCACGCCGCCTTTACTGTTCCACTCATACTCACCGTAAAATTCAACCCAATCCCCGACTTTTAAATTGGGTATTCTTGGCGCCAGGTCGATATTATGGGACAGCAGAATAGTTTGGCGGTTCACTAAGCGCAGAATAAACCTCTGATGCTTCGATCCATAATTATCATCGGCAAGAATTTTAATCACTTCTCCTTGCCCTTGCACTTGAAGATCACTTTGCCGTGACTGATAGGCTTGCTTTAAGAGAGCATCATTCGCCCAAACTGGAAATGAGAGAATGCTCAATAATATTATGATGCTTGCCAGCATTCGTTTCATTTTTATAATCCTTAATGTTTGAACAGCCTGCACTTTATATACGGCAAGCTACAAGACTATTTTATTAAACAAAAGTATGATTTTTTATTAGAATAAAGAGTCCGACAGATCAAATAATTCCTGGTTAAAAGGTCGTTTCATATTGTTGATACAGTCAATAATATCATAGTGAACCATTTGCGAGTTCACAATGCCGATGCAGCGACCGCCTTGACCTTCCAGTAACAACTTAACAGCAAAAGATCCCATACGACTGGCCAAAATGCGATCCCGGGCGGTAGGTGTGCCGCCACGTTGTATATGCCCTAAAATGGTTGCCCGTGTCTCATGGCCCGTTGCCGCTTGAATATGCTTGGCAAGCTCATCAACCTTGGTTACGTGCTCACACATCGCAATAACCATGTGCGTTTTACCTTTAGCAATACCGGCTTTGATTTGCTCGAGCAACTCAGCTTCGTCATAGGCCTTTTCCGGAACCACAACGAATTCAGCACCACCGGCAACGGCTGCACCTAAGGTTAAATCACCACAGTAACGACCCATGATTTCAACAATCGAGATACGTTTGTGTGATGCAGAGGTATCACGTAAACGGTCAATGGCTTCAACCACAATGTTCAGTGCGGTATCAAAACCGATAGTAAAGGTTGTACCCGGAATATCATTATCGATAGTGCCAGGAATACCGATACAGGGGTAACCCATTTCGGTGAGTTTTTTAGCCCCCATGTATGAGCCGTCACCACCGATAACAACTAAGGCATCAATACCGTATTTTTTAAGATTTTCAATGGCTTCTTCACGCACTTTTTCTTGTTTAAATTCAGGGAAACGAGCTGAGCCTAAAAAAGTACCACCGCGGTTAATGACATCGGAAACAGAGTTACGGTCGAGCTGCTTAATATTTCCCTGGTGCAGACCTTCATAACCATCAAAGATGCCATAGACTTCTAAACCAAGATGTAAACCCTCTCGTACCACGGCGCGGATTGCCGCATTCATACCGGGTGCATCACCACCACTTGTTAAAACACCTATTTTTTTGATCATTGCAGCCTCCAATATATAAATTCATCGTTTTTCAATTTAGGTTTGAGTGAATGTCACAGTAAATAACACCACCTATTTTGTTATTTTAAAATTGAGTATAGAGCGAATAAAACCGCTTTGCGTCGAGATTAACATCTCTTTGAGTCATCTCCTGCATCAAGTCGAAAAGAAAAAAGACCGGACATTCAAAGGTTAGCGATTAATTTTAAAGACACATACCATCAAGCAGTTAAACAACCACCCTTTCAATAGTTAAACAACACAGCGGTAATATTTGCTTAAATTTGCGATGCAAAATAAGCTTTAATTTCAGCTTCGGTCATTTCCTGCGTTTGATTGGAAAAACAGTAATAGTCGGGCCGTTGATCACTAAAATATTGCATAGTCATGACAAAATTATTAATCTTTGAAAATAAACCAACAGGCATATTATAACAGCCACTTTTATTCAATCTGTAAAATAAATGTGTGCCGCAATGACAACAAAAACCACGCGTAGCCCAGGCTGATGACTTATATTCTTTGATATTTTCAGCACCTTTAATTTCCACCTCAGTACCGCACTGAACGGCAAAAAAAGGACCTCCGCCCCACGCTCTACAGGTATCACAATGACACACGGTGAATTTAGGATTGATATTGCTAACCTTTATTTCCACGCCGCCACATAGACAGCTGGCTGTATTTTCAATCAACTCAGACATTGTGTAGGACTCCTAAATTCGGGTAAAAATCTAACGCGCTGTTTTTTCCGTCAGCTTGCGCTTTAAATATTCCTGTATATTTGATTGAAGCCGGGATTAACTCAACTGAAATTTCTTCCTTAACTTCACGTGTCAGCGCCTGCAATGATTTTTTTTGTTAAGCAGGCCTCGGACCAAACATGATGACAGCCATACCAACAATACAAATTAAAACACCCACTATGTCCGTCATTGTTGGACGAGTTGATTCTACTAACCACAACCACATTAATGCGACCGAAACATAAATACCGCCGTATGCCGCGTAAGTTCGCCCGGCGGCTTCAGGATGTAATGTCAGTAACCAGACAAAGGCTGCGAGACTGAATGTGGCAGGTATCAGTAACCAAATTGAATGGCCTTGCCGCAACCACAGATACGGGAGGTAACAACCGACTATTTCTGCCACAGCAGTAACAGTAAAAATGCCAAAAACTTTTAGAGTTTCCATAATTGACCTTGTGTGCTTAACAGACTCTTAGCTGGAAAATTATTTATATCCACAAGAAATGCGGCCCAACAAAATTCATAATAAAGATAAACACTACACTGCGAGTTTTTATTAATCAATTAGTTATATTTTACAAAATGAATTAATGACAGAGGGGATATAGATTTATTCTGCCTTCAATGGCGGAGATACGGTTCGCGGTGAAACCGTCGAATTCGGCTAGCATCTTAGTTTACATTTTTCTTGATCGATAAATTCCTTTAGCATAAGGAATGATAAGAGTAGTAAGAGTGAGATCTTTGATTTTTCTCTCAAGATTAAAAATTCGAATACCGCTATTCGATTAAGCGCCATCTACTGAGAATCATGCATTCTCATTCCCGATCCAATGATCCAGCGTCTTGAGTTTTTGAGGACGTGACTGGCTCCGCGGACTTTGCCGCGTTTATTACGGCCGTCAGGTCATCCGCCATAACCAGTCCAACTCGCGCCCGATTCAGCGCCAGACTCCCGTGAGATTCAGCAACATCACGCATTTTTTCATTATCAAGCGATGCAAGAGAGCGCAGCGCTTTTTGTAGCCGCACAGATACTTCGACCACGCTAGCACCGTCACGGGCGATCGCTGTAAAAGCATCATCGAACATGTCCTGCAGCGATATCTCTGGCACTTCTACGCGGTTGTACTTCGGGCTATTCTCATCTCCGGGCGTCGCGGGCTCATTCCACAGAACAAAGAGCCGCAGAAAAGTGCCGATGATATCGATCGCAGTGCCGGGATCATTGACCGCGGGCGACAATGCACGACCGGCGATCTCCGACAACACCACTAAACCAAATCGCGGGTCGTCATCAAAAAGGCGATCGTCTCCGATCAAAAATGACTTAATAACAGGATCGCAGTCAATTTCAGTCTGCTCATCTGACTGGGATCTGACGTATGCCAGTGCCTGATCAGGGGCGGCGAACGTGCCCGGCAGCGCAGCAACCACCACCCGCATCTGAGCTTTTTCCGCCCATGCCTGCAGCGCGCCAATGTCGATGTGCTGCACATAACCTACCCTTACTGCGAACACAGCTTGTCCGCGCGTCAGTGACTGGACCGGCATAGCACCTAGGGTTGGTGCATCACGTCGCCGCTTCAGGGCCATTACGGTCGCCTTTTCAACCTTATCGATCGTCGTGCTCAATCGTCCTAGCCGAGCGATGCTGTCAACCCAGCGGACAAACTTAATAATGACCATAGCGAATACGATCAGCGTCAGGACGAACAGGAAAAAAATACCAGCCCTCTCGAAATAGTCGTTCTTGACCGCGGTAAGTGCCACTATGCTGAAAATGAATGCCCCGACAAAGGTAGAAAGAGCATTTTGGGATGCGTCGTCGGCGACGACCAAAGTGAATGCGCGCGGCGTTGCGGTGCTACCTGCCGAAGCATAAGCCGACACCATTGATGCCACTGCAAAGGTGGCAATAACCAACATGCTCGCAGCCATGATGGACAGCAGCGTCTCAATAGAGTCCGCGGTGATCAGCGGCACGAGTTGCGTCAACCTAGTGCCATCCGCGAGTTTTGCGACGAACGCCGCCGCGATCGATAACAGGCAAACAGCCAAAGGCCTTACCCAAAGCCGGTCGCGTAACCGATTCAGGTGAAACCGGACACGGTCCACCGAAATGATAAAGGGCATCTTAATCTCCTTTGCGCCGTTTAACGGTTTTATTAGATCACAGTGAAGCTATCTCCCTGTTGGATCTATTTGTGTGCAACATATCGATAATATCTATAAAATATCTAATGGCGAACAAATTAGCGAGCCATGGGATGAAAATCTGAATAGAGAAACATAAGAGCGTAAAGATATGTACATCTTCAACCTTCTCATAACACATTGTTTTTAAAAAAATAAAGAACATGCTCGGCTAAGGAGTCAATTATATACGATGTTTACTCTCGGTCGTCATTATCATTATAGAACCGAAAAAACCTATTACCATTGAGTGTTACGCTGTAATCAACTCAAGCCCTTGGTGAAATAAAACTTCATTGAGCTTGTTTTCTGGCTGTTGAGAAGCATGACCCATCGAACGGCGAAACCACGTTTAGATATCTCAGCGTCTAGCCGCAGTCAAGGGCAGAACACTCCAAAAAATTTGCAGTCACCCACTTAGCCACAACATAAAAAATTTATATAACAGTATCTAATAGCAGACAAATTAATCTATGCAATAATATAAAATCTTAACCAACTAAATGGACTTTTTTTATAATGAAAATAATTACTAATTTGTTTCCCGTATGGGCGGTATTGCTATCTGTTCTGGCATTCTTTCAACCAGATCTGTTTACCAGCTTAAAGTCGGCTATTGTGCCTTTGTTAATCATCATTATGTTATCAATGGGGCTGACATTAAAAGCATCTGATTTTGTTAATGTACTTAGTTCCTTTAAAGCCGTTGTAACTGGCGTTGTCCTGCAGTTCAGTGTTATGCCGATAGTGGCTCTGGGTCTTGCGACACTGTTAAATTTTGATGCCAACCTAACCGTTGGGCTGGTGCTTGTCGGTTGTGTTGCTGGCGGAACCAGTAGTAATGTGATGTGCTTTTTGGCAAAGGGTGATGTTGCGTTATCTATTACTATGACAGCTATCAGTACGCTTTTGGGTGTAGTGTTGACACCTTTATTGGTTGAACTATTAGCGGGTAAAGCAGTGGATATTCCAGTTTTCGCTATGATTATGAGTCTAATAAAAATAGTGCTGGTGCCTGTATTAGCCGGTGTAATTTTAAACAGTCTGTTTAATAAAAAAATTGAAAAGATAGGCGCCGCACTACCTGTAATTTCGATGGCTGCAATCGTTATAATTATTGCCATAGTGGTTGCTCTGAATGCGGGCAAGCTCGTTGAAATTGGCCCAATGGTCGCACTTGCTGTTGTACTTCATAATTCGGTGGGACTGCTTAGCGGCTACTTCGTTTCGAAGAAATTGGGTTTTGAGGAGAGTGTTTGTAGAACCATCGCCTTTGAGGTTGGTCTGCAAAACTCTGGTCTAGCAACAGCTTTAGCAATGAAATTCTTTGCTCCTGCTGCAGCAATAGCCGGAACAATATTCTCAGTCTGGCACAACATCAGTGGTTCGCTACTTGCTGGTTACTGGTCAAAAGAGCAGAGCCGTCGTGAAAATGTCACTATAACTCAATAACACTGTCCCAAAGGTGGCTAGGTTTTGAATAACGGCCACCTTAATGACTCAACTATCGAATTAGGGGGACATTTTACCTCACGTTCTAAAAATCTTTATTGAACATGCAAATTCAAGAGTAATTTGATTAATCAGGCCTTTTTTATGCGTATTACCCTATTAAATTTTGACTCTTAAGCCAATCCATCACTTTAATTGAAGCAAGGGAACAAAGGGATTTATTTTGGTAACTTATAAAATCGATTTCTTGTGTTTCTGCATCAGCACAAAGATCTCCCTGAAAGTCTGCAAAATAACAGCTTAACTTAACCATAGTGTCGCTGTTTTTCCCATCAGCTTGCGCTTTAAATGTTCCGGCGTATTTGATTGAAGCCGGGATTAATTCAACTGAAATTTCTTCCTTAACTTCACGTGTCAGCGCTTGCAGATCGGACTCCCCTTGCTCACGTTTACCGCCTGGAATATAGAACAGTTCTTTATTCTTTGAGCGGGCACTCAATAGCTTGCCATCGCGAATGTACAACCAGGCTAATTTATCAATTTCTTTTTTCACAAAGACTCCCTATGAAAGGTGATTTTATTAAGACTAGGACGTATTGAATCGACCCGCCACATTAATACGACAGCAGTATTTTTAGCGCTTCCCTCACTTCGCCGCGCCACTTTTGAAGGTAGAATCACCTTATCCTATCAGCCATTTTTCTGTGCCCTTGCATATAAGTAAATATGCAAAACCCCCATAGCACCATGGCCAATAAGGTATGCCTGAATTAATCCGGTAAAAAGCTCGTGTAAATCTTTTAGGTTATAAGACCATGATAAACCGACGTACCAGGTAATAAACCAAAGAAAACCGGAAAACAGAACTAAAAATAAAGCGCCAAGCCCCAATCCTTGAATGATCGCGACCAAACCATAGGGACTTGATTCAGGTAGTTTAAATTTTAACAGCAGGCTAATGTCATTACGCAGTTGGGTGAATTCTCTCCATAGATAGGGGAAATAATATTTAAGCCCATGGCGCTTTAATTCCACAGTAAGAAAAATAATGGCGACCGGGAAAAGAGAAATCCCAAGTATAATATGAAGCCAGGTACCGTAAAACTCGACCGTATTTGTACTTATCTCACCTGCCCTATTAACATCCATAAAGTTACTCACAATTATCTGACTTAATACTAGAAAGATAATTGTCATATGAAGGGTTCTAATTAATGGCGTTTGATGCTCCCTCATGTAATCCATTACGGTGTTATATATCTTCATTTAATACCTACTATAATATTTAAGAATTAATAATGTAAATGTATCAGGCGGCTACACCAAAGAACCGACCCACACCTGCCGTTAGTGCCATTGCGAGCGCACCCCAAAATGTCACCCTACAAGCACCGATAGTCATTGAAGCACCACCCGCACGCGCCGCAAGCCCGCCAAGAAGCGCCAAAAATAAAAGCGATAGAATGGCGACGGCAGATATTAAAAAGCGCCCGGGTATCACCCAAGCGACTAATAATGGCAGTGCAGCACCAACCGTAAACGTACAGGCAGAAGAAACAGCAGCTTGAACCGGCTGAGCAGTTGCACTCGTTGAGATGCCAATCTCATCTCGCGCATGTGCCCCCAGCGCATCGTGGGCCATTAGCTGTTGCGCAACTTGTACTGCTAAAACAGGATCAAGCCCTCGGCTTTCATATATTTCTGCGAGTTCATCTTTTTCGAATTCAAAATCATGTTCTAAAGATTTTTTTTCAAGCGCTAAGTCGGCATTTTCTGTGTCCGATTGAGAACTGACGGATACATACTCACCAGCCGCCATAGACATAGCGCCTGCAACTAATCCGGCAACGCCAACAAGGAGAATATTGTCTTGAGTGCTACTGGCAGCAGCAACACCAATAATCAGACTGGCTGTCGATACGATGCCGTCATTTGCACCTAAAACGGCAGCACGTAACCATCCTACTCGGTGTGATTTGTGTTTTTCATGGCGACTCATAGAGTACCTCTGTGGATTGTTGCGGCCGACTGATTATTAGCTGCAATAATTCATTATGATCATAAAAAATTTTTCACAATAAATACCGCCCATTAAATATATACAATAAGATTACGCCTCGAATTTTTATTAATCAATCACTTATATTTTACAAGGTAAATGAATGATTGTGGCAAGACAGAGAAAAAAAGATGGGCAGTTATAAACCAAAGAACGGAACAATTTAAACTTAGATAAGCCAACCTTTTTTTAAATTTTATTACCTTTGTCTAACAGCAAATACATACGTTCACTGCGTACTTTCAGACCGGAGGGGAACACCACATCACGGCCAAAGCCGTTATAAACAAAACCAAATGATTCATAGAGTTTTTTGGCGGGCTGGTTCGATTCGTAAACCTCTAGTATTAACTTTGAATAGCCGTATCTGTGACTGTCAGCGATAAGCATTTCCAACAAAGATCTTCCAATTCCCATAGCACGCATACTCTGCCTCACATGCACGCCAACCACGCCAATTCGCGAACTATTCTCTCCTTTAAGCCCGCACATATCGCCGGGGAATGCTTCAGCACTGGCAACTAATTCATTTTCAACAATAGCAACAAACTGCGGTATTTTATGAGCTTCAACTTTTTGTAAAACCGGGCCTATTCCACCCGCTGGCGGAGGCGGGCTGCTTAAATATTTACCCTCCTTAAAAACGCCATCCCATAGCGCCACAAAGCCGCCCAAATCTGAATACTTTATTCTGCGAATTTCCATGTACCCTCGAAGAGCAATGCTCTCTTTAACTGCTGCTTAATTGCTGCGTAGCTTGGCTTTATTTTTGCATTATAAATGAAAACTAAAAATAACTGTGCTTTTTTAATGAGTTGTAATTGCTTGCTGGCGACTAAAGATTTTAACCTGTTTTTTCTCGGTATTAGAGTGGAAGCGGTAGGCTAAATTGTGTTTTCGATGTTGCTTGAAAATATAGTCACAAAAGATACTTTTTATTTATCTCCTTAATAATTCATATGAACGATCGCTCAAAACATCCTTGAACGACTGTTCATATATGTTTATAGTGTCCTCAGAGTAATAGCATAAGAGGAGCAATATAATGAATGATGATATTAAGATAAACAACAGGATCAAGTTAGATATTGTATCCGATGTTGTGTGCCCATGGTGCATCGTAGGCTACAAACACCTGGAGGCTGCCATTAATGAATTGGGCCTGCAGGATAGGGTAGAAATTGAGTGGCAGCCCTTTGAACTGAACCCCGACATGCCCGAGCAAGGCGAAGACCTGCGCGCCCATGTGCTGCGCAAATACGGCGCTAAGCGCGAAGACAGTGACAAAGCCCGCGATAATATCAGTGCTCTTGGCGCTGAGTATGGATTTGAATTTGATTACTTTGAAGAGATGAAGATGGTTAACACCCGCGATGCGCATCTGTTGCTGGATTTTGCTCATCAACATGGCTTGCAGCATCAGTTAAAGCAGCGTTTGTTTGCCGCTTTTTTTAGCGAGCATAAGGATGTATCGAATCGTACCGTCTTGCTGACCGAGGCTCAAAGTGTAGGCCTAGATCCTGCCGCTGCGGCGTTAGCCCTGGATGATAGCAAACGCCGAAGCGATCTGTTAAAACAAGAGTCTTACTGGCAGCAACAGGGGATTTCCGGAGTACCAACGGTTATCTTTAATCGCAGCAGCGCGATGACAGGTGCACACCCGCAGAGCGCTTACAAAGAGGCGCTAAAAGAGTTCGCCGGGCTGTAATCTTTAGGTCATTACCGACCATCACTATTGAGCAAACGCTAATCAATGAATAATTCAAGGCCCATAAAATGAAAAAAACTGACAACAAAACTGACAATATAGAAGTACTGCTCTTTGACGTAAACGAGACATTGCTCGATATCACCACCCTTGAACCTTTTTTCTTGCGGGTTTTCAAAAATCCATTGGCGCTGCGTAACTGGTTTGCCGAACTTGTACTCTATTCGCAAACCATGACCGTTTCCGGTCTCTATGAACCCTTTGCTAATCTTGCCGTCGGCACTCTTAAAATGGTTGCTGCTAACCATCATATTTCGATCAGCGACGATGATCTTTTGGAATTCAAAGAGCTGCTTGGAAATCTTCCTGCGCATCCCGAGGTTATACCGGCATTGCAACGCTTAAAAGCGGCCGGATTTCGTCTGGCAACACTCACCAACTCGGCACCGACACAATCACCAACATTGTTGGAAAAAGCGGGAATATCAGAATTTTTCGAACGCCAATTCAGCATAGAAACGCTACGCTCATTCAAACCACATCCGGCAACCTACCGTTATGCAGCACAGGAAATGGCGGTTCCACTTGATCGGGTATGTCTGGTTGCCTGCCACCTGTGGGACACTATCGGCGCACAAGCGGCAGGCTGTTCCGGTGCTTTTATTACCCGCCCGAACAACAACTTACTGATAGCTGAAAATGTTCCTCAGCCGGATTTTGTCACACGCGATTTGACCGAGCTAGTTGAACTGCTTGTTGGGGATTTGTAAGGCATCAATAACTCATTTAACAATACTGGTGACTTCAACCAACCAGTTGACTCAATAATCACAAGGATAGAAAAATAATGAAAAGTTTAAAACAACAAACCGACGCGAAAATTGCACAGACGCGGCAGGCTAACCCTGATTTTATGAAAAGCGTTGACCAAATAATTGCTCAAGCTAAATCTTTCCAACTGGGGGACGATGCGATCGGGCTTAACCAGCAAGCACCCGATTTCGAACTACCGGATCCGCAAGGTACAGTAATATCATCGCTTGATTTATTAGCAAAAGGCCCTCTTGTTGTGACATTTTATCGTGGTAGTTGGTGTCCGTACTGCAACTTACAGCTTAGAGCCTTGCAGGCTCGATTAAGCGAGATTCATGCGCTCGGTGCTGAATTGGTTGCTATCAGCCCGCAAGTGCCTGATGAATCAATGACAAAAGATGAAATAAGTGAAATGGATTTTCTTGTCTTGTCTGACCAGGATGCAAAAGTCGCATCACAATACGGCGTGGCATGGCAAGTCCCGGAGGTTCTTTTGGAACACATGCGCGTGGGTCGAAAATTGGATCTTGAAGCCATTAATAACGGCAACGGTACTGTATTACCGATCCCCGCGACCTTTATTATTGACCGTGACGGGGTTGTCAACTGGCGCTATGTTGACGTTGATTATCGAACACGTTCAGAGCCCGATGATATTATCAATGCACTGCAAAAATTATCTTAAGGACACCGACGATTAAAGCGACTAACACGGTTTAATCGTAGCAAGCTTATTAAAACAACTTATTAAGAGACCCATGATAATGATCGGCTAAAACGATTTTATTATGATGGGTTTGGTATTAGAACTGCTTCGCTTGTGGTAGTTGACTCAATCATAAAAAGGGTACAAAGCCGATGGCCACTACTTCATTAAACAAAACACAGAACACGATTCGCGTGCAACTTTTATTGATGGCTTGCCTTTTAGGTGCTGTCATGGGCGTTATATTTATAATCATTCAGCCTTTCTTTGGCATGGATACATTAACAAGTCGGCATGCAGCGGCGTACCAGCAACTTGGTAACTGGAGTAGCGTGGCCGCAATCATCATTGCCTGGACGGCGCATTTGGCCGTTTCTGTATTTTATGGTTTTTTAAGTGGTATCGTTATTTTGAGCACCACGCAATTGAACGTTGTGGCTTTGTTTACCTTAGCCTTCTCATGGCTAACAACCCTCATTGCGCCGCCCGCAAACGCCATGATTGTGCAGTTTGTTTCTTTTCAACAGATTCAAATTAGCCAATTACCCGCTTTAAACTTCAGCCTCGATGTTAAATTTTTATTGCACCTAGTCTTTTTTGCCGCAATGACTTTGCCTTTGTATCTCTACCATAAAAAAGCCAAATAATAACTTAGACATTACTAATAACCACGACATTTGCAATTATTTGAACGATCGCTCAAATACATCTTGAACGATCGCTCAATTGAGTTTATAGTAATCCCAACGTCACGGAGCCAAGGTTTCAAAGTTTCAAGGTTCCGGTTACATAAAAAATAAATTTAAATTAATAGAGAGAGCCATTATGTCAAACTTCAAAATCCATACCATTGAGTCAGCTCCGGCAGAAAGTAAGACAATCCTAGAGGGTGCAAAAAAACAGATGGGTGTTGTTCCGGGTCTTTTCGGCGTATTGTCTGAATCTCCAAACACGCTTAAAGCTTACACACAATTACATCAGCTATTTTCAACTTCATCTTTTGATGACGAAGAGCTAACCGTTGTATGGCAAACTATTAACGTTGAGCATGAATGCCATTACTGTGTACCTGCACACACGGGTATTGCCCACTCAATGAAAGTTGATCCGGCTCTGACTGAAGCGCTGCGTAACGGTGAACCAATGCCAACTGAAAAACTACAAGCATTGCAGGACTTTACCTTGAGCATGGTACGTGACCGCGGTAATGTTTCGCAGCAACAGACGCAAGCATTCTTTGATGCGGGTTACGGACAACAGCAGATTCTTGAAGTGATTCTTGGTCTGTCTCAAAAAGTGATCAGCAACTACGTCAACCATGCGGCAAAAACACCGGTCGATCCAATGTTTGAACAATTCGCCTGGACTAAAAAATAAGCTTCATAAAAAATCAAGATTGCTTCTTCTGTTTTGAAGGGGCAACCCAAGTTTTACGTTCACTCTTTCTCAGATGACTCCTTAATACGGCAGGATAATATTATGCTTAAGTTTTTTTTCCACCCGACACCAAACCCAATGAAAGTGGCTCTTTACCTTGAAGAAACCGGTTTAGCTTGTGAATTGATACCCGTAGACACAATGAAGGGTGAGCAACATACAGCAGAGTACCGCGCGATTAACCCAAACGGTAAAACCCCGGCAATTGAAGACGAGGGTAAACGGGTATTTGATTCTACTGCTATTTTAATGTATCTCTCGGAAAAAACGGGAAAATTAGCAGGAAAAGCAGAAGATCGCAGTGAAATGCTGTCATGGTTAATGTTTTTAGCAACAGGCTTAGGCCCCTTTTCAGGCCAAGCGGTTCACTTTAGGCATAAAGCACCTGAACAAGTGCCCTATGCAATCAATCGTTACCTCAGTGAAGCCGAACGTCATTATGAAGTCCTGGAAACACACATGAAAGACCGTGAATATATAGTGGGTGATGAGTATTCAATTGCGGATATTTCAGCATGGGGTTGGATTGATAAAGCAACGGCTGTATTAGGCGGGCAAGGTTTAGAAAACTATCCTAACCTAACACGCTGGTTTGCAGGCATAAACGCTCGTCCGGCAGTAGAAAGAGCAAGAAATATCCATAAAAACATTGAATTTAAATCTGATTTTGATGAACAGGCAGCACGTGCACTGTACCCGCACAACTTTGATAAAAAAGCCTGATAACAAAGTCAATAAGAAAGCCGATAACATAAAAAATATAGGAGTGATCAGAATGGAAAAGCAATACACACCTCCAAAAATCTGGACTAATGATGCCGAAAGTGGCGGTAAATGGGCCAGCGTTAATCGCCCGGTTTCAGGCGCAACTCATGAAAAAGTATTACCCGTTGGTGAACACGCTTTGCAATTGTACTCAATGGGCACGCCTAATGGCCAAAAAATCACCATCATGCTGGAAGAGTTATTAGCTCTGGGTAAGGATGCAGAATACGATGCCCATATGATCAGAATTCTTGAAGGCGATCAATTCTCATCGGGTTTTGTGGATATTAATCCTAATTCCAAAATTCCGGTATTAGTGGACCGCGCGATCGAAGATCCTGAAGCTATATTTGAATCTGCCTCGATTTTAGTTTATCTTGCTGAAAAATTTTCTGCATTACTGCCCGAAAAAGGCGTTAAGCGGACACGAGTTTTAAACTGGCTATTCTGGTTACACGGCTCAGCACCCTATTTAGGTGGGGGTTTCGGACATTTCTATGCTTACGCACCAGAGAAATTTGAATATCCAATTAATCGCTTTACCCTGGAAACTAAACGCCAGTTAGATGTTTTAGATAAGCAATTAGCAAAAAATGAATTTATTGCGGGTGATGAGTTCAGTATTGCGGACATTGCCACCTGGCCCTGGTATGGCAACTTAATTCTCGGCAAGCTTTACGATGCCAAAGAATTCCTTCAAGCAGAACAGTACATCCATCTGCAACGCTGGGCAAAAGCAATGTTAGCGCGTCCGGCAGTACAACGTGGCTGTATCATCAACCGTGATTGGGGTGAGAAGTGGGAACAGCTTGAAAACCGTCACAGTGCAGAAGACATCGATAAAGTATTAGCGTTAAAACCAGAATAACTTATTTCAGGTAAGAAAAACGACAACATCAAAGGCCTAGTGACATATTGTTACTGGGCTTTCAGCTTTTAAGGCAAACCTGTTTAAGGCAGATATTATGAGTAAACAAGCAAAATTCAATCGCGATGACGTTATCGAAAAAGCAAAGAACCTGTATTGGGAAAAAGGCTATCACGCAACGTCAATGAGAAATCTACAGGATGTGGTTGATATGCGCCCGGGCAGTATTTATGCGGCTTTTGGCAGTAAAGATAATTTGTTTAAAGAAGCGTTAAATCATTATGCTCACACCGGTGCTGAGCAACTTGCTAATAGTCTGGCGCAGGAAAAAACAGTCCTTGCCGGTCTGAAACGATTCGTTCGCAGTGTGACTATTTGTAACAAAGACAGCGTGCCAAACGGCATGTGCATGATAGTTAAAAGCATCGCTGAACTAACACAGAGCGATAACCCGGATTTGCTTGCCAGCGCAACGCATATTTTAGTAAATATAGAGGGCTCTTTTGCTCGCATTTTCCAACAAGCCATTGATAACGGTGAAATCAGTATAGAAAAAGATCCCGTTGAATTAGCACGTTATCTGCAAATTCAAATAATAGGCATAAGAACTTATGCGCAAATAACCAACAACATGAATGCCATAGAAAAATTTATCGACGATGTATTTAAAAGACTGCCAGTGTAAAAAGCTTCTAATCTAATTTGTTTAATATTTTATTGCACATCTAGCCCAACAGACGGTGCTGTTTGTTCTGCCCTATGCCGCCTATAAAGGCGGATCTACTTTAGCTGTGACCGATGTATTAACACGAAACCATCCCGCAATAGAATAACGATTCCGATTAGCAGGAAGCACTTCATGAGGAAACTCTTCGCTCAAGAAAGTAACCAAGGTACCTAAAAGAGGGATCACTTTAATCCCGTCTTTATCGTGGTCATCTTTATAGATAACTAATTCGCCACCATCGGCACTCGTCCAGCCCGTATTAAAATACACAACAATCGATAAAATGCGATTAGCTTCACCTCGAAAGGCATCACAATGCCTTTTGTAATAATCTCCGGGTCCATAGTGGGCAAAATGACTTTCAAATGAAAACAGACCTAAAAATAAACGCCGATTTAAGAAGCGTTGCAGATTTGCAGACCAATCCAGCCACTTTTCACCTGCTTCAGTTGTACCTGTAATCCAACAAATTTCATCCGTTCTTACAAATTTATTTTCTGAATATTCATCACCCCTGCCGATGCCGGCGCTTTTAAATTTGTCAGCCTCCATTGTTTGCTGATAATCAAATAATGAACTCGCCAAGCCTTCCGGCAAAGCGCCGGGTCGAATGCTATATCCTTTATTTTCAATATCATCAGCGATAAGAGAAAAAAGTATTTCATCACTCGCATTGTCACCATCTATTGAGGGGAATTGCTTTAGAGCTACCAAATTAATTTACCTGTTAATAAAACATTTCAAAAGGCATATAAGTGCATAACACCGCAAATACAGGCACCTAGGTCGACGTCTTTTTTCTAATTTTGAGCTTAGCAAAAAGCGTGACAACTGTAATAATAGTCCAGTCGAGCTGCTTGTGCAGTTAGACGCTTTATACATTTTCAGCGGTGCTTATCTTCCTGTAAAATCAGCATGATATGAAGATAAAAATATGCAATTTCAGTGATTATTAATTTTGAGTTTGAGTCTAAACTTGAACTAACATGCATTAAAACTGCCCTGCAGGATAAGACTCCTATTTAAACCAAACTTTTCCGCCGATCATTTTATAGGCAGGTGTACCGCGGATCAGCATATCTCTTGCAAACACAGTTGCACATTCAGGACAAGTCCCCTCCTCTGTGGTGAAATTTTTAGTAATTCGCTCTTTGAAGCATTTTACAAGCGCGCCTTTTCCGCCTTTTTTATATTTAAAAAGTTGATGCTGGCATTTACTGCAATAAATATTCACACTTCTTGAGGGAGCTTTAGTATTCGGTTTTGCCATAAATCACCTATCTATTGATTATCAGAGCCTTGATCTTCACAGATCCGTTGTGGGATCTCTCTTCTATCTGCTGTTGGGATGATCGTTATTCCCAGCCCAACAGACCCTTACTTTTTTATATTCATTAAGCAGTTTTGTACATAAGAAAATGAGTAGAAGATCATGCGCTCTTTAGGTTTAAAGTTTGCAGGGACACCTTAGCACATCAAGTCCCGTGGAAATGCATGAAAGATGATATGACGCCAAGAAGATGGCTTTGAACTGTTTTGAAGATATTAAGTTATCTGTATCAACAATTTAACGGGGTTATTAATATCTGTTACTTAATAACCACTTATTCGCTGAACTCCCGTGTAACGGTAAAAGACAGGTTTAAAAAAATCTTGGCTTTCCTGAATGAAATTTAAAGTCAGTATCAGGTGATTGAATGAGATCAGCTTCAACATCAGCAAAAAAATTAACTCTTTCTGTTATGTCTTGCCCGGAAACATGCTCTGCTAATGTCAAATAATCTTGATAATGTCGCGCTTCGGAACGCAGCAGAGACAGGTAAAACTTTCCTATCTCTGGGGCTAAATGTGGTGCGATTTTAGCAAATCGTTCACAAGATCTTGCTTCTATAAATGCACCGATAATTAATTTATCAATAAGAGTTTCCGGTTCATAGGTACGAACCTTTTTTAACAACCCTTTTGCATAACGCGATGCCGGTATGGGTTGATAATGAATTTTATTGTCTTCAATAATTTCTAAGACTTGATAAAAGTGATGTAATTCTTCTCTTATCAATAAAACCATTTTTTCGACCATATCCTGACCGTAAGGACAGTCTGAACGAGCCTTAATCGACTTTGATAAAGCATTCTTACCTTTCAGAGTTTGCAGATTACCGATACGCTTATAAGCAAATTCATTATAGGGTTTAACAAACTCTGTTAGTTGATCGCTGCCCTCTTCTTGTAAGGCATAACGTTTAAGTAAAAACATCGCACTTTGTGCAGCTTTTAATTCACAGAGCAAGTGATCCCGAAGAAGAATTGGCAAGTTTTCTGCTTTTATAGCTTCATTAACCCAGGCATCGGGAGTAGTACATTTTAAAAAGGAGTTAATAGGTTTTAATAATTGTTCATACATTATTTTAATTCAGTTTATTGAGCATTTATAATATGTTAACACGGAAATTCACTATAAATTATTGATTGATACAATCTATATGTATGCCACCAGCCATTCAGACCTGATCCGTATAGCAGGCTAAGAATAACATTAAACGCCCAGCCCATCGCTTGCCTATTAAAATTATAAACAGAACCCGCTCAACTAGCCGACAACATCAGCCCCTTCCGCCGCACCAATAGAATCATTTATTAAGTAGATTCTGTTCGATTAACAAGTGATGATAAAGCAACCTTTAATGAGAGTAATTATCATCTAAGGTTGATATATATCATCAATAACTATCAAAATATGACTTATAATCATAAAAAGGAGCTCTAAAATTAATATGGAGATAGATGAAAAAAGTGTAACGATTCAACTTAAAATCGACAAAAATAAACTGATGAAATTATCTGAACAAGGTGTGATCTGTGCAGCTGATTTTAAGTGTATTGATCCAATTTCTAAGCAGCTTGTGATGCAATTGTGTTTGAAAAACTGTGCAAAGCGCATGCAGATAAATGCATGGGATATCCCCATCATTTTAAAAAAGTGAGGATGAAAGTGAAGCTTGATAATGGTTATAAATGATGTGAATTTATAACTTTCTGAGTAGCTTCGATTAAAAATCAATGAAGTAGCACACTTTTTTTGAATAGTGACAGCATTAATAGAGTTCCCCGCAATAGGTCCTTACCTTCTGCTTTTTTATGGCAATTGACTAGTTTTGTCTATAAGAAAATTAGCTGGCGATTACTTTGCTCTTCATTATTCCCAATTGAACCGTATTTTGGCAAAAAGAAAGACATGAACCTCGGAACCACTAATCTAATCAGTGTAACAATAACCTGAATACATACTCGAATAATTTGCCATTACATTTTCGTTAAATTGTTAATTTTATTAATAACTTACAGTAGCACATATGGTATTATAACTTGCCAATAAAAATCAATTTAAAAAAAATCAAACCTAATATAATTATAAAGTGGACATGAAATGAATAAATATATACTTCTTTTATCAACTTCTTTTTTAACATTACCTGTTATGGCTAATGTATCTTGTAACGACCTTTTAAAAGCAGATTCAAATAATGGCGTTTCACTTATAACTGATGCTATTAGTGATATGGGATACATGGATGCAGCTAAATTCGGTAAAAAATTTGCTGGATTGAACTTAGAAGATCAGGGAAAGGTTGTTGCTAAATCAACCATTCTTTGCACTGCAGCTAGTGGTGAAGAGCAATTAGCTAAAGTCCTTAAAAGCTCAATCAAATAAACTGTAACTAGAAATAAGAGTAAAATATGAAAATGAAATTACTACCTGCATCTTTGATTACATTGGTTCTGTTATCCGGCTGTCAAACAATGACTCACCTTATTGATGCCAGCGATACAACTTCTAACATCACAACTAGCTTAAGCTATGCCGATTTCAATAGCGCGGCTAATAGAATGGCGGATCAGATAATAGCCTCTCCTTTGCTAGTACATCCGCAAAGTGCACAAGGGGGACGTTATATTCTAAATATTTCAAATATCCAAAATGATACGATGCAAAGAATCGACACTGACCAACTCGTAAAAACCATGCGAGTACGGATGTTAAATTCAGGAAAATTTTTAGTCACAACCGCGTTCGATGGCTCTGACTCAATGACTAAAGACTCTAGAACTTTAGCTGATTCAGCAATGGTCAAGCAATCATCAGTCAAAAAGAATGGCACTGTTTTGGCACCAGACTTTTCATTAGCAGGAAAAATAATGCAGCGTAATAGTAGCCTAGATAATGGAGATACACGCATTGAATATTATTTCCAGCTTCAAATGACTAATTTGGAGAACGGATTAAGCTATTGGGAAGGTGAAGAAGTGATTGGTAAAGTATCTGGTTCAGATACTGTTTCTTGGTAAAGGGTATAAAAAAACCAAGGAGTCTGAGCGCTGCTTAGACTCCTTAATATCCTACAAAGCAATGCCTACAAAATAATTCCTCCAAAACTTTCAGATTCATCTTTAACGGTAGGTTTTACAGTTGTTTTATGTGTTTTTTTAGGGATGGATTTAGTTGACTTTCGGGCTATATATTTCTTTCCATCAAAAACTTCACCACTCACCAAAGTAATATAAGCAAGTTTTGGTAATACTTTTGCAACTTTCACCAAGGCCACTTTATTTTCCATGTAGCCTAGACTTTCCTTAGTTACGGGATCAATTATTTTTTGGCCCAGAGAAAAAACATCATAATATTCTCCCTCCCTTACGGTGTCGCCCCCTGAATTAAAAACAAGCGAACCATCATCGGTTACAATAACGACCAACGGATAGATATTATCTTTGATATTATGGAATATTTTTTTAGATGAGAGATCGAGTAATAAATTTAAGTTATTACGACTTGAGTTAGTATGGATACTAGTCGCCCACTTTACCTGCCTCTGCTCTATATCAATGATTTTAAAATTAACCACAACATTAGAGGTATAGCGTGTTTTTACATCGTGAATATATTCACCTGTTAATGCCACTGTTCGTGAATTATCGATAACATTTACATTGGTATTTGCTTTGACAACATTGGCTTCGATAACATAATCAACATTAGGATCATTAGGGTCCAACAATACTTTAAATTTTCTATCCTGCGACAATAAGGCTTCGACCTTATTAGCAATAACACTTCCTTTGGAGCCGTTGAATATTTTTACTGCAATCGTTCTCCTATTGTTATTTATAGGTCTTTTTTCATTACGAATAGACTTATCGCTAACCTTTACCTTTACAGACAACGTGACATTGCACTGATCATTATCACAATGCTCAGATAAGACGCTATAAGTTGCATTACCCGATGATTCGAGTGATGTCTTATCATTGAGATTATTAGAATACTCACTTTCGTCACTGCCATTAGACAAATATTTTTCTTCTGTCACTCGTTGAGAATCAATAGAGACACCTGAAACCTGCTCAACAGCTCTACGTATAGCAATATTAATAGCACTATCTAGCGTTCTTGCTGAACCGCTAGTCTCTACCGTTTTTGTAGCAGCTGCTGCATTAACCGATAGAAATAAACTAACAAAAAAAACATATAAAAATTTCATATCAAATTTTTCCGTAAAATAATATTAAAAATCAGCTGCATCAAACATATCCTCTGACTCGGCCGAATGAACCGATTGTGTTTTCTCTGCATCCTTAGGTTCCGCTTCTTTATGCGTTACATTATTAGCTAAATCAATCGCATTACGAACCGATACAGGATGCCAAACAATAACGGCACCGACTATTTCTTTTCCCGTAATTGGGTGTTTTTTCGACCATGTATACTCAATTTTAACACCTGTAAGCCCTTTTATAGAGGCTGAAGTCTTAGACATTTGAGTCATTTCTGAAATCAAACTTGATACCGTATCAGATTGAGTCGTTTCTACATTATTATTAACCAACCTGCTGATTGTTTCTGTTGTATTTGACTTTGACTGACTTGTTTCAGCTGAAAATTTGCCACTTAAATTATAGGTTCTCGCAAGGTTTGCCCAAGCATCATTAATCGCATAGGGCTTCGCAACTTTCCTCTCCATTGAACGAATTTGAGAGTTTGTTGAAAATTTAACACCTGCTTGTCCATAGGAAATGATGAAAGGATAACCTAACTCATCATATTTAATATTTGTACCCGACTTAAGATATAGGCCTTCTTTCTTTGATACCAAATAATTAGACATGGTTGTAAATTTTGAATCGGCTTTAGTCTCATCGGGCTGAATATTACCCTTCGAGTCGATTAATGCTTTAAGCAATTTTTTCTTTTTCAAAGACATCGCCATCACAACACCAACGGTTCCCTCTCCGTTATTTTTCATCACCTCAAAAGTTTTAATTAAAAACATACCTGATAAATTACCATAGGCAGTTCTTTTGGTTTGCTCGGTAATAGAAGCCTTTAAATAATCACCCCGTTTTTTAGGAGGAGCCGCTTTATATTCTTCAGGGTTTATACCTAAGTCCTCAAGTTCAGCATCTAATTTACCACCGATTGCCGCCACCACTTTGTTCCTGATAGCCATGGAAGAACTTTCTGTTTTAAAGTCATCAATAGTCGCAGGGGGCATACCACTCTTATTTGCCAAACGATTCAGCGTGCTAGATTGAGTGCTGACATTCAATTCTTGTAAATATGACTCACGTGCTCTAGCCATAGCCTCTTTCATAGCCATCGTCCTATAGGCAGACCAACTCGGATCATTTTTATCGACGGTAATATCCGCTGTACCGCTATAAACAAATGCTGAGTGTGTTTTACCTTGTTTTGCAAGGCTATTTTGAACCTTTAATTTATATGACTCAATTTTCCCTTCAATTTCAAGCTGAGTATCTCTTTCTTCAGCGACTTTATTGACATCTTTATCTGACTGCTCGCCAACTTCGTTGTCCACCTCTTCCACGGCAGCCACAACATCAATATTTTCATCATTTTGAAGCGGCGCATCTTGCTGTATTACCTCTTGCTGCGTTACATCTTGGGCAAAAACAGGCATACAAAAAACGAGCGCTAACGCTATTATTTCTTTTTTAAAATACATAAAAAAACCTTTTACTTAAAATTTAAGATCACGCTTTCAAGCTGATCAATATTATTTACATTAAATATCAATGACGGTGATTTTTGGTGCGATTAGATTGTTATATGTACGTATATGTACAATTTGATTCTTTGAATCTGGACTCAGCTCAAGAGGAACATCAAAAGATCCCACTTTTATATTGATTTTGTTAGAGGTTTTATTGAACCTTGCTAACTGAATTGAATTAGGTAATGCGGTGACACTGCGAGTATCTGCTCCGGTTGTAAAAGCCGACACCAGTCCAAGGGCTAAACCAGCTAGACCTGTTGCATCTTGGTTTTCGGCAATCGCTTGAGCTCCCGCTTTCAGAGTGGCACGAGTAATCTCTCGGGTAATAATCATTGGTAGTTCAGTATTAAATTCACCACCAATTATCTTATCCATGTCTGCAATAACATGGGTTTGATATTCGCCTACCTGGATAGATGAATTTGACTGTGTGCCGTCAACCATCTTAGGGAATGCCATGCCGACATATTGAACTTTGGAATTTTTCAAAACACCAAGAGGAAGATCAACTCTTACTTCACTAAAACTTGCCGACATCCCGTCTTCCACAATCACCCATACCGCAGGTTTAAACGCTGACTTAGACTCGCCCTTGGCAAGTGCGTTAGCCATTTGAAGATCTGTTTTAACCGACGGATCGTTAGTAATGCTATACACACGCTGCAATAAATCAGCAGATTTTTGATAGTCAGAATGACTTTCACCATTGAGCATAAAAAACAATCCACCAGCATAAGTCACAGCCGGGTTAATGTAGCCGTCATAAGACTGCCAGGTATTATTAATACCCGCGCCGGATAAAGCCTTATTAGTTGCATCAGACTCAACTGCTTTTTTAATACCCTCTGTTTTCTCCCCATCTTCCTTAGCAAGTTCTTCTTTTTGATCTAGTATTTCAGATTTAAAATATTGAACTGCTCGACGCTGGCGCTCTTCCGCTCTATTCCATTCAACACGGGCATTTTGAGTATCTCCAAGGTTCCAAAAAGACCACGCTTTGTAATAATTGGCCATAACACCATCATATTGAGTTTGCTCGTAATCGAGCATGGCATCATTACCAAATAGCGAGCCTGCGGTTTGTGTACTATCAGCAACGACGCCTTCAGTATCTTCTATCCGCATCACATCTTCAGCTGCATCAAAATAAACAATAGATTCTTTATAGCTGCCATTACCATAGAGAATAGTTCCTGACTGTAGCGCCCACAATAGATCATCGGGTAACCCTGTTTCTGGATCAATTGAAGCTTCATTTTTTGCATAGTTTATGGCAGAGGCAACATCACCTTGGCTTATTGCGCCAGTAAATGCTTTTTCCTGATTACTCTGAGTGATTGAAGTACAGCCGGAAAGCACAATTGATGATAAAACCAATGGTAATATTTTTCTTTTCATGGAAGCTACATCTCTTTAAATAGTAAGGAGTAGAATAATAAACTGATTCAAATATAAAACTTTGATCAGTACAAAGGGGGCTAAATTAGAAACACATTTACTTAAGTGTAAAGTGCGACCATCAAAGCGTGCATCAACAGTGACGACCCAATAAAAACTATAATGTGTGTTTGTTAACTTATTTTTTTAATGAAAGAATTAAGTTAAAATATTAAAATAATTATTGAACTTAATTAACTATAACATAACGCATTGAAATAAATGTTATTTTGGCTTGTTTATTTGATTTTATCTTATGGGAATGAGTAAGAAATTTAATATGGAGCTCTTGATTTGATCTGTTTCTGTAACTTAATGCAGTATCGAATTACACAATATAAGCTAATACTTATTGAATATTTCAAAGATACCGAAAGGATCTTTATCTAAAAAAGGAACCGTTACACACCTAATAAATATTATGATGTATTTTTTAGGTTACATAAAAACCTATACGCAGCTACAGAATTAAAATGTAGAACGCACCTCAAGTAGTGGAAATTCAAGCTATCTCAATGCTCAAATTTTCCAGTCTATATACTGGATATCCATTAATTACAATGGCTATCATTTAATGCAAAGGCTTATAAATATCAGCCTTAATAAGCAGCATTTAAGTAATTTATTAAGATAGCGAGAAAAATCTCATTGAACAGCATGTTAAATGGTTAGGCTATCTGAATTTAATGCCTGTGGAAGTATCTTAACGAACAAGGATCCATAAACTGTCATCAAAGTATTTTTAAATCAGGGGGATTAATGTAAATATCGGTGCAATACATTCTTCAGGCAATTCAACATTAAATTTTTCCGGCTGAACTTATAGTCACCACATAAAAAAGCACGACGTACGCAACAGGGAATAAATTTGAACAGCTTCAGCTGGCTTCGAAGAAGTGAATAACAGGGATGTTATTCATAAAATAAGGCGTAACAACCAGGAAAACCTGTGGCGCACGAGATTGCATCATAATCAGCTTCAGTTATTCAAAACAGTGTTTGAATAAAACAGAGAAGCGGATTAATATTGAGCCAATTAGATGGGTGTCCAGCTATTTTCTAATGTCCAAAAATAGACCAGCCAGTTTGTTGCACCAGTATTTCTAATGCCTCGGTACCCAGCTTGCTATTGCCAACACTGTCAAGTCCTGGGGACCACACCGCAATTGATGCTTTCCCCGGCGCAATGGCGAGGATCCCGCCACCAACTCCACTTTTACCAGGCAGACCGACACGATAAGCAAATTCGCCAGAGCCATCGTAGTGACCACACATTAACATTAACGAATTTATCCGCCGTGCCCGTTGCGCTGAAACAACTCTGTTGGTGCTATTTTGGTGCATACCGTCTAAAGCTAAAAACATGCCGGCTTGAGCAAGTTGTTCGCAATTCATCGCGATTGAACAGTGATGATAATAAGTCCCTAACACACAATCAACCAAGTGTTTAATGCGCCCAAACGAGGCCATAAAATGAGCCAATGACGCATTCCTATGCCCGGTTTCAACTTCAGAACGGGCAACTTTATCGTCAATACTTATACTCGAGTCATTGGCAATATAGCGGACAAACTGCACTATTTCAGCGAGGGTTTCTTTGGGTTGATGGCCCATCATAATGGCATCAACAACAGCGATGGCGCCAGCATTGATAAAGGGATTACGTGGTTTACCATGCTCATGCTCAAGCTGCACGATGGAATTAAAAGCATCACCCGATGGCTCACGCCCCACATTTGACCAAAGGGCATCACCAATTTTACCAAGAGCCATCGTTAGTGTGAATACTTTTGAAATGCTTTGGATAGAAAATAATTGCGCTGAGCTGCCCGCACTAAAGACTTGGCCATCGGCTAACACCACAGTGATGCCAAATTGATTGGAGTCGACACAGGCAAGCTGTGGAATGTAGTCAGCCACCTTACCACGATCGGTATTTGCTGCCATGAGCTCGTTAATGTCGTCTAAGATTTTTTGCATAGTATTCTCTGCATCATAATAGTGCCTAAGGTGGTCAGTAAATGTTCCTGTGATTTGCTCAACATTATCACTTTTAACTCGTTGTAAAACAAGAGTATCGCGAGGGGCTAGTCTTGTCTTCGGCTTTTTTATGTTAATTGACTAGGTCTGTATATAAGAAAATTAGCTGGAGAATACTATGCTCTTTATTACTCCCGAGTGAGCCGTGTCGTAGCACAAGGCAAGACCTCGGCTTTGTTAAGTTGCATAAAAATCTGCAAAGAACGGGATTAATCTTGGCTTTATAATTACTGAGGCTTATAAAACCAAGAGCCGTAGCCATAAACAATCGCATGACTACAGCGCTTACTTTCCCAATAATAAAAAGGCAGATGCGAAATCTAATAAAGCGAAATCGCAGAAAGGACAGCCAAACTTTTTCTGCTGTAGGCTGTAGAATGAAGGCTTAACCATTCTAAAATGGCAAGATCGTCATAATAAATTTTACCTAAGGTAATTTATTACCTGCAGCGCAATAGATCTCATACCATTCGGTTCTGGTGAGATAAATATCTACGGCTTTGCAGCACTCTTTTAAGCGTTTGGTATTCATTGTACCTATGACAGGTTGCATTTTTGCGGGGTGGCGTAAAATCCATGCAAGCGCAATTGCTGTATCAGATACATTATATTTTTCTGCAATTTCGCTCAGTTTTTTATTAAGTTGGGAGAATTTCTTATTACCAAGAAAAACACCTTCAAAAAATCCGAATTGGAAAGGTGACCAAGGTTGAATAGTAATGTCATTTAATCTACAAAAATCCAGTACGTTTCCGTCTCGACCCACAGCAGATTCATTTAGCATATTAACGTTGATTCCGTTAGAAATCATGGTGGCATTGGTTATGCTAAATTGTAATTGATTGGTTATAATTGGCTGCTTGACTGACTTTTGCAATAGCTGTATTTGCATTGGATTATGATTTGAAACACCGAAATTTCTAACTTTGCCATTGCTTTCTAAGATATCAAAAGCCGCTGCAACTTCTTCCGGTTCCATTAATGCGTCAGGGCGATGCAGAAGAAAAGCATCAAGGTAATCCGTTTTTAATCGCTTTAATATCCCGTCAACTGACTGTAAAATATACTCTTTTGAAAAATCATATTGCCCTGGTTTTATACCGCATTTAGACTGAAGAATTATTTTTTCTCGAATAGTACTATTCATATTGATGGCATCTGAAAAGATTTTTTCGCTTTCACCTTTTCCGTAAATATCAGCATGATCAAAAAAATTTGCCCCTTCATCCATAGCTGTTTTAATAAAATTTTGTGCTTCAGATTTTTTTAATTTGCTCATTCTCATACATCCTATTGCGACTGTAGGAACTTGTAGAGATGAATTACCTAGTTTTATTGTTTTCATTTTTATAGTGTATCCTTTAATAATATCTGATTAAGCAAAAAACCATCACAACATCATGACTTTATCGTGATAAATAAATATAAATTATTATACATGTCATGGTCAGTTGTAGGGTGGGATCGTGTCTTTTATTTTGTTATATACCCCTGATTTATATATCAACAATTCAACTTCTTTTTTAATTCACTAGCTTCTGAAGATAATTTCCTAGACTTATAAGCACAAAATACAGCCCATGGTATTGCGATTGCAAGTGCACCATTTACAACATTAGAATTTGTAAATAAAGGGTGAAGTAATTCAGGATTATGACCAAGTTTAGCGTACAGACTTAAGCCAATCACGACCATTGCCGGTAAGTTAATAAGGGGAATATGCCTAATCTCCTTTTCAACTATCTTTAAACGTTCTTCTAATTGTTTCTTTTCGAAATACATTTATAAATTCCTTGTGCGTAATACAGGCATATAGACATAATGACTTCCCACTAAGATGCTGGCCTCTACCGTGGGTTAGGTGAAAACCAGAGCCATAATATATCTATCAACAATTAATGTGGAGGCTAATTCTTCTAACGACCCCAGTGCCTAATACCGCACCGCGTTATCATTTCATAATAATCTGCTCGACCAATCTAGCCCCTGATCGCCATTGGCTCACCAACGTAGGCATTGAATAAAGACGGTTCCAACCAGAAAAACCTCTTGATCGGTTAATTCACTTTTTTCTTATTTATTAACATACAAAACCAGATGATAGTGATCAAACATAAGCACAGGTATCAATAGTAAAAATAAAAGTTAAAAACTGAAAATGTTCGACCATCCATTGCCTGCTAAGCTCAAAATTTCAAAATGTTCATGCCCAATTATTCATCAGTAAATCTTATTGTAGCTGCGAGTAAAAAACAATATAATCGAAAATAAAAGACATGATAACCACTTGACCCTAAAGCTTTAAATTAGAAATTTAAATAGGAACCTTAATGAAAAAGTACTTAATCGCCACTATGTTTGGTTGGTGCTCATTGTCGAATGTTTATGCTCAAGAGCACGGTTTAGCAGAGCCATCTGGTAAGGTGATTCTATCTGTATCGGTTGATGGGACTAACTCAGAGCCAGCAAAAAAGAGAATAGAATTTGATAGAGAAATGTTAATGGATTTAGAGTTGTTTAGTATTACCACTTCAACTCCTTGGACAGAAAGCGCAGATATCTACAAAGGCCCGTTATTACGATCATTACTTGAAAAATTAAACATTGAAGCTGAAAGCATCACTATTTCTGCTTTAAATGATTACAAGGCAGTTATGCCAGTCAGTGATGCCTATGAGTATGATGTTATCTTAGCGACAGAGGTTAATGGCAAACAGATCAGTATTAGAGATAAGGGGCCAATATTTATTCTTTACCCATTTGATCAAAACCCAAGTTTAAGAAGTGAGGTTATTTATAGCCGTTCAGTATGGCAAGCTTATAAAATAGATGTTAATTAATGCTTAAGTATTTAATTTTAAAAATTAATAGTTATTGTAAAAAAAAGGGTAAGTCTTTTTTACTGCTTACCCTAGTTGCTATTTTTTTTATGACTATAGCTAGCTCAATCTTTTACCAATTAGTTGAAGACCAACGCGTCATAATGTCTGCCGCTGAAGAAAACGCTTTATGGGCGGCATACCAACTCGATAAAGACACACTCAAATTAAACGCTTCACTAGAATTACTCAATATAGACTTTTCTGATAAACAGCTTGAAAGATCGAGACTACTGTTTGACATTCTTTATAGCCGAATAAACATTCTAGAAAAAGGCCAATTGAAGAATTTGTTTCAAGAACAAGAAAACGGATTAGAAACAATACAGTTTATTCGTACTAATATGGATGCTATGGATGCCATATTATTTACTGATAACAATCAGGTAAATACGGAATATTTACTGACCAAAAGCCAAATCTTACTCGATAGAGCCAATAATTTTGTACTGGGTGTATTACAGATACGTTCAAAGAATAAAGTAGAAAACAGGAGTGAATCAAAGAACATTCTTTTCTCATTAGGCCTGTCGCTTATTATTTTAAGTATCATCGTTATCTTCATCATCTATATCTTATTTAAACAATTAAAAACGGTTAATTTATCTTACGAAAAAGATAGAAAGTTAACGGTCAAGCTAGAAGAGGCAATCTTACATTCCGAAAAATCCTCCCGTGTGAAGTCTGATTTTATGGCCACCATGAGCCACGAAATTCGAACACCAATGAACTCTATTATTGGATTTAGCCATATATTGTTAAATGATAATTTGTCAGATAAACACCTAGATCGAGTGAATAAAATTTATCAATCTGCCAACAGTCTACTTGCTATGATTAACGGAATTTTAGACTTTTCTAAAATAGAATCAGGTAAAGAACATATTGAACACCTTCCGTTTAATATAGATGAATTCTTAGATTGCTTATATCAATTACATGCCGATGCTGCACACAAGAATGGCCTTGATTTCCAAGTCATGCGCGACTTTGCTATCGCCGATAACTTAATTGGCGATAAAGTAAAACTCCAACAAATATGCGTTAATCTAATTGGAAATGCGATCAAATTTACTCCTTCAGGCTCAGTCCATGTAAAGCTCTATCAACATGAACAAGATAATATAATGATAGAAGTGGTAGACACCGGCATTGGTATTAATCCAAAGGTTAATGTATTTGATGTTTTCCAACAAGGCGATACAAGTACAACACGGCTTTATGGTGGCACTGGATTAGGCCTCAGTATTGCACAAAAAATAACCCAGTTCTTAAACGGAAATATCAGTTATGTTAGTAAAGAAAATGAAGGGACTCAATTTTTCGTAGAACTCCCCTACCAACCTGATTTAATGATACGCAAACAGAGATGTAAACCCATTCATATTCTGGAACACGATACTGAAATTATCACACTTACAACCTTTCTGAATATCCCGAACATTGTCATCGAATTAAATGAAATTGAAAAAATTGAATCGACAATATTAGTTAGCATGAATTATTTTCTCTTATTAAATGCAAGCGATGAATCGTCTTATTGCTCCCTTAAAAATAAGGCAACTTTTCTATCTGGCTCAGATAATTCTGCATCAAACCATCAAGGCTTAATTACACCAACAAATTTAGAAAAAACAACCAACCTAGCTTTAAGAAACAAAAAACAAGTGACTCAACATAAGTCGACAGAGTTCAGCAATAAAAAAATATTACTCGCTGAAGATAATGAAAATAACGCCATTATTGTGGAATCAATTGTGTCTTCAATGGGGTTTGAAGTTGACTGGGTAAAAAATGGGCAAGAAGCGTTAGAGCATGCGACTTCTACTATTTATGAACTCATATTAATGGATGTAAGAATGCCTGTTATGGATGGATATGAGGCATGCGAAAAAATCAATTCAGCATTAAAAAAAGCAGTCCCTATCATTTTAATAACCGCAGATATTTCAATTGAGGTCAATATCGAAAAATTTGCAAATGACGTTGTCTTCAAACCATTTGATCCTGTTGAACTTACCAATAAAATAAGATCGACGTTAATACAAACTCAAAAAAGACAAACCTTAGAAACAAATGATGTCGTCAACAATACAATGTCTGATGTGATGTTATCTGAGCTATTTGATGAACTCAGTATATTAGAAGAGATGTTGACCTTTGGTGACAGCGAATCAGATGATTTTCTTAAAGCGCTCACCCAAAAAATCCCTCGTGTTAATGAGAGCTCTCTTATCAATAAAGCACTATCAAATATAACGAATTACGATTATTTAGATGCGTTAGAAAATATTAAATCATTTAAAACAGCGTGCTCTAGCGCCCAATATGGAAGAGTGAAGTAATGAATGCAAAGGATAGTTCAGGCAAATATGTTTTCGATTTAAAAAATGTACTGATAGTCGATGATATCCCCAAAAACATAGACTTGCTAAAAGGCATATTGTCAGAACATTATCATATACAAATAGCTAAAAGTGGAAAAATGGCTTTAGATATCGTCAACTCTAAAGCACCTGATATTATTCTTTTAGATATTATGATGCCTGAAATGAACGGTTTTGAAGTTTGCCGCATATTAAAATCAAATCCGAAAACCGCAGAAATTCCAGTCATTTTTTTAACCGCATTAACAGATATGAGACATGAAAAAGAAGGTTTTGAAGCCGGTTGTGTTGATTTTATTACCAAACCAATTTCACCTTTAACAACACTTGCAAGAGTGCAGACACATCTTGAAATTTATGAAAACCATCTTAACAACAAGCAGCTCATTACACAGAGAACAAAAGAATTAGATAGCCTATTAACCTCTGCCATTGGTATGTTAGCAGAGGCCGGCCATCACAATGATACTGATACTGGCGTCCATATGTGGAGGATGGCAGATTACAGTGCCGCACTTGCAAAGGGTATTGGATGGAGTGAATCAGAAGTTGAATTACTGCAATTAGCCGCCCCACTGCATGATACCGGTAAAGTCGGCATTCCAGATTCAATATTAAAATCACCCAACAAATTAACCGAAGAAGAATGGGTGACTATGCGCAAACATCCTGATATGGGCTATCAAATTTTATCTAAAAGTGAAGCCCCTCTTTTTAAGTTAGCTGCGTCCATTGCATTTGGTCACCATGAAAAATGGGACGGTTCAGGTTACCCACTAGGCCTTGCTGGGGAAGAGATACCTATCGCCTCACGTATCGTCGCATTAGCAGATGTATTTGACGCGTTAACAATGAAGCGCCCTTACAAAAAAAGCTGGGCAATCGAAGAAGCATTACAATATATCAAAGAAAATTCAGGCTCTCACTTTGATCCCAACTTAGTAGAAAGCTTCATACAAATTAAAGATGAAATCTATAACATAAAACAAAAGTGGAAGATGGTGGAATCACAGGAGGATTAGTTAAATAGTGGTGAGTTCAGCGTTTAAGAGGCATCTAATAATGCCTCATTTAACCAAAACGACTTGCTCAGTGGCACTTAGGATTGGCGAGATGCGGCTATAATAGGAGAATCATTGGGGTCAAATCATTGGGGCCAGGTCTGAATGGCACTGCATTAAGCTTTTCCTCCCTTGGTCCTTGTGTTTTTTCTTTGTTTCGGTGGATGCCCATTTTTTAATGAAAATATACTGGACATCCATTAATTGAAATGACTATTATTTAATGAAAAGACTTATAAATATCGGCCTTAATAAGCAGCATTTAAATGATTTATTAAGGTAGCGAGCAAAATATCATTGAAAAATACGTTAAATGGTTCGATGGGCTGAATTTAATGCATGTTGAAGTACCTCAGATGCATAAACTGTCATTAAAGTACTTTTAAATTAGTGGATTAATGCAAACATCGGTGCAATACATTCTTCTTGGCAATCCAACATCTACCAGTATGTTCAGCGTAGTAGGCTAATTATTCTAACGACCCCACTGCACCATGATAATTTTTGCCAAAACTACTTGCTAGTTCACCCCAGATTTCGCCTGCAATTTAAAGCCCCCCTGCCACGCATATTCAGGGGGAAATAAGAATAGCTTTAGTTCGTCCATAGGATGAATGCCAAGGATGGCGGTGAATCAACCAAAGCAACCTGTGTTGCACGAGGGGCATCATAATGTGATCCTCGTCATTCCAAACAGTGCCTAAATAGAACATAGAAGCGGATTAATATTGAGTCAATTAGATGGATATCTGGCTATTTCCTTGCGTTTTACTCGAATGGCATGACCAAAATTATTAAAATCGCAAAAAGAAAGGCCTGATCCTCGGATTCCGAACTTCATCGCGATATCGATAATGAGTGGCACGAAAAATCCGTTAAAAGTCAGATCATAAATACCCCGCGCTGACTAAAGCATCCCAAACTTCAATTTTGCTAATTACCTAATCCTTGAAAGGAAGAATAAACATAAAACTCGCCGAATTCTGTGATCAACCCCATAAGAAAGCGCTTTCTCAAAGGTTGTTGGTCGCTGCTTTCTTTATACTTCCATTCTAAATCGATAATTGGAAAAACAATGAAACTTTACCAAACAGTTAAAGATAGCGATTTTCTTTTAAATGAAAGCGAGCTGGTCAATTTGCACCAAGGTTATGAGCAAGAAGATACAACAACTTATACCGATGCTGGTGAGCTGCATAAGATTTACATGGATGAATCTAAGACTTTTCAAGAGTGGGAAGGATTCGGCGGGGCTTTTACTGAGTCCTCAGCGGATGTACTTAATAGAATGAGCCCGGCTAAGCAGAAAATAATGATGGAGGCATATTTCCATCCAGATAAAGGGATTGGTTATAATTTTTGCAGAACACATATCAATAGTTGTGATTTTTCGCTAGAAAATTGGGCATGCTGTGAAACAGAAGATCCTCTTCTTAAGGATTTTAATCTGAATCGAGATAAACAACAGATCATCCCTATGATTGAATGGGCTAAAGCGCTTTCTGATCAAGAGATAACCCTTTTTTCTTCTCCTTGGAGTCCACCTGCATGGATGAAAACCAATGGCCAGATGAATCATGGTGGTAAGTTAAAAGATGAATATCGTCAAGCATGGGCCCTTTACTACTGTAAATATATAAAAGCGATGCAAGAAGAGGGGATCACCATCTCTGCATTAACAATACAGAATGAGCCTGCTGCTACACAAGTATGGGATTCATGTGTTTATACTGCAGAAGAAGAACGTGATTTTGTGCGTGATTATCTTGGTCCAACTTTAGAAAAAGAGGGATTAGGATATATTAAATTAGTCTGTTGGGATCATAATCGTGCAGAAGCATTCGATCGCGCTCAGAAAATGTTTGACGATGAAATTGCCTCTAAATATGTTTATGGTATCGGTATTCACTGGTATATGGGTGATAACTACCAAAACCTTAAATTAATCAATGATATCTATCCAGACAAAAAAATATGGTTTACCGAGGGGTGTCAGGAAGCTGGACCGCATATTGGTGATTGGAATGTCGGCGAGCGTTACGCACACTCAATTATTAATGATTTGAACCATAATACCTCTGCATGGTGTGACTGGAATCTATTTCTTGATGAGACTGGCGGCCCGAACCATGTTAATAACCTCTGTAGTGCGCCAATTATTGCAGATACAGTTAATGATCACGTGATTCTAAACCCTTGCTATTACTATTTTGCTCACTTTTCTAAATTTATAAAGAAAGGAGCAAAACGCATTGCTGTCTGTACTACAACCGATGTTATTGAAGCAACTGGTTTTATTAATCCTAACGGTGAAAAGGTTTTAGTCGTCTGTAATAATTCAGAGCAGAATCTAACCTATGCACTGCATAATATAGACAAAGGAAGCTATATCACGATGGCTGCTCGATCTATTCAGACAGTGATTCTTTAAGGGGTGAGGCTTGTAGCGGTTATGAGTAAGACGAATATTTTCTAATCGAACAGGTATATTATGACTGAAAAAGAAAAAATGCTTTCTGGTAAAATGTATGATCCAAGTGATGTTGAGTTGGCTAAGTTAAGGAGAATTGCTCGTCAAAAAACAGAGAAATTCCTTGCTACAAGTAATGAAAATAAGCTTGAAAGAGCTGAAATATTAAAATCTTTATTCGGCTCAACGGGTAAGAATATTAATATAGAACCTTCGTTTCGTTGTGATTATGGCGAAAATATTCACGTAGGTGAAAATTTCTACGCTAACTTCAATTGTGTCATTCTAGATGTAGCAGAAGTGCGTATTGGCGATAACTGTTTATTGGCTCCCCAAGTAGGTATCTATACAGCGACACATCCTCTAGATCCAAATGAAAGAAATAGTGGTTTAGAAATGGCGAAGCCGATTATCATTGGTCATAATTGTTGGATTGGGGGACACGCAACCATTAATCCAGGAGTATCTTTAGGTAACAACGTGGTAGTGGCATCTGGAGCTGTAGTGACAAATAGCTTTGGCGATAATGTCGTTATTGGTGGTAATCCAGCAAGAGTAATTAAAAAGATTCCTATCATCGATAAAACTTACTCATGAGTAATAAAGATAGGTCGTGTGAGCAGCGCAAACCACGATCTGTACTTATGACTTCTTAGAAGGGCTTAACAATGAGCTACTGATTCGCAATCAGGACAGGAGAAATGATAAATATTTCCCCTGACTTAGCCCTGCAATATTTGCAGGCTCTGAACAGTTAAAAGATTGGGGTCGCATAAAAGTAAGTTTTTTTAACAGTTAATATTGTTATAAAAACTCATCTTTTGGTTCAACCAAAATAGACATCAAACGAAGACAAAGTATGCCCGCGAAGCCCTATCCTATAAGCCCCAAAATCAACAGTTTGACAAAACTCGAACGAAGGCAATTTTAATAGAATGATTTAACTGTTAATAGTTGATTTTGCCGTTTTTCTAACCTCAATTACCTCAGCCTATTCCGCTTGGTAACTAATGGCAGAAATAGCCATCTAAGGCTTGCTGCCAGTATCGATAGCTTTTAGCGATTACAATCTGAACTGTACAATCAAGGACACTCTACTGAGGTTTAATCTAGGGGTGTTTACAGGGTACAACCCTATTTTCTCCGTTACTCCAACAACGCTCGGTTCCGGAAAAAAGCGAGCGCCAGCGCGTCTTTAGTCGCTAGAAAGGCTCTGCAAAGCGTCGGTGATCTGACTCATTCGCGCCGTCGTCACCATACCGTGAACCTGCGATATCAGGTTACCGTTCTTATCCAAAACAACAATGACTGCTTGGTCGCTATCGGACACCACACCCAGCGCGTCTTCCATGACTTGGGAGTTCAGAATCCAGGTTTGATCGTGGTAGCGCGTCGATATTTTCTCCTTGGCTAGACCAATGGCGTCTTCTTCCGACATAAAGAACGGTAAATCGACGGCTAGCACGTCGCGAACCAGATATTTACTTTGATCTATTTTTGATTGCAATGCATTAACCCACTCTCGAGTAGATTCTGCGGCATTACGAGATGGTGTAAGTATGAGCAGTGTCGGTTGGCCTAGCAGCTTGTCACTGTGGACTTTTCCTCTGCTAAGCGTCGTCGCTGTAAACGAGGGCCATGGCCCATCACCTGCGATAGCGGATGAACCACATAGCGTTAGTATCGCGAGGAGAGTCAGCGTAGTAAATCGTCGGGAATTCGAGTACCAAAGTGCTCTCGATATAATTGTTCTGGAGATCATCGGGTTAAACTTCCTGCCCTGCTGCCCAGCCGCTTGCCCAGGCGAATTGAAAATTAAACCCTCCCAGCCAACCGGTAACATCTAAGGCTTCACCGATAAAATACAAGCCGGCGACGTTTTTACAGGCAAAGGTTTTTGATGAGATAAAATTCGTATCAATACCACCGAGGGTGACTTCGGCGGTGCGATATCCCTCTGTCCCGTTAATCTGTGGAGACCAGTGCTGAAAGAGCTGCGTAATCTCCTGCAGCTGTTTTTCGTTATACTGTTTAAGCGGTAAGCTTTCAATCTCTGAAAAGGCTAATAAACATTCAACTACACGTTTGGGTAACTGTTGCGCTAACACTGTTTTCAAGGCTTGATCTGGGTGATTTTTCTGAGCATGTAAGAGTTCGGCAAAAAGATCCAAATCAGGGAGAAGATCTAAGCTAATTTTCTCACCCGGCTGCCAGTAATTTGATATTTGCAAAATAACCGGCCCACTTAAACCGCGATGGGTAAATAACAGCGCTTCACTAAAGCTGATTTCTTTAGTTTTTTTACCGTTACTTACTTGACAGGTTGCCCGTGCGGGCAGACTGATACCGGATAATTCGGCAAATTTTTCTTTTTGATTCTGCTGCAGGGTAAAGGGGACTAAGCCTGCCCGGGTCGCTTTAACCGATATCTGATATTGTTCGGCAATTTTATAAGCAAGGGGAGTGGCACCCATTTTAGGTAAAGATAACCCGCCCGTTGCAACCACCAGAGATTGGCATTGATATTCACCTAATTTAGTTTGTACAGAGAAATGCTTATCTGCTAATTTGCTATGACTGAATATTTCACACTGCACTTGGACTTTAACCCCGGCGTCTTTCGCCTCGTCCAGTAACATGGCAACAATTTGTTTCGCGCTGTCGTCACAGAACAGTTGTCCGTGATCGCGCTCATGCCAGCTTATCTGGTGTTTATCCACCAGCGCAATAAAATCCCACTGGGTATAACGGCTTAATGCTGATTTTACAAAATGCGGATTATCACAAAGGAAATTACCCGGCTCAACGTAGAGATTGGTGAAATTACAACGCCCGCCACCACTCATAATTATCTTTTGACCCGCACGCTTAGCATGATCAAGCACTAAAACCTTACGTCCGCGCTTACCCGCTTCAATCGCACACATCAGCCCCGATGCACCCGCACCTATGATAATAACATCCCACATATTTCACCCCATAAATTAATGCGCTAAGGATACACTATTTACGAGGAAATTCGACAGTCATTGCCTGCCGCAAAGAAGCTTAAAAGTGCTTTATTCTTAGCCTTTAAAATTAGCATTATGACTATTTCAGTGATTAGATTTTCTATTGAGGCGGGTGTTGGTTGAGTGAGCAGTTGCTTTGATGATGATACTCTTTGCTGAGGTGTTTTTGTCAATTAAATTGAGGCTGATGGGCGGATAAAATTGGAAACTGTAAAATAATGAATAAAAAAAAGGCCGCGATGCGACCTTAATATTAACTGATAATGTTAATTATTATTCAGGAGAAACAGCTGCTTCAGCGGCTGTAATATCTAATAATTCAACTTCAAAAATCAGCGTTGCACCAGGAGGAATTGAACCTGCGCCCTGCGCGCCGTATGCTAATTCAGCTGGAATAACAAACTTGTATTTTTCGCCAACACTCATCAACTGCACACCTTCCGTCCAACCAGGAATAACACGGTTAAGCGGGAATTTAGCAGGTTCACCACGACTGATTGAACTGTCAAATTCAGTTCCGTCAACCAAAGTGCCTACATAATGCACTGTTACTGTGTCTTCAGCTGCGGGTTTAGGACCTTCTGCTGCAGTGATCACTGAGTACTGTAAACCAGAGTCAGTCACGGTAACGCCCTCAACTTTGGCATTTTCAGCTAAAAATAGTTTTGCTTCTTCAGCTGTTTTTACTGCTTCTTCTTTCATTTTCTTTTCAGCAGCAGCTTGTACCTGTACGCCATAAGCATTAACGGTTTCAACTACTTCTTCATCGGTTAATTTAGAGTTACCACGTAATGTATCGGTAACACCCGCAATAATCGCTTCTGTATCAAGCGTTTCTAATCCGAATTCGGCTTGTTTATCAACACCTGCTTTAATCTGTGTTGAAAATGAAGCGCCAATAGCATAAGCCGCTTTATAGGCATCACTTTCAAAAGCCGCTACTTCTGTTGCTTCTACAGCATTCTCTTGTGCTGGCGCGACAGACTCTTTGTCTTCACACCCGAAAGTGAATGCTACAGCAGCGGCTAATAACGAAACTTTAAATACGTTTTTCATTGTTACTCCAAATTATTCTAGTCATTCAATTGACTATGCTTTTATTTTCTCTTTTTATTTGCAAAAAAGAAAATGCTAGGATTAAAATTTTCAGATCCTCACAACTCTAGCGCTAATTATAAGGAAATTCAATTAACGATATGATTTATAACCGCACCTTAAATCAGAGAGTTGTATCGTTATCATAACTTATTTTAGTTATTTTAGAATTTTTTATTACCATCAACAAGATGGATAGACACAAGCCTGTAGGCACTCGTCATTATAAAAGCTAACCACAGGAGAAGCCCGGAAATTAACTTTTCCTTGCCAATAAATTCTGAGATAAGCGTTTCCCGATGCGCACTATCACGTGCCATCTATTGACAGGAAAAATCAGAGGTAGTTCATTATTTATTTATAAATAGAAAAAAAACATCTCTTAAAGCAGAAGTAGTATACTTAAATACGCCGTTAAAAACGCCTTGTTGCGCTAAAAGATAGGAAGCAGAATGGATCAGGAAAAACGCATTGAACAACTAGAAATGAAAGTCGCCTTTCATGAAGATAATATTGAAACCTTGAATGATGAGATCTTTCAACAACAACGCAGATTACAGTTACTTAGTGAGCAACTTGCTGTACTTGCAATAAAATTAAAAGATGCTCAGCCAAACCAACTGGCATCAGAAAAAGAAGAGATGGCACCGCCTCATTATTAGTCAAATAATGTTGAAGCTTTAAAAGACTAAAAAACTTCAACATTTTCCAGTGAACACACTAGATTGTAAAAAGTACGTCGATGACCGCTGTCATCGGCATAATAAAAGACAATCTATTTACCAACAACAAGTTAGTTAAAACCAACCATTTAATTGACTCTCTTCGATGATATCCTGCGGGCCGGTAAAACGGCTAGATACCACCCTATTAAACTGCACCGGTTAGGGATCTAAAAATAGTGTTGCCAAATCCGGATTTTTTGCCAGTTCGGGGTTATCGATCAAACCATAACTTGTCCAACCATCGGAAACAGTTTCAGGGTTATCAACATCACGAGGATGACCATTGCCGGCAGAGAAAATCTCAGTTGCTTGAAATAATTCACTATTATAAATAACAAATGCCCCCTTTTTATAGCCCATTTTAGGTTCAAAATAGATAACATCATTGGTTTCAAGAAAAGATTCAACAATAGCCGCCTCCATTGAAGTAGGATCGTTACCGGAAGGACTGAGCAGCAACGCTAAATTAATCTGCTCGGTATAATCATAACTGCGCTTATCGCCTTTTGAATCATCCCAGTCTATTTGCAATTTAACATTGCGAATATTCTCCCCCGCCGCGGCGCCAAGATCGACAGCCGTCACGCCCCATGCCAGATTAAAGCTTGTCATTCCGGGAGTCTCAGTCGCTAAACTGATATCAGCAAGTCCGTCGATTGCGGTTATATTGTTATAGGTTAGTAATTCATTGATTTTCTGGTTTGCTAAGGCAATCACTTCGGTATGCGCTACGTTATCGCGATTCTGCTCAACAATCAGTTTTTGTAAACCAGTTATATTCACCGCAGTTAAACTGACCACGAATAACGATACCAAAATTTCAGCCAATGAAAACCCGTGATTGTCTGTTGTTATTAACATTAGAAATCCCTCCATGATCCCTGAACAAAACTGTAACCTGTATCAAGAGGAGGTTGCTGACCGACATTCTCGTATAATTTATTGAGTACTGTTTTGTCATAACGCGAAGAAAAATGCTGCTTGGTGCCGTTATTATCGGTTTTATCATAACCATCATGCGAACAAGCGTATTCGCTTAAGGTCGCGCCATTCACTCTTATCCCCCCCATATCAACGCTTAAATCTTCGACTTCGGCTCCATTAATATCAATGCTGGTACCGGGTAAAAAATACAGCATGCCAATAACAGACGCGCCGGTATTGGGTTTAGTGATAAAGGTTCCGCCCTCTATAAACACCATTTTAGGATTGTCCACCGTACCGATAGTAAAGCGTTTGTTTTCAGACGTTGCACTTTGCACTGTATCAGATTGGTCTATATCACAATTTCCAGTGATATAAACCGTATCTATCTCTGGATTGAATTGCTCTAGGGCTTTTAAACGGCTCGAACAGCTTGTCGTTAAGCTGCTTGTCATATCAATGAGCGCCACTTCATAAGCGCTTTTTAATGCCGCTATCCCGACCTCTTTATTCACCCCAAAGGTGCTTTCAAAAAGTGAACCGGGCTGTAAATCAGCAGCCACCTGCTCTCCGAAAAAAGAGGATCCGTCAGGGATATTATTTGACCATCCAATAACATCACCCTCGGCATCAACTGAACCTATTTCCAGTGAGTTATCCACCGTTATCGGTTCATAAAAAGCGTTCTCAGCAATGACATTAATGCCGGTATTATCAACCGCAGGCACGTCTTCCTGCGCGTCCACAGAACCGCTACATAAATCCGTTGCTTTTCCTATTTCATTTTTAGGGTTACTGACCAATTGATAATCTGCAAAATTACCCGGAGATCTACAATTCGCGACACTAACGCCTTCACAACCATTATTAACCGTTGCCGTAGAGTCCAGATTCAGTTTGCCATTGCTTGAGACCGATGCACCGGGAAGATTAAAACGCATTTCATGATAAATTTGCTGGGAGATACTACGCTGTGCGCTGTCGTCCATGGAGCGGCCCAAAGACGTTATTTCCAGCGTATTGTCATTAATCCGAGTGAGTTGCACGCTGTAGTGATGATCTGCGGAACTATAGGGAATATCGATGTTTTTCAGGACGGAGGGACCAATGCTCGGATCATCAATTTTACTCAGTATAAAATTAATACCCGATTCAGCATTAACAAACGCCTCATTATTACGGTAATAATTACCCACGATTTTATTGTCAATCAGCTGTATGGATGCCATTCGAGCTGTAAATACAATACTTGCGATACTTAACAAAACCGCAGTGGTTAATACTGCAAACCCTTTATGTTGCTTCATTGAGTTCATTCCTAGACTCCGAAAAATCACTTAAAAGAGAGCTGAACATGTTTGATTGCTTGCCTTGTTGGCTATCTCCACCCTGTTTTTAAATCCAAATTTTCAATTAATTTGCATGGTTTTATTTAGATAAGAGTAAAAATATGTCCCTTTGTTTGCCTGAGTTTAGGGGAGAAAGCATTAAAGTAAAATAATAGACAAAAAAACATCACATTTATCACACAAAAAACCATTCTCGATTATTGATACGGATCGCAGAAAAAGTTTTAATCACAATCTTAATTAACATTTATGCAACAAATTTTAGCTTCCTCACAATTTATTTATTGTCTCTGTTTTACACTCTATGTCTAATTAATAAGCAATTTCAATCATTTCATCATTTGCAAGTGATTGGTTTATTTTAAAAATGGAGTTAAACATGAGTGAAAACCGCATTTACCCCGTAACAGATGACCTTGCAAAAAATAGCTTACTGACTAACGAAGAATACTTAACACAATATCAAGCTTCGATTAGCGACCCGGTTACGTTTTGGGGTGAAAAAGGTAAAATATTGGATTGGATTAAACCTTACTCAAAAGTCAAAAACAGCTCCTATGATCCGGGTCATGTCAGCATCAAATGGTTTGAAGACGGACAACTTAACGTTTCAGCGAACTGTATCGACCGCCACCTTGCCACTAAAGGTGACCAGGTGGCCATTCTTTGGGAAGGTGATTCACCGGATTATTCACAAAGCATTACCTATAAGCAGCTGCATCAACGTGTTTGTCAGTTTGCCAATGCGCTAAAATCACAGGGTGTTAAAAAAGGTGATGTGGTTTGTTTATATATGCCAATGACGCCGGAAGCTGCCGTTGCCATGCTTGCCTGTACGCGCATTGGTGCGGTTCATTCCATTGTCTTTGGTGGTTTCTCACCCGATGCGATTGCCGGACGTATTGTCGACAGTAGTGCCAAAATAGTCATTACCGCAGATGAAGGCCGCCGGGGCGGACGCACCGTTCCCCTTAAAGCGAATGTCGATGAAGCACTGACAAAAGACGGAACAGATTGCGTAGAAAGTGTCATTGTCTTTAAAAATACCGGCGGAGAGGTCAATTGGGTGATCGGTCGAGATTATGACTGGGAATCAATTTGTGCTGATGAAACCAGTGAATGCGAACCTGAGGCGATGAATGCAGAAGATCCGCTTTTCATTCTCTATACCTCGGGCTCCACAGGTACGCCTAAGGGTGTATTGCACACTACCGGTGGTTATCTGGTTTACGCTGCGATGACCTTCAAATATGTGTTTGATTACCAGGAAGGTGATATTTACTGGTGTACTGCCGATGTAGGCTGGATCACCGGGCACAGTTATTTAGTTTATGGCCCGCTTGCTAACGGCGCAACCACCTTATTGTTTGAGGGTGTACCCAATTATCCGACACCGGCACGTATGAGTGAAGTAATTGATAAACATAAAGTTTCTATTCTTTATACTGCACCAACCGCAATCCGGGCATTGATGGCGAAAGGTGACCAGGCGATTGCAGGAACACACCGTTCTTCATTACGTATTTTAGGCTCAGTTGGCGAGCCGATTAATCCTGAAGCATGGGAATGGTACTACAACAAAATTGGGGACAAACGCTGCCCTATCGTTGATACCTGGTGGCAAACTGAAACCGGCGGCATCTTAATTACGCCGCTGCCTGGTGCAACCGACCTGAAACCAGGCTCTGCAACCCGTCCGTTCTTTGGTGTTCAACCCGCTATTGTTGATAGTGAAGGAGAGATTTTAGAAGGGGCAGCTTCAGGTAATCTGGTAATGCTCGATAGCTGGCCGGGACAAATGCGCACGCTTTATAAGAACCATGACCGTTTCGAACAAACTTATTTCAGTACTTTTAAGGGGATGTACTTTACCGGTGACGGTGCGCGTCGCGACAGTGATGGATATTACTGGATAACCGGACGTGTTGATGACGTATTGAATGTTTCAGGTCACCGCATGGGCACCGCTGAAATAGAAAGTGCGTTAGTTTCTCACCCTAAAATAGCAGAAGCCGCAGTTGTTGGTGTACCACACGAAATTAAGGGTCAGGGCATCTATGCTTATGTCACCTTAAATGACGGTGAGTTCCCTTCTCCTGAGTTGTACGCTGAAGTTAAACAATGGGTGCGTAAGGAGATTGGCGCAATCGCAACACCGGATATATTGCATTGGGCAGAAGGTTTACCTAAAACACGCTCAGGTAAAATTATGCGCCGTATCTTACGCAAAATAGCCACAGGTGAAAGTGATTCTTTAGGTGATACTTCAACACTTGCCGACCCGAGTGTTGTTGATAAACTCATTAAAGAGAATCGCGAAACGCATTAGTCCGCTACTTTACAAACATTTCTGCTGGCGTGCGACCAGCAGAGCAGATAGACTTCTAGAACATCGTTTCCGGGAGTCTTTTTTTATGACACAACAAATAAACATATTAGTTTTAAATGGGCCTAACCTTAATTTATTAGGGCAACGGGAACCCGAGGTCTACGGCAGTAAGACACTTGCCGGCATTATTAAAGATTTAACAGATGAAGCTACATTGCATAATGTTGCATTGTCACACTTACAATCAAACCGTGAATACCAACTGATTGAAAAAATCCACGATTCATTTGAGAAAATCGATTTTATTATTATTAATCCGGCTGCATTTACGCATACCAGTGTTGCACTTCGTGATGCCTTATTAGGGGTTAATATTCCTTTTATCGAAGTACACCTTTCCAACGTACATGCACGTGAAAGTTTCCGTCATCACTCTTACTTGTCTGATATTGCACAGGGAGTTATTTGTGGTTTAGGCGCACAGGGTTACTCTTTTGCACTGCACAGCGCCATTGCCAAATTACGCGCTAATTAGTAAGTTGAGATGATTAAAAGCCCTATATTCAAATCAGGGCTTTGAATAACTAACGTCCTGCTGTGGGGAAATCTCCCATCATAATATTCAGAACAGATTGTATTCTCTCGTCTGTTTTATCAGACGGCATTTTATCTAAATCCTTAACACCCTGCATCGCCGAGCGCCAATATACCTTTTTCAAATCAGCACTGAGCACATTAAGCATCACGGTTCCCTGTCTATAACGTGCAGGATTGGCCTTAGCAGAACGCAATCGGGGTAATAGACCGAACTTTGTCTGAATATCCGCATTTGCGCGGTTATCTTCTAATGCAAATAAGAAACCAAGCACAACATCAGCGTGCACAGGATTGGGTTGATACACATAACCTTTAGTCTCTAGGTAACGAATTATTTCGCGGCGAATATAGGCCTTAGCCCGTTGCTCATTTATATTGTCAGCGCCTGATAAAACCAGATTATAGTCATTATTCCAGGTAAAAGTCGTAAAAGCAGGTAATACATCTCTGGGACTTGCACTACTGACCAGAGTGATACGTTTAACTTTTTGCTGTACTTCGGCCTGTTTTGATGGTGTTTCCGGTGAAGAGGCACTGCAGCCGCTAAGACTTAATCCGGCAACTAACAAACCCACCAGTAAAACTATTTTTCTCATCTTGACCTCCGTTAAATATTAACTTTCGACAACAAATGCCGCCGCTTTTTTCATTACATCGATGCCGGCACCCGGCAAGTGACCGTTTTCACTCAGATGACGACGCCAAGCTCTTGCGCCCGGAAGACCTTGGAATAATCCTAGCATATGACGGGCAACGTGATTTAAATATGACCCGTTGCTAAGTTGCTGCTCAATATAGGGATACATCTTTTCTAACACTTCAAAGCGGGTTAGAATTTTTTCCTGACCGGCAAACAAGCGCTGGTCAACAGAGCTTAATAAATAGGGGTTAGCGTAAACTTCTCTGCCCAACATTACACCATCAAGATAATGCAGATGAGTTTCACATTCATCAAGGGTTTTAATGCCGCCATTGATAGCAATAGTTAACTGCGGGAAATCCTTTTTCAGCTGGTATACACGTTCATAATCCAGCGGTGGTACATCGCGGTTTTGTTTAGGGCTTAAACCACTCAGCCAGGCTTTACGGGCATGCACCACAAAAGTATCACAGCCTTTTTCTGCAACTTGACCAACAAAGTCACATAAAAAAGCATAGGAGTCTAAATTATCAATGCCGATCCGCGTTTTAACCGAGACGGGTAAATCCGTTGCATCGCGGATCGCTTTCATGGCATCACCCACCAACTCACCTTCGGACATCAAGCAAGCACCAAAACGTCCGTTTTGGACTCGATCCGAGGGGCAGCCAATATTCAGGTTGATTTCATCAAAACCGCGCTCTTTACCTGCCTGTGCAGCTTTAGCTAAATCAACCGGTGCCGATCCGCCTAACTGCAGACAAACCGGATGTTCAGCAGCATCTTTTTGCAGGTAATCCCCTTTGCCGTACAGGATAGCGCCCGTGGTCACCATCTCGCTATAGAGCAAGGTATTTTTACTCATAACACGATGAAAATAGCGGCAGTGCCTATCCGTCCAATCGAGCATCGGGGCAATGGAGAAGCGTTGCGATGGGTAAACACTGGTATTAACTGGGTTTGTCATTGGTATTGCTCACTTTTTTATATCCTATTTTCACGTTGAATTGCGTTGAATTATCATCAATTTCGTTGTACGGTACGCCTTAAGTACGCCTCATTGGAGTAGGACAAATGGCATCATTTTCAATACAAACACGCACGCTCGCAAACGGTGAAGCTCGTTTTAAAGCAAGCGTGATTGTTAAAAAGAACGGAGCAATGATACACAGAGAAGCCCGAACTTTCAAAAAGAAAGAACTGGCCCGAACCTGGGGGAAAAACAAAACCCAAGAGCTGGAAGAGTTTGGCGTTAAAAAGTATAAAACCTGTTTGATTGGTGATCTGTTTGATAAGTTTATCAATGATAGCTTTCTTTGGGATAACACCGGGCGAACCAAGCAATATGTGATTAAGATGCTTAGTGATTGCGACATAGCTAATATCCAAACTGACTCACTGAGAACCAGTGACATTATTGAGCATTGCAAGAATAGACTCGCTGCAGGCGCTAAACCGCAAACGATTTACCATGACATTGCCTACCTTCGTTCGGTGATGAAAAAAGCGCTTCCCGTTTTTAATATAAAAGCCAATTTTGAAATATTTGAAGAAGCGGTTCCCGTGCTTATTGATATGAAGTTAGTGGGTAAAAGTAACAAGCGCACCAGGCGCCCGACTAGCAATGAGATTGAGCGATTAAAAGAGGGGTTACTTAAGCGTCAGAATACGCGTGCGAATGGACAAGTACGTATTCCGTTTATTGATATTTTAGATTTTAGTATTTTAACGTGCATGCGAATTGGAGAGGTGTGCGCATTACGTTGGGATGATTTAAACGAAGATCATAAAACTATTACTGTTCGAGACAGAAAAGACCCACGTAAGAAAGATGGAAATCACATGCTAGTCCCGCTTTTAGCTGGGTCATTTGACATTGTTAAGCGACAACAAAAAAACAACACACTGATATTCCCTTATAACTCGCGTAGTGTGACAGCAGGTTTTCAGCGCGTTCGTAATAAGTTAGGTATTGAAGACTTACGCTATCACGACTTAAGGCGTGAAGGTGCAAGCCGATTATTTGAATATGGTTTTTCTATTGAAGAGGTGGCCCAAGTAACCGGCCATAGAAATTTGAATATTCTATGGCAGGTTTACACCCAGTTATTCCCTGAAAAATTACATGATAAATTGCGTAAAAAGCTAGAAAAAAAAACTATTTGATTGGCTTTTTAAATTATAGTGGGTGAGTCATATTGGATACTACTTTGTCGATTTCTAACGCGCAAGAGGGATGATTTAATTTATCAACAGGCTCGCTTTTTCCTTAAAACGCTCGTAATCCGTAACATATTGAAACAATATTAGTAAGAGAAATGCTAGTTATTGATATAATGTCGTCATATATTATTACAAATGGAATTGTCATGATGACCGCTAATATATTTTACTCTCACCTATCCGATTAACGACATTATTTTTATCACTAGCATTCAGCCCTTTTAGCACTGCCTCTGGCAACACCACAAACGACTCGTTTTCAAAAGCTAAAAAGATGTTAGAAAAGTCGGTATATTTTGACCACCGTGAAACCATCTATTGCGCAGCTTCTTTTGACTCCAAAAAACAGATAACACCACCCGATGGTTTTCATACTTTAAAATATGTGAAACGCGCTAAAAAAGTAGAGTGGGAGCATATCGTTCCAGCTGAAAACTTTGGTCGAACTTTTATTGAATGGCGAGAGGGAAATCAAGCTTGTGTCAATAATAAGGGAAAATCTTTTAAAGGTCGTAGATGTGCTGAAAAAGTTAATTATGAATATCGCCACATGCAAGCCGACATGTTTAACCTCTACCCTGCTATAGGGGCTGTCAACGCACTTAGAAGTAATTACAACTTTACAATGCTACCCGGGGAAGCTAGTGATTTTGGCAGCTGTAAAATGAAAATCGAGAATAGAAAAACTGAACCACCAGAAGCAGCTCGCGGCCGAATAGCTCGCACCTACATGTATATGGAACAAACATACCCGCGCTACAACATGAGCAAACAACAACGAAAGTTAATGAATGTTTGGTCAAATCTGCATCCTGTAAGTAAATGAGAATGTGAACGCGCCAGGCGCATTAGTCAGCTTCAAAAAAATGAAAATATAGTAGTAAAGAATGAGTGTATTAAAGGAAATATGTGGGACTTAAAATAAAAAAACCTATACTTAAACATTCAACCACATATGGGTATTATAGTCAGATGAATCGTTAACGCCTCCGCTTTCTATGCCGCTTCGGGGCACAAAGCACCTTAGCTTTTTGTTCTTTAATATCAAATTACTCAACTGGTATTGACTTGTTATATTCGGTTTTTAGATGGTGTGATATTAACTTTTAGTTGAGTAGTGTATGATATTTTTGTATGGCTATTCGACAAACTTGGAGTGTCCATATTTTTCTGTTTCCCCTAATTTTACGAGCGTTTTATGATTGATAGTTTAATTAAATTTGGTGAAAATGATTTAAGCAAAACCATTATCATTCCATTATTAGAAAAGATATATAATTGTAGAGTCGATTTTACTGGTGGTGCTCCAGAAAAGGGCCGAGATATAATTGTCTACAGAAAAGATGCATTTGGGCATAATGACTTTCTTGGAATTCAAGTAAAAAAAATCAAAGCAACCCCAAATTCAACAATTAAAAGTTTTCAACAGTTACTTAACCAGATTTCACAAATGAAAGATGAAGGTGTCATCGATCTTGCGACTTCTGAAAGGGTAAAGTTTAGACAACTTGTGTTTATTACACCCTATCCAATTAATGATCGTACTTATGACTCTCATTCTGGAGCCTTAAGGAGGGTTATAGATGAAGGTGTGACAATTATTGATGGTAAAGAGCTAAAAGAATTAATTGAAAAATTTGCTCCTGAGTTAATGCCACAAATCAAAGGCGAACAATCATTTTTAATCGATAAAACTCTGCCTAAATTAACGAATAAATCACTTATGAAGGCTTTAGGATTTCAAAAAAACCGAGATCTTTGTGATATTTTTTGTGATGCAGGATTTGTGGCGGGAAACAATAAATTTAATTTTTTTTCAAATAGATACAAAGCAAACTTAAACCATAGAGAAATAACACGAAAAAACATATATTTAATTCCCTTGATAAAAGATTGTAAAACGTTATTTGAAGTTTTAGAAGAGCATTTCATCCCAGAAGATTTGTTAAAAAAAGCCAAAGAAAAGTATGATAACTGCGCTGAATTGAGTAAACAAAAAAATGATTTAAGAAGGAAATCAGAAGATTTAATAAGAGAATTAAAAGATAGAGTCAGCATAAGTAAATTCAAGAATGATTATCCTGAACCAATAGTTGGTATAGATGCAGATGCTTTTTTTAAGGATGGATTCACAAAAAAAAAAGAAGGTAATGTTGAATTTATCGTTGAATCTGTTTATTTAAAATCAATCTATGAAAAAAGACTGGGCATCATTAGTGATCTGAAAGAGGTTGATAGGAATTATAATGATAGTATATCTCACCGTTTTACAGTGAATACTGAAAATATTTGTATTAAATTAAATCTAAAAATAGAAGCCCTCCAATTATCACTTAACAAAGCAGATAAAGAACTAAAAGTCTTTTTGTTACAAACAAAAAAAATTCAAAATGTGATCGCAATAATTGAAAGTTATAGTCAACAATTTTTTTGTGACAACACCAAGGCCGAAATCAGTAACGCTATACCCAATTCCACTATAAATGATATATTCGATACTAATTTAAATACTGTTGTTTTGGGATCAGCCGGGTCAGGAAAAACTACAAATCTTCAAATTTACACTCAAAATTTATATAAAAATAATGAAGATAAACTAATCATTTATATGACACTAAATGAGTTATCAAAACTTGCTTTTAGTGAAGGTGAAAAATGCATTTTATCGGGAATAATTTTATACCTTAATGGTCTCGGGATTACTACATATTCAATCGCAAAATTGAAAGAGCAATTTAGAACTCAAAAAACCACATTAATATTGGATAGTATTGATGAAGCAATTGTTGGTTATGGTTGGATTATTGAAGAAATTAATATTTTTGCTGAACGGTATAAAAAATGTCAGATTATTACATCTTCACGCTATACCGTTCATGACTTAGCCTCGCTCAATTTCGTGAGTGTTTCTTTATTACCCTTTAATCATGCTCAGAAACGAGAATTCTATAATAAATGGTTTATAGATGCCCCAATTAAAGCAGATGATTTAATTAAACATCTTGCTAAGTATCCGAAATTAGATTCAGTTGTTACTAACCCTCTTTCTGCAACAATAATGGCAACATTACAAGAAAGTAATATGCCGTTACCTAAAACAGAATCATCTTTGTATAAAAAACGTTTTGAATTATTAAGTGGTCTTTTTGATAAATTCAAGGGTGTCAGTCGATCAGGAGAACAACCGGAAAATATTTTAAAATGTGCTCGTTACTTAGCTTATGAAATGCATAAAAGAAATGTTCGTTCGTTACCTAAAGAAGAGATGATTTCAATAATACGAGGGGAATTTGGAGAGGAATATAATGCTAAAAATATAATAATGGAACTAATAACTCCGGCAGAAATTTTATTAGTAGAAATAAATGGAGAATACAGTTATGGGCATTTGCGCTTTCAAGAGTACTTAGCATCAGAACAACTTGTTGATATGAGGAGTGAAAACTTATCAGCAATACTTGTTAAAGAGTGGTGGAATGATGTGTTTTTATTATATTCACAACATGCATATAGAATAGAATGGCTTATTGATGATGTAACCAACAAATTGTATATGACGGAAGTTTCTACATTAATGTATTCAATGATTGAATTTAGACCAGAGCATGAATGGGCTAATTTAAAAAGGAAAGTACAATTAGCGATTGGGATAGAAAATGAGGATAAATATTTGCCTGATGGGTATTCTGAATTTGATAATTCGGATGATCACTATGTAAATTAAAAATACAAGTGTGTAACTGTAAAAATTATTTTGGCTGAGTAACATTGGCAACAAATTTTTTAACTTTTCAACTCGCTTGGGGAGGGGGTAGCGAGTTGAAAAATATTACAGAAATAACTCTAAAAGCGTATCCATAATTACTATAGAACCACAATCGGCTATACAACTTCATCTACGTAGCTGAAGTTTGGAGTGGCCAAGTAAAAATTGGGCACTCCTTTATAGTTTCTAAATCTTATAATGGGGGCGTTTGCGACTTAGCTTCCTGAGGCCCTAATGAGCACATTGCGCCTTAGACAAATTTACAGTCATACACTTGGTAGCCTCTAAAAATGCATGTAACGGGTGTTATAGTAGCTCTAGAGAGCTTGTGGCTTACAACTTTCAGCCACAATTATCGTAGTCTGAATCTAAGCATATTTTCGACATTTCCTGTGATTCATTTATGCTTTTTTGTGTCATTTGAGGAGTGAGGATATCAAATAATTTTTGAGTGTCTAACCCATTATATCTAGCTAAATTGAACCACATATATCCTCGCTTATAATCTTGGAGCACACCCTGCCCCATGGCATACATAACACCCAGATTGAGTTGAGCGGCAGCATACCCATTTCCGGCGGCTTTGCGGTACCAATCGACCGCTTGCTTATAATCTTTCAACACCCCCTGACCATTCGCATACATAAAACCCAGATTGTATTGAGCGCGAACATGCCCCTGTTCGGCGGCTTTGCGACTCCACTGGTAAGATTGCTTATCATCTTGGAGCACCCCCTGACCATTGGCATATATAACACCCAGATTGTATTGAGCGCCAGCATTCCCCTGTTCTGCGGCTTTGCGATACCACTGGTAAGATTTCTTATCATCTTGGAGCCCCCCCTGACCATTGGCATACATCACACCCAGATTGTATTGAGCGGCAGCATGCCCCTGGTCGGCGGCTTTGCGGTACCAATCGACTGATTGCTTATCATCTTGGAGGACGCCCCGCCCATTAGCATACATAACACCCAGATTGAATTGAGCGTCAGCATGCCCCTGGTCGGCGGCTTTGCGACTCCACTGGTAAGATTGCTTATAATCTTGGAGCCCCCCCTGAGCATTGGCATACATCACACCCAGATTGAGTTGAGCGTCAGCATACCCCTGTTCGGCGGCTTTGCGATACCAATCGATCGCTTGCTTATAATCTTGGAGCACGCCCCGCCCGTTCTCATACATAACACCCAGATTGTATTGAGCGCCAGCATTCCCCTGTTCTGCAAGTGGAAACCATTCTTTGTACGCACTTTCATTAGTGGCATCCAGACCTTTTTGAAAGTCAACCGGCTGCACTATTGATGCAAATAAAATAAAAATGACACCAATGATTTTTTTCATGTTATTTTTCCTGTGACTGTAACAATAACTTTTATATCAATGATATTAGGACACTTCACTTAACTTGGTTATCAACAAAAGATAAAAATAAAGACAGACACTCCTATATTTAGAATGCAAAAAAGGAATCTTTGTCGGATTATAAATTTAAGTTTTAAAGTCCATACACAAAATACCGATGATAGTATGTAGCGACTTTTTCTTGCATAAATAACGGTTTTATTATTAGATTTAAAAAAAAGTGCTTAAAATCAAGAGTCAGTAATCTATATAACCTTTAAAATAGTAGGTTAACATTTTGTTTTAATGACTTTTTTAGTCATAAAAATGTTTTCCCATTTGGTGCTTTTTTGAAGATCAAACTGCTAAATGAACCAATTTATTTTTTGTAGTGGTTAAGTGATACTGGTCCAAATTTTATAAGTTTCTAACTCTAAAGGGAGCGAAAGCGCCTTAGCAAAATCGCTCTGGCAGTGCACGGACATTCAAATCGACTTTACTGGTAAGAAAATTTTATTTTGCTCGCTTCAAGGGAAATTGGTGAATTATTGCGACGTTGGTTTTACCAGATGAATTAAATAAGAGGTTTGATCCTTTCCTTTTCAGCCTTAATAATACGTTGAACAGTTGATAATGAGGTGGAAAGTTCATTAGCTATTTGACGTTGTGGAGTTTTAAGATAATAGCTTTCAATAATATCAGATTTTAATCTAACACTTGTAGATCGGCCTTTGTAAACACCCTTCTCCTTTGCTTTTTCTATACCCTCACGTTGCCTTTCTTTCAGGATAGCTCGCTCAAACTGGTAGACAGAACCTAATAAATTAAGCATTAACTCATTCATTGGATTTTTTTTATCAGAGGAAAAAACTATATTTTCTTTCCGAAAATGAACCGAACAGCCTTTCCCTGTAAAAAACTCGATAAGAGTATTTAAATCTGTTAATGAGCGAGCAAGCCTATCAATGCTATGAACATGAATTTCATCACCTGGCCTTATATGCATCTTTAAATTATCAAGCTCAGGCCTGGCAGTATTACTACCGGAACATCTATCAATAAAATAATTGTCGCCCTCAATATCTTGACGGTCTGTATTTTGGTCCGTACTTGATACACGGATATACACTAATTTCATGATTTCGCCCATATTCGCTTGATAGTTTTTATCAATTTACATCTCCAGAGGCGTATTCACAAGTCTAAGAGCCTAGATTACGCGAAAAATGAGAAGTTACGAACTCATTAAAATGGTTTGTTTTGTATTCAGCTTATTGTGTATTCAGAGGGTGTACCCTAATGACTTTCTATCAACGTTTATAAGTTTACAGGCGAAGCAATTAAAGAGGATTAGTATTATTCATTAGTTATTCCATCTGCAGTTCTATCTTCCTTGTTAATGCTGCAATGGTTCTATCTGTATCAACTTTTATTTTTGTTTGTTTAAGTAGTGGCATGTCTAATGATTCAATACGCGTTGTCTACATGAACGTGCTTATATTTACCGGTTACAGATCTATCAAGCCCAGAAGCAAAGCTAATGCTTCGAATGTCATCTGATCTTACCGAGTCTGAACGTAACCGAATCATCGAACGCACCAATGAATGCCTTGCTAGTGTAAAAAAAGAAGGTAAAAAATCATGTAGACCCGTTGTGATTAACACTATTAAAATAGTACAAAATGCGAAAGCACGTGGGCTCAGCCAAAATAAAACGTCTAAAGCAAGGAGTTTGTCGATAGCAACGGTTAAGCAGGATTGGAAGGCAAAGATAGCATAGGTAAGTAAACCTAAGTCGCATTCGCCCGTGCGACGTGAAGTAGTATGTAACGCTGTTCACCGCGATAAGAGTGAACCGTCTGTATCACCAGATGACTCTATGCCTCTGAATAAAGTAGCGAGTCCGACAATACACCTGTGTCAGGATGGGTGCCGACTCTAATTTTTACCTATTAGTGATTCAGCATACCGTCACTGCCCATCGCCAAAATCTCATCATATATTTTACTGAGTGGGGTTTCGCTGCCGCCCGATTCACGACTTAATTTATCAGCTTCCAATTGTGCCTTATGGGTTAGCACAATACTTTTTTCTGTATCGGCTTTCGTTTTTTCCAAGCCAACCAATGAGATCTCTAATGACTCGATACGCGCGACTTTGACGTTAGCGTTAGTTTGAAACTTGTCATAGGTGTTATTCAAACTAATCCTTTGCTCAACCGTTACATCAGCACTCAGATCTGCTTCGGTTTTTTTAATCGCAACCATCAGATTAGAGAGTTGCATACGCATTAAACAAAGCTCATCGCGTAGTGATGCCATTGAAGCGGAAGAATAGCGCAGCGCATCTTCATCCGTGGTAATAAATTCACTGTAATGACCAAATGTGCGGGCATTTTGATTCCCCAGCGACAAAACTCGTTTCTTTGAGGCCGACCTTTTCGCTGAGTCATTGTGTATAACTTCATCTTCATGTATTTCTTTAACTGATTGAATTTGTTTATTATCTGTATTTGGAACGTCAGGTTTCCGAGAATTTTCAGTACGTTTAGCACTGCGCACTTTACGCACTGATGGCTGCGCAACGTGCGCACCTGGTTTTATATGCCGACGTGCTGTAGCGTAATTCAATTTTTTCTTTTCGCACCAGGCTTTCACTGAGATCCCAGTACGTAAATTTTCTTTTATGAATTGCTGAGTTAAGACGTCCCAATCTGTCGCCATGAGCCCTTCTCCTTATTTTCACTTACATTAGTCCGTTTTCACCGGTGATCAAAGTAAATCCCTAAAATAATTGATACCTATTGTCTTACGTGACTAATAGCGATGACGCTATAACACACTGATATATAAATAGTTAAAGTGATTGGGGTTTAATTACGGTCGCACCGGGATAGCATCATTTATTATGTCGTTTAGTGCAGAAAACTCAGCGATTAACCAGGCATGGTAAACAGTTAATGCTTCGCTCTTTGCCTCAACTGCATCGGTATGTATATAAACTGCAGTGACCTTGGTTAGTTTATGATTTAACAATAGCTCTGATATCAGGAAATCGATTTTTAAATCAACCCAAGTGGTACGTGCGAACTTACGCAGTTGATGGCTGGTCCAGTTATTGAGACTGACCTCTTGTATCAGTTCATCGGCTGCATAGGCTGAAATAGCGCTACGGCCTTTGGGTGCAGGGAAAACAAACACGCCGGTATAACCATTCTTTTCCTGCCAGTTTCGATAATCAGTAAGGATTTTTTTAGCTAATGAAGTGA
>NZ_JBLIED010000021.1:0-66047 GCF_047632955.1 Psychromonas sp. | reverse complement strand
CGCCGATGGTAGTGTGGGGTCTCCCCATGTGAGAGTAGGTCATTGCTAGACTCCTAATAAACGAATAATCCCTGTTGACTAACGTCAGCAGGGATTTTTTCGTTTAAGCGCTTGGTGCGATGACTACTCGAACATGGGTAATAAAGAGCTGCCACTCAGTGGCATTCAATCCATGTGATAGTAGGGCGAGTATTGCGCAGCAATGGTTTACGAGCGGATGATCTCTGCGAATCCTGACCATTGCTAGACTCCTATTTAAAAAGGCCCCACTGGTTAGTTCCGGTGGGGCCTTTTTGCTTTTTAGTATTTATGACAGTGGTACCATCAACGTCAAACAAAGTTTCCACTATTACAGTGAACTTCTTTATACTGCTAGCATAAGGGTTTCACTTTCATTCTCCTCCGGACCAAGATACCTTGCTTTCCTTCCCATTCCGAACTCAGCAGTGAAACGCAATTGCGCCGATGGTACTGCAAGTATCGCGATAGTGATGGCTCACGAGCAGGTGATACCAAACGCATTAATAAAGTGATCTGATTTACTATTTAAAATTGATCATAAATTTAATGGCTGTCTTACTTGAACGCCAACTAGCACCAACCATGACAACAAACGCATAGTTAGTAGGGCGCATTCTATGCACCGATTTTGCTGCCCGCGGTGCATAGAATGCACCCTACCGATAACACCATATCAAATGCATTAATAAAGTAATCAGATTTACTATTCAAAATCATACCGACGGCTTTGTGAGCGTAAATTTTTCCTTTGAAGCAACTGATCATAAATTTAATGCTTTTGGTATGAGCTCTGCGAATCCTGACCATTGCTAGCTTTTTGCACAAACTAATCACCTGAACCTCGCACAAGCTGGACAATTAAATCCAGATAAATCCCTGTTGACTAACGTCCGCAGGGATTTTTTGGTTATTGCGGATTTAGATTTTGACCCATTTTAGCATGGGGAAGGTAGACTGCATGCCTTAGGAATTTGATATTTTTATCTACAGCCTGCAGGATCTGTTTTTCTAATTTCGATATTTATCATGCAGATAATGCTATGCTTTCCAGTCAGACTCTTTACACGATTGTGATGATTGAATATGAACGGCAAAATAAGATGACCATAAAATTTATGGACTCATTAATTTGCAGGTGATTTTAAGCAATACCAAATAGTAGTGGAATTGGTACAATTAGATTGTTTTATCATCGTTCTATCTGAATAGTATAGATCTGCGTATTTTGTAAACTCACGAACCTCGGCAGTAAGGCGATACAATGAAAGATCAACAAACTGATTTATTAACTTCACATTCCAAAAAATGGCAAATGGAAGAAAAATTAGCCTGGTTAAAAAAACAGACAATTAAACGTTCATATCAAAATGACGTATTGAAAAAAATCACCGCTTTAGCAGAAGAGTTTACTGTTGAACAATATGGTGAACTTTGTTATTCGCCCTATCACTATCCACTTTATATCGTGACAACCCGTACCTGGGATAATAATAAACCTTCAATTTTGATAACCGGCGGGGTCCATGGTTATGAAACCAGCGGAGTCCATGGGGCCATACGTTTTATTGAGCAACATGGGCTAAAGTATGCAGAAAAATTCAATATTGCTGTCGCCCCCTGTATTAGTCCGTGGGGTTATGAAACGGTTAACCGCTGGAATGTGAATGCGACAGATCCAAACAGATCATTTTATCAATCAAGCCCCTCTCTTGAGGCCTCTCAGTTGATGGAATATGTTAAAAAACACAATCTAAATTTTATGACTCATATTGATTTACATGAAACTACGGATACCGATAACACTGAGTTTAGACCTGCTTTAACGGCCAGAGATGGCGTTGAGCAAGAACTTACGGATATTCCCGATGGTTTTTACCTGGTTGCCGATATCAATAATCCCAAGCATGATTTTCAACGTGCTATTATTGAATCGGTTAAAAAAGTGACCCATATTGCTCCTGCTGATGTAAACGGAAAAATTATTGGAGAGTTTGTTAGCCAGGAGGGTGTTATTCATTATGACACCAAAAAATTAGGGCTGTGCAATGGTTTTACCAACGCTCTCTATTGCACAACAACAGAGGTTTATCCCGATAGCCCGATGGTTACAGGAGAAGACTGTATCAATGCGCAGGTTGCGGCGGTAACAGCCGGGCTTGATTATTTAATTAAGCGCGATCTTATTTAATTAATGGGTGTAATTAAATTGACCGGGTAAATATCCTATTCAGGATTGCATCGGTCCTTAATAAAGGGATAATAGCAAATCCATTGGTTTGCTGCGTTTTTAACAAAAAGTGAACAGCTATCTATCAGGTAACCAGTTGTATTAACATATACCTTAATCTGTGACCCTCAGGTTTCAAATCTATTTATTTAAAAGGATTAATTGAATGACCCCCGAATTGTTTTTTATATATGATTCACACTGTCCGTGGAGCTACGCGAGCACTGCTTTAGTTAATGAAATTGAAAAATCATACCCTGAAATGACAATCCACTTATGGCATTGTGCTCACTATAATGGCAGTGATAGTGTCGGCCATGAGAAGATGGAACGGGTAGCAAAAGAAAGTACAGTGAAATTTGGCCAACAGTATAAACGTTTTGTTGATAGTCCTAAAAATTCGATTATGACAGCTAACCTAATGGCTTGGTTGCAAAATAAACAACCAGAGAAAGAATTAGGCGTCTTAAATGCGTTACAAAAAGCTCATTTTATTGAAGGTAATCCCTTTGGATGTAAGCACGATTTTATGGATATTATCGAGCAATTTAAGTTATCACCACCTAATAAAATATTCAAAGATGAATTAACCAATGAATCTGAATATACCTTGTCCGATATCAGTGAAGTTCAAGAGTTTATGAAAACCACCGACTTTCCCGCTTTATTGTTAACAGTGGATGATAAAGCGGTATTATTGAACCATTCACGGTATTTAAGCAAACCTAAAGCGATGATCGAGGCGGTAAAACAGGTGTTAGCTTAAAATATAAAAATTGCTGTACTTTGTTAGCCTTACAATATAATTGTAGGGCTTTTTTGTTGATAAGCGCTTATAAATAATGCGATTATTCAACAAGTAAGATGCTCTTTGGCGTTTATTTTATTGTAAAAACAAAGAACAGCTATTTACATTATGAATAAACATTAAAGGATAAGGTTAATTAATGATTAATGCCGTTATTAATAAGTACCAAACTATTTTTTCAGATCAACTGTTAGCAACAGACATTTCAATTATCTCAATGCTGTTAATGCTTATCTTGATCTCGGTGATCGCTAATTATATTACCAAAAAAATAATCACTGTTTTTTTTAAAAAAATTGTTGATAAAACCAAAAGTCAATGGGATAACATTTTTTACCACTGTCATGTATTTTCCCGTTTGTCCCACTTGATACCCATTTTGGTATTCAGTGTGGGCTCAAAAATGATTTTTCCAGCAGACACTTATCCGCTGTTATTGGAAAACATTCATAAATTTACTTCATTGTATTTGATTTTTGCTTTTGCCTTTGTGATTCATAGTCTGCTGGCTGCATTTGATACTATTTACCGTACCTTCAAAATGTCAAAGCATCGCCCAATCAACAGTTATATCCAAGTGTTAAAAATTATCCTGTGGATTTTTACAGTACTTGCCTCCATCTCACTTCTGCTGAACAAGGATCTTTGGGCCCTATTTTTAGGTATGAGCGGAATGATGGCGATCATTATGCTGGTATTTAAAGATACTCTCCTTGGACTCGTGGCCGGTATGCAGATTACTGCCAATGATATGTTACGTCTTGATGACTGGTTGGAAATGCCAAGTCGTGGTGCTGATGGTGACGTGATTGATATAACCCTTAATACGGTTAAGGTAAGAAACTGGGATAAAACTATCACTACCATTCCTACCCATGCTTTGATTTCTGAGTCGTTCAAAAATTGGCGGGGAATGTCTGAGTCGGGAGGGCGCAGAATCAAGCGTTCGATTTCAATTGATATGAGATCGGTAAAATTTTGTGACCAAGAAATGCTCCAGTCTTTTATGAAAATTGATCTGCTTAAAGATTATTTACTTAAGAAACAACAAGAGATAGATACTTATAATAAAGAAACAGGAAACGATTTAAGTAACCTTGTTAATGGCAGGCGGCTCACTAACATAGGTACCTTTAGGGCATATCTATCCGCTTATTTGAGAACAAACCCTAAAATTCATAAGCAGTTGACTTTCATGGTGAGACAGCTAGCACCAAGTTCTACGGGCATACCCATTGAGGTTTATGTTTTTAGTAACGATCAAGACTGGGTTAATTATGAGGGCATTCAAGCGGATATTTTTGACCATGTTTTAGCTGTTATTCCTGAGTTTGGCCTACGCGTTTTTCAGGATCCCATTGGTTCTGATTTTGAAAACGCGTTCAGTCGATCCGCTGATAATTAAACAATTTTTTGGTACTTTTGTGGCGTTGTTGATTACCAGGTTCTGCTCAGTCAATAACGCCACTATCCTTATACCCTCACTATCGTTAAAGTTGCATACTCGATTGGTGGACGCGAAAATCTGCTCTTTCCTTTAAAAAAATTAAAACCCTTAAAGTCACTAAGTCTGCCGATATTTTTCCTTCAGTATCAGTTCTAGCCAGCCATTCATAAAAAGCACCTAGTAATAGCAACTATTTTGCATTTTTTCCATTCGTACTCATACTTGATAAGTAGATTGATATTTGATCATTAATTTACCTTGTCGTGCTGAAAATCACTTTTTTAAAACAGACTGTAATCTATTATTTTATTTTGAAAAGGGATGATGACTGCACCAATATTTCTATAATCAGGGGATAAATTTAAGGTTAAGTAAAATAAAAAAGCGCATTTATTAGCTGTTAGTTGCCGTATCAACCTGCTGTCTTTTGTCGTGGTAATCTATCCTTAGTGCATTTTATTTACCGGCCTTATTATTTTTCTGGTTAGAAGTTAAGAGGCAATAATCATGGAAAAATATGTTTATTTATTTACTAAAGGCCAGGCTGACGGGGATCGCTCGCAACGCGAATTACTCGGTGGAAAGGGGGCCAATCTCGCCGAAATGGCCGCAATTGGTCTGCCCGTTCCTTCCGGATTCACCTTAACCACCGAAGTCTGTAAGTCATTTTATCAGCACGATCGTCATTACCCTGAAGGCGTGGATAAACAAGTTAATGAGGCACTTAAAAACCTTGAGCTGCAGATGGCCAAAGGTTTTGGTGATCCGCTTAACCCTTTATTGTTATCCGTACGCTCCGGCGCACCCGCCTCTATGCCCGGCATGATGGATACAGTACTTAATCTGGGTCTTAATGAGCAGACGGTGCAGGGACTTATTAAACTGAGTGGCGATCCGCGTTTTGCCTTTGATTCCTATCGACGCTTTATTCAGATGTACGCAAACGTTGTCAAAGGTGTGAATAGTGACATTTTTGAAAAGCTATTAGCGGATAAAAAACACGCAAGAGGTCTGCAAAATGATAATGAGTTAAGTGCCGAAGACCTGCAGCAGTTGATTACCGCATTCAAAGATAGCTATCGGCAGGTACTTGGCCTTGATTTTCCAACTGATCCGCAGCAGCAACTTTGGGAAGCTATCAGCGCTGTATTTGGATCCTGGATGAATCCTCGAGCGGTGACTTATCGAAGATTAAATAATATCCCGTTCCATTGGGGAACTGCGGTCAATGTGCAGGCGATGGTATTTGGCAATATGGGTAATGATTGTGCAACCGGCGTTGCATTTACGCGCGATCCCTCAACGGGAGAAAATTATTTTTACGGTGAGTTCTTAGTCAATGCTCAGGGAGAAGATGTTGTTGCCGGCATCCGTACGCCGCAACCTATTAACAAGGCTAAATTTAAACTCGGCGATTTGCCGGCATTGGAGGATGTTCTGCCGGAGTGTTACGCACAACTTTTGGAGCATCGTAATACCCTGGAAAAACATTTCCATGATATGCAGGATATTGAGTTCACTATCGAATCCGGCAAACTGTATATGCTACAAACTCGAACCGGTAAAAGAACGGCTCAGGCCGCTATTAGGATTGCGGTGGAGATGGTTGAGCAAAAATTAATTAATAAACGCGAGGCGGTATTAAGGGTCTTACCTGAACAACTGGAGCAATTACTGCATCCTTCCATTGATCCCTCCGTGGACAAAAATATCATCGCCAAGGGATTACCCGCTTCCCCCGGTGCTTGTAGTGGCAAAGTGGTATTTAATGCCGATGAAGCTGAACAGCAAAAAAGACTAAAGGAGAGAGTCATTCTGGTTCGGATTGAAACTAGTCCGGAAGATATTCATGGTATGAACGCTGCACAGGGTATTTTAACCTCGCGTGGCGGCATGACCTCACATGCCGCTGTTGTCGCTCGTGGTATGGGAAAAAGCTGCGTCGCAGGTTGTGGAGATCTGCATATTGATTACGAAAAACAGGTGATGGTCACCAAGTCAGGGTATACTATCAAGCGCGGGGATATTATTACTCTGGATGGTGCAACCGGTGAAGTGATTCTTGGCGAGGTAGCAAAAGTACAACCGGCAGTCAGTGGAAACTTTGGCACCTTAATGAGTTGGGCCGATAAATTCCGTACCCTTAAAGTAAGAGCCAATGCCGATACTCCCCATGATGCAAAGGTTGCACGCGAGTTTGGCGCAGAGGGCATCGGTTTGTGTCGTACTGAGCATATGTTTTTCGACGTTAAACGGATACAAGCGGTACGTGAAATGATTGTGTCTGCTGATTTGCAAGGACGCGAAAGGGCGCTAGCGAAGATAATGCCGATGCAGAAAAGTGACTTTATCGGGCTTTTCCGGGAGATGAAGAGAATGCCTGTCACCATTCGCTTATTGGATCCGCCATTGCACGAATTTTTACCGCAGAATGACGATGATATTGCCGATCTTGCGGCTGTTGCCGGAATGCGTTTTTCGGAAGTGAAAAACCATGTTGAAGAGCTGCATGAATTTAATCCGATGCTCGGTCATCGTGGTTGCCGGCTCGGGCTTACTTATCCGGAAGTATACAACATGCAGGTTCGCGCTATTATGGAAGCCGCCTGTGAACTGGTTAAAAATGAGCATTATGAAATCGTTCCGGAGATCATGATTCCGCTGGTCGCTGATGTTAATGAGTTGAAGGTTCTGCGCGAAAAAGTAACCCAAGTAGCAGAGCAGGTAATGGCCGCTTATGGGGTTAAAGTCGATTACCAAATTGGCACTATGATTGAATTGCCGCGGGCTGCCCTGTTGGCTGATCTGATTGCTCTGCATGCTGATTTCTTTTCCTTTGGCACCAATGATCTAACCCAGACTACCTATGGTTTGTCACGCGATGATGCGGGACGTTTTTTGCCTTATTATATAGAAAATGGGCTGTTTTCAAGTGATCCATTTATCAAGTTGGACCGCGCCGGAGTTGGCCAACTGCTGAGAATGGGAACCGAAAGAGGCAGAAAGGCTCGGCCCGGTTTGAAAGTAGGAATCTGCGGAGAGCATGGAGGAGAACCTTCGAGTGTTGAATTTTGCCATCAAATTGGTCTCGATTATGTCTCCTGTTCACCGTATCGGGTTCCTATTGCGCGTTTGGCCGCCGCCCATGCAGCTTTAAAAGATAAATAATTTAAAACGCTTGGTAATTATTTTACCCGGCGTTTTATGTGACAAGCGTACTGAGGCATCATTTGCTATGTATATAGACGCTAAACAACAGGGGCTCAGCTCATTAGATGCGGCTCGGCTGTTGCAGGAACACGGTGAAAATCGTCTTCCCTCCTCAAAGCCGAGCAGTCTCATTATTATCTTTATTAAACAATTTATAAGCCCCTTTATTTATATTTTATTAGTCGCTGCAATTGTTTCCTTTATGGTGAAACAGATTCCCAGTGCTGTTTTTATTATTGCAGTGTTATTTATTAACGCCATTATCGGCACTATTCAAGAGTATTCCGCACAAAAATCAGCACATGCACTTAAGCAGATGATCAAAGGGTCGGCACGCGTTATTCGCGATGGTAATGCGCAGACCATTAACGCCGAATACGTTGTTCCGGGGGATTTACTGTTTTTATTTTCCGGGGGATTTACTGCTTTTATTTTCCGGGGATAAGGTCGCTGCGGATATTGAGCTGCTAGCGTCACAGGATCTTGCCGTTGACGAATCTATGCTTACTGGAGAATCTTTAGCCGTCGCTAAAAACACCCACACCAAAGTGAAAAAAGAGGCCCCATTAGTGATCAATTTAACCGCTGTTTTGCCGGCAGCATAGTTACTCACGGACGCGCACAGGGAATCGTTATCAATACCTGTCTTAATAATGAGATAGGCAATATTGCCACTCATTTTTCTGCGCAAAGGATTTAAGAACCACCTCTATTAATACGGATGCGGAAATTCACCTATAAAGTGGCCTTTGCCATTACCCTTTCAATACTGATATTAATTTTTTTGATGCTGTTGATCGGCGGTTACCAAACAGAACAAATAGTGATGATGGCTATTTGTCTGGCAGTCTCAACCATCCCCGAAGGTTTACCCGCAGCGCTAACCGTTGCTTTGGCAATAGGGATGAGGCGCATGGTCAAGCATCATGTGATCATTCGAAAATTAGTCGCAGTGGAAGCGTTTAGATCTTGTACTTTTATCTGCTCAGACAAAACCGGCACCTTAACGGTCAATGAGCTAACCATTCAGCAGGTTGTTTTGCCTGAAGGTGATATTTATAAGGTCTCAAGAGGAGGTGTTGCTGGTGGTAAAATAGAAGGTCAGAATATCATGCAGCTTAGGGAACTTTGTATTACCGGCGTATTAGCTAATGAAAGCCATTTAGATTATTCGGGAGGAGAGTGGGCATCGGATGGGGGTACTCGCTTTTACCATTTTTTCCTATTTAATCAAAATGGAAAGCGATCTGCAAGATGCACGTAATATGACTTTAATGTTGATGGTTCTTTTTGGCAATATTCATGTTCTTTCCAGCCGATCAGAAAAAAATCACTTTTCAGAATGCCCTTATTTTCCAAACCATTATTAATATTAGCCGTCTCCATTGCGCAACTTATTCATATCGGGGCGATGTATACTCCAGTACTGAATAATGTGCTGCAGATTCAGGCAATTACAGTTGAGCAGTGGGGGGAATTATTGTTGCTTGCTTTTATCCTGCTTTTTACCGAGGAGATGCATAAATATTTTGTGAGGGAAAAAACCGCAAATAATAAAAGTTAACAAAAAAAGTAGATCTTAAATCGAAGTTATTATAAAAAGGAAAGGGTAAGTCAGTTTACTTCAAGCCAAGATGTGCCTTTTATAACGCGTTTTATTAATGGCTAAGTTAGAATATTCTAGACGAATAATTTTGCTTATGTAGAATACCCAGAATAATAAAGCGTCTTTATCTTTCTAACTGGCTAGTTAACAACTAATATTATGATTTAGAGGAAATCAATTTTAATTGCTTAAAGGTACCGTTATTGAATCTGTTGGTTTTACAATATCAATGAGCGGTTTGAAATTTTACACGGGAATATCGAATGATTAACTTATTAACAATGATGCGCAATTACTGGCTTGCCTGCACTGTTTTTTCGCTGACAGTGATTATGCTGCTGTCGCTTAACCCTAGCGTTAATCTACCTTCCGTACCAGGTGGAGATAAAATTCATCATATCATTGCCTATGCAATATTAATGTTTCCGGTTGCGTTGAAAAAACCGAAACATTGGCCTTTAATTGGTTTGTTCTTTGTTTGTTTGAGCGGTGCAATTGAATTACTGCAGCCTCTGGTTGGTCGTCAGAATGATTGGCTTGATCTTTCTGCTAATTGGACAGGTATTATGCTCAGTATCTTATTAGCGCAGTTGATAAATAAAGCATTTCCCTCGTCGCTAAACCAAGAACGCTGATTCAGCAATGTATTAATCAGGAACAGTCCCAAATTAAATTAAAAGCTTGCAATAACCAAGGGTATTACAAGCTTTATTGCCATTAAAAGAGCTTAAATTAAGCGCTTACTAAAGCCAATGTATCACAGGCAATAACCCATTCTTCATTGGTTTGAATGACCATGGCGACAGTACTATCCTGTTCAGTAATGATGCCTTGATTCGATGATTTACCAAAGCGGTTTGCAAGGTTAGCCTGCTGGTTTACTTTAAAGCCTAACAAGCTTAAACGTGCGAGTGTCTGTTCACGGATAGGTGCTGAATTCTCGCCAATACCGCCGGTAAATACTACTGCGTCTAATCGTCCGTCTAATGCCGCCGTGTAACTGGCAATATATTTGGCCAGACGGTAGCAGTATAAATCTATGGCACGTTTCGCTGCTGCATCTGTCTCGTAGTTATCTTCAACAAAACGGCAATCAGAGGTTTTTTCAGTCAACCCTAATAAACCCGACTCTTTAGTCAGCATAGTATTTATTTTTTCCATGCTATAACCTAATTCATCATGCAGATGGAAGATCACGGCCGGGTCAATATCGCCACAACGAGTCCCCATTACCAAGCCTTCTAAGGGAGTCATTCCCATGGAAGTATCAACTGATTTACCGTTTTTAATCGCACAAACAGAGCCACCGTTACCAAGATGACAGTTAATAATATTTAACTCTTCAACAGGTTTTTGTAATATACAGGCAGCTTCAAGGCTGATGAACAGGTGACTGGTACCGTGCATGCCGTATCGACGGATACCATTTTCGCGGTAAAGTTTATAAGGCAGCGCATATAAGAACGCTTGTTCCGGCATACTCTGGTGAAAAGCCGTATCAAATACAGCAACATTTGGCAGTCCGGCGAAAGCAAACTGTGCCGCACGGATACCAACGAGGTGAGCAGGATTATGCAAAGGAGCCAGGGACACGCAATCTTCAATGCCTTGGATTACTTCATCTGTGATCACTGCTGATTGAGTGAATTTTTCACCACCGTGCACAACACGATGACCGATTGCAAATAGGTGTTCTTCCAATTCAGGGTGTTTGCACAGAATTTCCTTTACAATATAGTTCAGCGCTTCTTTATGAGCTGCGCCAATACCTAAATCTGCACTGCCTTTCGCGCCTTCCAATTTCCATTTCATCCGCGCATCATCAAGGTGCAGGCATTCTGCAATACCTGAGAGTTTTTCTTCACCGCTTGACATGTCGATGATAGCAAACTTCAATGAAGAACTGCCGCAGTTAAGTACAAGTATCAGCTTGTTGCTCATGTGTTGTGTTTCCTATTTATTATTTAAAAACAGTTACTTAGATTTATAATATGAGTATTTGTAAAGGTTATATTGTCTATTTTTAGAAAATGCCGGATAACCAGAAAACACTCTGCATACTGCCCTTTATCAAAGGGGTGCGTAGGATACAGGTGAAGTTGAAAGATAACAATAATAGTTTGTATTAAGAACAATTTGGCGTCAGATTTTAATCTAAACTGTATGATCGAATAGCTAATTTGCTGATTTATGATTCGATAAATATCTGCAGCTGTTTTGAATCGTCATTATCAATGCCTTTTATAGCGCTTTTAAGATCTAATTATTTTTACTATGCTCGCAACAATAAAGGTACAATAAATAAAAATTTTGATTGTTTGATAAAAAAAATTGATTAGTGAGAGTTGCCAGTAAATGAAAATTGAATTGCTTAAAACATTTTTAGAAGTCAGTCGAACGCTGCATTTTCGTTTGGCGTCTGAATCTTTATTTATTACTCAATCTGCAGTGAGTGCAAGAATTAAACTGCTTGAAGATGAGTTAGGAGTACTGTTATTTGATCGCCGGCAAAAGCATCTTAAATTAACACCGGCAGGTCATCGTTTAATTAAACATGCCAATGAAATTATTTTTATGTGGCAAAAAGCGAAACAGGATGTTGGCGTCTCAGACCAGCAAAGTACCCAGTTGGCGATAGGTTCAATGATGTCTATTTGGGATGTTATTTTGCAGACCTGGTTACAAAAAATTCACCGAAACATGGGGGAGATTAGTTTGTTAACCAATGCCAGTTCGCCCCTTGAGTTACGTAAAAGTGTTTTAAACAGGGTTACCGATATCGCTTTTTTGTTTGAACCTCCCTTTGTTGAAGAATTGGTAACGGAAAAGGTCGCGACGGTGCCGCTTCATCTGGTTTCAACGCACGCCAATCTTGATATAAAAACGCAGAATTTAAATGATTATGTGATGGTTGATTATGGTGAGTCGGTCAATACTCAGCATATGAGAGAGTTTAAAAATTCTCCACCCGCAAAACATTTTATGAGTCAACCCCGGGTTGCATTAGAGTACATATTAGAGGCGGGAGGCTGTGCTTATCTTCCTAGGCAGATGGTTGTTGATCATATAAACAATGAAAAACTCTATTTGATTGAAGATGCTCCCGTTTATTCTCGAGAAATATTTGCCATTTATCTGGCGAAAAGTAATAAGGCAGATGTTATTAATAAGGCAATCCAATATTTTCCTGAGATGGCTTATTAAGAAATGCTCTCATTTCTGCTGTGGTGAATAGTTGCAGCAGAAATGAGAGCTGACGGACTTAAGTCAGGAATAGCGCACCTAATCCTAAGAAGGTAATAAAGCCAAAAATATCGGTTACCGTGGTTAATATAACCGCGCCCGAAAGTGCGGGATCAATGTTCAGTTTAGTTAACAACCAGGGCACCCAGACACCGGAAAGAGAAGCAATAATGATATTACCGAGAATGGCAATATAAATAGCCAAGGATAATAGTGGATTTTCAAACCACAGGTAGGTAATGCCCGCAATAATTGCCGCCCACAGTAATCCATTGATACAGCCCACTTTAAGTTCTTTTAGTACGATGGCTTTTTGGTTCGCCTCGGTTATCTGCCCCAATGCAAGTCCGCGAATAATCAAGGTCAGTGTTTGGCTTCCCGATATTCCTCCCATCGATGCAACCACCGGCATCAGTACGGCTAGCGCGACAACCTGTTGCAGTGTGCCCTCAAACAGACCGATAAACCAGGAAGCTAAAAAAGCGGTGACAAGATTAACACCTAACCAAACGGCGCGATTTTTACTACTGATCCATATATTGGAAAACAGATCCTCTTCTTCAACCATGCCCGATGATTTAAATAACTGAATATCTTTTTGCTGCTCTCTTATCGTATAAGCTTGCTGTAAATCCAATCTTCCGGTTAAAAATCCGTTTAAATCGACAACGGGCAGGGCGGATTTGCCCGACATCATGACCTTTTCAGCCGCAGAATAAATATTATCAGTGGAGTATAAAACCTCATAATCACTGTCCACAACGGTAGATATTGGAGTCTCATCTTGGATTGCAATCAGCTTTGCAATAGTAACTTCGCCAATCAATGTTGCATCATGATTAGTGACATAAAATACTTCGGAGAGGGGAGGTAAAGACTTTGAAAGAATTTTTTTTACTGCCGAGGTTTTTAGCCGTTCAGGAATCTGTATATCGTCAAAACTTTGCCAATGGCCAACTTCATCATTTGAGAATTCCTGTGCTTTCTTAAATAATGCTCTTTGTTTAGCGGTCATTTTAGAGACCGCGTAATCAACAAAGCGATCACTCAAATCTTCTGAAAGATCTAATAATTCATCTGCATCCAGTTTCTCAAATAACGGGAAACACTCATCATCTTCACTGGCATTTAAAATCAATTGCCGTGATTCATTACGCATTTCAATAAAAACTTGTTGCTGCACTTCCTGGCTTATCAATTGCCAAATTAATTTTCTTAGCGGAATCGGGAATGCTTCCAATAAGACCGCTATTTGTTCAAAAGATAAACTTTCTTCTAGTTCAGTGACAACATCTGCCAACGCTGAGGGGTTCTCAATATTATCATTAAGCATTTCAATGAAAAAAGGCAGTTTTTCAAATGACATAGATAGGATCCTTGTTGGAGATAAACTGATTTATTGATAAAAAATGCTGTGGGGAGTTTTTTAATCAGCCGAAAGAAAATAAGTTACTAAGTTTAACGGATCCGTAACAAATATTCTATATTCTTAAGCAGCCGTAAACTGCCGATTGTCTTATATTCTGGCAGAGTAGACGGTCTTATTTAATAATTTTTTTTGCTATGACCTTAAAAAATAAATGTAGGCTCTATTTTATTTGACAAAAAAAATGAATCATTAAGAACAAAATTTTTTGCTTTTTTTTTGCAGTAAAAAGCCTGATTATGCACCAAATTCTGACCTATAGAGATTGCAAATGAATAACCGTAATAGTGCAGTAGAATCCGATCTTGATTTAGACGTTGAACAGGAAGATGAAGACAATACTTATCTTAAAGATTTAGCTGATCTGGAATTAGAAAATGATAACGAAGAATCTAATGTCCAAAAAGTTCGTTCTAAAAATAGAAATAAACGAATTCTTAAGGGAAAAATAGAGATGCAGCTTGAAAGGATAAGAGAAAAAAAAGAATTCGACTCTTTATATGATGACTGGAACTAATATTTACATGATGATAGGGCTGTAAAAGCTGTGACGGGCGATTTTAACCACTTGTAGGTAGCGTTTCAAATAGGCCTACAAATTCAACTCTGTATAAGAGGTGAATACTGCAGCTCTTTCTTGTATAAATATATTATTGATTGCCAGCAACGGTGAGCCGCTAAATGTAGCATTCGATATAATTAATGCGCCTTTCTATTTTTGTTGGCATTTACCCCGTTACTTAATAAGCCATAGTATCAAAAAAGATTCTATGGCTTATTAATGTCCATAAAAAGTGAACGCCGGTCAAATTTATAGTTACAATAACAGTGATGAAAACGACTGATGTTGTAATAGTGAAGTCTTAATTAACAGGAGTGGTTATGATTAAAAATTTAATAGCAGTTTTACTGGTTGTGATGGTATCTGCATGTACTACCTTGCAGCAAGGGTTAAAAAACTATGTAAAACAACCCGAGGTGAGCTACAAATCGATTTCAATTGGTAAGGTTTCGATGAGTGCGATTGAGTTAAATCCTACTTTTAATATCGCCAATAACAATAATTTTTCTCTTCCCATTGACGCAGTTACTTATGATCTTTCATTTAATAATAAAAAAATGTTAGCGGGTGAGACAGAGTCGATAGGGACGCTGCCGGCAAATGATGCCAAAGATGTCACTCTGTCGCTGGATCTAACCGACGAAACATTAACCTCATTGCAGCAACTGTTGTTTAAAGATAAAAAACTGGATTATGTGGTAAAAGGCGCTGTAAAAACCATGGGCTTAACTATCCCCTTTGAAAAATCTGCCACTTTGTATGTACCGGACGTCAGTATTAAAGACGTAAAAATTGTTAATGGCAGCTTCAGCCAGTTAGATATTCTCTTAAGTGTTGATCTTGATAACCCCAATGATTTTACGTTACCTTTAGGGATGCTCAATTATACGGTATCAAGCAATGGTAAGACTTTATTTAAAGGCGATCTTGAAAATAATAAAATAGGATCGGGTCAAAATAATATTCAGTTGCCCTTAACTATTAAACCTGGCGATTTATTTGGCAGTGCGTTTAGTTTAATGAGTAATCCCAAACTTCCTCTGCACTTTGAAATAAGCAGCCCAATGTTTAAAAAATCCCATGACCAATCAGTGGATCTAAGCAGCTTTTTTTAACTGAACAATATTCACAGACAATTTAATCTAAAACTAAAAAGGGACAGCGCTGTCCCTTTTTTTTAGTTTTAGAGTTGTAAAAATTTATTATTCAGATTGGGTCAAATGGTGAGAACGTATTGTTTAACTGTTTTATTCAACAATACGTCCGCAAATAATTTCTGATACGGGAAAGTCAGTGTTAAATTCGGACTTTAATTGCTCGGAATGTGTCGTGATAATCACCACTTGTTGGTTATTATCTGCCAACTGTTCGATACGCTGCTTATCAATTTTTTGGAATTTATCGGCATCGCGGCGTCCATAGTCAAAAAACAAGGTCGTAATATCCGTGTCTAAAAATATTACATCAGCCTGCTGCATTCTTTGATAGGCCTGCAGGGTTAAATTATCGGGTTGCTGGTCATAAATTCTGATCACACTAATACTGCCACTTTCCTGAAATTGTTCACTGCTCAGCGCTCGATTAAACATCTTCACAGCTTGCTCATCGTCCCCTGCCAGCAACTGTTTGGCGACGTCACCCGTTAATACCTTTTTCCAGAACAGTTTACGTTCGGAAAACTGCTTGATTCTGGCCTGTACTTCAATCCGGTAGCGACCACAAAAGCGCGCTAATCTGCCATAACCTGCGGGTAACATCTGCTCTATTTGAGATTTTAACATTTGCAATAATATCGGGGCGTTGCCCGAGCTGGACATGGCGATGATCATCGGATCCCTGTCAATGATCGCGGGAGTGATGTAATTACAAAGATCAGGATCGTCAACCACATTAAGCAGCATAGCGCGATGATTCGCCGCAATACTGATTTCAATATTGACCGCTCTGATATTTGTTGCTGCTATCACTAACTGATGGTTGTCCAGAAAATGCGGCGAATATTCCGCTTTAATCCAGGTAAGTTGCCGGTTGGCTAATAATGCTTGCACACTTTCTTTCAGCATCGGGCTGACAACAGTTATTTGCGCTTTTGACTTGAGCAAAAGTTCAATCTTTCGCGCAGCAACATTACCGCCTCCGATAACCACGGCTTGAAATTTTTTAGCATCTAAAAAAATCGGGAAATAGTCCATCATACTGCCTTAGTTAATAAATATTATGGTTAAAGCAGATACCCTTAAGTATCTCTCGATAAATTATTTTTTAACTTATTGTTTATTATTAAAATAAGAGGGTAACAATCATAACGTAAGTTTTAAAATTAACAAAGACACCTGCATCGACCGGTTGGCATAAAAGGAGGTAACTGTCCCTAATATACATTAACCTAAGCTGGTGGTTTAAAGTTGTACAGAAAAAAAGCATAAACGCAAGGCGTTGATTGAGTAATAAAAGCCTATTGCGAATAAAAACAGCAAGTGTTAACGTTTATTTTAACCAGCAATATAGGGCTATTTTCATGCCGATTACTTTAATATTAGCTGGCTAAGGCTCCCGAACCATTGAATATGTGTCGGCAGTCGCCGTTATTATAAACCCATCGACTAGAATGAGCGGTGCAGGTGGCTGCAAGCGCACATACAATTAATTGGTTTAGTATTATATAATCCAAATAAGGAGTCTTAATGCCAGTCATCGATAATAGCTGTATTGTGATATTTGGCGCTTCAGGCGATCTCACCCATCGTATGCTTATCCCAGCGCTTTATCATCTTTATATAGATCAGAAACTACCAACATCTTTTGCCATTCTGGGAGTAAGTCGTAGCGTTTATAATGATCAGACATTCCGTAATAAATTAATTACGAATATGAAATCTGACAAAAATATTGATAACGACTTATTGAACAAATTTTGTGAACACCTGTTTTATCAGGCGATAGATACCAGCGATGTGAATGATTACAAACTGCTGAAAGAACGCCTCGCGCTTATTAATGCTGATTTACAGCTTAACAATAACACCCTTTTTTACCTTGCTACGCCGCCCAATTTATATTCTGTTATTCCCCAACACCTTGCCGCTGTGGGTCTTAATAAAGAGACTGATGGTTGGAAACGGTTAGTTGTCGAAAAACCCTTTGGTTGTGATCTTGAATCTGCAATTAGTCTGGATAGCTCCCTGTACCGGCATTTTAACGAACAGCAAATTTATCGTATTGATCATTATCTTGGCAAAGAAACGGTACAGAATATGCTGGTATTACGTTTTGCAAACAGCATTTTTGAGCCATTGTGGAATAGTAAATACATTGATTATATCGAAGTCACCGGGGCTGAAGCCTTGGGCGTGGAGCAGCGTGGCGGTTACTATGATGGTTCCGGTGCCATGCGGGATATGCTGCAAAACCATTTGTTACAGGTGATTGCGATGGTTGCAATGGAGCCGCCAGCTGTTATCAATGCCAAGTCAATGCGTGATGAGGTGGTCAAAGTTTTACAATGTTTAAAACCACTTTCTCAATCTGATTTGGAAAATAATCTGGTATTAGGGCAATATATTCAGTCGCACGTCAGGGGAAAATGTCTGCCGGCTTATCGCGAAGAGAAGGGCGTGCCGCATAACTCGAGAACAGAAACCTATGTTGGCCTTAAGCTGTTTATTAATAATTGGCGCTGGGATGGGGTGCCGTTTTATCTGCGTACCGGCAAGCGACTACCAACACGTGTAACTGAAGTGGTTATCCATTTTAAAAAAACGCCTCACCCGGTTTTTTCAGCCGCTGCCCCCGAAAACAAATTAATTATTCGCATTCAACCCGATGAAGGGATCCTGCTAGGTTTTGGCTTAAAGCAACCGGGATCTGGTTTTGAGACCAAAGAAGTCGCCATGGACTTTCATTACAGTGAATTGCAAGAGACTGAATTATTAACCGCCTATGAGCGTTTACTGCTCGATTTAATGAAAGGTGATGCCACCCTGTTTGCCAGAAGCGACGCTGTTCGGGCTTGCTGGGATTTTGTGCAACCCATTTTAGACTATAAAAAACAATCATTTCCCCTGTATGGATACGCGTCCGGGACATGGGGGCCAATTGAAGCGGAAAAATTACTAAACCAGGATAAGCATCAATGGCGTTCCCCTTGTAAAAATCTAACCGATACTGACTACTGCGAGTTATAAAATGAACTATAAAATTTTTTCTGCAACCCAATTACTGCTAGATCAACTGGCAGAGGATTTTTTTCTTTTAAGCCAAAAGGATAAAGCAAGCCATATCTCTTTATCCGGCGGCTCAACCCCGCTCCTCCTATTTAAATATTTAGCGCAATCGAGCTATGCACAGAGCATAAACTGGCAGAAATTGCATTTTTGGTGGGGGGATGAACGCTGCGTTGCACCGACTGATTCGGAAAGTAATTTTGGGCAATGTAAACAATTTTTATTCGATCATATTACTATTCCAGAAGAAAATATTCACCGAATTAAGGGAGAAAACGATCCGCAGCAGGAAGCTCTTCGTTACGCACAGGAAATAAAGGCGCATGTTAAAAGTGTTAACGGCATTCCACAGTTTGACTGGATCCTCTTAGGCATGGGTGATGACGGTCATACCGCTTCACTTTTTCCCGGACAAACAAACTATCAGGATTCGAATTTAACCCTGGTGGCAACACAGCCGCAAAGCGGGCAATTACGGGTATCTAAAACAGCCGTCTTAATTGAAAACAGTCAGCGAATTACTTATCTGGTACTAGGTGAAGGTAAAGCCGATATTATTCGTAAAATTAACGCTGAAACAGCGGGTAGCGAACGTTATCCGGCGGGCAAAATAAAAGCAAAATCCGGGCTAACCCAATGGTATTTAGATTCAGGATCCGCAAAGTTATTAATAGAAGGAAACAGTGATGAATGCTGATATTGCAGTAATAGGTCTGGCCGTGATGGGACAGAATTTAATTCTAAATATGAACGATCACGGTTTTAAAGTCGTTGCATTTAACCGCACCGTCTCCAAGGTTGATCAATTTCTTGCGACGGCAGCAAAAGATACCGATGTTATCGCTGCACACTCCATTGAAGAAATGTTGAGTTTACTGGCCTTGCCGCGTAAAATCATGCTGATGGTCAAGGCGGGAGAGGTTGTCGATGATTTTATTGATAAGTTAATCCCTTTATTGGCTAAAGGCGATATCATTATTGATGGCGGTAATTCCAATTTTGTCGATACCAACCGCCGTGTTGAAAAATTAAGTAAACTCGATTTACATTATGTTGGCGCGGGCGTCTCCGGTGGCGAAGAGGGGGCTCGTCACGGGCCGTCAATTATGCCCGGCGGAGACGTACAGGCGTGGCCTTCTATCAAAGCGATTTTTCAAGGGATTTCAGCTAAAACAGATAAAGGAGAGCCTTGTTGTGACTGGGTGGGTCATGGCGGATCGGGTCATTTTGTTAAAATGATTCACAACGGCATAGAATATGGCGATATGCAGTTAATTAGCGAAGCCTACCATTTTATGAAGGATGTGCTGCGGATGTCTCACCAAGAGATGCAAGCCACTTTCATGGACTGGAATAAGACAGAGTTAAATAGCTACTTAGTTGAAATAACCGCCGATATTTTGGCTTTTAAGGATATCGACGGGGATCCCTTAGTTGAAAAAATAATGGATACCGCAGGGCAAAAGGGAACCGGTAAATGGACGGGAATAAATGCCTTAGATGCCGGCATTCCGTTAACCTTAATCACTGAATCTGTCTTTGCCCGCTGCTTGTCGGCATTGAAGCTGCAGCGTGTAGAGGCTCAAAAACTATTTAATAAATCTATTGGCGAAATTCATGATGATAAACAGCAATGGATAGCGGCATTACATGATGCATTGCTGGCGAGTAAAATAATTTCCTATGCGCAGGGATTTATGCTGATGAAGCAAGCGTCAGAGGATAATCATTGGGATCTTAATTATGGTAACGTGGCACTGCTGTGGCGCGGTGGCTGCATTATACGCAGTGCATTTTTAGGCAATATTCGTGATGCTTTTGCTGCTCAACCGGCATTGGATTTTCTGGTCTTAGATCCTTACTTTAAAAATATTTTAGAACGCTGCATGCCCGCCTGGCGAAAAATTGCCGCCGCCTCTTTTCAGACTGGATTACCTATGCCCTGTATGACCTCCTCATTGTCTTTTCTGGACGGTTATACAACAGCAAAATCACCTGCGAATATGATTCAAGCGCAGCGCGACTATTTTGGTGCACATACCTATGAAAGGGTCGATAAAAATCCCGGGGAGTTTTTCCATACCAACTGGACCGGACAGGGAGGAAATACCGCTTCAACAACCTACGATGCTTAACCGTTCAACTGATTTTATTAGTTACTTAAACCAACCGCCGGATCCTTTTTTATTGAATATCAGGATCCGTTAACAGCGTAATTATCTTTTTTTCAAACCATTCATATCTTACGGGCAGCGGACGATGGCGCTTTTTCGTTAAAAATAAGGGTTCGGCAACCGGATTAGCCAGCGGCACAATATGCAGTGACTGTTGTTGCTGAAACTGTTTCACCGCACGTTCCGGCAGAACTGTAAAACCAATACCCTGAGCTACCGGCAGTAATATTTGGTTTAATTGATTAATGTAACCGCGGATCGGAATACTAGTTGCTTTTTTGCCATCAAGAAGATGATTCGTATGGTTAATTTTATTAAAAAAATGAAAGCCGTCGGGATGATTTATAAAACCTAATCGGCGCAGTAATGCGGCATCCACCGTCTGCTCTTTAAAGGTGGCCGGCAGCACTAACTGCAGCAATTCGTTACCAATCTCAAGCTGTTGTAATTGTTCGGAGTCAAGCTGTTGTGTGACAATGCCGATATCGACCTTATCGTCTAACAGATCTTTTATAATGTTTTTATTAGGTGCCGCTTCAAGCGCCACGGTAAGGTTTGAGTGAAGGGTTTGAAAAGAGATAAACTGCGGATAAAGAAACATTGCTAAAGCCCCTGAGCAGGCAAAACGACACTCGCCACTATGGGGATCGTCAAACTCTAAATTTTGCTGTAGCTGCCGTTGTAAATGTGCATTATTAATGCCGTACTGATAGAGTTTCTGTCCCGCTAAACTCATCTCAAATTGTTTACCGAAGCGGATTAACAGTTGCGTTTTTAGCTGCATCTCTAATTTTTGAATATGCTGGCTGACACCGGGCTGGGTCATATTTAATTTTTCTGCAGTTAGGGTGAAATGACCAGTTTCGGCAAGGGTCATAAAAGTTAATAACCATTTTTCATTAATCATCTCATTATCCTGTTTCTAAATAGCTGTGCTGATAGCAATAAATTATAACAAAAAATAATCATAAGGACATTTTTTAATAATTTTCATGTTCCTTTTTGTCGTTATAAAGGGCAGTTTCTTTAATACCATGGATAATAAAGATGCCAATTACATATCCTGAGCATTTTCTGATATTAGTCTTTAAGCTGGCCGTTATGTTTTTATTTTTAAAATATGTAAACCGATATGACAATTGAGTCGTATACAGGAGAGTCGTAATTAAACGGAGCAATTTATGTTTTCAATATTCAAATCCGATCCAACAAAAAAATTAAATAAACTTCTCTCAATAAAGCTAGAGCAGGCTATGCTTGCGCAAAGAAAGGGTGATATAAGAACCTATTCTCAGCTAAGTTTTGAAGCCCAGCAAATAGACAGACAGATTTCAGAAATAGAAGCACAAAATACAAAGTAATAACTCCATGTTTTTTTAACGGGTTATTACTTTTATTGGTGGACTTCCAACTGCCTTCAACGAAAGATTGAATAATGGGAATTTTAGTAAGTTCAAGAGTCTGATTAAGGCATAACTGACAAGAGTGTAAAGTGACTTGCGCGTCAATCAGGAAATGAAATTTACTTCCATCATGTTCACAATAACGGCTTCTGATATTTCATTAAGTTGGTATTCAGATGATGAATAAATATGCCCTTCTTTATTACCTAAAGCAATGTCTGCAATATCAGGCTTATGATCATGGAGAAGGATAACAATTCGCTTATCTTGAACAATACAATCAATTGTAATCGCATCGGCTTTCATCCCTTGATTACGCAGGGTTTTATCCATGATCCCAATTAACGTATTGATATTATTGTACTTGCAGTAGAATGAATCATTCGCTCTAGCGACAATTTCTGATAAATTTTTTAGCTTACTCTTCATGTTCAACTCTATTGATCTAGGGGATTTGACTGAAACCTAATGCCCTGATAACTGGGGATAAATTGTTGGCTATAATTATGTAGTGAAGCGGAACCGATTGTTTTGCATTCATTAAAGCGATTTTTATGATAAATTCTGAAACCTTAGCGCTGATTCAAACCAAGTTTTTTCTGTTTTATTTTAGTTAACCCGAGTGAAACTAAACGGTGGGACTCAGTAAGGTAGTAGCGTAAGTCTTCATCTTTTTCTTTTCCACTATCAATTTGCTGTATCCATTTCATACCGCGATTCGCAAAATAGGGAGCAGGCTTGTAACCTTCACACTGATTTAAAAACCCGAAATTTAACGCTGATGTTTTAAAAGTAAAAGCTGGTTTCTTGTCCTGCGCCCAACCACCGATTGCAAACACTTTACCACCGACTTTCCACACATGTGAGTTTCGCCATTGAACTACATAGGTTGTTGCAGGCAAAGACCCGCAAAACTTATTAAACTCATCGTAATTCATCAATACTCCACTTATTATTTGAATCTAAGTTTCTAATGGCTCACTGTTTTTGAAAATACATTAATAACAATGACCCCCGCCAAAATTAAAAACATTCCCAGCACGGCTGCAATATCAGGTATTTGTTTGTAGATTACAGCACTTATTGATGCAATTAATACTATTCCCATGCCGGCCCAAATCGCATAAGCGATGCCGATAGGTACTGTTTTTAGTACTAAGGATAAAAAATAAAATGCCACGGTGTAACCGATGACACAAACAGCACCGGAGGTTGAATGAGAAAAACCATCCGATGCTTTAAGTGCTAATGTTGCTATCACTTCAGCGACAATCGCTATTGCTAAATACCAGTAACCCATACTTCCATTCCCGTTAAAATTTTCAGTGTTTTTGTTGTATACTGTACAGGGTAATTCCGATTCGATTCAACCACAAAAGCTAGCTTTTTTGTTCTATTTAATTACCTTAATTCTCTGTTCGGCTACTTCTTACTTTTTGGATAACGCCATAAAATCATTCCAATGTAAAACTTCTGTGCCAATAAGGCGGCTGTTTTTAAATAAGTTGATGGCGATAGCATTCCCTAATGTGGCAACCGGGATGCTCCGGTATTTGTTGAAAGAACCGATAAGCAGAGGATCCAGCAACGGCATAACAGCAAGTGCCAATGCCTGGAATAAACCATAACGATTCCTAGGTGTAACAATCATTGACGAGTGGAACAGACTCAGACGCTCAAACCCGAGTTCTTTTAAAGCATTTTCAAGCTCTCCCTTAGTACGCAAATAAAATGAAGTTGATGTCGCACTCACCGCCACGGAACTTAAGAGTTCAAAATGCGCTATGCCTGCTTTTTTACATGCAGTGGCAAAGTCTAAAACAGCGTTTTTATCAATTTTAATGAATTCTTCTTTACTCATTTTTGAAGGTTGACCAACACCTAATGTGCAGATTGCCGTGTCATGTCCATTTAAGAAAGGTTCATAGGATTGCACTGAAAAAATGTCGATTTTATGTTGAAAAACGGAGTCACCGACAATGTTCTCAGCAGGCCTTCTGCCCAGTAAGGTTAATTGCTTAAGCGATGGCATTTTTGAGAGTGTTAATGCGGTGTGATTTCCCACTGCGCCGGTAGCGCCAAGCATAATGATTTTATTCGAGCGAAACATACAGTCCTTTAATGATACTCAACGAGGCGGTTTAAATTAAAACTACGGTGACTCATATTTTACGAGTATTCAATAAGTTAATCTATGTTTAATAACTGACGAATTAAATTGAGTGAAAAATCGGAGTGTTGAGTGGGATAAGCGGAATTATTTGATACTGGATTTAATGCTTCTAAGCTGATGGTGGAAAAGGCCGCAGTTGTTAACTGTTTTTGGATAAATTGTCGTTTTTATAGGGCTGATGAAAGGTAAGGAAATAAATATATTTTCCTGTCAATAAAGACATCTATCCCCGTAAATCTTGTTTCATAATAAGGATAGACCGTGGTGGGTGTTGCGTTCAAGATCTATCCTGATGCGTTAAGCAGATTCACTTCTACCTATCTCACTGATCACTATTTTTTTTATGTTACTGACATCCGATGGAGAAAAATCCATATGATATTTTTTCTTTATGCCATAACTTGTTAAGGTGTAATGATAGGTGGATTCTATGCCATGCTGTGAAAGACAAGTGGTCACGCAATGTAAAGGGCAACCATCTAAGGCAATGATCTTTCGTCCAGACTTAGCCTTTTTCAGTAAAGGTTTTACGCCACCACCGACCCCTGCTATGCAGGACATCTCAGCTATATGGTCACGATCCAGTTCAATTGCTATTTGGTTTGCCAATTGGGCAATACTGGAGCACCCGGAGCATGAATATACTAAAGGTAACTTCTTGTGATTCGTCTTTTCCATAAACAGGCTCTCCTTAAAAAGTAAATATACGAGTGGTTAATATCTTATTAAACGGAAGGGTTCGCTGTTTCCGCCAGAAAAATGTCAATTAAAATAAACAATATATGTTTTTAGTTTGATTATCAAATGGTTATATTTTTTTGATAATAAAAGGCGGTTGTGGAAAAGAAGGAATACTGCTTATTTACAGTGCAGACAGGGACAACGGCGTAAACGTTGTATTGATACCCATTTCTCTGCCTGAAAATGAATTTTTATGAGCATAAATAGAGTACTTAATGGGCGTAATGGGTATAATTTAAGTTGTTTTGAGGGGGCATTAAATAAGCCTCCGGCTCAGCCGGAGGTAAGTTAACTTGCATTGTATATTTTTAGTGGCTATTTTACTCTTCTTGCAGTGCCATGGTGGCCATTTTCATGGCGCTTGCAAATGATTCTGCACCCGCAATAAATAAACCGTTATGGCAGAACATAGCATCATCAATACCGGTTACCTCGACAAGCGCTTTATCGGATAAACCGGCCCATGCTTTCGGCAGCGATTTTCTGTCTTCAAATGAACCGGGTTCAACGGGCACGGTTTGAATTCTCCATTGTCCAGTCTGAGATGGAAAAACCATATATAAAGCCTCGCTAGATAAGGCGTGAACCGTTCTTTTCCAGGGAGTATATTTTTCTAATACAATCACTCTTGGATCTAATGCATTTTCAATCGCTTTAGCGACAATGACTTTGGCGCTAATACCGCCGTCAGCAGAGGCCATAAAGCGGCTTAACACGCGCGCTGCAAAGTCAACCGCTTCATCAAAACAGTCATCAAAGTAACTCTCTTCCTGCCAGGTGGGGTTAAACATGGAAATCGTTTGGCTAAGGCTGATCCCTTTAGAAACACCTTCAACGTGACCGCAATCGATGGCGTCAATGGTGGATACCAGGCCGGCATCAACTGCATTGGCGAGGTCCTGATTACCCTTGCATATTTCTACACCATATTTTTTCCAAATTAAACCAAATGAGGAGTAGGGGATACCATTCTCACGCTCACCTGCACCACCACGTTGATGATGATCAAAACGACCGGCATCGGGATCATATTCACCACCGACATCAAGCACTATATCTGCCTTGCCGATAAGCTCTAAATCACGTGTGCGTATGAGTTTAAAAGAAGGAAAAATTTGCTTAAGTGCAGCGATACTAAAAACATCATCTGCATGAAAATTGCCGTTGTGCGTTGCTATCGTTTTAATATTCATTTTTGGTATCATTTTAGAAAGGGACAAGAAGCTAAACCGTGGTGTTTTTGAAGTAGTATATATAAGTAAAAATCACAGGCAGGAGTTTATAGGAAGACGGCTGACAAAAACAGATCATTTTTACTGACTTAAATATGAACAACGCGATTCCGCAGCTGCAGTTAATTAAATTCAGTCGTTAATCAAAATCAATTCATCAACGTTTGAAGACCAAGCTAATGACTTTACACATTAATAAAAACAATACTATCCCGCTCGCTAAGACTATCCCTATTACGTATAACATAGAGCTCATATTAATAGTATTTTTAAAGCCTGCGAAGTAGTTTCCATCGAGCGTTTGATTGAGCATCATAAGCGATAAACACAGGGCTATAAATACAATAAAACCCGCCCAGGCACCTTTTAAGTCTTCCTTTGAAGGGCAAAGATGCAGGCTGACTGCCGCGCATAAATAAGCCCATATAACAACATTGAGCGGCGACCTAGCATAGGCGTTTTGAAGATAAGCGATTATATTATTATTTAGCTCAAGTAACGGTAAAAAATGCAGTGTATCAATATCATTAAAAGCAGCCATTTTTAGCATTTTAAATAATGGCTGCGGATCATCCAGCAACAGCGAGGTGAGCAGGTAAATAGCTAACAATCCGCCAAATAACGGCGCAATGCCAATAAAAAAATTACCCATGACCTGCCATAAATTACGGTTATTATAGGAATGAGAAACGAAACCTAAGGTGCCATGTTTATCGGGTTTGAATAATACCAGGTGCTTAATTTTATGGCCAAATATTAAACAAAAGAAAGCATGACTTAATTCATGAATTGGTGTGCCTACCCAGGCACTAATATAAATAACCCGTCCGCCAAGCATATTTTTAGATAATAAAAAGACCGCCCGTTGCAGGGCAAATAGCACTAAGGTTAATATTAAAAATAGCCCCACATGGCTTCCTAATATTAACAGTTGCTCTAATAACCAATTTACCCAAGGTTCTTGCATCTTATCGGTTCACCCTTTTATATTTACTGTTTTCGAGTATATAGCCCTAACTCTTTCCCGTCTTCCAGCTTTCTTGCCTTTCAGCCTTTTCTTATTCCTGCCTTATGGCTTATTATCCCTAATGCTTGCGACCAAAAAATCGACTGCGGCTTTAATCTTAGGTACCTGGTAACGTTGTTTTTGATACAACAAAAACATTCCTAAATTTGGATTTCTGGTCACCGTTAAGGCAGGTTTCACGGTTAACTCAATTAATTCACCCGATGCTAAATAATCTGCAAGTGCCCAACGGGGCATCATCAAAATGCCGGCCCCCGCAAGCGCTTTTTGTAATAACCAATGGCGATTATTGGTCATTAACAAAGGTGGCGCCGAAACATCGTGCCACTGACCTTTTATTTCACATAACCAGGGGGTTGGCCCGGCAGGCGTTTTAAAATACAGACCATGATGCTGTTTTAAATTGAGAGCATCGCCGGGGTAACCAAATTTATCTATATAAGCTGTGGAAGCCACCGCAATAAAATCATTATTTATTAATTGAATGGCAATAACCCGCTGATCAGGAGCGTAACCGCCGCGTATGGCTAAATCAACTTCATCCCTTGCCAGCGTTGATAATTCATCACTTAAATTTACATTTAAGGTCACTTGAGGATATAAAACAGAAAACTTATCTAACAGCGGCAATAAAACCTGCTCACCAAAGCCCACCGTTGAACTGATATTTAAGACCCCCATTGGCGTTGTTTGATAAGAGCGTACCGATTCATCGCTTATTTCAAGGGATCTTATAATTTCACTCACTTGCTGATAATAACGCTGGCCGATTTCAGTTAAGCTGACAACCCGGGTTGAGCGTTTTAATAAAGTGGCTCCCAGGCTTTTCTCTAAATTTGCAATACGCCGTGAAAGTGATGACGGCGGCACAGAAAATACCTCTGCAGCTTTAGTAAAGCTCCCCGTTTCAACAACCTGAACAAAATATTTAAGAGCACGTAACTGATCCATGGTCATTTCCTATAGTCTGGCTATTTAATTAATAACTACTGATCATAAACCTATTATTGTCTTTATAACAATAATGAAAGACAAATTAGGGTATATATCTCACGCTTTTAAGCGGCCATAATGACACTATCAGTTAACAACTGCATCTTCTAAAAGGAATATAACCATGACAACATTTACTGCAATTAATTTAATCAAACGTCCTGCTGGTGGCCCTATTGACTCATCATTGTTTGAGGTTGTTAAAAAAACCATTCCGACCGTTGGCGCAGGGCAGTTTCTGGTAAAACAGCAGCATATGTCACTGGATCCGGCCATGTTTGGTTGGATGAGCGCTGATACCAACAGTTATATTCCGCCCGTTGCACTGGGTGAGGTGATGCGCAGTTCCGGTATCGGTGAAGTCACGATCAGTAACCATCCTGATTTTGAAGTGGGTGATCGGGTGATGGGCATGATGGGCTGGCAGGAGTATTTTTTAAGTGATGGTAAAGGGTTAAATAAAGTAACCGCTCCATTACCAAATGAAACGGTTTTATCGGTATTTGCATTACCCGGTTTAACCGCGGTACAAGGTTTATTTAACGTCGGCAAACCTAAAAAAGGTGAAACACTTATTGTCACAGGTGCTGCCGGTTCAGTTGGTTCAATCGTTGGACAACTTGCTAAAGCTGAAGGTCTGCGGGTGATTGGAGTGGTCGGAAACCAGGAAAAAGCAGACTGGATAGTCAATGAACTTGGTTTTGATGCCGCAATCAATTACAAAAGCGATGATTTAGACGCGCAACTGGCAAAAGCGGCGCCAGACGGCATTGATTTATTCTTTGAAAATACCGGCGGTCCAATCCAGCATTTCATCTTTGATCGTATTAATGCACATGGCCGCGTTGTCGTCTGTGGCTTAATTTCAGCTTATGATGCCGAGGTGCCTGATTTAGGTCCAAGCTGGTTAAATATTATTAAACGTCGTATCAACATTCAAGGTTTTACTATGCCGGATCACTTTCATCAAGTGCCGCAATTGTTAGAAAAATTAACACCTTATGTAATGGCTGGACAAATTAAACACCGCGCGCATCTATTACAAGGTTTAGAGTCAGCTATTGAAGGCCTGAACTTATTCGCTACGGGTGAAAACAAAGGCAAGTTGATGGTTCAGTTTTAATAAATGTTTATGTTTTAACTCTGCTTTAATTAGCTGTTTTTGTTAGCTTTAAAGGTTGCCACGTTTTGCGTGGCAACCTTTAATTTAGTATAAAAAACAGCGTCCCGATAGTCATGACGCCCATCGTATAGTTAAAGGCTTTTTTACGTTTTGTGGTCGTCAATCGTTGCGCGATGTTCACGCCAAGATAAGCCCATAAACTGATCGCGATAAAACCGGTGATCGCAAAACACAGCATTATCCATAAACCTGATTCAATATAACCTTCGCCCGCAAGAGTAAAACTACTGATGCTGCCAATGGTCATCGCCCATGCTTTAGGGTTTACAAATTGAAAGGTCACGGCACGAAATAGGGTCATGGGTTTGGTTTTATTTCGCTCAGAGCTACTTTGAGAAGCATTAACTGCTGGCGGTTCAATAGAGGCAGTCGCTATTTTCCAGGCAAGCCAAAAGAGATACAAAGAGCCCTGCACTTTGAGTAAATCGTAAAGAGCAGGGTAGAGCTCAAAGATCACGCCAAAACCCAATAATACCGACGCCAGCAAACTGGCGATGCCGATTAAAACACCAAAAATATGAGGCAGTGTTTTTTGATAGCCAAATTGTGCACCGGATGCCAGTAACATTATATTATTCGGTCCGGGTGTTACCGACATAACAAAAGCAAACAGCGAAATGGCCAATAACAGGGAGAGTTCCATATCAAGCTCCTTTTCTAACAGGTTGTAAAAACCGAGCAATAACACCGATCAAAGTGTTTTTATTTAGCTCCTTGGTTACATCTTGTCTGGTTTTGCCAATATCCTTTAAAAGATGATCCGGTAAACAACGCAGCTGCTGTCGGGTCTGATAACGGCTGCTTAAACGCCTTACTCTACTCTTGATATTCATAATAACGATCCTCTGATAAGTCCTGAATCACTATTCTAAATAAATGAAAATATCAATACAGATTCAAAAAAATACATTTTATCGATACAGGTTGTTCAAATAAAAGCCTGTATGGTGTATTTAAGACTCATCTGTATGGCAAACTATGAGATTTTTTCGATAGTATGCAATAACAGACAATACAGGGTAATTAAAATATGAAGCTATACGACAAGGTTGCTAATGTTTTACGTGAAAATATCCACGCTGGGTTGTATGTGGCAGGGGATAAACTGCCCTCTATTCGTCAGCTGGTTGCCGCGCATAAGGTCAGTATTTCAACGGTGCAGCAAGCCTATCACCAGCTTGAGATGGAGGGGTTAATTGACGCACGCCCAAAATCTGGCTATTTTGTGGCTTTTACCACCCCTGTCCCTGTCTTGCCGGTCACATCCCGACCCGCGCAACGCCCTATTGAGGTTTCACAGTGGCAGGATGTCTTGCAGGTACTGCTCGCGAAAGAAGACGTATCCACGGTTCAATTACAACATGCAATGCCTAATATGGGCATGCCAAGCTTAAATCCATTATTAAAAAAAATGTCTTCGTTAATGCGCCACCAAGTTGCACTCAGTTTGCCCTATGGCAATATCGCAGGTGCGCAGGTATTACGTGAACAAATTGCCAAGTTAGCGACCAATTCCGGCTGTGTATTACACCCAGATGATCTGGTTATCACCTCCGGCTGCCAGGAAGCATTATCCGTTTGTTTACGCTCGGTGACTCTGCCCGGTGATATTGTCGCCGTTGAATCACCGAGTTTTTATGGCTCAATGCAGGCCATCAAAACCGCTAATTTAAAAGCCATAGAGATTCCAACCAATGCCGAAAATGGATTAAGTCTAGAAGCATTAGAATTGGCACTTGAACAATGGCCCATTAAAGCCATTTTGGTGACGCCTACTGCAAATAACCCGATGGGTTACAGCATGCCTGAACCGGACAAAAAACGTCTTTATCAATTAGCACAAAGCTACGATATCTGCATTATTGAAGATGATATTTACGGTGACATCAGTTATCAATCACCGCGCCCTAAAACCATTAAATCATTTGATGAAGATGGTCGGGTTTTATTATGCAGCTCATTTTCTAAAACCGTTGCTCCCGGTATGCGCGTCGGCTGGATTGCACCGGGGCGTTATCGCGATAAAGTGACTCACGTTAAATATGTCAGTAGCTCGATGTGCCCGACATTGCCGCAGTTAGCGATAGCCGATTTTATTCAGTCGGGCGGATATAATCGCCATACGCGTAAAGTGCGGCTGCTTTACAAACAAGGGCGCGACCATCTTATAAAGTGTATTAAACAATACTTTCCTAAAGACACGCGAATCAGTTTTCCGCAGGGAGGGTATATTTTGTGGGTTGAGTTAAATAAGCAATACGATGCGGTAAAATTAGCCTCACAGTGCAAAGAGGGCAACGTCAGCATTGCCCCCGGCACCTTGTTTTCTGCAACCGGGAAATACCGCCATTGCATGCGCCTTAACTTTAGTGAAAAAACAGAAGTCGAACGTGAGCAGGGGATCCGCGAGCTTGCTTGTTATATCAACAAGCAAGTTAATGATTAACCATCGATTTGAATTGAGATTTTTTTAACCAATACTTTAACGGCTAAGATTGATTCGCTCTTTAATGTCATTAATATTACTTTCCGGCTATCATACGACGGGCAAAAAACAGGTGTTAAATAAAGGGTGTTGTACAACCTTTCGATTAAATAAGTGAAGGCAAGAGTAATGGTAGAGAGTTTAAGTCAATTGAATAGTTATTATGATCAACAAGGTTATTTTGTCATTAGAAATTATTTTAATGCGGCTGAAATATCATCGCTTAGAAAAGTCATATTAAAATTTCATCAAGCATGGAAAGATGACAACGAAGTTTTCTATCGGGAAGAGGCCTTTAATTCTTCTTTAATCACCGGCAGTCAGTATTTAGGGTTTGATGACCGGGTGGCACTTTTTAATTTTATCAGTTCAAAAAAAATAATGAATATTGTCGAGTCGGTTATCGCCGCTGATCCCGCTTTTATGAATACTCAATTATTCTTTGATCCGGTGAATCCTCAGCAAAAAGATTTTTGGCATCGAGACTGCCAATATGACTTTGATATCGAAGAGCAAAAGAAAGTGATTCATGCTACTCAGGTATTACATCTTCGTGTGCCTTTATTTGATGAACCGGGAATGGAGCTCGTACCGGGTTCGCATAAACGCTGGGATAATGCCGAAGAATTTGATGTTCGGCAGGAAGAAAACCAAAGACTGAGCAGTGAAAGTCTCTCCACCGGTAAGAAAATAGCATTAGCTGCGGGCGACTTGTTGGTTTTTTCAGCGGATATGATCCACCGCGGGCTGTACGGGCAGGATAGGCTGGCTTTTGATATTTTAGTTTTTGATTCAGCGGGTGATTATGCCGACTATGTCGATGATGACTGTTTACCGGACAGTTCAATGCTGGATAAAATTGCCGATCCAAGGTTATTTATGAAGACTATTAACTTAAAATCGGCTTTCTAATAGAGATCTCTTTGCGCTTCTTTTTGCAGGCAGCGGAATAAATATTAAGTAGAAGTACTCACTCTATGCTTTGAATCGTCTTGGCTTTTTTAGCCGTTATCTTAATTTTTTGAGTGTTTTTAGTTAACTGAATATGTATTAATCCGGCTAACAGCCCCCACAGTGTCGAACCAATACCTAAGAGCGTGGCGCCTGACATGGTCAGAAGAAAAGTAAGCAAAGCTGATTCGCGGAAATTTTCTTTTTCAAAAGCCGTCTGCAGGCACATTTGCAAAGTGCCTAACAAAGCAAGCCCTGCTAATATGTCTGTAATTCCAGCGGGCAAAAACAGGAAGATATCCACTAAGGTTGTTGCAAAAACACCCGCTATAAGATAAAAAATGCCCGCCCATATTGCCGCCCGGTAGCGCACCGTTTTATCGGGGTCTGCTTCTTCATTCATACAGATGGCCGCTGAAATTGCAGCGAGGTTGACGCTAAAACCGCCGAATGGTGCGGCTAATAAATTGGCTAATCCTGTCCCTATTAAGAGCGGCTTGACGGGTGTCTCGTATTGATAACTTCTGATCATTACAATACCCGGTAAATTCTGTGAGAGCATAGTGATCACATAGAGTGGAATACTCAGATTAATCATTGCCCGCAGATCAAACTCCGGCGTTACCCATGATGGCTGTGCAACGGAGAGTATAATTTCTTGATCCGTAAATGCACCCGTCATGATTGCGCAGATAATGCCGGTCGTCAGTAATAACACCATTGAATAACGAGGAAAATAACGTTTACCGGTAAAAAAGCTGACAAACATACTGAAGAAGATGAGCGGGTTATCCATCAACGGAATAAAGGCTTTCAGGCAAAATGGCAGAAGAATAGCGCCCAGCATTGCCGTCGCCAATTGAGCAGGTATCCTTTCTAACATTCGGCTTAATGGCGTGATAAGCCCGGTTAATATAATTAAGATTGCCGAGACAACAAAAGCGCCAATAACCACCGCTAACCCGTATTGAGTCGCTCCAGTGACTAAGATCACAGCCCCGGGCGTTGACCATGCGGTTAAAATGGGCGCCTTATAAAACCACGAAAAAAGAATAGTGGCAAGCCCCGTTGCGATACCAAGGGTAAGCAGCCAACTGCCAATTTGCGCCGCTGATGCACCAGCCGAGGTGGCAGCCTGAATTATAATAAAAACAGAGCTGCTGTAGCCGACCAAAACTGCACTAAAGCCAGAAAATAAGTGACTGATGTTGAATGTTTTTTTTAGCATTTACCGCTCCATAGACAAGTGATATAGTTGTGCGTTATTACGCACGAAGCCGAGTGTATCATTGTGCGTTATAGCGCACAACAAAGGAAGAGTAATGAATCAATTGATTTTTAAATCGCATATAGCGAAGCATTTGAAGTCCCTGCGCAATAAAAAAAAGCTCAGCTTGGATGCCGCAGCTAAGGCGACAGGTGTGTCTAAAGCGATGTTAGGGCAGATAGAGCGCGAAGAGTCTAGCCCAACTATTTCTACACTGTGGAAAATTTCCAGTGGTTTAGAAACCTCTTTCTCCGCCTTTTTTGCTGACGAGCCACAGTTATGCTCTAGTGAAACGATCTTTCCCAATGATCCTGACATGAAGATTAAAACGTTATTTCCTTTTAAGGCTGATGCGGGTTTAGAGGTGTTTGAAATTACTTTGACCGGACATCATAAACAGATGTCATCTCCCCATGGGGCAGGGGTGATTGAGCATATACACGTATTAGAAGGTCAATTAAGCATCTATTCTGATGGTGAATGGCATCTGTTGAATAGTGGTGAAAGTATGCGATTTTTTAGTGATCAAGCTCACGGCTATCAAGCAATATCTGCAACCGTTATTTTTCATAATATCGTCTGCTATCAGCTATAACAGATTGTTTATAATAGATAATTGACGCATCCGGTAAATGGCCAGTTACTCTTTTATTTAACTGTTATAGAATAAGTATGACTGTACTGCCGGCGCGCTGAAATTATTCGCTAACTCACTCAGCTGTGGTTGCGCTAAAGTCCTTTTCTGACGGGGAAATGGCTTGCTCAATGAGTAAATATGTCTGACCAAGATCTGATTCTGATGCATCTCTTTAAAATTAGAGGCTTAAGGTAAAGATAATGACATAATACCCTGCTAAAATGAGGCTCTTTTTAATAAGGAAAATACGCTGATACTGGTTATTTTTAACGGCACAATAAAAATCCCAATAATTAATAGAGGCTAAATTGACTGATCCGGAAAAGCTTATTAATCCACTTATGCAATGGCGGCTATGGACAATTCCAACTGCAATAGCTCTTTTGCTGATTATTGTTGCTCAGTACAGTTTTCTTGCATTCCATACCTTCATTGAACTATTTACCATCATTATTTCATTTGTTATGTTTACCCTTGCATGGTCCACCAGAGAGTTTACTAAAAACAACTTTATGGTTTTTCTTGCCTGTGGTTATTTATGGATTGGCTATTTAGATCTAATGCATACCCTTGTCTTTAAGGGGATGACTGTTTTTGTAGAAGGAAGCGGCAATCTGACCGTGCAGTTTTGGATTGCGGCCCGATATATGGAAGCCTTGTTGCTGTTTGCAGCTCCCTTTGTTGCAATGAAAAAGCAAAATGGATATTTACTGATCGGTATTTTTGGCGCTCTGGCTGTTGCTCTGTCAGCCTTGATTTTGTCAGGGAACTTCCCCACGGGATTTATCGAAGGGCAAGGCATTACCCATTTTAAAGTATACAGCGAATATCTGATCGTTTTTATTTTGGCATCGGCGCTGATTTCTCTGCTTTATATAAAAGACGGTATCTGTGCAAGAGAGAGAAAACTGCTTATTGCTTCGATTGCAATGACCATCTGTGCTGAGCTTTTATTTACCTATTATATAAACATCCATAGCATTTCAAATTTGCTCGGCCATATTTTTAAACTGTTTTCCTTCTGGCTGATTTTCAATGCCATTATTGTTTCTAATCTGAAAACTCCCTACGCTGCGTTGCGCAAAAGTGAAGAAAATTTTAAGCGTCTTTTTGATAATTCCGAGGTCTCTATCTGGAACGAAGATTTTTCGAAAGTCTTCTATACACTCAATAAGCTCCGCCAGGAAGGTGTCACAGATCTTGAGCAATATTTGTTAAACAACCAGCAGCTGGCTTGGGAGTTGGCCGGCATGGTTAAAGTACTGGAGGTCAACGAAGTGACTCTGAGGTTATTTGCTGCAAAAAGCCGGGAGGATTTTTTTGGCCGAATCAGTGAGACTTTTGGCGAAAATGCCATTGATGTCTTCACCAAAGGGCTGCATGCTATTTGGGGAAAAAAGACGGTGTTCAGGTCGGAAGCAATATATAACACCTTAGACGGCAACGAAATTAACTGTATTATCTCTTTTCAGATACCTCAAACTACAGAGGGTTTTCAAAGTGTTCCGGTCACCCTCGTCGATATTACTCACCGCAAACAAAACGAAGCTCGCATTTGGCATCAGGGAAATTTTGATGCTTTGACCGGATTAGTTAATCGGAATCTGTTTTATGACCGTTTTCCCCATGCATTAGACATTGCTCAAAGGAAGCGCACGCGCGTTGCTTTATTGTATCTTGATCTTGATGGTTTTAAACATGTTAACGATACCTTGGGTCATCTGGTCGGGGATAAACTGCTTCAAGAAGCATCTCAACGACTTATCAGCCAGATGCGTAAATCCGATACGGTAGCCAGATTAGGTGGTGATGAGTTTGCCATTTTACTGCCTGAAAACAACAGCACCTATGATATTGAAGTTATTGCCAATAAAATTTTGAAAAATCTCGCGCAACCTTATCATTTTGAAGGACGAGATTCATTCGTTTCGGCCAGCATAGGAATCACCATTTTTCCTGATGATGGTAATAATACTGTTAATCTTATGCGCAAAGCCGACAGTGCTATGTATAGAGCTAAGAAAAAAGGCCGAAATCAGTTCCAGTTCTTTGTTCAGGAAATGGATGATGAGGCGATGCGCCGGAAAGAGTTAGAAGAAGCATTGCACATCGCATTGGATAACGGAGACTTTCATCTTAATTATCAGCCTGTTATTAATACTGAAACAGGCTGTGTTGATAGCGCCGAAGCTTTGATTCGCTGGCAGCATACTGAAAAGGGGATGGTACCTCCCGGTGAATTCATACCGCTTGCTGAAGAGATTGGCCTTATTGTACCGATTGGCGAATGGGTTTTGCGTGAAGCCTGCAGGGAAGCGATGACCTGGTCAATAGTTCACAAAAAACCACCCAGTGTTGCCGTTAATTTATCCAGCCGCCAGTTTCAAAGTCAAAATATTCCAGAATTAGTGAAAGTGGTTTTACTGGAATCGGGCCTGCCCGCAGAAAGACTTATTTTGGAAATTACTGAAAGTCTGCTTTTTTCTGACAATGACAGAACACTGAATCAACTGCAGGCAATTCGTCGCCTGGGTGTCCAGTTATCAATCGATGACTTTGGTACGGGTTATTCATCACTGAGTTATCTTAAAAAATTCCCGGTCAGCTACCTGAAAATTGACCATTCTTTTATTATGAATTTGCCGACAATTTCAGAAGATGTCGCATTAGTAAATGCAATTTTATCCATGGCTCAAAGCTTGGATCTGAGTGTTGTTGCTGAAGGTGTAGAAACACCAGCGCAGGCGGCGTTTATGCTGTCTACAAATTGTCAGTATCTGCAAGGCTACCTGTATAGCAAACCATTAACAAATGTCGATTTTATTGACTACTTGAGAAGATATTCAAATGCGGAAAGTGTGCTAAAAGTAGTTGCAAAGAACACCTAGCGACAAATAAGTACGGATAGCCAATATTTTTAAATGGATTGTAAATTTCATCAGCTACGAAATTAAGCTTTTATATGAGGAGGGGAGACAATCAGGCCCAGTGCCTATTCGATCATGCCTAAAAATCAGCATCTTGTTTTACATGCCAATGAAGTCGAAATAGAAGCTGAGGGTGAAGATATCTGCCATTGCTGCTATCCACTTTATTCATTATTTCCGATTGTCTCTACCGGCTAACGGAACAATTAATTAGTCACTCTGTTCAATTATCACCTTGCGAGGGAAGGCTGCCGATACTTCCCTATTTGTATCTGTTTTCTGGAGAAAAGTAAAAAATGGGCCTTTTTTGCTCTTTTATCGAAGATACTGTAGCCTGCTTTTTATTAAACTCACCTTTAAATAAAAAGCAGGCTACAGTGTCTGCGTAAGGTAAACAGTATTGATAAAATCATTTCGTAAAACCCTGCTTGTTAGTACCGTTATGTTAGCTTCTGGCTTGGCTGTCACGGCGCAGAGCCATGCCGCTGTCAGTATTACTCAGGGCAAGACTATTATCCCCGCCGGTAACGCAACTTCTGATCAAGACTTAACCGTCAGGAATAATAAATTAGCCTTTTCATTAGCGGTGGGCTCTGCGCCTCCTTGGGGTGTAGCGCGTGGTTGTATTGTTGATATTGCCAATGTTAAAAAAGACGGATCCTTAAGCAATGATCGAGTCGCCTTTGCGGATTTTATTCCAAATAACTGGTCAAGCTGGCCGAATACTTATCAAAATGTTGAGATCATTAAAGACAGTAAGGATGAGGCGATAGTTAAGATTACTCGCGATTTTGGTAAGATGGTCATTAGTACTGTTTATAGCCTGGCATCAGAGTCTGATCTCATTCACGTTAAAACTACAATGACCAACGAAGGTGAAGCAGTCGCTGATCTGTTATCCGGTTATACATTGTGGCCGGATGGTGGTTATAAGTTTGCCGTGCCGGGTTATGCGGATAAAGATGAAGCGCTGGTTGAGAATCCAATAGCAGATCGTTTTGTTGGCTATGGCGCTGATTGGGCAATTGCATTGCATGCGCCGTATATGACAGAACTGAAATACAAATCACGGGATCTATATGCAAAACATACCCTGAAAAAGTCACAGTCAATGTCCTTTGAAGGTGACTATCAGGTGCTGGCCAGTGGCGACCTCTCGCCGGTGGTGAAGGCTGAAATTGAGCGTAAAAATCTGCAGGCGGGAACGTTGACGGGCAGCGTAAAAACTAAAAATGGTAAATCTGTCGATCAGCCGGCGGTGGTAGTTCTTAAAGATGACGTGCCATACATCTGGGTAATAGGTGAGAATGGTCAGTATAATCTTGATCTGCCGGTGGGAGATTACCAGGTATATGCGGCGGGTAAAGGTTATTCAGACAGTACAAAGCATGACATCAGTATCAAAAAGAATGAGTCGCAAACACTTTCATTCGCTGACCTTTTAGCCCCGGGTAAAGTCAATATTAAGGTAACGGATGCACAGAAAAAGTCTGCATTAGACGCTAAAATTCAGATCGAAAAGGGTAATAAACCTCTGATTGAATTTTTTGGTGCGAAAACATTCTTCACCGAGTTAGACAGTGTCGGACAAGCCACATTTACATTGGCCCCCGGCGATTATCAGCTTAAAGTTTCTTCTGGTGATGACTTTTTAGCTAAACCTGTATTGCTTGATGCCAGCATTGTGCCCAATAAAACAACTAACCTGGCCGGCGAAATCCCTGTCAGTACCTATCCAACACAACAAGGCTGGTACGCGGGTGATCTGCATCATCATGCAGATGTGTTGGAAGGGTCGACCTCACCCGAGTATCTGGTCCGTTCACAGCTGGCAGCGGGTCTTAGTGTTACTTTTGTGAGTGATCATGACTCAACAAAAAACAACGCTGCTATTAAAGCGCTATCGGATAAGCGTGGCGTGCCATTTATTCCATCGATAGAAATCTCAGCATCGTGGGGGCATTTTAATGCATACCCTATTGAGATTGGCGCGCAGTTGTCAGTCGATCCCGGCGTGGATGATATCCATAGCATCCTTAAAGATGCTCGACGTATGGGGGCAACCGTCGTCGCTTCTAACCATCCTTATATTCCCTATGGTTATCTGAGCAGTCTGGCCAAAAATACGGCACCCGGCGGCTTTGATTCGAGCATTGATCTGATCGAGATAAATTCGGCAGTGGACTATAAAAAGGCGGTTGAGAAAGCCCGTCAGCTATGGTCGGAAGGCTTACCTTACTATTATACTGCCGGTTCTGACACCCATGATGTCTGGAATCAAACAACCGGTCTTAACCGTATGTTTGTCTATACAGGGAGTAAACCAAATGCTGAAGCCTTTGCTCAAGCAATGAAAAATGGCCGCTCCTATGCATCGTTTGGCCCGATAATATATCCACAAAATGTTATGTTTGGTGACACCCTCAAGCTGGCTGAAAATCAGCCACAATCCATCAGTTTTGACCTGCTGTCGGTGAATGGGCTTAAGTCGGTGCAGTTAATCGGCAATGATGGTGTGATCAGTGAGCGGACGTTATCGGGCGAGAAGGCATCGGTGGTATTTGATGTGCCACAGAAATCAGGGTGGGTCAGTTTAGTCGTAGAAGATAACCAGGAACACAAAGCTTTTTCAAATCCAATATGGTTGAAAATGGTCGATAAAACCCAATTCTGAGGATTAAGTAGAATCTGAATAGTTTTAAAGCGCACTAAGTCGCGTGTTGAAGCGTTCTAGTTAGGATAAATAAACGGGGATCATGTGCCAACATGGCCCCATTTTTCGATCTTTTTAGCATACATTTTGCACTATTTAAGGCGAGGTAAGCGCCCAATTAACCCCCCATACCAATAATATTAATCCAACCACTTACTATTTGAATCTAAGGGTTTAAGAAAACAAATACTCAGGAAAAACCAAACCGCTATCAGCGCTGATTACTCAACCTAAAAAAACAGACAAAGCTAAGGTTGCTATCTGCACGACTCAAAAGCTTTATGCGGTAGAAAAGGGCACCAAGTTATTATCCGCCAATAAGCACCAGAGAATAAGGAAAATCGAGTCAGTCCCAATTTTAGATAAATTTTAAATATGGCTTGATGAAACCGCACAACCCCTATTCCCCGAAAGCTACCTGGGTATCGCAGTATCATACAGGTTGAATTATTAGCAAACGTTAATTCGCTATGTTGAAAACCGTGAATTGGCATTGATAATAATGTTACTGAGCGGGATATTCGGCTCTTTACGAGGGGTAGAAAAACTGGATTTTTGCACAATCAGTCAAAGGGGACCAAGCCAGTGCACTGCTTAACTGCGCGCTTATATATAAAGAGCACAATTATAGACAATATAGGTATAACCTACACTAATAGATGTCAGCCCTGTGTCAGAATAATGGTAAGTTCTTAGTTTTCTAAACACTTAGATGATTTAAAATAAAATTGTTGGATACTTATTGATTTGTTAAAAATCGACTTATTAACCTGAGAAAAGTTTTGAAACCCTATTATTTTATGAGCACAGCCACGGTTTAGCACAGTTATAACCGTTATATTTTACACCTGTTATAACAACGGGTGGATGGCCGATCTGCTCCGCAACGTTATCATTGAAGTATTTTTAAATTGCCGCAGCAAAAGTCAGCGGGTGTAATACACTTGTAAATTAATAGCAGTTTTACACAAGCTAACAGAGTCGGATATGCGTAGGTGATCTGGTAACCGGCTGTTTTTTGAAAAGACTGAAGGTGGTTACTTTGAGTGATCATGTTAGGCTATTTACAAAGATTTATATTTATCATCTTATAAGAGGAAAAATGTATATGAACGGAAATGCGACAAATACGGGCGGAAAATGTCCAGTGATGCACGGCGGTGCAACAGAGAATAGCATGTCGAACATAGAATGGTGGCCAAAGGCCCTGAACCTCGATATTCTTCATCAACACGATAGCAAAACCAATCCCATGGGGCCGGACTTCAACTACCGGGAAACCGTCAAGAAGCTTGACGTGACCGCGCTCAAGAAAGATATGCATGCACTGATGACCGACAGCCAGGACTGGTGGCTGGCGGACTGGGGACACTACGGCGGTCTGATGATCCGTATGTCCTGGCACGCGGCAGGAACTTATCGTATCGCCGACGGACGAGGCGGGGCTGGCACCGGCAATCAGCGCTTTGCACCAATCAACTCCTGGCCGGACAACGTCAATCTGGACAAGGCACGGCGCCTGCTCTGGCCAATCAAAAAGAAATACGGCAATAAGCTCAGCTGGGCTGATTTGATAGCCTATGCGGGTACTATGGCTTATGAATCCATGGGCTTAAAAACCTTTGGTTTTGCCTTTGGCCGTGAAGATATCTGGCATCCGGAAAAGGACACCTATTGGGGTGCAGAAAAAGAGTGGCTTGCGCCCAGCGGCAGCGAAGGCAGTCGCTATTCCGGTAAACGCGATCTGGAAAACCCGCTCGCCTCCGTAATGATGGGGCTTATCTACGTCAACCCTGAAGGTGTCGACGGCAATCCCGATCCGCTCAAGACCGCTCACGACATTCGAGTCACCTTTGAGCGAATGGCCATGAACGATGAGGAAACCGTCGCGCTCACCGCGGGTGGTCACACCGTGGGTAAATGTCATGGTAATGGCGATGCCGCGCTGCTTGGCTCGGAACCTGAAGGTGCGGACGTTGAAGATCAGGGCTTTGGCTGGTTAAATAAAACCACGCGTGGCATTGGCCGCGATACTGTCTCCAGTGGTATTGAAGGCGCATGGACAACGCATCCTACCCAGTGGGATAACGGTTATTTCCAACTATTACTCAATTATCAGTGGGAACTGAAAAAGAGCCCGGCCGGCGCATGGCAATGGGAACCGGTTGATATTAAAGAAGAAGACAAACCGGTGGATGTTGAAGACGCCTCGATTCGCTTCAATCCAATCATGACCGATGCCGACATGGCGATGAAGATGGATCCAGAATATAGAAAAATCTCCGAGCGTTTCTACAATGACTTTGAATATTTCTCCGAGGTTTTTGCGCGGGCATGGTTCAAACTGACCCATCGTGATATGGGGCCAAAGGTCCGTTATATCGGTCCTGATGTACCGTCAGACAATCTCATCTGGCAAGATCCGGTGCCCGCAGGCGCCACTGATTATGATATTCAAGCGCTGAAAGACAAAATATCCGCCAGTGGTCTGAGTCTCAGCGACATGGTCACTACCGCATGGGACAGCGCCAGAACCTTCCGTGGTTCGGACAAACGCGGTGGTGCCAACGGAGCACGTATTCGCCTCGCCCCGCAAAGAGAGTGGCCAGGCAACGAGCCTGTGCGTCTCAGTAAAGTACTGGCAGTGCTTGAAAAAATTGCGGCTGAAAGTCAAGCAAGTGTTGCGGATGTGATTGTGCTGGCGGGAAATGTTGGTATTGAACAGGCCGCAAAAGCGGCGGGCTTTGATCTGACTGTACCGTTTTCATCTGGACGCGGAGATGCAACCGCGGAGATGACCGATGTGGATTCTTTTGACGTACTGGAACCCCTTCATGACGCCTATCGTAACTGGCTCAAGAACGACTACATTGTCAGCGCTGAAGAACTGATGCTTGACCGTACGCAATTAATGGGGCTGACCGCGCATGAAATGACCGTACTGATTGGCGGTATGCGGGTGATTGGCACCAACCATGGTGGCACTAAGCACGGGGTATTGACCGATCAAGAAGGTGCACTCAGCAACGACTTTTTTGTCAACCTGACGGACATGAATTACACCTGGAAACCGATCGGGAATAATCTCTATGAAATCCGCGAGCGTAAGACCGATAAGGTCAAGTGGACAGCAACACGTGTTGATCTGGTCTTTGGCTCTAATTCAATCCTACGCGCCTATGCCGAAGTTTATGCGCAGGATGACAACAAAGAAAAGTTTGTGCGAGACTTTGTAACTGCATGGACCAAAGTGATGAACGCCGATCGTTTTGATCTGCTTTAGTTTTGGATAATAGTTCCTTATGGTGCTGAGCATTGCGCCGTAGTGAGCTGTCTTGTGAAATGTCACTGTGCTTAATCGAAACAATGACTGCTCTGCTTGTGATATGCGGACTAAAAAAAGGCGCCCCCTTGCGGTTCGCCTTTTTTATTTATTAAGCAACTTCACTTAATATATATTGGCTCCTTGATGTTTGTCTGATTCAATTTAATCTTGAAAATTTACGGCCGCTTTCTCCTAATAGCTAGCAAAAAGCAAAATAGCTAACTTCCCCATCACGTATACAAAAAAAACTGTTATCGAATTTATTTGGCCACCACTTTACGCTGGTTTACTGCTATTGTGTCTGTTGAGTCCAAGGCTTTGGCAGAGTAAATTAACGATAAACAGTAATAAATATAACGTTACCTCCTGGTCGCTCCAATGGATTGGCGGCTGCGGTAAAACCACCTGAATTAGAGACTAGGCACTCGAATGTTCTGCCAATATATTATTACTGATTAATGAAGGTTTTCCATATCATCCGGAGCATATATCTGGCCGTTAAAAGCAATATATATTCCCGCTTTTAAACACTGAGCTGCCATCGTCGCTGAGCCAAGATTGAACCCCGCATCATTTGGGGAAAAGCCTTCTAACGGAATCATAGAGCCTGTAAAAATAATAACTTGTCCATGCTTATTGGGTAGCAATGTCTGCAAATAACGTGCACTTGTAAACATGGTAAAACTGCCATGAGTAACGACGTGTCTATCACTTTCGCTTTCCATTATCGCTGTAAATACTTTATCAATATCTTCGTTGTTAATATCACGGCTGTCTTTCATACAGATTTCTGTTGTCACTATTTTTGAATGTCCCATTCTTGCGTACTTTTCTAGAAATGAAGTCAGTACACTTTTTTCATGCGGCATCGTAGTACATTTATCCGTGTCATAGTAAGAATCAATTGTTCCACCGGTAATAATCAGTTGTATTTTTTTTATATCATTTACTTTCATCATTAACCCTTAAGTATTTTTATATTTTTGTGCTTATCAAACCAAGTATTAAAAATTAGCATCTCAGCTAGTAAAATCATCACGCTTGCTTTTTCCCGATTCCGATCGTGTTTGGTTTGCTCTGAAACTCCCAATACCGAGCGTAATAGTCTTCGCTACCTAGATATAACCTGTAAACGCACTAGGAAATTAATAACGAATACATTTCGTAATTTTGGCTTTTAAAAAAACAACTTAGATTACTATCCATTGGTGGATATTCCTATTGAATCGTCATTCATAGAATGATAAGTTGCAGTCATGCAGACAAACAATACATTTCAACTAACCTCAATTTCTTGGTGGCGTTCTATTTTATAGAGCGACGCTGAATCACATTTATTCAAAGCCGTCGGATGACTGTTTATGAATAAAGCAACTTATGTCTCCGATGGTAAAATTAGGAGTCATATAATGCAAAATCAAACACTTCCCCTTAACAAAGACAAAATACTAACCGGTGATAGAGCAACGGGGCAGTTGCATCTCGGGCACTTCGTTGGTTCACTTCAACAAAGGGTTGCTTTACAGCATCAGTACGAACAGACCATCTTAGTCGCGGATTTACAAGGTCTGACTGACAATGGGCACAATCCTCATAAAGTATCATCCAATATTTTGAATGTCGTTGCTGACTACTTAGCAGTTGGTATTGATCCTCAAAAAACCACTATTTGTTTGCAGTCAGCAATACCGGCTTTATCTGAATTGACCATGTACTATTCAAATTTAGTCTCCGTCTCTCGATTACAGAGAAACCCAACGGTCAAAAGTGAAATCGCAGGTAAGTCATTCGGCGCTTCAATACCAGCAGGGTTTTTAACCTATCCTATTAGCCAGGCGGCCGATATAACCGCATTCAGAGCAACACTTATTCCCGTGGTGATGACCAATTACCGATGATTGAACAAACTAATGAAATAGTGAGAAAACTAAATAATATCGCTCAAGCGGATATTTTAGTTGAGTGCCGACCCTTGTTAAGCAAAGTGCCTCGGTTGCCAAGTTTGGACGGTAAAAGCAAAATGTCTAAATCAATGGGTAACAGTATTTTATTGGATTCAAGCGAAAGGGATATTTCTAAGGCAGTAAAATCTATGTATACCGACGCTAGCCATTTGCGAATTGAAGATCCCGGTAAAATTGAAGGTAATGTTGTTTTTACCTACTTGGATGCATTCCATTGTGATAGTGCTTATATTAGTGAGTTAAAGGCGCGATACCAGCAGGGCGGTTTAGGTGATGGATCATTAAAAAAAATTCTCGAAGAATGTTTGCAGGAGACGCTAAAACCGATTAGAGAGCGTAGAAAATCATTTATTTCAGATAAAGCGCAATTAATCGAAATTCTTAGAAATGGCAGTGAAAAATCACAACAAGAATCAAATCAGGTTTTAAACAGTATTAAAAATGCCTTTGGCCTGAGTTTGTTTTAGTTGTAATAGTGCAAGTGAGAGGGCACTCAAACAAGGTGGATACTGACCATTATAATCTTAACATTCAACGGCTTAAGTGTTTTTTTCAAAAATCTGTCTTTCTTATTTATCACTTTTTATGAGTAGATATTTCCACAGGCAACGAAATTAATGCAAACAAACGGTCTATATTTCTAGATTCTTTGTTTTGGTAAGATACACTGCGTTTAATTCGTCAATACACCCAATCATGAGGTGTTATAAAATAGGTATACTCAATGAGCTCAGCGTTAAAAGAACAAAAAGAAACTATTCTACAATACTTAGATACAACACATTACATCGACTTTAATGCGCCAAAAGCAGAAGAGAAGCAAGAAGCTAAGTATAAAATTGGTAAAGCATGTAACAAAGCAAGAGAGATCCTTTGTAGTGATGAAGCTTTTCTTGATTGGGTATGGTCAAACGTTATCGCTGAATGTCCAACAGATATTGAAGAGGTGACACCTAATACGCTGATTTCTTGGCGTATGTTGCCTAAATTTGGCACATTAGAGCAATGTGAAATAGTTGGTTTCACGCATATCTCCAAGCTGCTGCTCGATAAAAATGCAGCAATGAAAGCTGAAGTGTTAGAGATTATTGCCAATAATGATCCGCAAACGGCTAAGAAATTAATCAAAATGGTACTTAAGCCGGTAATTGACTTCACGCCAATTGTTGCTAACAAAAAGAATCTGGCTGAGACCGTTGAAAAGGCTGATAAGTTATCAAAAGATGCACTGGTTGCTTTAGTTAAAGCCATGCATCAACAAATGATTAAGTAATACAGAGCTAAAAAATTAAATTAACGCTCGTAATATTTCGCAGTTAACAGAGCGTTAATAGGTGTTTTAGAATTTATTTCTAATTCGGTTTGGGGCAAGACGACTTATCTCTTTTGCTCTGTTCAGACTATCCCATTTACGCTCTCTTTCTCCCAATACCAAGCGTAAGACTATGACGCTTTCGCCCCCATAGCAACTTACATACTGAAAATAAGTGACTAAATTTACTTGGGCACTACTATGCTCGCTTTCGGGAATGAGTGAGCAAATTTTTTACTAATTTAGGAGGTTTGGGACATCGCCATAGATGTTTTTCACTATTCTTCTTCTATCTTTTCTCTTCTAATATCGATTTTATTTACAATATTGGATTAACCTAAAAAGATTGATAGCCCCCTCGTTCTCTCGAATTTAATTTTTAGTGTCGTTTTTTGTACAAACCATAACCTCTTAGTTTTTTTGATGTTTATTAATTATTTAATCCTATAATTTTCAGTGCATTACGCTTAAATACGGACATTGAAAATGTCGATTTAATTAACACACACAGTTTTCCTTTCCTCTTTTGTTTATATTTATTTTTCTTTTTCTTTATAAATCAAAAGTATGTGTATTTGGGTATTAAATATGCATTATAAAATACTGCAAGCCAAGAAATATTATTCAAAGACGGCCTAACCATTGCGAACATAGTACTTTCATTATTTCCATCGGTCTGGCCATACAAATAACTTAATGAGTACAAGAAGGAGTAAATTATGAAGCACATAGGAAAAATATTTACAGTGATAGGTGCATTCGCACTGAGTACAAATGTAAACGCGACCATACTGACCGTTTTTGATGGTATAGCTGCGGGTGAATCCTCTTTTGATACAACAGTCACAGCCGCTGGTGCAATAGTAACAACGGATGTTTGGAGTGGACTCTCTAGTGGGGTTAGTATTGATCGCGGCGATTACGTTATTACTCAAAATGATGGTGGTTCAGGGAGTGTTACGACATATGGATCATTGTCAGGTCAAGCAATTGGCATTAATCCAAGCGGTGGTGGTAGCAATCCACGTACCGATCCCATGGATTATTTTAATAGCGGTCTCACCTTTACATTTACTGATGCGGTAAACTCGGTTGGTTTTGAGGTTGGAGACTGGGCGACGTGTTGTACTGCTCCCACAACTGACTTATTTATCTCTTTTGATGGAGGCGCTGCAATCCAAGTCGCTAGTGCTAATACTAGTACTGATGGTTTATTCCCTTCACAGACCACTGGTGGTAATGTATTTGAGATTTTTGTCGCTGCGTTTGATGATTCCGATTATTTTAATCAAGTGTCATTTTGGGGTAATGGTATAGGTGAATATCTTGTTGCTGGTGGCCAAGTTCGTTACGCATCAGTTGATGCAGGAAGCTTGCCACCAGTGGGTGTTCCTGAGCCAGGAAGCTTAGCCTTACTTAGCCTTAGTCTAGTAGGTCTTGGTCTCATTCGAAGAAGAAAACAACATTACATTTAAATTCCGTATCGATTCCAACGAATAGATTAACTGCTGTTCAATATATACGGTCCCTTCGGGGACCATTTTTTTGTCCTGTGTAACTGGTAACCCCGTCCTCTTGAAATGAAAGGCGTAGACACCCTAACCAAGGGGAAGACAATCCTAATGGCAAGGACGTTATTGGACAATAATTAGGGTATGAAGAGAGCCATAGGAAGTTAGAAGTATAAAACTAACCGTAAACAGTTTCGGCTGCATTGGTGGCTAAACGTGTAAAATAGTGCAAATCTCTATATTTAGTCAGACTAATGTAGTATTGGAGGATGGAATTGATAATAAGGAGTCAGTGCAGCAACTGGGGAAGCTTGACAATACATTCAATCAATATGATTGGATGTATTATTCAAGAGATGATGTAAAACAATTTAAGAATGGGCGGGAAGAATCTGTATTTGTAGGTATTATACCGAAGCAACAATGGGGGGATCTCAACAGATAAATAGTGCAAAAGCTCTATGGCGCTTTGTGCCCCTTTGCGAGTTAGAAAGCTAGGGCGAAAACGCCCCCATAGCGACTTACAAACCGCTCTGTTAACATCCACAAAAAAATAATTAAGTAAGAAAAAAAAGGGAATTATTGTCGATATTATGAACAAGACAATACATCTGCCATTGGGTATTTACTTTCTCTTGACCGCGCAGTGTGAATTTATTCATGCCTTTATTGACCTTAATATTACCAAATACGGGTTCAATGGCGCTAAGTCGTTTACTGTATTTCTGCCGACCTGCACTGCTATCTATTTTTACCCGCATTTTAGCAGTATAGGTAATAGGTTTACTGCTTTTATTGATTTCAAATTGTACTTGCCGACCCTGCTTCTTCGGTGGTTTATGCATAAATTACTTTTGCAGTGAGCAAACTAGACAGTCTTTTAAGTAACCGAAGAAACGTACATATTGTCGACCTGCGGTTTCAATGTTTTTGACACGAAGCCACATCGCTTTACCTGCTGGGCAGCGGCTGGTTAATGTCTCTGCATTATACTCTAGGTACATAGCCTCAAGCATCGCATTGAGGCATCAATATAAGTGCTTTACCTTGGTTATTAAATGCAACCGTAGTTGGTTCTTCACTATCAAATTTTATGTCGACAGTCGCACCGGTTATTTCATTACCGGACACTCGGATATTACCTAATTCACTTCTCTCCAGTGTATCGTCAACATCAATGGTAAAACTGACAGATTGTTTTGCATTAATTGATTTAACATTCAATGATAAGTGTTTAGCACCATCTTTCACTTTTCCTGAAGATGTTAAGGCTAAGTCTCCCTCTGTTACTTCAAAAGGTTGAAAAACTTCTACGCCTTGACCCGTTGCAGTTGTATCAAATATCAAACCGCCTTTACTGTTAGAAAGATCCACTTTCAAAACAACATTTTGTAAATTACATTTACTGGTATTTTTAAAGACAAATTTATCTTTTGGCGCTCCTTCCAAAAACTTCACTTCTATATTGGCATAAGCATATTCGCCACCGCACAACATAACCAGTAACACTGCTGACAATAAGATATTAGACATAATATTCACCCTAGCTTTGATAGTATTGAATTGACATTAATTTATACAATGACAATACGAGCCATAACAGTTTGAAGATCAACATTAAGAAGAGAATGGGGTAAGATCTTGCTTTTTGCTATTACTCTCTATTGAGAGGAAATCAACATAAATTGGGTATTCCAACCGATAATCGAGCAAATATGCTAAGGCGTATTGTTTGTGCCCCTTTGCGTCTCAGAACACCAAATCGGAGTCTAGTATGTAAATATTAGCGTTCATTCTTCATCACCGTATCTAGTTTTTCCATGCTTTGTTCAAAATAAGGGTTATAAGTTAAGCGCGCAAAAATTTTTCCCTCTTCAATCATACCGTAAGAAGAAAACCATATATCATCACCTTGTTCACATGCATTTTCTTGTTCTTTTGTTTGCCCATTATTGCATATTATTATAGCGGCTTCGGTACCATACTCGATATTATTAGGTGAAAACATCAACCCCATGTGAGAGCCATTAACGATGCCTAAATCAGGACGATCCATGCTGAATATGGTGGTTTTTGAAATAGATAAATCAAGCTCACCTTGCCATATAAGTTGATTATTTTGATTGGTAAATTTTTTTTGGAATACGGAGGTGGGAAATTTAGTATCAATGATACTGTCGCCTTCACTTATCATCATAAAAACGGGTTTATTGTACGTGGTATCTTCTAAATCATTTTGTACTATTTTTGCGGTATCGTAATAAACGGCAGCGCCGTTCATTGGCAATGAATTATAGCGAATGTAATTGGTTTCAGGATCTTGGTCTGCCCATGTCATTACATAACTGGCAGCTCTTGCCCATTTCACGGCGGTTTTTCCCGGTTTAAAGGCGGGTGAAAATAGTAATAGTCCCTCTATGTCGTCGTCATTTAATGCTTCTGAAGTAACTAAGTTTGCACCTGTAGAGTAACCACCAAGCCAGAGTTTGTTTGATTGTGGCTTTAGTAAAGCAATATGGTGGCTCACCACATTTTGCCAATCTTCCAATGTTGATAGCATTAGATCTCCCACTTTACTGCCATGCCCGGGTAATAATAGCGTTCTTACAAGATAACCTTGTGAGACTAAGTGCCGTGCAACATCGATAAAAGAGTATGGGGAATCTCCCAAACCATGCACTAAAAGAACCGCGTCACCATTTGGGTTTTCAGGAATTAATTCAAAAGGAATATTAGCTTGCAGTTCTTTTTCAATATCATCTGTTTTAAATACTCGATGTTGCGATAACCACAGCTTGGTCTCATCAATGTACTGTTGAAAATTGTCTTGGGAATAACTTGGTAAAGATTTTGAGGCTTGATAGTTAGGATCAGTAGTAGATTGACTACAGGCGATTAGAAGAGCAAAAGAAGCAATAAAAGTAATGCGATAAAAAGATGAAGTCACGATAGTAGCCTATTAAAAATAATAAACACAAAATAATAAAATGTGCAGTGAACAAGCATATATGTCCAACGTCTTAGGTATATCAATTAATATAATCTAATCGGAATGTGCCCTTTTAGGTATTAGATTAGACAGAAAGAAAAATATCTTAACTTATTGACTCTGCATCTCAATTTGACGCATCGGCATCGCATCAATTTCTAAAAATATAGCCTCTAAATCCAGGCTTTCACGACTAGATTTTATACCGCCGTCTTTACCGATTAAAGTTATTTTTCCTTGGCTACTTTTATATTTTTTAACCGTGTTAGATAAAAAGTCATCAGTAAGATTGCCATTGAAGTTTGTTGCTAAAGTGTCGTCTTGTATTACGAACCAAACAATATCACGCTCATTAATATTATCTTCATTTTGTTCAAATGTTTTCATAATACTGTCTTTATTGTTTACTGTATTGACTAAAATTATCCTATTCCCCCACTTTAATGAATTGAAGTCTTGAAGTATGACAATCTCCTTACCCTGAATGGAAAAACTAAAGATAAAAAAAATAACGTACTTCATATTCTCTGCCCTAATAATTAAATGATATGCGCTGTTAACAATCCCTATAAAAATACCTTTTAGATTGCGGAATTTCTTTATCATTTATACATACGCACATAAAACATTAATGGATCAAAAACATATTTTCATACAGCTCGATACAACATAAATTGAGACAAAAACATATGAAAATTTTCATATAGCTATCTCGCTTTGTGCCCCGAAGCGCCATAGAAGGCAGAGCCACAAACGCCCCCTTAGTGAGTTAGCAACTTATAAAATTTGGACCAAAATCACTTACCCTCTGCAAAAACGAAAAAGGTTCATTTAGCTATTTGAACTTGAACAAAACACCAAATGAAAAAAGCATTTTTATGCTCAAAAAAAACAATCATTAAAACAAAATTTCAACCTGTTATTTTTGAGGTTATATAAATTAATTGACTCTGGGTTTTAAGTGCTTTTTTTAAATCTGATAATGAAACCATTATTTATGGAAGAAAAAGTTGCTACTTACCATAATAGGTATTTTGTGTATGGGGCTTCTGTCGGTGTAGGTGATTTCCAAGAGAAATAAATGGGCTTGATTAATTAACACTTGTATTTAAGTATAGGTGCTTCATGCTTGGGTGTTTTCAGTTGGGCTACTGCGCTGAAATTAATCTTGCTAAAGCAGTGCGTTTTGTCTCAATTTTAAGGGAAAGAGAAAGAGAAATTATGCTCATTAATTTAACTAGTATAAGCCTTTTATCAGGGTTAGGTGGAATGTTTGGATGGGGGGTGTACGATTTTGCCGCAGGAGTTTATGCCAAAAAGATAGGTTCGTATAAAACCCTATTCTGGTCACAATTAGCGGGTTGTTGTTTTATCATTTTGCTTGCTTCGCTATTTTCAGTTGATCTCAATATTCCAGTTCTAGTGATCATTTTACTTCCAATCGCTTCACTTTTATATTCTGCTGGATACTTATTTTTCATGAAAGGCTTTGAGATTGGCAATATCTCGATTGTTGCTGCAATAATGAATCTATGGGCTGTATTCACAATACTCATTTCTTTTTCTTTTATGGGTCAACGGCTTTCAATGTTTCAGTTCATTGGCGTTTTAATGATTATATCTGGAGCTATTATTGCATCTTTAAATTGGAGTGATATTAAAAACAAAAAATTTCAGCTTTCAGCGGGTGTTAAAGAAGCAGTTATTGGTGCTTTTTTCTTCGGTTCTTTTTGGAATATAAGTGAATTGATATCTGAAAAAATTGGATGGTTACAAGCTACCTTATTTATTAAATTTGGAATAATTTTGATTCTTCTCCTTTTTTCATTTTTCGTAAAAAAAGATATTTGCTTAACGAAATCGACAAAGAAAACAAAATTAATAATTGTATTGATAGGTATTATAGAAGCCGGTGCAATTGCAATCGTTAATTTTGGATTAACGATTGGAGATGCAATTTTAATTACACCCATCGCATCTGCTTTATCGGTAGTGACTATATTGATGGCTATTATATTTTTAAAAGAAAAAGTCCATAAACTTCAGGTGGTTGGTATTATTTCTGTTATTTTCGGCATAATTGCAACTGGTTTTTAAAAGCAAAACAATCAAAGTCCATTTTGTCGGCTAAAAACGAACAAGTCGTTAAATATAAATAATAAGAATACAGAATTTTCTGATTGGGCGCGGCTTCAATATGAATACTCAAATCGAGATATTGTTGCTGTAATGACAAAAGTTCCGAATACAGCAACAACGCCAAAGAGCCTGAACAAGATAAAATACATTGCCCTGAGTAGGGATTATCAAAACTCAGCTTCTCAACCAGGTGAGCTTCATCTTTAGCGATTTTAGTGCCTATTGATAAACAATCATTTCTTGTTCAGTGAGTTCAAACCCTTTATTTTTACGCCTAATGAGCACCTGCACTTTCTAGCTTTTTATATGTTGACTTACACCTGGCTGAGTCATATTCAGCTTTTCAGCCGTTTGAGTAAAGTGGCCAACTTCTATCAAAGTTTTAAATGTATTTAGCCAAAATGGTTTTAACATCGGGGAGAGCCCTTAGGTTTATAACAAAAAATTATAATAATAATAATTAATGATAATTTCACGAGCGTGACGGATGGGCGTATATTTCCCCTATCGAAGGGAAAACACTCTTATTAATATAAAATATTGAGGTTATTATGTCTACATAATATCCAATACCGTATCCAAGAACTTTCTCCCATATTGGTATTTCTGTACCTGACCTTGAAGCTGCTGTTAAGTTTTACACTGAAGTACTCGGTTGGTATCTGATTATGGAGCCAACTGAAGTTGTTGAAGATGACTCAGCAATCGGCGAAATGTGCACGGATGTTTTCGGCGCAGGTTGGGATAAATTCCGTATTGCTCACTTATCTACCGGTGATCGCATTGGTATTGAACTGTTTGAATTTAAATACCAGGAAAACCCTGAAGATAATTTTGAATACTGGAAAACCGGTGTATTTCATTTCAGCGTACAGGATCCAAATTTAGAAGAACTGGCAGAAAAGATCGTTGCAGCAGGCGGTAAGAAACGCATGAAAGCACCACGTTATTACTACCCGGGCGAAAAACCGTACCGCATGATTTATATGGAAGACCCATTTGGCAACATTATTGAAATTTATAGTCACAGCTATGAATTACATTACGCTAGTGGCGCATACAACGCTTAATTTAGATTATGACCTCATTTATAGTGAGGCTTTTAACAGGACAATATATGAAATTTTTACACACTATGATCCGGGTGACTGACCTTGAAAAATCAATTGATTTTTATAGCAAGGTTCTTGGTATGACAGTATTAACACGATCTGAAAATAGTGAATATCGCTATACATTAGTGTTTGTCGGTTATGAAAATCAAGCAGACGGTACAAGCATCGAATTGACCTACAATTGGGATCCGAAACAATATGATCTGGGCAATGCTTTTGGTCACCTCGCAATTGGCGTAGACGATATCTATGCGGCATGCGACAACATAAAAACAGCAGGCGGCAACGTTACTCGTGAGCCGGGTCAAGTTAAAGGTGGCTCAACGCATATTGCTTTTATTAGCGATCCTGACGGATACCAAATTGAGCTGATTCAAGCAAACTAATTCTTCAAGGAAGCAGATAATGGCAGACTTACTATTTCAACCATTATACTTGGGTAACATCTCACTCAAGAATCGTATTGTCATGGCTCCGATGACTCGCGCTCGAGCCAGTCAACCGGGTAATGTGCCCCATGATATGATGGCTGAGTACTATGCACAGCGGGCGACTGCAGGCCTTATTGTCACCGAAGGTACTCAGATATCTGCACTCGGCCAAGGCTACGCCTGGACACCTGGTATTTATACTCCTGAGCAAATTGATGGCTGGAAGAAAGTCACTAATGCTGTTCATAATAAAGGTGGCGTTATATTCGCTCAACTTTGGCATGTTGGACGTGTTTCTCACCCGGATAATATTGGCGGAGAACAGCCAATATCTTCTTCTGCACTGAAAGCTGAAAATGTAAAAGTGTTCATCGATAACGGCACTGATGAGACTGGATTTGTTGACGTCGTAGAGCCGCGAGCAATGACAAAATTAGATATCAAGCAAGTGGTGGGAGAGTATCGTCAAGCAGCACTCAATGCCATTGAGGCGGGATTTCATGGCATCGAATTACATGCTGCAAATGGTTATTTGATCAATCAGTTTATTGATTCAGAAGCCAATAATCGAACCGATCAATACGGTGGCTCTATCGAAAATAGATTATGCTTTTTGGGAGAAGTTGTTGGCGCTATGGTTGATGCGATAGGCGCTGAGCGTGTTGGTGTTCGTCTGGCTCCGTTTACATCGCTAAATGGTACCGTTGACGCCACGCCGATTGATACATACACGGCAGCTGCGGCATTACTTAATAGGCACAAGATTGTTTATCTCCATATTGCAGAAGTTGACTGGGATGATGCACCGGATACTCCTCAAGTATTTAAACATGCGCTACGTGAAGCCTACCATGGTGTTCTAATCTATGCCGGTCGCTATCACGCCGAGAAAGCAGAGCAAGCGATTGCTGAAGGCGTAGCCGATATGATTGCTTTCGGGCGATCCTTTGTTGCTAACCCAGATCTTCCAAATCGTATTAAACAAGGTTACCCGTTAGCGGCACACGATCCGGATATTTTTTTTGGTGGTGCACAAAAGGGGCTTACTGATTACCCGGAATATAATAGGTAGGTTATAACCGCCAAGTACAGCCTAAAATATACCCTCGAATAGCAACCCTGCGCGGTTGCTATTTTTCTTTGTATTAGATGCTTTAAGTTGATTTAAAAAAGATACACAGTGCTACAAAAGTTATAATAAAAACAAGCTGCTGTGATCTCTTTTCGAAATATTTAGTGACTGCCTGACAATTCCTAACAAGAGACAACATTATGCGCGGAGAATTTCATCTGTTAATGGCAACGCTGCTTGCGGCCGTTGGGTGGATTGCATCAAAAGCGGTTGTTGTAGAGATGCCTGGAGACATTTTTATTGCAGCTAGATTTCTGATTGCCAGTATCATTTTATTTCCTTTTTGCTACCAAAATGTTCTAAGTTTAAATGCGAAGCAAGTGATTTCAGCTTGCGCTGTTGGCCTTGTTTTAGCGCTATCAATGCAAGTCTGGGTGTATGCTGTTTCTATCACTAACAGTCTTTCAGGGGGGGCTTTTATCATGAGCTTAGCCATGATAATTGCACCATTTACTTCATGGCTATTTTTTCAAACAAGACCCAACAAGGCATTTTGGTTGGCATTACCGGTTGCCATTATAGGAATGATGCTGCTGACTCTGTCTAATGGTTGGCATGTCGAGAAAAGTCAGTGGTATTTCTTACTCTCTTCAGCATTAGTTTCCGTCTATTTTGTGTTTAATAAAAAAGTGACAAAAGACGTTAAACCGTTGGTCTCTATATTTTTACAACTATTCACCGTCGGAATCAGCAGTGCAATTTTTGTTTCCTTGACCAAGCACGCACCTTACGAATTAAGTAGTAGCGTTATATGTTGGTTTGTTGTGTCGACCATTATCGCAACCACACTGCGTTATTTGCTTCAGGCAGTAGGGCAGTATTCAGTGAATATCGAAACCGCCTCATTGATTATGATTTTAGAGCCTATTTGGACATTAATACTCAGTATAACGATCCTGAGTGAAATAGTTGAACCGCAAAAAATAATAGGTGCCGGTGTTATTTTCTTATCGTTATTTGTTTATACAAGGCTTTCAAGGCGATAGCTGGTTTTTATGAAGTGGTTAACCCACTTTTGAGTGATTTTTCCAACAGATAAAGAGTGTTTTTTCTTAATGTGGATAAATTAGACAGCCTCCTTAATCCGTTAAAGCCATAGATATATACCAATGAAAACTATTCGTGACTGGCATAATAAACCGCGGAAGAAACATTATCCGGTTTGTGCCCCGTTGCGCTCTAGAAAGCAGGCTCGTTAACGCCTCCTTAGCGTTAGCAAGCTACAAATCAATGGCCAGTTTTACTTGGCCACTACAGGGCGTTATTGCCGCCATAAATATCTGACAATAACGATGGCGTCTTGCCTATCAATGGGGATGTTTTTGTGAACGGATATATTTTAACTGATTGATTCTTAATTTAACGGAAAGCAGGATCCGTTCTTAATTATCTTTGAAAGGCGACAATGAACTTTGTCCGCGATCATAATTAGGCTCGACGTTTTGTTTGACTACATCGCGAAGCTGATCTGCGCCGCCGATATAATTACCATCGATCCAGATCTGAGGAACAGTTATTGGCATTTTAGGACCAATATGAGGTTTTACTCTGGCAAGCATCTCATATAAAGCGCGTGGACTACTAACTGCATCGTGATAATCATAGGTGATGCTGGCTTGTTCAAGATACCCTTTCGCACGTTTACAATGAGGACAACTTTCTTTTCCAAAAAGGTGATTCCCTGTGATTTTTACTCGACTTGCGTAAGCTTCAATGACAGCTTGAGTGAGAAGCCCTCGGTTTAACGCACTTCCTTGGCTAATGACCTTACCTGCGACTATTACTATAGGTGCATGCCATCCGCCTTTCAATAAAGGTTTCCACCATTCACTAAGCCACTCTCGTAATTCTAATTCTACTGGAATTCCAGATAACTCCTTGTTAATCGTGTCGAGAATCACATCTTTGGTTAACGTACATTCACCACAAGGTATCTTGACTTGAAAGGGCCCCCAAGAGCCAGCCCAACGAAATAAATACACTTTTATCGCTTGTTGAGTCATTTCTTTTCCTTTTTCATAGGGTGAATAAATTGTGTATCAACCCTCATTCCCACTTGCGCGCAGCTGAAATATATTTCCTGATGAAATGATTATAGTAGATTTGTGATAGCACAGTGATTCTGGCTACTCGTTTGCTGGCAAATGGATGATATTTTGTATGGCGCTATGCCCCTTAGCTTACAAAACATAAAACAGTGGTCAGATTTACTTGACCACTGCAAACTAAAAGATTTGATATTGGTGCTAGACTTATTCTAAACGCATTAATAATGGTAGAGCCAATCGGGAGGAGACAATGAGCTATAAGCATATATTAGTAGCTGTTGATTTATCTAAATCCAGTGAAGTAGTGATCAATAAAGCAATCTCGTTAGCTAAAGACGCTAATTCTAAACTTTCATTTGTTTGTGTTGATGTAAATTCTGTTAGTCGCATAGGGGGGGTCAGTACAAAAATTGAGATGGACATGCCGCTCGATGAAAAACAAGCCATAATGCAAAAAGAGTTGCAAACATTAGCCGAACAGGCGGATTATCCTGTTGCAAATACTTTGGTTGTAATAGGAGATTTAAATGAAAAATTAAAAGCAACAGTTCAAGAAATGGAAGTTGATCTACTAGTCTGCGGGCATCATCATGATTTTTGGAGCCGAATATTATCTTCGGCGCGTAAATTAGTCAATACAGCTGTTACAGACTTATTAATTATTTATATTGAGAAATGATATCTGAATAGGTGACGGGCTGTATTAGTTAACTCATGCGAATGGGTTAAATGATGAGTGCTTTATATATACTCATGTCACTTCAAAATGCAAAATCAGCAAGCCAAATTGTACTTAGATACGAGGCATGAAATTGAAGTATAGTTGTCCTACATTGAGATTCTATAACGGCGCAGATGAATGGAATTTGGCTGGCCGAGAAACTAAAAGGCAGGAAATTCATGCATTTTAATGCATTAAATTAAAGGCGATATAATACCTCGGACAACTAAAAATCAATATTGAACGTGACAAATAGCCAGGCCTATAGAGCAATGTTGGTTGCTAACAAAAACAAGGCGCTTTGCCCCTTTGTGTCAGAAAGTTAACTCGCTAACACCTCCAAACAGGTTGCAAGTGAGTGTTAATTTAGAAAGGCAAAAGCAAGATGCGACCCATCTATGTAATGGGTCCATTAAGCGCGATGTCATAGGGTATGTCATCGCCAATCTGATTACGCTGTGCATTGCTCCAATTGGGCATTTTTGTTATTCATTTGCAGATAACTTAACAGCCACATTATGAAACCGCCAGTAAAGAGTACCGCCGCAACATAACCCGTCTCGTTGGGTAATGCACCTTGTGCGATAACCATGCCGCCCACCCAAGGCCCGATGGCATTGGCAATGTTAAATGAACACTGCACCAAAGCACCTATCATGGCGTGGCCGTTTGGTGATACATCCATCAGCAAAGTTTGAATTAAGGTGGCTAAGCCCAAACTACAGCCAATAAAGAAAATCACCGCATACAATAACCAAATGTTATGGCTGGCACCGACGTAGGCGAGGGAAAATATAATCATACAAATTAAGGCTATGCCGGTGGTGTATAAAGCCGCACGATCAGCCGCTTTGCCTAATACATAGTTACCCAATGTACAGCCAATACCAAACATCACCATCGCGATTGAAATCGTGTATGCCGGTGTTTCGGTGACCACTAAAATGGTGTCGGCAATATAAGTGTAAATACAAAATACGCCGCCAAAGCCAATAATCACAATGCCTAGAATTGACCACACCAATTTATTTTTCAGCACGCCAAATTCATTGATTAAATTTGACGGTTGGCTGTTTTCTATTTTAGGGATCACTAAATACACGCACACCAGTGCCACTAAGGCGAGAGCAGATGCACCCGCTAAACAATAGCGCCAGCTTAAATTTTGCCCGACTAATGTCACGATAGGCACCCCGACGATAGTCGCAATGGTTAAGCCCATAAACACTTTGGAAATATAGCTGGCGCGTTTATCTTGTGGGGCAATATCGGCGGCTAATAATATGGCAGCGCCAAAGTAAGCGCCATGGGGCAGGCCACTTAAAAAACGAAACACAATCAGTTGCTCAAGTGAGGTTGCCATGGCACTTAAGCCATTGGCGATAAACATTAATGTTAGAAATATAACCAGGGCATGGCGTTTTTTCATATTGGCCGTCGTCAGCATTAAAATCGGCGCCCCGACAACCACCCCTATCGCGTAAGCACTAATGGCATAACCGCTTTGTGACGGTGTTGAGGCAAATGTTTCGCTGATTAAAGGCAGCATCGGCATCATCGAGAACTCCGATAATCCCAAAATAAATGTGCCTAACGCTAAAACCAGCAAAATGGCGGTGGTATTCAGTTGGTTAGGTAACGTTGTAGCTGGTGTCATAAAAATCCTGTAAATGATAAAAGAAAAACAGTGATGGGTACGATTTAACTGCGCAGTCTATAGTGACAGAGACAAGCAACATTAAGGCTTGAAAGTCGTCGATAAACTATCATCTGTCAAAGAAGCGTGCGCGAATTAATCCAAACATTATTGCAATAATTAACGTCGCTATTAATTGTTTTGGATTATCGACTGTAAGGTGAAAAATTACGAGAGTTTATTCTTCCAATGCACGGCAACGTAATCGTCACCGTGTATCTTATTTAGACAAGGCGTTCGGCTTCAGGAATAGATCTACTTTTTTAACTGACGCAACATTTCAGCCAGAAGATCAGCTAAGTCGGTAGGGAAACGACTCGTCATAAGATTGCCATCCACAACTAATGGTTTATCCTCTACAATCGCTCCGGCATTTTTCAAATCGGTATGAATACTCCAAGCGGCTGTCATTTTACGTCCTTTAACAATCTCGGCATCGATAAGAACCCATGGTCCGTGACAGATTGAGGCAATCGGTTTTTTGGCTTTATCCATTGCTCTGACAAAAGCAAGGACATTTTTGTCCATACGTAAAGAATCAGGATTCCATGCACCACCAGGAATGACCACTGCGTCATAGTCAACCGCTTTTACTTCGCCTATAAAACGGTCGATTTTTATGGTGCCGGCGTTTTCCATAAATCGCACGGTCTGTATATATTCTTTTCTACTAGCAGGGTATTGTATTGCGTATTTTTCAGGCCATGGAGAATATTTTGGCGCAACAATATCCACAATAGCGCCTCGAGCCTGTAAATATTGTAAAAAAGCGGTCAACTCAATCTCTTCCACGCCATCCGTTGTGACAATTGCAATCCGCTTCCCTGTTATCATTTCTTCCTCTTTTACCGGAGCCATAAAAAATGCTTTCAAAGCAGGATTTTTATCCAAAAGAGAGGCGGTATTGATAGTGGGTGCTAAAGTCGTTGTTTTTAAACCAGCGGCGACACTTAATTCAGAAGCAACTGAGGCTGAAGCCAAACCAGTGGTTAAAATGATCATGCTGACAAAAGTAGTTAACCATTGTGCTAGTTTTGATTTCATTATATTTGTATCCTTTTATAATTGTAATTTGATGTGAAAATTTTCTTTTAATTATCTATGTTAATAGTTATACATCGGTTTATGTTATCCAAGAGGCTATTTAGATACGTCTAAATAGCCATGCTTATATTTTTACAAATTTGTCATTTCATTTAATGTAAAAGACGAAACCGCTCCTTCAACAGCCTTCATATGCTCTGCAATGTGAACACTGCTCAGGTGTTGCTGCCAAAGCTCATAACTTCCCCATTTTTCATAGAACACAAATACCGCAGGGTTATCGTTGTCTTGCTGTAACTCATATTGAATACAGCCCGTTTCTTTTAAAGTGGGTTCAATTAGCTTTAATAGTTCAGCTTTAACCAATTCGATTTTATCGTTGTTAGCTTCAATTTTTGCTACGATTGTCAATTTATTGTTCATTTCGTTTTACCTATATATAAGTACATATACTTTTGATATGTAATATCTTTTTGTATCTCTGTAATTTTATGGCACACACTGAATATGATTGCGATTGAAGTTTATTCGCTAAAATATATGGGGAAAGCCGTACTTTTCATCTAATAAGCAAGGCTAAATTAATTGCGAAAGCATTTCGTCTGAAAATTCAATTAACGCTTCGCCCATTTTTACTTTGGTAACGTAATCTGGATTGGCAATAAGTGGACGACCTATGGCAAGTAAATCAAATTTTTGTTCACTAATAGCCTGACTTCCTGTTTGTGGCGTATAGCTACCAACACCCACAAGCGTCTTGCTATAATGAGCACGCATATATGCTGATACTCTGCCACCCAATGATGTAAAGATCATGCTGTCATCAAAAATACCAACATGTAGGTAAGCTAAATTGCGTTTTTCAAGCTCAGCTAGCAGGTAGTCGAAAACTTGGCGATCACGAGAGTCCTCTTCCATACAAAGATAAGCACCGGGTGATAGACGAAGTGCGGTTTGCTGTTCACCAATACGCTCTGAAATGGCATCAACAACCGCTAATGGAAAGCGGGTCATATTTTCAGGCGAACCACCAAATTTATCTTGGCGAATATTGCTGCTGTGGTGAAGAAACTGATCAACGAGATAACCATTTGCACCATGAATTTCAACACCATCAAAACCGGCGTCAATAGCATTTGCAGCTGCCTGACTGTAATCTTTAATCAGTTTTTCAATATCTTCTATTGTGACGGCTTTAGGTGTTTCATACACCAATTCACGCTGACGAGGCACTGTGCCTTCAATCGCTAGTGCTGATGGGGCTAAAACATCACCGCCACCGTAAAAATAAGAATGTGCAAGTCTACCGGTATGCCATAGCTGAGCGAACATTTTCCCCCCATTGGCATGGACTGCATCGGTAACTTGTCGCCATCCTTTAATTTGTTCTGCGGTAAAGAGACCTGGTACATTAGGGTTTCCCTGAGCGTCAGGTCGAATGACTACGCCTTCTGAAATAATTAAACCGGTATCGGCACGACGGGCATAATAGTCAGCCATCGTTTTGGTCGGTACCAAATTATTGTCTGCCATACAACGAGTGAGTGGTGCCATAAGAATTCGGTTTTGTAGCGTTATTGCATCATTCAATTGGAATGATTGGAATAAATTATTGGTCATTTTGATTACTTCTCTAGATTATTTGTCGGTTTTTTAAATTTATCGTAAATATTCTATAAAATAGTACGATTTCGGTACTGTTAATCAATCATCTAAAATGATTAATGTTAAGTGTCAATAACGACATAATTTATTGAGTATTTGCCCATACTCGGTAAATGTAATATGGCGCTTTGCCTATATCCGCCCCGTCATTAAAGGGCGGAGATTTGTGCAGTTGGTTGACTGAAATGTAGAGCCAGCCATTATCATCAGCCGATACATTGTCTGGCCAACTTAGGCGAGCATCTCTGATAAGAGGGGTAAGCACTCCGTTAGCACTCAACTTATCAATGCCATTTTCATTTAAGTTAGTAATGAAATGATTGCCAAAGCTATCCGTCGTTGCACCATCTGAAATCGGTTTCTCACCTACGCGTGTAATATGATGGGCAATAACGTCATCGGTTACACCATCACGGAACAATTTAGCCGGTACGCTGTACCAAGTTCTCCCATTCATTGCCCCGAAAAACAATGTTTCTCCGTCAGCAGATAAGGTGATTGGGTTGATGCCTGTGTTGGCTGGCTTACCACCAAACATGACGGCTTGACCATTAATCACCATTTTTGCATTTGCTTCGGGTTTTAATGAGGGGTGGTTGCCAAAGCGTCGGACCTTATTGGTTGCCAATTCCACCGCGAGTATGCCGGGATTGGCCAGATCGGCTAAATAAACCCAACCTCTTTCACGGTCAACTACTAAATCCTGAACAAAACTGTCAGCAGGTGCTATATCCGTTGGCAGAACAATTTTGCTGATTAATTCACCACTGTCGATATCAAAGCCCCAGATGCGTGTTTTACCCAGATGCTGCCCCATGTCGACTATCCACAAACCACCTTGCTTATCTTTAGTGATACCCAGTGGTGTATCAATAGTCTCTTCACTGTATTGGCCTTTTGGTGACTGCACCTCGCTTGAGGGCCAAGGTTGATAGCTTTTTGGGCCCGTCACCTCCAGCAGTTGTACACCTTGTTCACCGGCAAAAGGGTGGACTGTTGCAAAGACTCTACCGGATTTTGTGGCACTCACATTTCCTGGCCGAAAAGGCAGTTCAATAACCGTTTCTATTTGTCCAAGCGTTGCCACTTTTTCGACATTCTGGTTTGTGCTTTTTAATACACCGCAACCAGCAACCGTAATTGCCATTAGCAGGCTAATAACCGTTTTTTTCATTGGGGAAGCTTGGCCTAAATTATTTACCATTTTTGAAACCTTTTAACGTTATTTTCCGATTTATCTGCTTGGATTAACTTTGCTTTGGTGCTTTGAAGATATTGACTACTTCACACCACAAGCATTTCCGTAACCTAAAAAACTAATGAATAGCGGTATTCAGTTTTTTAAAATGCGCTTACTCATCTCATAAATAGCGATGTATAAAAGGCAATAGACATTTTGCTCTTACCTAATAAGCAATTTAAGTTGCGTGGAGTTTATGACTAATGTATACAATTGAAAATTGAATGTAATTTATAACTGAGTTCCAAAATATGAATATTAGAAATCGTGATATCAATCTTCTCTATCTGTTTCAGATTTTGTATGAAGAAGGTCTCGCCTCGATAGCAGCAGAAAGATTAGCGATAAGTCAGCCCGCGATTAGCCACAGGCTCAATAAGTTAAGGCATGAGTTTGACGACCCTTTATTTGTTAGAGGAATAAAAGGGCTGGTTCCGACGCCTAAGGCACATGCTATTGCTCCAAAAATATCTCGTTTGGTGTGTGAGTTAGAACATTTTTATCAATCTGAATTAGACATTCCTTTAGATAAAGTGAAAGATGTGATTCATATTTATACAACCGATTATATGGAAAGCATTCTGCTGCCTAAATTGCTATGTGAAATTCAAAAAATCATGCCTTTTGTGCAGATTGTGACTCATAATACGCAGGGGAAATTGCCCAGAAAAATGCTAGAAAATGGCCAATGTGATATCGCGATTGCTGGATTTTACTCAGATCTCCCCAGTACTTTTTATCAGCAAAAGTTAAAAGAAGAACGATTGAATGTGTTAGCCAGAAAAGACCATCCAACGATAGGTGACAAATTCAGTCTAGAGACCTATTTAGAATGTAAACATATCGTGACCACGCTTACGGGAGATCTCAATGGTGTTGTTGATCAAGCCCTGTCACTGATGGGAAAACAGAGAAATGTTATCTCTGGTATATCAAGCTTTGTGATACCTGCACAGATAGTGAGTCAATCAGATTTTATATTGACTTGTCTCGATTCAGTTGCCGATCAGGCCATGGATCAATTTCCTAACTTACA
>NZ_JBLIED010000020.1:0-70474 GCF_047632955.1 Psychromonas sp. | reverse complement strand
GGAAAACCTATTACGGTACAAACTTTTACATTACTACCTTTTAATTGATTCGCGCAGTAAGAGACAAATTTGGGGTTGATGCATACAGAGAAAAATTCATTATCTTTTGCTTCTTTACATAATATCTTGATTTGTGATTCTGTTGTATTCGCAGCTAGTTGTGTGTGGTCAATTAATGATTTTATCATGGAAAATTTACCTTATGTCAGGATTGTTTGGTGTGACTATATTAACATTATTTTCTATGGATACGCTAAAATTTAATATAAATGTTACTCAAGTAACGCTAATGGAGACATTTGTCACGTTAATCTAGATATTTTATGGCTATTATAGCGAACTATTATCTACAGTGTAACAATCACAACATTTTTGGAGATGTTACTGATTTGTTGTAGACAAATATTCTATTAATCAGCATAAAAGGTTTTGTTATGAAAACGATAGCGGTAATCGGATCAAATATGGTCGATCTAATTTCTTACACAGATAGAATGCCTAAAGAAGGAGAAACACTTGAAGCGCCTATGTTCAGAATGGGGTGCGGTGGTAAAGGTGCAAACCAAGCAGTGGCTGCAGCTAAGATGGGATCAAATGTTGTTATGGTCAGTAAGGTGGGCGACGACATGTTTGCTGAGAATACACTTAGGAACTTTCAATCCTATGGTATCGATACTAAGTACGTAAATAAAGTACCGAAAATGACCAGTGGTGTTGCGCCAATTTTTGTTAATTCATCTTCTCAAAATGCAATTTTGATTATCAAAGGTGCTAATAATTTCCTAAAACCGGAAGATATTAATAAGGCTGAAGCAAGACTAAAAGATGTCGACCTGATTGTTCTTCAACTCGAAGTGCCCTTGGAAACTGTCTACTACGCAATTGAATTCGGTAACAAGCATGGGATTAAAGTTTTATTAAACCCGGCACCCGCTGTACCTGACTTAGATATTAATTATGCCTGCCGATGTGAATTTTTTATACCAAATGAAAGTGAATTAGAAATTTTAGTTGGTAAGCCTGTTAATACCATAGAAGAAATAAAAATAGCGGCAAAGGTTCTGTTAGATAGAGGTCTAAATAATATCATCGTCACCATGGGTGAAAAAGGCTCACTGTGGCTCACGAAAGAGGGTAAAGAAGTGTTGATTGAGCCAACGAAGGTTAAGGCGGTGGATACTAGTGGTGCTGGTGATGCGTATATCGGTTGTTTCTCTCACTTTGTTGTTAAAACGAATAATATTGAGGCATCAATGAGAAAAGCTTCTTTATTTTCAGCATTAAGCGTCACCGAAAAAGGGACGCAATTCTCATACCCAAGTATCGAGCAATTTGACGAATTTGAAAGTGAGAACCTTTAGATAATTTATTTGATCAAACTCTATCGGCATCTGTCGGTAATTAATAATATTCAACAGGAGAATATCTAATGATTAAAAGCAATACAATACAAGGTAATGATGGCTACTTAAATAAAACACCTTTATTCCAATTCATATTACTGTCTTGTTTATTCCCTTTATGGGCATGTGCAGCTTCACTTAACGATATATTGATAACACAATTTAAATCAGTATTTGAGTTATCAAATTTTGCGAGTGCTTTAGTGCAAAGTGCATTTTATGGTGGTTATTTCCTAATAGCTATTCCAGCCTCATTAGTCATCAAGAAAGCATCTTACAAAATAGCCATCATGATCGGCCTATCCCTCTATATAGCGGGTTGTACGGCCTTTTTTCCTGCATCAAAAATGGCAACATATACAATGTTTCTAGCTGCTATATTTGCGATTGCAGTAGGTTTGTCTTTTTTAGAAACAGCTGCAAATACTTATTCTTCAATGATCGGTCCTCGTGACAATGCAACGCTTCGTCTTAATATCAGTCAGACATTCTATCCGATTGGTGCGATTGCCGGTATTCTTTTAGGTAAATATTTGATTTTCCAAGAAGGTGCAAGTTTAGGTGAACAAATGGCGGGGATGAATGTAGAAGAACTTCATGTATTTAAATTACAACTGCTAGAACACACGCTACAGCCTTACAAATACATTATCTTTGTTCTCCTTGCTGTACTCATTCTATTTTCATTAACTCAATTCCCAAAGTGTAAAGTAAAAGAAGAATCAGGTGAAAAATCCCCTTCTATTGGTGAAACGCTAAAGTATCTTGCAACTAATAAGCGTTTCAAGAAAGGTATTGTGACCCAGTTCTTGTATGTAGGCATGCAAGTTGCGGTTTGGTCTTTTACTATTCGTTTAGCCCTAGAATTAAGTGACATTAATGAACGTAATGCATCTAACTACCTTATTTATTCTTTCATTTGTTTCTTCATCGGTAAGTTTATAGCAAACATATTGATGACTAAATTCTCGCCAGAAAAAGTTTTAGTGGCGTATTCAATTGTAGGTGCTGCTTTATTAACGTATGTCAGCTTAGCTGATAATTTTAGTGTGGTGTATCTAGCTGTTGGTGTGAGTGTATTATTTGGTCCATGTTGGGCAACAATTTATGCCGGTACACTCGATACTGTTGATAATAAATATACAGAGACAGCAGGTGCAATTATCGTAATGGCTATCGTTGGGGCTGCAGTTGTTCCTGCTATCCAAGGCTTTGTCGCTGACCAAATAGGAATGCAAATGTCTTTCCTCATTAACGTTGGATGTTTTGCTTATATTGGCATGTACTTCTGGGGTGAGATGAAAAATAAAGAATTCCAAAAAAATGAATCATACCAAACAGCTTAAACACCTCAAGCAACTCGTGTTTAAGCTTAAAATTTAAGCCACCTTAGCGTGGCTTCATATAGGATTTACTATTATGTTCACTATACCTTTATATAAAGAAAACTTTACCAAACAAAAGCAGCTGATTACTAAATCGGATGATTTTGAAGTAAATACATTTATTTACAACTCAGGGATCGAAGCGTTAGAAATAAAAAATTCTCAGGGGCATTTGGTTATATTACCTTTTGTAGGCCAAATTATTTGGGATGCTAAATTTCTAGATGTCGACCTCTGTATGAAAAACATGTTTGCAGAACCCAAAAAGTCGCATGATATCATCGGTACCTACGGTTGTTTCGCATTTCATTCAGGACTTCTTAGTAATGGGTGCCCAAGCCCAGAAGATGACCATTTATTGCACGGAGAAATGCCTTGTGCTTCTATGGATTCTGCATGGCTAGAAATCGAAAATGGGCGCCTAACGATTAAGGGCCAGTATGAATATGCGATGGGCTTTGGAAACCATTATCTTGCAAAACCATCAATATCACTTGAAGCTGATGCAAGTATCTTTGACATCAAGATGAAAGTGAAGAACCTTGGAACTCAACGGATGCCTATTCAGTATATGTGTCACATGAATACTGCCTATTTTGAAGAGGCGACACTTGCGCAAAACATACCTGATGAAGCTATAAAATTGAGAGAAACTATTCCTGGGCATGTGAAGCCAACAAAACAATGGTTAGACTACAATGAAACGTTAAAAGTGTCACCACCAATCCAGTCACTAACAGATAGCGCAATGTATAATCCTGAGATAGTCTATTTTATGGATGAGCTATCTAAATTTACTGATGTAGCAAAATTTGAAATGGCTATTTCCGAGAACAAGAGACTTATTACACGTTTTGATACATCTGAGTTTAATTATGCAACTCGTTGGATTTTGTATAATGGAGATCAAACTGTTGGTGCTTATGTGTTGCCTGCGACTTGTAGGCCCGAGGGATTCCTTGCCGCTAAAGCGAATGGGACACTGCTATATCTAGAATCACAAGAAGAGCGTGAGTTTTTAGTTACGACAGGAATTAAATAAATTCTAATTTCTTCAATTAAAAGGTTACCTGATTAACCATAAGGCTCCGCCACTACGCTACCAAACGCAGAATCTAATTTGATCAAGTTAGTATTCTTCGCGGAGTCATATTATGATTATCAATAAAGTTCAGTTTGCAGAAGGCAATAGTATCTTGGGTATTGTCAATTTAACTGCTTCACATGAGTAAAATCAACTATATTGACCTTATCTTAAATTTTGAACTGAAGTGGATTAGCTTAAATGACCACTCTTTTTGAGTTGTCCAGATACCAACTTTTGTAATTCTCGGTTTCAGGAATATAGTGCATTATTACTGTGACTAGTTTGGCTTTGATTGAAAAGTCTCACAAAAGAGAGTGGAATCGATCTGAATGGTACTATCCAGGTTGATGCAGAGCTTGAAAATAAGTGACTGGCAAGGAACTAATCATAGCGTTATTTAAAAAGCAATCTACGAAGTAGTCGTCGACATATATCAAACGCATAAAAATCACTTTATCTACTATAAAGCGATTTATGTTTTGTTAAAGATGACCTCGTTTTAAATCAATATCAGCCTCCATATCGACTCACTTTAAGTCTGATATTTCGGTATTATTTATCCTATTTACGCCACGTTTACGCCTGAAGAGTCGGGAGCCTTTGTAAATCGGGGGTTGGTGTCGGATATTTTATCCGTAGTATTGCTAAACAGATCATTTCCCGTTTGCTTATAAACATCCTTATTCAGTATTCACCTGAATTCTCATCTGATCTTATTCGCTTTAGGGGTATTAGCGAGTTAGCTTTCTAAGACACAAGCGCCTTATTTTTTTAGTCTCTAATCTGAATTTCTTAACCAATATTGACATAGACCCTTGCTATTTACTGATCGTAATATGTTTTTATATTAATTTTAAGTTAAGTTTTTTCGGGGGTGGGGTTGTTTAATGTCATGATTTTAAAGGATGAAATGTATGGATGCCCTGCCTTTTTATTCCTATTCCTCAGACAAGAAAAACGTACGGAAATTGCCTAGCCGCATTGGTTTGGTTTCTTTATCAAAAGGTGTGGGGCGTTCATATATGTCGCCTCTTTTTGTATTCTAGTACTTTTCGATAGCACATCTTTTTTAATGCGATAAGAGTTACTAAAAATAGGCTGCAAGTCAAAATGTTTTATTTTTCATGATAATAAAATTATCGCAAACTCCTTTCACATCATCCACTGTATAAATTGAATTCAAATCCACACATTATTTAAGATCGATTAATTATGTCGCCTGTCTCTAAAAAACCACAAATAATTTTATCTTAATCATTGACAATGATTTAAATCAACATTTTAAGTATGGATAAAGAGCACGCTGGATTGACTATAAAATAACAACAATATTTCGACGATTAATTTTAAATTAACACAAAGAGCATAACACTATGACTAGTAAAATTGTGCAAATGTTAAAGCTTGGAATGACCAGGCGAAATTTCCTCCGAACCACTTCTGCGACTGGCCTGGCGGCAGCTGTATCTAGTATCCCTCTTCCCTTTAAAGCAACGGCTGCGACTGTAAGTGAAAATCCATTAATCAAAGAAAAGGTTGTCTGGAGTGCATGTACTGTGAACTGCGGTAGTCGTTGCCCTTTGCTAATGCATGTGGCTGATGGTGAAATTAAATGGGTAGATGCAGATAATACAGGTTCTGATGACTACAGTAAAAAAGACGTTCAAGTGAGAGCGTGCTTACGAGGGCGTTCAATGCGTCGTCGTGTATATAATCCTGACCGTTTAAAATACCCAATGAAAAGAGTAGGTAAACGCGGCCAAGGAAAATTCAAACGCATCTCATGGGATGAAGCCTATGATGAGATAGCGAACAGTATCACTAAAATCCGCAAAGAGTATGGTAATGAAGCGATTTACTTAAACTACGGTACCGGCACTTTAGGTGGAACAGTTACGAAATCTTGGCCTCCGGGAAAAACGCTGATTGCACGTCTAATGAACCTAAACGGTGGTTATTTGAATCACTATGGTGATTACTCTACTGCTCAAATATCAAAAGGGTTAAGTTATACCTATGGCGGTTGGGCATACGGAAATTCATTTTCTGATACCGAAAATAGTAAATTAATTGTGCAATTTGGTAATAACCCTGCTGAAACCCGAATGTCTGGTGGAGGATTAATCCACCATTTACGTGAATCGGTCAATAAATCAAATGTAAAAATGATCAATATTGATCCGCGCTATACCGATACAACCGTTGGTTTTAGTGATCAATGGATCCCAATTAAACCGGGTACTGATGCGGCTTTTATTGCAGCAATGGCACACGTGATGATTAAAGAAGACTTGGTTGATAAACCTTTCTTAGATAAATATTGTGTCGGTTATGACGAAAAAACATTGCCCGAATCAGCGCCGAAAAATAGCGACTACAAGTCTTACATTTTAGGGGCTGGTACAGATGGTTTAGAAAAAACCCCCTTGTGGGCTTCAACAATAACCGGGATCCCGGTTGATATTATCGTCAAAACTGCACGAGAAATAGGTTCGACAAAACCATGTGCAATATTTCAAGGTTGGGGATTACAGCGTACGGCTACTGGAGAAATTGCCAGTCGCGCTGTGGCTATGCTAGCTTTATTAACGGGTAACCTGGGAATTAATGGCGGGGGCTCTGGTGCACGGGAGTCAGATTACAGTATTCCGTTTGTCCGTTTTCCAACTTTAGACAATCCAATAAAAGCCTCTATCCCGATGTTCTTGTGGACTGATGCCATTGTCCGTGGTCCTGAAATGACCGCGATTGCTGACGGTATTCAAGGTAAAGATAAATTAGATGTTCCCATTAAGTTTGTATGGAATTATGCGAGTAACTGTTTAATTAATCAGCATTCAGATATCAACCGTACTCATGAGATTTTACAAGATGAAAATGCCTGTGAAATGATTGTGGTTATTGATAATCACCTGACCTCTTCAGCAAAATATGCTGACATTGTGTTACCTGATTTAACCACATCAGAACAAGCCGATTTTTGTATGGATGGTAAAGCGGCAAATATGCCTTATTTCATCTATGCGGACAAAGTGATAGAGCCACAGTTTGAGTCGCGAAGTATCTATCAAATTTGCAGTGATCTTGCTAAACGTTTAGGTGTTGAAGAACAATTCACAGAAGGTCGGACACAGGAAGAATGGTTGCGTCACTTATATGCTGAAACCCGTAAGATTGATGCGAGCCTGCCTGACTTTGAGACGGTACGTAAGCAAGGCATCGTAAAACGAGTTGATCCTAATGGCCACTTTGTTGCTTATCAGGCATTTCGCGAAGATCCCATTAAAAATCCGCTCAAAACAGCATCGGGTAAAGTTGAAATTTATTCTGCTGCACTTGCCAAAATCGCATCGGAATGGACCCTGGCAGAAGGCGATGTTATTGATCCATTACCAATTTATACGTCACCATTTGAAGGCTGGGATTCTCCAATGAGAAAGCAGTTTCCATTACAATTGACTGGTTTCCATCACAAAGGACGTTGCCACTCAACTTATGCCAATGTTGACGTGTTGAAACAAGCGGCGCAGCAAGAAATGTGGATCAACCCTGTTGATGCCGAGTCGCGTGGTATTCGAAATGGCGCACAAATTCGCATCTTTAATGGACGTGGTGAAGTGTTAATAAACGCCAAAGTAACACCACGCATCATGCCCGGTGTGGTTGCGGTAGGTGAGGGCGCTTGGTATACACCTGATGCAAAAGGCGTTGATCGTAATGGGTCGATAAACGTATTAACAACACAACGACCAAGCCCGCTTGCAAAAGGCAATCCACAACATACAAACTTAGTTGATGTGCAACTAGTAACAAGGGCCTAAGGACTAACTTATGAAACAGTACGGTTTTTTTATTGATTCAAGTAAGTGTACTGGCTGCAAAACTTGTCAGCTAGCGTGTAAAGATTTTAAAAATTACGGTGTTGAACAAAACTTTCGCCGTGTATATGAATATACGGGAGGAAATTGGACGGAAGATAATGGTACATATCGGCAAGATGTATTTGCCTATTACACCTCTATCGCTTGCAATCATTGTGACGAACCAGCTTGTGTAAAAGTCTGCCCATCCGGAGCGATGCACAAACGAGATGATGGCTTTGTGATCGTGGCAGAAGATGTTTGTATCGGTTGTGGGCAATGCGCCAACGCGTGTCCTTATAGTGCACCACAATATAATGCAGAAAAAGGCCATATGACAAAATGTGATGGCTGTTATGAACGTGTTGCAGAAGGTTTGCAGCCAATCTGTGTCGGGTCATGTCCATTACGTGCGTTAGAATTTGGCCCGATTGATGAACTAAGAGCAAAATACGGCACAAATGCAGACGTTGCGCCGCTACCACCCTCATCAATCACAAAACCGAATATTGTGATTAAACATAACGGTAACGCTCGACCAACGGGTGATACTACCGGTTTTATAGCTAACCCAAGAGAGGTTTAAGATGGGATTGCATGAGTGGCCATTGGTCTTGTTTACTGTTTTTGCACAAACAGCGGTAGGTTCATTTATTGTAATGAGCTTAATTATCTTAATGACTGATATAAATGTTGATGTAAAAACCCGTGTGACTCGAAATATGTTTTTTGTATGGGTGATCATGGGACTTGGTTTTATGGCATCAACTGCGCATCTTGGGAGTCCATTACGGGCTTTCAACGCACTCAATCAAGTAGGTACTAGTTGGTTATCAAATGAAATATTAACAGGTATGTTGTTTTTTAGCTTTGGGGGTTTATTTTGGTTACTCGAAGTGCTTAATAAAGGCAATGCTGCGATTAGAAAAGGGTTACATATTGTTGCCGTTTTAATCGGTGTTATTTTTATGTATGCAATGGTTAACGTGTACTTAATTGATACCGTACCGACATGGAATACTGCCTACACAGGATTAATGTTTGTATTGACTATGTTTATTTGTGGAGTGATGTTAGCGCAAATTTTAGTTACAGCAACACAGTACAAAAATAACCAATATCAGCGGTTGTCAAAAATTATTGTCGGTATTGCTGTCGTTGCAATTGTTATTGTTAACACGAGCCAAATTTCATCATTAGCCGGGATCCAAACATCCGCGGTTGCTGCGGTTGATTTAATTCCTAACATAGGCACCATTCAAGCTTACCGCATTGTATTGCTGGTTAGTGGTGTTCTGGTATGGCTTTTTGCAAACAAACAAGGATCACTAAAACTACCTACTGCTATTGGTGGTTTAATGTTAGTGATGATTTCTGAACTCATTAGTCGTAACTTGTTTTATGGCTTACATATGACGGTTGGAATGTAAGCTCCATACTAAAAGAAAAAGGTTAAAATTTATGCATGAGCAGAAGAGTGTTTATATTGAAGAGATCGGGATAATGGGGCGCATGTTAGGTGCACTCTTTTATTTCCCTTTATTACATGAAAACAACCAGCATGTATTTAATAAATTAGTACAAGATGATCAACTTACCGATGGTGAATATTTCACCCTTTATCAAACTATCCAAGCAGAGCATGGTGATGCACTTAACGATGATTTTATCTCGTTATTCGAGGGCAGAGAAGTGATGTATGCCCCGCCTTGGGGATCGGTTTATCTTGATAAAGAAGAGGTGATTTTTGGGGACTCAACATTACGTTATAGAGCATTTTTAACAGAACAAGGTATTGCCCTTAACACCGGGATGAGAGAGCCAGAAGATCAAATTGGTTTGATGTTGATGGCAATAAGTCAATTGGTTGAAAATAATAAGAATATCGAGGAGGTAAAGGAACTTTTACGGGAACATTTATTCCCTTGGTGTTATCGTTATTTTGATTTGTTTGAGCAACACGCTGATAGTGAAAGTTATCAATTGCTCGCTCAAATAGCTCGGAGATGGTGTCAGGGTCTACAACAAGAACTTGATATTACCGCGCTTAAATTGCAGATCTACCGCTAATGCCAGAAAAAGATGAACGCTACTATAAAGCTTATTTACAGCATAATACAATAAGCCGTAGAGGCTTACTAAGGGCGTTGATCCCTCGTGTTCCTGAACAACCACCGCTCATCAACCGCACAGTACCACGCCCACCAAATGCTCTGAATGAAGCTGAATTTCAGGCAGTTTGTACTGGGTGCGGTGATTGTGCACTCGCATGCCCCGAGCAAATAATTACTATCGAGAATAAACAAGCACAACTTTCTGTCGACTATGGCTATTGCAGCCAATGTTCGGAGTGTCAAAATGTTTGTAAAACGGGCGCCTTGAGCAATCCTATAAAAGATACGTTATTACGCCCTCACTTTAGCAATGATTGCCAAAATAGGCACAATGGATATTGTGATTTATGCGTTGAACAATGCCCAAGTAAAGCGATTTCTATTGCTCCAAATAGTAAGCCAATACTCCTTGAATCATCTTGTGATGGTTGTGGGCGTTGTAAGCAAGCCTGCCCTTTTTCCTCTATATCATTAGTGCTTAGCTCCCAACCTCAGCACAAATAACCAGAAAGATATTAAGAAAACACCCTAAAATCAGTTGCATTAGCGGGGATATATATTCTTTTTTAGGCCACGCTGTTTAAAATATAATACTATTTTGATCTGAAGATAATTCAGAATTTAAAGTATCGACTTTAGGGGCAGAATGTCGGATACGTATTTTTCCCATAAATATGAAAATTACAGAGGGGCTGTATATTGCTAGTTTTTTAAGCACCTGGCGTACATAGAAGTCATGCGCAAAATACCACTTATGGTAAATAATCACACTAAGTAGTGTGTTAAAAATGTATTTTTAATGAAGATTTTTTAAGTAAAAAATACTTTCCTATTTAGTCATTTTTCCAATGCCAAATAGCTAAATTAGGCAATTTATTTTTTGCTCGCTCCGGCGAGAAATAGAGCGTAAATAGGGTAGTCTCAACAGATAAATAGAGTAAAAGTTCTAAGGCAATGGGGGCGAAAGCGCCTTAACTAAATCCTTCAGAAGCGCATGAACATTCAAATCAGCTTTACCAGTAAGGAATTTTTATTCTGTGCGAGAGTAGTGTGCGATTTTAATAAACTCTTCAAGACCACTTATTCCGTGAAGCTAGCAATCTAGTGAGGATGCCAACTCTAATATAATACTGACGTTAAAGTGTGTATAAAATCCAAATCTATCATTGATCGTTGAGACGATTAAATAGTTTTATTTTTTGGCGTAAATTTGGCGTAAACCTGCCTAAACCCAAGACAACCAAAAAACACCAAGTTTAATTGAAACAGTAAGATAAGTGTTCTAAACTAGTGGATGTAACCATGTTTTTGGGATTCAAAATCCGTTTTCGAGAGAAGTGCCGGTTCAAGTCCGGCCTCGGGCACCATACTTTAACTCCTTGCTTATGCAGGGATTTTTTGTTTCTACAGCACAGTAAATCCCCTTCAAATAACTACCTCCTGTCCATATCCGCTACTTCACGTGCAGATTCTGTGTACAACGAAGTCTAGAGCTTCCTAACAACCTGTAAATAATAGTAATTCCAATTGAGTCTTCTTATTAATTCAGGATCATCCTCTGCAATTTTGCGATGATATTTTATTAAGCTCCGGTTAAAGCTGCAATAAAATCAGTATCACCAAATTGTTTCTAAATATCTCCTGAAACTCAATGACTGTTGATGTTAGAACGGAACATAAGGCGCTTAATTTTTGTACTGTGCTCTGTACTGTGCTCTGTACTGTGCTCTGTACTATGCTCTGTACTATACAGCCAAAAAATACAGCCAAAAAACGAGGTGAAGGAATATGAAAAAAGCGATATTGACAGCTGTGTTATCGATCGCTGTGCTTTCGGGCATACCCGTTGTAGTTCAGTCAGCAGAGTCTGTCGGTAAAAGCCCTCAAGCGCAGCAGCTTGCACCCAACGTGCAGGCCTTTGACAAGCAGATGGTACGGTCGCAGGAATACATGAATAAGATGCAGGAGCAGATGGCGACTATCCGTCAAACCCAAGACCCGCAAGAGCGACAAAAGCTGCTTCAGGAACACTGGGAGACAATGCAGAACAATATGCAGTTGATGGAGGAAATATGGGGGCCCTATGGCGGAATAGTCTGCTGTATGCAAGGCCCTACAATAGGACCCGGAAAGGTAAAGGGGTGGCAACATATGGGAGACCAATACTTCAAGCTCACTGCGGAGCAAATGCAGCAACGGCAATACATGATGGATCGATTTGTGCCCATGCAGCAGATGATGATGCAGCAATTAATGCAGCACCAGCGTTATATGTGGGATAAGTAAAAGTGTGAGACGCTACATAATACTGCGTTTGCAGGTATCTGTGCGGAAAACCGCGCAGATACCTTTTTCTAAATATTCTAATCTTTAATTTATTACTTTTCCTGACAATAACATCAAAGATATCAGTTAATTATTGGTGGTTTATCTTATCTCTAGATTTACGAGAAGACCATTACATTATAAAACCGAGTTTTTGTTAATATTCGATGCGCTTTATGCTCATAACCGACCTATTATTCTAATCATCACCCTTGCTCCTTTTACGATTGTTAATAATTTACTTATTTTAATCTATGGACCGGCAGAAAAATGTTTAAAGATCCTATTCAGCCACAGGTTACTAATATCGGTGTTGTCGTTTCAGTCCGCGGCAGTGTTGTGGATGTTCGTTTTAGTGAATATTTGCCGCCTATTCATAGTTTGCTGGGTGTTGTCGGGGGGGAAATTTTTATTGAGGTGCTTGCGCAACGAGATGCGCAAGTAGTACGAGGTATTGCGTTAACCCCAACGCAAGGATTAGCACGGGGGATGCGTGTAGAAGACAGTGGCGGGCCGTTAAATACCCCCGTTGGTAAGGCTATCGTTTCGCGCATGTTTGACGTTTTTGGCAATACCATAGATAACGGTCCGCCTTTAAGTGACGTGCAGTGGCGTTCCGTTCATCGTGCTCCTCCGACGTTGGCAGAACGCTCTACCCAATCGGAAATTTTTGTCACCGGTATTAAAGTAATCGATGTTTTAGCCCCTCTTGAACGTGGTGGAAAAGCGGGATTATTCGGCGGGGCGGGGGTGGGTAAAACCGTATTATTGACCGAGATGATCCATAATATGGTAAGCCATCATAACGGCATCAGTATTTTTTGCGGTATTGGCGAACGCTCACGCGAAGGTGAAGAGCTTTATCGGGAAATGAAAGAGGCCAACGTATTGGCTAATATGGTGATGATCTTTGGGCAAATGAATGAACCACCTGGTGCCCGTTTTCGGGTGGGTCATGCGGCGTTGACCATGGCGGAATATTTCCGCGACGATGAAAACCGCGATGTATTGTTATTGATCGATAATATCTTCCGTTTTATTCAGGCCGGGTCAGAGATCTCCGGTTTGATGGGGCAAATGCCTTCACGTTTAGGTTATCAACCGACCATGGGCTCAGAGCTTTCCAGCCTTGAAGAGCGCATCGCCAATACTGACAATGGCGCGATCACCTCAATTCAGGCTGTGTATGTGCCGGCTGACGACTTTACTGATCCCGCTGCAGTACACACTTTTTCACATCTTTCAGCCTCTATTGTACTGTCACGGCAGCGTGCCAGCGAAGGCCTTTATCCGGCGATTGATCCTTTGCAATCCGGTTCTAAAATGGCCACTGCAGGGATTATTGGCGAACGGCATTATAATCTTGCTCAGGAAGTCCGCCGCACGCTGGCTAAATATGACGATCTGAAAGATATTATCGCAATGCTCGGTCTTGAGCAGTTGACAGTCGAAGATCGCAAACTGGTAGGGCGGGCACGCCGCTTGGAGCGTTTTTTTACCCAGCCGTTTTTTACCACTGAGCAATTCTCCGCACTAAAAGGGAAGTTAGTCAGTTTAGAGGATGCCTTAGAAGGCTGCGAACGGATCTTAAACGATGAATTTGCGGAGTATACAGAAAGTGCCCTGTATATGATTGGGGCTGTGGATGAGGCTAAAGAGAGCAATACAATGCAGCAGCAAGAAGAGGAAAAAAATAATGGCAGCGCAGATGCAACTTAAAATTTTATTACCCTATACCACCTTTGTTGACAAGACCGATGTAGTGCGGATCGTGGCCGAAACCAATCAGGGCTCCTTTGGCCTATTGCCCAATCGCCTGGATTGTTCCGCTGCATTAACTGCGGGTATTTTTTGTTACCAATGCAAAAATGGAGAGGAAGTTTTTATCGCTGTTGATCAAGGTGTGCTGGTGAAAACCGGCTTTGATGTGATGGTATCAGTACGTCGTGCGATTGGACACGCGGATCTTGATCAGCTCCATGCTTTAGTAAAAAAAGAGTTTCTGGTTGTAGATGAATATGAAAAGCATATGCATGCGACCATGGTCAAATTAGAAACTGGATTTTTGCGCCAATTAAGTAATTTTCAGCATCAATAATTTGCTGGTGTAGGCCCTGGATATGAATGCGAAAAACCATAAAGAATCAACGGAGAAAATTAACCGTAACGCTGCCGATAAGCAGGCTGAAAACTTCTCCAAAAAGGTCGATTTTACTACTCAAGTCGGCTTGAAAACGGCACGTAAACTCAAAGCACGGCGCAACCCAACCTCCGGTGTCTGGTTTGGCTTGGGCATGATGGGGGTAATCGGCTGGTCGGTAGTCATACCTACCTTGCTAGGAGCTGCACTGGGCATATGGTTAGACGATCATTACGCGGATCAGCACTCCTGGACTCTGGCGCTGTTAATCGCAGGTTTAACACTTGGCTGTTTCAATGCATGGTATTGGGTTGATAAAGAGCAGCAGACGATGCGTGATGAACAGGACCAGGACAAAAAACACAATGGTGAATAATATGATCGATCAAATACTTGATAACGATATAACTTACAGCCAGATACTATTCCTGCTGCCGGTGCTGCTTGGCGGAGTAGTATTAGGTCTAATTTTCTTCGCCGGGCTTTGCTGGACGGTGCGGCGAGGAATTAAATCTGCTCACCCGGCCGTTTGGTTTTTTAGCAGTTTTTTATTACGCACAACGATTGCTTTAATTGGTATTTATCTGCTGACTGACGGACAGTGGCCAAGACTGCTCGCTTGCATGCTCGGTTTTATAGGCGCTCGCATTATCGTTATAACAAAAACACGCCCTGCAGCAGACCGCGCGGAAAAACAGGAGGCCGGCCATGCGCCTTAGCCCCGACCAAATCATCTTCTGGCAGATCGGATTTATCAAGCTTAATGCCACCATTGTATTTACCTGGATGCTAATGCTGCTATTGGTAGTCGGCTCTATATTAATCACCCGTCGTCTCTCCAAAGATCACAACCGTTCGCGCTGGCAGAATTTGCTGGAAATTATTATTACCACCATCGAGCAGCAGCTAAAAGAGGTCGGTTTGGACAATCCGAGAGACTATATTGATTTTCTCGGCACGCTATTTTTATTCATTGCACTGGCCAGTTTAGGTACCATTATTCCCGGTTACGAGCCACCAACCGGATCACTGTCAACGACAGTCGCGCTGGCCTTATCTGTTTTTATTGCCGTCCCTTTATACGGCATTGTGCAGCTGGGTATTGTCGGTTATCTAAAATCTTATATGGAACCAACCTTTGTTATGCTGCCGTTTAATCTTATTGGTGAAATTTCCCGCACCATTGCGCTGGCAGTGCGGCTGTTTGGTAATATGATGAGTGGCGCGCTGATTATCGCTATTTTACTGGCAATTACGCCTTTGCTCTTTCCGATCGTAATGACCTTGCTCGGTCTGCTTACGGGCATGGTACAGGCATACATTTTTTTTATTCTGGCGGCGGTTTACATTGCAGCTGCCACCGGCTCAAACAAGCGCCAACCTAAAGAAAGTAATAACTTGAAACAGTAATCTATTCACAGGAGTTGAGACCATGGACAGCATGACCTATATTGCAATTATCTCGATCATTATCGCGGGGCTGACCACCGGCTTTGGTACCATGGGGCCCGCGCTCGCAGAAGGCAGAGCGGTTGCAGCAGCAATGGCTTCACTGGCGCAGCAGCCCGATGCCTCCTCGACCATTACCCGCACCCTGTTTGTTGGATTAGCGATGATTGAATCCACCGCTATTTATTGTTTTGTGGTATCGATGATAGTGCTCTTTGCCAACCCATTTTGGGACTTTGCTGTCACTCAAGCTGCAGGAAAATAAGCTATGTTAATTGATTGGTTTACCGTCGTCGCGCAGGCCATTAATTTTCTTGTTTTAGTGTGGCTGCTAAAACGTTTTCTTTATCGTCCTATTCTGGATGCGATCGATGCGCGTGAGCAGCGAATAGCAAAAACGCTGAGTGATGCTGCGGATAAAGAAAAACAGGCACAACAGGAGCGGGATCTTTTTCTGCATAAAAATAACCAGCTTGATCTGCAAAGTGAAAAACTGTTACAAACTGCAACAACGGCTGCCAATACAGAAGCGCAGCGTCTTTTGGGAAAGGCCAGGCAAGTCGCGGAAGATCTCTGTGTGCAGCAACAGGCAACTTTCCAGAAACAGCAGCACAGTCTCAGTGCTGAGCTGACCAAAAAAACCCAACAGGAAGTTTTTGCAATCACCCGGAAAGCCTTAAAGGATCTTGCCGATAGCGGACTCGAAGAGCAGATCTTAAGCGTTTTTCTTAACCAGCTGGATGAGCTTGATGAAAACAGCAAAGCCTCGTTTATCGCCGCGCTCTCTAAAAAAAATACGGTCCTTGTGCGCACTACCTTTGCGCTGCCGTCTGCCCAGCAACATGATTTAAGTAAGGCGCTTACTGACAGTTTTGCAACTAAGCTAAATATTCGTTTCGAAACAGATCCCGATGTTGTTAGTGGTATCGAGTTGTATATTGATGGTCAGAAACTGGCTTGGAGCATTGCCCAATATATTAATTCGTTAGAGCAGCATTTCCAGCAGTTAGTGCGTCAGTCTGCACGGCACCTGGGCGGCAAACTGAACTGTGCTGATGAGTTGTCGGTTGCAGAATCGACTGCTTTATCAACCCAGGTCAGCGAAGAAAAGAGAAGTACAGCTGATGACTAATTTAGAGCAGATAGTCAAACACACTTTCGCGCAGTTAAATCACGGTCGGAGCACTTTTCGGGTACAACTTAAACCCCGTGAAATAGGTATTATCAGCAGTGTTTCATTTGGTATCGCGCAGGTATCCGGACTTCCAAATGTTGCTTCCGAAGAGTTACTGAAATTTCCTGGTGATATTTACGGCATCGCTTTTAATGTCGATCAAGATAGTATTGGCGTCGTATTATTGGGGGATTACTGGCACTTACAAAGCGGTGATGAGGTTGAACGAACCGGACGTGTTATGGATGTCGCGGTCGGCTTGGAATTATTGGGCCGGGTGATCGATCCGCTAGGGGCACCTCTAGACGATCAAGGTCCATTACAAAGCAGCGAAAGATTACCCGTTGAACGGCCTGCCGCTGATATTATGGACAGAGCACCGGTTACCGTGCCGTTACAAACCGGGCTGAAAGTGATTGACGCGTTGATCCCCATTGGGCGGGGCCAGCGCGAACTGATTTTAGGCGATCGCCAGACCGGCAAAACCGCTATTGCCATTGATACCATTCTCAACCAGAAAGATCAGGGGGTGCTCTGTGTGTATTGTGCTATTGGGCAGCGCGCTTCGGCGGTGGCAAAAACGATTGCCGTATTAAAAGCGAAAGGTGCCATGGATTACACTTTGGTGATGGTCAGTGAAGGCAATGCGCCTCCCGGTTTCGCTTATATAGCCCCCTATGCGGCGACCAGTATTGCAGAATATTTTATGGAAAAAGGGCATGATGTTTTAATTGTTTATGACGATCTTACCCAGCATGCCCGCGCCTATCGCGAACTCTCCTTACTGCTGCGCAGACCTCCCGGACGTGAAGCTTTTCCGGGGGATATTTTTTATATCCATTCACGTTTATTAGAGCGCGCAACTTGTTTAAAGCAGGCACGAGGAGGTGGCTCTCTGACTGCCTTGCCGATTATCGAAACGGAAGCGCAAAATATTTCTGCATATATTCCCACCAACCTGATTTCCATTACCGACGGGCAAATTTACCTGTCCCCCACGCTCTTTGAATTAGGTATATTACCCGCTGTTGATGTCGGCAGATCCGTTTCACGAGTGGGCGGAAAAGCGCAGCGTGCGGTGTACCGTGCGGTTGCCGCCAGTCTCAAATTAACCTATGCACAATTTCAAGAGTTGGAAACCTTTGCACGTTTTGGCGCACGCTTAGATCAAAACTCACAGGGGATCATCACCAACGGACGACGTATTCGCGCCTGCCTTAAACAGCCGCAGTCATCTCCCGTGACCGTGGTCGCACAAATCACGGTGTTAATCGCCTTAACAGATAAACTCTTTGATAATGTGCCGTTGCAGCAAATGAAGGATGCTGAAAAAGCATTAAACCAGGCAGCCTCTGCGCTGCCTGAACAGTTACTCAAGGGAATTAACAGCGGCAAAATATTAAGCAATGAGGATCGCAGCAGCATTGTCGATATTGCGCGCAGGACGCTGGCACCTTTTCAGTCTGTTTCTGAACAGGATAAGTGAATGAATACAGAGAAAAGTAATTATGAGCGAGAGTAGTGTTACCTTAAAACGCAAAATTAACAGTGCCGCAGATTTGCATGGCGTTGTCCGGGCAATGAAAGCCATGGCGGCTGCCAATGTCGGGCAATATGAAAATGCCGTCGAGGCACTTAATGATTATTACCGCACCGTACAATTAGGCTTGTTTACCTGCTTTCACCAATATCAAGCCTTGCCGAGTGAACAACAAAGAAAGCCCTGTATTGCGGTGCTGGTATTTGGCTCGGATCAGGGTTTGGTCGGGCAATTTAACGATCAACTGGCTGATTTTGTGGTTGCAGCCTTGGCCAAACGAGCGGAAGAAAAAGTCATTTTTTGTATTGGTGAGCGCCTGCAGTCGCGCCTGGCGGAAACCAGCTTGAGGCTAGCTTCCAGTTTTACCTTACCGAAATCGATTAATGCTATCCCTACCTTGGTCGGGATAATGTTACTAGAGATGGAAAACCGTCGCGCCCAGGGACAGATTTCCGAGGTGATTATTTTTCATAATCAGCCCATGTCGAGGAGCATTTACCAACCCTCTAGCCAGCGATTGCTACCGCTTGATGATATCTGGCAAAAAGATTTAAAGTCTATTATCTGGCCCTCCGATAAATTACCCGAAGTGATTAACGCGGGCGAAGAAACCCTGCTGGCATTTATTCATGAGTACCTTTTTGTTTCACTTTACCGGGCCTGTGCGGAATCGCTTGCCAGTGAGAATGCCAGTCGTTTAGCAACCATGTTACGCGCAGAAAAGACTATCGATGAACTATTGGAAAAAATGAACAGCCGTTTTCATCTGTTACGGCAAAATAGTATAGACGAGGAGTTATTTGATCTGATTGCCGGTTTTGAACTGTTAAAAAAAGAATGATTATTAATTATTTTTCTCCATATTTCCTTCATTATTGCTGTTTATACTCATTATCTAATCCAGCCGGTTGCATACGCAGCGGCAGATGCTCATTATATAGCCAAATTATTTCAAGATGCTGAATCGCTTTCTTGAGGTAGAATGGGGAAAATAGAAAAGGGAACATTCGTCATGAACAAACAGATTCTGCGCGCATTATGGCTGGCTGCTATAACCCTCAGTGCAAGTTATCACTCCCTGTTAGCCGCACAGGAAAGCTCCGCGAAAAAAGACATTACCGCGGTTGCTGTTCATACGCAGAGCGTGACCTCAGAGCCGATATCGCAGTCACTCTCTTTGATTGGCAAACTGCAGTCCGATCAGTTTGTGAATATCGCCACTGAAGTCAGCGGTAAAGTTAAATCGATTGATGTTCAGGCTAACCAGCAGGTAAAAACCGGGCAGCTGTTATTTAGCTTAGACGATAGCAAGGCGCAGGCCGCGATGCTCGAGGCTAAGGCGTATTTTTTAGATGAGCAGCGTAAATTGCTGGAATTTAGAAAATTAGTCAAAAGCAATGCAGTCTCTCAGACGGCATTGGACGGACAAACTGCAAGCGTTGATATTGCCCGTGCACGTTTAAAGGCTGCCCAGACGGAAGTCGACAACCACGTTTTAAGCGCGCCTTTTGCCGGTACGATCGGACTGATTGATTTTAGTCTCGGTAAGATGGTGGCAACGGGCAGTGAGCTGCTGACGCTGGATAATCTTGCGCAAATGACCCTCGATCTGCAGGTACCGGATCGTTATTTATCGATGCTCGGCAAAGGTATGCCGGTGACTGCGACTAACCGTGCCTGGCCGGAAACAGTTTTTAACGGTGAGCTTACGGCAACGGATTCGCGCATTAATGAGGATACCCTCAACCTGCGGATACGGGTATTATTTGCTAATCCGGATAATAAATTAAAACCGGGCATGATGATGTCCGCCAGAATGGTTTTCCCCGCCATTAATGCCGCCGTTATTCCGGTGCAGGCGTTAGAGTATTCGGGCACTAAACGTTATATTTATATCGTCAATCAGCAGGGCATGGCAAAACGCCAGGAAGTGCTTCTGGGGGCGCGTATTAAAAATCAGGTGGTGATTGAAAAGGGCGTTGAGATTGGTGAGCAAATTGTGGTGCAGGGTTTAGTCAATATGCGCGACGGATTAAAGGTAAAAGATCTTTCCCGAACAGACAAACTCGAAAAAAGCAGTACAAAAATGCAGGACAATAAATAATGTGGCTTTTCTATACTGCGATAAAAACTGCGGTTAAACGTCCAGGTGCTGTGGCTGCGATTATATTAAGTTTATTAGGTTGTGTTTTTGGAGTTATCTTCTTCGATAAAATAGCGATCAGCTCTGATCTTAAGGATAATAAATAATGTGGATTTCCGATACGGCTGTTAAACGTCCAGGTGCTGTGGCTGCGATTATATTAAGTTTATTATGTTGTATTTTTGGAGTTATCTCCTTTGAAGAAATAGCGATCAGCTATGATCTTAAGGACAATAAATAATGTGGCTTTGTGATACTGCTGTTAAACGCCCGGTGGTGGCGATTGTATTAAGTTTATTACTCTGCGTTTTTGGCGCCGTCTCTTTTAGTAAACTTGCGGTTCGAGAGATGCCCGACGTCGAAAGCCCGGTGGTGACTGTGATGACCCGTTATGAGGGCGCCGCCGCAACCATTATGGAAAGCCAGGTGACCTCGGTAATCGAAAATCAGATCACCGGGATCAGCGGGATTGACGATATCACCTCGGTCACCCGTAACGGTATGTCGCGTATTTCGATCACCTTTACATTAGGCTGGAACCTGACCGAAGGCGTCAGTGATGTCCGTGATGCCGTTGAAAAAGCCAAACGTTTCCTGCCCGATCAAGCCGATGATGCGATTGTCTCTAAAAATAACGGCAGTGATGAAGCGGCTTTGTACGTCAATCTCAGCTCCACGCAAATGGACAGGACGCAGTTAACAGATTATGCCAAGCGGGTATTAGAAGATCGCTTTAGCCTGATCAGTGGCGTAAGTTCGATAATAACTTCCGGCGGCTTGTATCAGGTGATGTACGTCAAATTGGATCCGTCTCAGATGGCCGGACGGGGAGTGACCAGCGCCGATATCATTGACGCGCTTCAGCGCGAAAATGTCGAAAGCCCGGCGGGGGAAGTGCGTAACGATAGCACTGTCATGTCGGTGCGTACGGCGCGTTTGTACGATCAGCCGCAGGATTTTGACTACCTGGTGGTGCGCACCGCAAAGGATGGCTCACCTGTTTATTTAAAAGATGTTGCGAAGGTTTATATCGGCGCCGAGAATGAAAGCTCCTCATTTAAAAACAACGGTATTGTTAATCTCAGTTTAGGGATCATCGCGCAGTCCGATGCTAATCCCTTAGCGGTTGCTCAGGCGGTCTATCGCGAGGTTGATAATATTCAGGCGTTTTTACCTACGGGGGCCAGTTTAGCCGTTGATTATGATGCTACTGTGTTTGTCGACCGCTCCATCTCCGAAGTGTATAACACCCTGTTTATTACCGCCGGGCTGGTTATTCTGGTGCTCTATATCTTTATCGGTCAAGTGCGGGCAACCCTGATCCCCGCGATTACCGTGCCTGTGTCCTTAATTTCTTCCTTTATCGCGGCTTATTATTTTGGTTTTTCAATTAACTTAATTACTTTGATGGCACTGATCCTGGCCATTGGTTTGGTGGTTGACGATGCAATAGTGGTGGTGGAGAATATCTTTCATCATATTGAAAAAGGTGAAACTCCTTTATTAGCGGCATTTAAAGGCACCCGCGAGGTCGGATTTGCGGTGGTCGCAACCACCTTGGTATTAGTCATGGTGTTTTTACCCATCTCATTTATGGATGGCATGGTGGGGTTATTATTTACCGAGTTTTCGGTTTTACTTGCCATGGCCGTGATTTTCTCCTCGATCGTGGCGTTAACCCTGACCCCGGTCCTCGCCAGTAAAATATTAACCGCAAAAATAAAACACAATCGTTTTAACCGCCTGACCGAATCGTTGTTTCAAAGACTGGAAGCGCGCTACCGTAAAATAGTATTGACCGCCATGCGTTTTAGGTTTGCCGCCCCGGTGGTTATTCTGGCCTGTGTTGGTGGGAGTTTTTTACTCTTTCAGCAGGTTCCTTCACAACTGGCTCCCAGTGAGGATCGCGGAGTACTTTATGCCTTTATAAAAGGCGCAGAGGGCACCAGTTATAACCGCATGAACGCCAACATGGATATTGTCGAAGCACGACTTATGCCGCTGTTAGGCAAAGGGGTGATTAAATCTTTTAGTACTCAAGCGCCGGCATTTGGCGGTAATGCCGGTGATCAAACCGGTTTTGTTATTCTGGTACTGGAAGATTGGCAGGATCGTGAGCAAAGCGCACAACAGGCGCTGGCAATAGTCCGGGGCGCTTTAAAAGACATTGCGGATGTCTGGGTGCGGGTTATGCTGCCTGGTTTCAGAGGCCGCTCAAGCAGTGCCGTGCAGTTTGTGCTCGGCGGTTCCGATTATCAGGAGCTGCAAAAATGGGCGGAGCTATTACAACAGAAAGCCGATGCAAGCGCTATTATAGCGGCTGCCGATCTTGATTATTCACAAAAAACCCCGGAGCTGCTGGTCAGTCTCGACAAACAGATCGCGGCTGAACTTGGAATCAGTCTCTTCGATGTTGCTCAGACCTTAGAGGTGATGCTTGGTGGGCGCAGTGCGACCACTTACATCGATCGCGGTGAAGAGTATGATGTTTACCTGCGCGGTGATGAAAACAATTTCAATAATGCCGGCGATCTCAGTCAAATCTACATGCGCAGCGCCAGGGGCGATTTAATCAGTCTGGATACCATCAGCACCGTTGAGGAAATTGCTTCAGCCAGCCGTCTTTCCCATAATAACAAGCAAAAATCCATTACCCTGAGCGGCAATCTTGCGCCGGGACACACGCTAGGAGAGGCCTTAGATTTTTTAGATGCGCAGGCGATAACTTTATTACCCAGTGATATTTCTATCTCCTACAGCGGTGAATCCAAGGATTATAAAGACAATCAAAGTAGTATTCTGCTGGTTTTTGCTCTGGCGCTGTTAGTGGCTTATCTGGTGCTTGCCGCGCAGTTTGAAAGTTTTATCAATCCGCTGGTGGTGATGTTTACCGTGCCGATGGGCGTATTAGGCGGCTTCTTAGGCTTATATTTCATGAATCAGGGGCTCAATGTTTACAGTCAGATAGGCATGATCATGCTGATCGGCATGGTCACCAAAAACGGCATATTAATTGTTGAATTCGCCAATCAGCTGCGTGACCGTGGTATTGAATTTGAACAGGCCATTATTGATGCCTCGGCGCGGCGCCTGCGGCCTATTTTAATGACTGCTTTTACTACGCTGGCGGGCTCCGTACCCTTGATTCTATCAACGGGTGCCGGATCAGAAAGCCGCATTGCCGTCGGCACCGTGGTTTTCTTCGGCATGGCATTTGCCACCTTAGTGACCTTAATTGTTATCCCTGCGATGTATCGTTTAATTTGTGTTACAACCCATTCTCCGGGGTATGTGGCATCAATATTAGAAGAGGCCATAAGAGACAACAGTCAAATAAAAGGTTCTCGTAGGTAACAGCCGTCAGCGCTTATCGGTGAGCTTATTCATTCGGGTCTGTTGACCTTTCGTGTGCATTTTTGCAGCAATTTGTGGGTGCTTTATACAAGGCAGAGCCTGCGCCGTGTCGTTATTCTACATAAGTAGGCGATAACGTATTAGAAAGTATCCACAAATGCAGCCCTTCGGGTTCATCTAAAAGCGTCCTGCGCTGCGTTATGAGTCGTTTACATAGAATAACTATGCTTCAATCCTCATGCCTTGCTCAGAACACTTTTAGATTGAACGAAATTTGTACTCCAAAGGTCAGCAGACCCTAGGTTATAGGTTTTTTTTAACTTTATTGTTCTTGATCAATAATTACACCTTGTTGGCTACTGTTGCAAATTTTTATATGCTAATATCTTCGAGAATTTGCCCGCAAACGCCTGAAAATTTTCAGGTTATAATACCAAAATAACTAAACCGGTGATCAGTCTGGTTTGTTAAAATCAACTCTAACTGTGTTGTAAGTTTTATTCAAAACGTCCTGTCCTTCACACTTCATGGTCAGCTAAAGCTGTTCAAAATTATTCCATCGACTGCTGAGCAGTGAAAACAACGATCGAATATAATTCACAGCTTGTGAGAGTTAATTTTTTCCGTGCAATACTTGATCACTTCATTAATTTTTTTGATATAAACAAGGTTCAACCGCAATAACTCATTTTTTAAGGATGAATAAAATGCTACAAAAATCCAACCCGTTGGCTGTACTGTTAACACTGCTGGCGGTTTTCTTTTCTCCCTCAATATTGGCCAGCACCGGTGAAACTGCCGATTTAACCTCCCATTTTATCGGCTATGCCGCACTTTTCTGTTTTGCACTCGCTTATTTTGTGGTGATGATGGAAGATTTGCTGCACATGCGTAAATCCAAACCGGTGTTAGTTGCTGCGGGCATTATCTGGGCAATGATCGGTTACTATTATATGCAGCACGGCATGCCCCATCTGGCCGAGGCGGCTTTTCGTCATAACCTCCTAGAATATTCCGAACTGTTTTTCTTTCTGCTGGTTGCCATGACCTTTATCAATGCCATGGACGAGCGGCAGTTATTTGATGCACTGCGCTCGTGGATGGTTAATAAGGGATTCACCCTGCGTCTGATTTTCTGGTTAACCGGTATTTTAGCTTTCTTTATCTCCCCTATTGCCGATAACCTCACCACCGCGCTGCTGATGTGCGCCATTGTTATGAAAGTGGGTGGATCAAATAGCAAATTTATCGCGCTTTCCTGTATCAATATCGTGGTTGCCGCGAATGCCGGTGGTGCCTTTAGCCCCTTTGGTGATATCACCACTCTGATGGTCTGGCAGAAAGGCATGGTTCAGTTTGGTGACTTCTTTTCTCTGTTCTTACCCTCGGCAGTTAACTTTTTAGTGCCCGCCATTATTATGAGCTTTTTCATCTCCAATGAAGTTGCCCAGGGCGATGGTGAAGTGATCGTCATTAAACGCGGCGGTTTGCGTATTGTCGGCCTGTTTTTAATGACCATCGCTTTTGCGGTATTAGGACATTCATTGCTAGGTATGCCGCCGGTACTGGGCATGATGAGCGGTTTAGGTGTGATGCAGTTTTTCGCCTTCTTTCTGCGCAGAACCCATAAACGCTATTACGATAAAGCGATGCGAAACACCGAAGATGCTATTGAGCACGAACGTCTGCGCGCTTTAGGTGACGGCGTTCCCTTTGATATCTTTAATAAAGTCGCTCGAGCCGAGTGGGATACTCTGCTGTTTTTCTACGGCGTGGTGCTTTGTGTGGGCGGTTTAGGTTTTATCGGTTATTTAGGCTTGGCCTCGGAAGCGATGTACACCAACTGGGACGCAACCTCGGCCAACGTTACGGTGGGTGTGCTCTCGGCCATTGTTGATAACATACCCGTAATGTTTGCAGTATTAAGCATGCAGCCCGACATGAGTACCGGGCAGTGGTTATTAGTGACCCTGACGGCCGGTGTTGGTGGTAGTCTGCTCTCTATCGGCAGTGCGGCCGGTGTGGCATTGATGGGGCAGGCGCGCGGTATTTATACCTTTGGCTCGCACCTTAAATGGACGCCGGTGATTGCCCTGGGTTATGTGGCCAGTATTTTGGTGCATTTATGGGTCAACAAGGCGATGTTTTAGGTAAAATCAGCTGTTAGTCATTAGTCATTAGTTGTTAGTTGTTAGTTTTTTATGAAGCAGCGCAAAGTTTTTAACTGTTTATCTGTTGTCCTTTGCCACTTGACAAGTACATCGGTTAAGATAATCAGGCGATTAAGGTTGAGGGTTTTAAGGATTGTGCTGATAGGTTCTTAATCTTAATAACAAAATGATGAATTGGTTGTAACAATGATTAATTAGCATTATTATCACTACCACCAAACGACAATCCTGTCATTATTACAACTGTTTGCTTGAGGATGTTATTTTTTTGATTTTTAATTGTTGACCGTTTGCACGTTTTATGTTGATGATTAAAAGGACAAAAGTTTAAATCAATTAAGCTTTACTATTAAGGAAGATACCATGAAAAAAAGTCAATATATGAAAAAGGCACAACAGGGTTTTACATTAATCGAGCTGTTAATTGTTATCGCGATTATCGGTATTCTGGCAGCGGTTGCTTTGCCTGCTTATCAAACTTATACAAATAAAGCCAAGTTTACCGAAGTGGTTTTAGCGACATCAGCATATAAATCTGCTGTAGATGTTTGTACTCAAATTTCTGGCACAACAGCAAATTGTTATACTGCTGGCTCAAATGGCATTCCTAAAGATCGTGGTGTTGCTGTAGCTGGAACAACAGTATTAGCAGCAGGGCAGGTTAGTACTGTTAAACTTACTGGTACTGATGGTGCTAGTGGTACTGGTAAGGTAACAATTACAGCTAATGGCCTAAAAGGTGTGGGTACTGAAGATGCTGCGAAATATCCTTCGTATGTTCTTGTTGGTTCTTTGACAAATGGACAAATGATTTGGGTTCATGATACTTCAAATGCAGCTGGTACTGCAGAAAATTGTTCAAAAATTGGTCTTTGTTAACAGTTAATGGCAACCCATAATATAAGCGGCCTGGCATCGAGCCTGGCCGCGCGTGGTTTATTACCCTTTGATAAACTGCAGCAGATAACCAACGCGGCACTGCAGGATAAAAAATCCCTGGTCAGCTACCTGGTCGAAAATAACTATATCGACAGCCTAATGCTGGCGCAGTTCTGCGAAACCGAATATGGTCTTCCTCTATTAGATTCAAGTACCCTTAATCTGGATGATATTCCGGAAAAATTTCTTAATCGAAAACTAATAGAAAAACATCATGCCCTGCCGGTGTATGTACAGCATAAAACCCTGTATATCGCCATGTCCGACCCCACCAATATTGCAGCCCTTGAAGATTTTGCCTTTAGCTTTTCAATGCACACCGATGCCCTGCTGGTGGAAGAGCAATACCTCAGCAAAGCCATTGAATCCGTATTAGAAGATGATGTCGGCAGCCTCGGAGATATGTCCGACATTGATGATATTGAAATCGATGACGGGGCTTCGCGCCTCGATGAAGCGCAGGGTAATGGCGACGATGACGCGCCTATCGTTAAATATATTAACAGCGTTTTATTGGATGCGGTGCGCAAAGGCGCCTCGGATCTGCACTTTGAACCCTATGAAAAAACCTACCGAATCCGTTTTCGAGTGGACGGCATTTTACACGAGGTGGCCACGCCGCCGGTGAATCTGGCCAACCGTTTTTCGGCGCGCCTCAAGGTCATGTCAAAACTGGATATTGCCGAGCGTCGTTTGCCCCAGGACGGGCGCATTAAACTTAAAATATCCAATAAACGCAGTGTTGATCTGCGCGTCAGTACGCTGCCTACCATGTGGGGCGAAAAGGTGGTGATGCGTATTCTTGACTCTTCGGCGGCTAACCTTAATATTGACCGGTTAGGCTACAGTGACGAGCAAAAAGACAAGTATCTTAATGCGCTGGAAAAACCCCAGGGCATGATTTTAATCACCGGCCCGACCGGCAGCGGTAAAACCGTTTCCCTGTACAGCGGATTAAATATCCTCAATACGGTGCAGCGTAATATCTCCACGGCGGAGGATCCGGTGGAGATTAATTTATCCGGTATTAATCAGGTGCAGATTAATATCAAAGCGGGACTGACCTTTGCCTCGGCTTTGCGTTCTTTTTTACGTCAGGATCCCGATATTGTGATGGTCGGTGAAATTCGCGATTTGGAAACCGCGGAAATTGCCATCAAAGCGGCACAAACCGGGCATCTGGTATTGTCGACTCTGCACACCAACTCCGCCGCTGAAACCTTAACCCGCCTGCTCAATATGGGCGTGCCGGCGTTTAATATCGCCTCGTCGGTGACCCTTATCATCGCCCAGCGTTTGGCGCGGCGTTTATGCCCCGAATGTAAACAACAAACCGTGTTTGAAATAGCAGAACTAAAAACCATCGGTTTTACAGAAACTCAGATAGCGGCCGGGATCAATATTTATAAACCCGTCGGCTGCACACAATGTACCGACGGTTACAAAGGACGGGTGGGTATCTACGAAGTGATGGAGATGAGCGAAGCGATTGGGCATCTTATTTTAAACAACGGTAATGCCATGGAGATTGATAAACTTGCTCAGCTCGAGGGCATGGAAACCCTGCGTCAGTCTGCACTGCAGCTGGTATTGAAGGGCATTACCAGTTTAACGGAAGTGACCCGAGTAACCTAAATGTAGATGGTTGGTTACTTTCCCGCTACTATTATTAACCTTCGTAACAAAAACAAGCTGTCATTCCCGGAATATTTTAATCGAGGATCTCAACTGCTAATACTTCGGCAAGCAATTAACCAAGCTGTCATTCCCGAAATCTTTTAAGCGAGGATCTTAACTGCCAAGACTTCGCTAATCAATAAACTAAATCGTCATTGCCTTGATCGCTTGAACGGAAGCTTTTAAGCGAGGATCTTAACTGCCAAGACTTCGGCAAGCAATAAACCAAACTGTCATTGCCTTGATCGCTTGAACAGGAGTTTTTAATCGGGAATCTCAACTGCCAAGACTTCGGCAAGCAATAAACCAAACTGTCATTCTCGAAGTTTTTTAATCGGGAATCTCAATCGAGCAGACTTCGACAAGATTAAATGAACAATGCTGCTATTAATGATTAAGTTACGCGTATTTCCCGGCATTGTTTATGTGAATAACATGCTATTATTTGTGCTCAAAAAATGCGATTGTCACTGCTTGTCAAAAAATAATAAAAAATTTACCGTTGGACTCATTAAGGAAGATTCATTATGGCTGTAAAAAAGAAAATTAAAGGCCCGGTCATTGATACTTTTAAATGGAAAGGCATTAACCGTAAAGGCGGTAAATTATCCGGCGAGATTCAAGGTGAAAGCCTTGCGGAAGTGAAAGCCGAACTGCGCAAGCAGGGCGTTAATGTCACCAGAATGCAAAAAAAAGCCAAACCGCTTTTCTCCTTTGCAGATAAAGTAAAACCCATGGATATTGCTGTTATTTCCCGTCAGATAGCCACTATGCTGGGCGCCGGAGTGCCCCTAGTGCAAGGCTTGCAATTGATTGCTAAAAGCAGTGAAAAACCGGCATCGCGAAAATTAATGAGCAGCATTTCCCAGGAAGTGGCAACGGGCACGCCGCTTTCACAAACCCTGCGCGGTCATCCCCTTTATTTTGATGAGTTATACTGCGATCTTGTTGATGCCGGAGAGCAGTCCGGTGCCTTAGATACTATTTACGACCGTATCTCTATCTACAAAGAAAAAACCGAAGTTTTAAAATCAAAAATTAAAAAAGCGATGTTTTATCCGGCCGCTGTGCTGACCGTTGCCGGCCTGGTGACCCTGCTTTTACTGCTCTTTGTTATTCCGCAGTTTAAAGATATCTTTGAAGGTTTTGGCGCAGAGTTACCCGCTTTTACGCTGTTTGTACTGGGCATTTCCGATTTTGTGCAGCATTCCTGGTATATGATAATCGCCGCAGTCATGCTGTTTATCTATCTGTTTAAAAGGGCGCATCGCACTTCTCAGAAAGTGCGTGACAATACCGATAAATTTGTTCTTAAAATTCCGGTGATCAGTACTATTTTAGATAAAGCTGCAGTAGCGCGTTTTGCAAGAACCCTTGCCACTACCTTTGCCGCGGGTATTCCTCTGGTGGATGCGCTGGTTTCCGCCGCCGGTGCTTCCGGAAATTATGTTTATCGCAGTGCTATTTTAAATGTGCGCACTGAGGTGATAGCGGGAATGCAGATGCACGTGGCCATGAAAACCACCACCGTTTTCCCCGATATGATGACCCAAATGGTGATGATCGGTGAAGAGTCGGGCAATTTGGATGGCATGTTAAGTAAAGTTGCTGATATCTATGAGCAGCAGGTTGATGATGCAGTGGATGCCTTAACCAGCCTGTTAGAGCCGATGATCATGGTGGTTTTAGGGATAGTGGTCGGCGGTTTAATCGTTGCTATGTATCTGCCGATTTTCGCCCTCGGCAGTGTGGTTGGATAGTAGCTTTCAGTCGTCAGTCGTCAGCCGTCAGCTGTAAATCAGCTGATTCTTGAAACTTTTCAAGATGCTTTATAAACACCGTTGACCACGGTCGCGGTGACTTTATAGGCGTTGTCAAAAACCGCTAAATTGGCAATTTTCCCGGCTTTTATAGTACCGATTTTATTCGCAATAGAGATTGCTCTCGCAGGGTATAAAGTTGCCATGCGAATAGCTTCTGCAAGTTCAATTCCAACAAACTTAACGCTGTTCTCAATGGCCTGAATCATGGTCAGGGCCGAGCCGCCCAGTGTGCCATCGGCAGCCAAACATTTACCCTCTTTGTAATAAACTCTGGTGCCGACAAAATCAAAGCTATTTATATCAGCGCCGGCGGGGGCAGTGGCATCGGTGACTAAAATAAGTTTTTCAGCCATTATTTTTTTTGAAATGCGCACATTTTCATAAGCCACATGAAAACCATCGACAATAATCCCGGCATAAATATTTTTATCATAGACCGCGCCAACAACGCCGGCTTCGCGGCCTGTCATTGGGCTCATGGCGTTAAACAGGTGAGTGGCAAAGGTAATGCCGTGATCAATAGCGGCTGTTGCCTGCGCGTAGGTGGCGTTGCTATGGCCTATCGCAACCACAATTCCGGCTTTCTTAAGCCGTTGAATCACTTCAAGGGAGTTTTGCTCCGGTGCCAGCGTTAGTGTGCTGACGATATCCGCATTTTGGCAAATAAGATCCAGCATGATGGAATCCGGTTTGCGGATATATTCGCCGCGGTGAATTCCTTTTTTTTCCATGCTTAAATAGGGCCCTTCTAGATGCAGGCCTAATACTTCATTGCTTTTTTTATGCATATAATCTCGAGTCACTTGCAGTGCCGTTTTCATATCTTTATTCGACGAGGTGATAAGCGTCGGCAGGTAACTGGTGCAGCCTGATTTAAGATTGGTGGACTGCATTAGCGCCAGGGTTTTTTCTGTTATCTCATTATTAAACATGATGCCACCGCAACCGTTGAGCTGCAGGTCGATAAACCCGGGGGTCAGATTAGCACCGAGAAGGTCAATTGTTTTGATCCTTGAACTGAGCTGTGTAACGGCTATGACACTGTCAATTTTATCATTTTTGATGATAACCGCGTGTCCGCTTAATATTTGGTCCGTGGTGTAAATTTTACAATTGGTTAATGCGTACACTGTCAACTTCTCCGTTAAATATAACTGTTTGAATTCGAGTGGCAAACCTTGCTGCCATCCATGTTACTCGGATTAAATCGCGGCGCTGAGCAATTTTGCTTATAAATCACCGATATTGTCGCTTTCTAATTCAGTGAAGTATTTTAAGGTTTTAACTTTCAGTTCCATTGTCGATGCCGCATCACAGGCAATAATCGTTTTTGGATGAAGTTGTAATGCGGTCACTGTCCAAAGATGATTAACATTACCTTGAATCGCGGCTTCCAGAGCATGTGCTTTGTGATGGCCGGTGACCAGGATTAATATTTCTGCGGCTTCTAATAAGGTGCCAACACCGATGGTTAATGCCAATTTAGGGACCTGGTTGAGATCGTTGTTGAAAAAACGTGAGTTAGCTCTGCGTGTATCCGCGGCTAATGTTTTAACCCGAGTGCGTGAAGCTAACGATGACGCCGGCTCATTAAAGGCGATATGTCCATCTACGCCTACACCACCGAGAAATAAATTTATTTTTCCGTAAGACTTTATCTTTTCTTCAAAGCGTTGGCATTCAGCTTGCAGATCATTCGCCAGTCCGTTAAGCAGATTGATATTTTCTGTGCGAATATTAATCTGGCTGAAAAAGTTGTGATGCATAAAACGATAATAGCTTTGCGGATGTTGCGGTTTGATGCCAACATATTCATCCATATTAAAAGTAACCACATGTTCAAAACTGACTTCGCCGTTATTATAAAGTTCGATAAGACGTTTGTAAGTTGCCAGTGGCGTTCCGCCAGTTGGTAAACCCAGTACAAAAGGGCGTTCTTTGCTGGGCGAATAGTTGTTAATGGCATTAATAATGTAGCGGGCAGACCATAGGGCGACAGCAGATGGTGTTTCAAGGGGAATTAAACGCATTTTTTACTCCGCAGATTAAATAAAGTGTTCTATTAATAGGTAGCGTAAATTAAGTTGCCATTGGTTGCCACCTAAAATACCAAAGAAAAGTACTTATCAGAAGCCGCGTTTAAAGTACGGTTAGAAAAGGACAACCGAGCCGTCAATTTTGCAGAATTAAAGGCGCGGTGCACGGGAAAACTCAGACTACAGGCCTTAGACGCATAGGCTCGTTATTTTCAGTTGACAAAAACTGCATGGAGCGACTTTGAACCGCTTTTGCTGAGCAAGAACAGTGTATTGTGAACAATAATGACGATGCAGTTAGGGTTAAGGATAGCCGTACTTATTTCTTTGCTGTTAAGCGATAAAGATAAAAAACCTGACTAAAATGATCAGATGATAAAACAATCAGATCATAAAACAATTAGCTCATAAAACAATTAGCTCATAAAACAAGGGAGAGTGAATATGAATGTTCTTGGTTATTTGCAAAAAGTAGGGCGCGCATTAATGGTGCCTGTGGCGGTGCTTCCTGCTGCGGCAATATTAATGGGTGTGGGTTACTGGATCGATCCCAACGGCTGGGGAGGAGATTCTGCGGTAGCTGCATTGCTGATTAAAGCCGGGGCGGCGGTGATCGATAACATGTCGATGTTATTTGCCGTTGGTGTGGCTTACGGTCTGTCAAAAGATAAAGATGGTGCTGCGGCATTGTCAGGTTTAGTGGGTTTTTTGGTGGTGACAACACTGCTTTCTCCTGCTGCGGTAGCTCAGATTCAAGGTCTTTCAGCGGCAGATGTGCCTTTTGCCTTTAATAGAATTAATAATCAATTTGTGGGTATTTTGGTGGGTATTATTTCCGCTGAAATTTATAATAAATTCTCCAATGTTGAGCTGCATTCGGCATTAGCGTTCTTCTCCGGGCGCCGATTAGTGCCGATAGTCGTGTCGATTGTTATGATTTTGGTGTCATTTGTGCTGATGTTTATATGGCCGCTTATCTTTTCCGGCCTGCAGCATTTTGGTGAAACTATTTCCGGAATGGGTGAAATGGGTGCCGGTATCTACGGATTCTTTAATCGTTTATTAATTCCTGTCGGTCTTCACCATGCACTGAACTCGGTATTCTGGTTTGATGTTGCAGGCATTAATGATATCCCCAATTTTTTAGGCGGTCAGTCATCCCTTGATGCGGGTACGGCGATTCTGGGTAAAACCGGCATGTACCAGGCAGGTTTCTTCCCTATTATGATGTTTGGTCTTCCCGGTGCTGCATTGGCTATCTACAGTGCAGCTAAACCTGAACACAAAGTGAAAACAGCATCACTTATGCTGGCGGCAGCTTTGTCTTCTTTCTTTACCGGGGTGACCGAGCCGCTGGAATTCTCCTTTATGTTCGCAGCACCCATTTTATATGTTATCCACGCACTTTTAACCGGTATTTCAGTTTACATTGCGGCTTCAATGCAGTGGATGGCGGGTTTTGGTTTCTCAGCCGGCTTTGTGGATATGGTGCTTTCTTCACAAAATCCACTGGCTAAACAGTGGTATATGCTGCTGGTACAGGGAGCAGCCTTCTTTGTTATCTACTACTTTACTTTTCTGGGATTAATTAAAGGTCTGAATCTTAAAACACCCGGCCGTGAAGATGATGAGCCGAAAGTCACCACCACGCTCGCCTCTGAAGATGGCGGTGAATTAGCCGCGCAGTATGTTACTGCCCTGGGCGGACGTGATAACCTTGTGCTGATTGATGCCTGCATTACGCGCTTACGTTTAACGCTCAAAGATCGCGGCTTGATCCGTGAAGTTGATCTTAAAGCGTTAGGTGCAATGGGGGTGGTCAAAATAGGTGACAATAACTTACAAGTTATTATTGGTCCGCAGGCCGAAAGTATTGCCGAGCGTATCAAAGCGCTTAAATAAAAACTGCTGTCACCGGAAACTGTTTTTGTTCCGGCAGGGCAGTCGATAATCTGCGGACAATGATAAACAGTCTCCCGTTGCTATGATAAAGCACTCTGTGCAGTGTTTTTTTTCTTTTTGAATTTATTGTTGTCCTTTTGCTGCTTATTTCCCTTGAGGTTCGCCGTAGAATATACGATGATAACTGCTATTTTTCGATTTATATTTATTTAGAGGTAAGCAATGACTCAGGTTGATACTGCGCCAAGCAATTTTATTCGTAACATCATCGATTCGGATCTACAAAGTGGTAAACATCAGGTGATACATACACGCTTTCCGCCGGAACCGAATGGTTATTTGCACATAGGTCATGCTAAATCTATCTGTTTAAATTTCGGACTGGCAGAAGACTACTCGAATGGGCTTTGTAATCTGCGCTTTGATGATACTAATCCATTAAAAGAAGATGCTGATTACGTTGCTGCCATTGAAAAAGATGTGCGTTGGTTAGGGTTTAAATGGGCGGGTGATATTCATTATTCATCTGACTATTTTGAGCCGTTATATGACTTTGCCGTGGAATTAATTAAAAATGGTAAAGCTTATGTTTGTGCACTCGATGCACAGCAAACCCGAGAATATCGTGGCTCATTAACCACAGCGGGCAAAGACAGCCCCTTTAGAAATCGCCCTGTTTCAGAAAGTTTAGATCTTTTTGCGCGCATGCGCGCCGGTGAGTTTGCCGAAGGCTCGATGATGCTGCGCGCAAAAATTGATATGGCATCACCGAATATGAAAATGCGCGATCCGGTACTTTACCGGATTCGTTTTGCCCATCATCATCAAACCGCCGATAAGTGGTGTATCTATCCGATGTACGATTTTACTCATTGTATTTCAGATGCGCTTGAAGGCATAACCCACAGCCTGTGTACCCTTGAATTTGAAGATCACCGCCCTTTGTATGATTGGGTGTTAGCCAATATCAGTGTTGTCTGTAAACCTCGTCAAATTGAGTTTTCCCGCCTTAATTTACAATATACTTTAACCTCTAAACGTAAATTACATGCGTTAATTGAAGAAAATATTATCAGTGCCTGGGATGATCCGCGTATGCCGACTATCTCCGGTATGCGCCGTCGTGGTTACCCGGCTGCCGCTCTTCGTGAATTTTGTAAACGTATTGGCGTGACTAAACAGGAAAACACCGTTGAACTGGCATCGCTAGAAGCTTGCGTACGTGAAAATCTTGAAGCTAATGCGGCTCGCGCGATGGCTGTGATTGATCCTGTTAAAGTGATTATCAGCAACTATGACGAACATAAAACCGAGACTTTAATCGCCCCGGTACACCCTAAAGATGAAAGCATGGGCACAAGAACATTATCTTTCTCGCGCGAACTGTTTATTGACCGTGCTGATTTTAGAGAAGAGGCGAATAAAAAATATAAACGTTTAGTGTTAGGTAAAGAGGTGCGTTTACGCAATGCTTATGTGATTAAAGCTGACCAGGTGATTAAGAATGATGCGGGTGAAATTACTGAAATCCACTGCAGCTACGATCCTGAAACACTGGGTAACAATCCGGCCGACGGACGTAAAGTCAAAGGCGTAATCCATTGGGTCAGTGCGGCTGAAAACTGTGCAGCAGAGTTTCGCATTTATGAGCCTTTGTTCCTGGTTGAAAATCCTGCTGCCGAAGAAGATATCCACCAGGCACTTAATCCGAACGCTTTAGTGGTAAAACACGGTTTTGTTGAGTCGAGTCTTGTTGATGCAACGGTCGAAAAAGCTTACCAATTTGAGCGTGAGGGTTATTTCTGCGCCGATAATAAAGATTCAGCACCGGAGCGACTGGTTTTTAACCGTACCGCTGCGCTGCGTGACTCTTGGGGCGGATAACGCCTTTCTTGTTATCCTGCCTCAATATGGCAATTACGTATCTTGAGGTAAAGAAAATGCTGCTGATAACTTTTGTTATCAGCAGCTTTTTACCTTCTATAAGGTGTCATTCTCATCAATAATATCGAGCACGTAACCCATGCCGCGAATGGTATGGATAAGTTTTGGCTCAAAGGGTTTATCGACCTTATTACGCAGCCGTCTGATGGCAACATCAATGACATTGGTATCACTATCAAAATTCATATCCCAGACCTGAGAGGCAATCAGAGAGCGGCTTAATACCTCTCCCTTACGCTGCATCAACAATTCCAGAAGGGAAAATTCTTTTGCCGTTAGACTGATTGCTTCACTATCCCGATAAACCCGCCTGCGCAGTAAATCTAATTGTAAATTTTCTATCTGGATAGTCGTTTCATCATTACTTGAAGGGCTGTTTCTTCTGAGAATATTGCGGATCCGTGCGAGCAGCTCTACGAAAGCAAAAGGTTTAACCAGATAATCATCGGCACCTAATTCCAATCCTTTGACTCGGTCTTCTATTTGATCTCGTCCGGTCAGCATCAATACCGGAATATTGATTTTACTGCTGCGTAATGTTTGCAAAACCTGCCAACCATTAAGTTTGGGTAACATTACATCTAAAATGATAAGGTCATATTCTTCGCTCATCGCCTGATGCAGACCGTCAATCCCGTTGATTGCTAAATCCACTCTAAAACTGGATTCTGTCAGCCCTTTTTTAAGGTATTCTCCGGTTTTTTTTTCATCTTCGACAATTAATAATCTCATTTTTCCTCGCTGTTATCCTATAAGGCTACTCGCTGTTATTATATAAGGCAAAAGTATAACGAATACAAAACAACCCGGCTTATAATAAGGCCGGGTTGTTTTAGCTGCTTGCAGAGCAAAAGAGGTATTAAATGTCTTTTACTTAATTAGATTGATTAGCTTGAGAATAGCTGTAATTTACATTAACCATACCAGTATAAACAATATCACCCTGAGCAGTCATTGACTCTTGAACAGTAATATATGCATTATCATCTAAGGTTACACTACTTTTTTCTTTAGAGGAGTTTAATAATAGCGTAAATTCGTTACTTAGCTCAGTGCCTGATTCTGATTTAAGCTGATCTGATTTTTCAAGAGCAAGTGAATAAGCGGCGCTTTTAGTATCAACCGTCTGAGTTTTAATGATTGAACTATCATGGTACTCGCTGTAATTTCCGTAAAGCGCTGTTCCAGCAAAAGCATTTGCACTTAAAATTACCATTGCCGATGCGAGTAATACATTTTTAATTGATTTCATTTTATTTTCCTTAAGTAAGTTGTTTAGTCTGTTTGTTTTCTACCCGACCACAATACCCCCTAGCAGATGACTAGAAAGCAACACCAAGATGACATCTTTGTCATCTTGGTAAATAACACTGCCCTGTTTAATTCGATAAGGTTACACTTTAATTTTCAGCCCTGATATTTGTCGCTTAAGGTTGCATTTAACTTTGTAACTTAAGCTTGTCACTTAACTTTATAACTTAGCAAGGTGCCTTGTTTTTATTAAGCACTTATATAAAGCCTATTAACTTTTTTCTGGAGTAAGTATGATCCTGCAACGCTCTTTAACTCTGCGCCTCACCTGGTTTTTTACGATGGCTGCAATCGTCACCCTATGCTTATTATCCTGGTGTTTAAAAAATGAAATTGTTGGTTATTTCTTAAGGGAAGACACTTTTATTTTAAACAATAAAGCGCATATGATGAAAGAGCTTATTGCCAAAACTCATCTCAATAAAGACTTTTCTGAAATTGCCGGAAAGATGGAGAAACTCGAAGGAATCGCGATTAAAATAGATAACCCCGATGATAAAATAGTACTTTATATCTCTGATAAAATTCGCTTTCCCGATAGTATTTTAAATGGGAATACGCAACGTTTTATTGATTCTGATTTAGATACGCTGAGACCAAGATATAATTATCAAGTGGGTGCAAGAGAGCCTCAGCCAGAAGATATCGAAAATCTGAAAGACAATTTATTAGAATGGCAGGATAAAGATAACTTTTATCGTGGTAAGCAGTTCCGCTTTACATTAAAAGATGCCAGCCATTCATCGGTAGTAGTTACACTGGCGCTTAATATTAACCACCACCGTGACTTTTTAGCCAACTTAAATGAGGTGTTACTCAAATTTATAGTGATTGGTGCACTGCTCAGTGCGCTATTGCAGTGGTTTGTTACTTACCGCGGGTTACTGCCATTAAAAATATTATCGGAAAAAGCCACTTTAGTATCAGGAAAAGATATCAAACAGCGCATGCCCGTTGATAATTTACCGGTTGAAATCGCCGGATTATCAACAACCCTCAACTCTATGCTGGCGCGATTGGAAGATGCTTTTCAGCGTTTAGAAAACTTCTCTTCTGATATTGCCCATGAACTGCGCAGCCCTATTAATAATTTAATGATGCAGACTCAAGTAACATTATCGCAGCCGCGCAGTAAAAAAGAATATCTGATGACGCTCGGCGCTAATGCAGAAGAGTTTCAACGTCTGGCAAAAATGATTTCAGACATGCTGTTTTTAGCAAAAACTGAAAATGCAATAATTACACCTTCTGCTGAGCCTATTTTACTGGATCAGGAGATTGCCGATCTCTTTGAATTTTATGATGCGCTTGCAGAAGATCGTAACATTACCCTTAAATCGCAAGGACAAGCGGCAGTGAAGGGCGATAAATTAATGTTACGCCGTGCCTTTAGTAACTTGCTCTCTAATGCCATATACCATAGCTTTGAGGGCAGTGAAATAACCATTAATATTTCTAACATTAAAGGAAGTGTTATCGTTGATGTGGTTAATTGTGGTCTGACTATTCCCGAGGAAGAGTTGCCGCACTTGTTTGAGCGTTTTTACCGTGCAGATAAAGCAAGGACATGCTGCTCTCTCGAGCGTGTCGGACTCGGTCTGGCCATCACTCAATCTATCGCTAAAGTCCATGGAGGAAGCGTTTCTGTGCGTTCAAAGGATAAAGAGACAACCTTTACCTTTGCCTTGAATGGATTGAGTTAATATTGTTAAGTGCTTTGCGCATAAAGCCGGAAGGAAAAGAGATAGGTCTTTTAAGTTGTTAATTGGCAAGTCTTCTTTATAATTTGATTTTTATCGCCAGAAAATAATAATTAATTTAGGAATTAAAAATGGAATTTGAAGAGATGCTCAATATCCTGTCGAGTCAGGATGGCTCTGACCTTTACCTGTCAACGGGTGCTCCCCCTTCAGCTAAATTTCAAGGAACCTTAAAAGCCTTAACGGACACTCCTTTTAGGCCAGGAGAAATTGCGAAAATAGCCGCTTCAATCATGGATAGTGAACAACAACTGGCCTTTGATCAAGAGTTCGAAATGAACTTGGCAATATCAATTTCTAAAGTTGGACGCTTTCGCGTGAATATTTTCAAGCAACGTAATGAAGTTGCAATCGTGGTGCGTAATATTAAAATTGATATTCCCAGCTTTGATGAACTGGGACTTCCGGAAATACTTAAAAGTGTGATCACCGCTAAACGTGGTTTAGTTTTATTTATCGGCGCAACGGGATCGGGTAAGTCAACCTCATTAGCGGCCCTTATTGATCACCGCAATAGCAACCTCTCCGGGCATATTATTACCATCGAAGATCCGGTTGAGTTTGTCCACAAACACAAAAAAAGTATCGTCAATCAGCGTGAAGTGGGGGTTGATACGCGCAGTTTTCATGCGGCCTTAAAGAATACGCTGCGTCAGGCTCCCGATGTCATTTTAATTGGTGAAATTCGCGATAGAGAAACGATGGAGCATGCCTTAGCCTTTGCTGAAACCGGGCATTTAGCTATTTCAACATTGCACGCGAATAATGCTAACCAGGCACTGGACCGTATTATCAACTTCTTTCCGGAAGATCGCCGCCCCCAACTATTAAGTGATTTAGGCAATAACTTGAAATCGTTTATTTCTCAACGTTTGATTCCAACGGTTGACGGTAAGCGTTGTGCCGCCATAGAGGTCATGATGGGAACCCTGACGGTGCGCGATATCATTAAACGCGGCGAGTTTGGTTTGCTGAAAGAGGTCATGGAGAAATCCAAAGGGTTGGGAATGCAGACCTTTGATGGCGCGTTATTTGATCTTGTGATTGAAGGTAAAATCACCGAAGAGGAAGCCGTGAAAAATTCAGATTCACCCACTAATTTGCTCCTTAAATTTAAGTTGCATCGTGGTGGTATTGCTGAAGAGCTTGAAGAAAGTGATAAAAAACCAGGCGGTTTGACATTATCAATGATGGATTAATCCATTTAGCTTCTGTTGTTATTAAATGCAGATTAGCATTAATACTAGTCTGCATTACTTAATGCTCAGTTTGTATATTTTTAAATGTGATTTTAAGCGCGCAAAAGCACCGGCTCGCCTGAAGTCGCACTTCCTCAAATAGAGAGCACAGCATTAAGCCGATTAGTATTAGGTAGCAAGGTGGATAAAGGTATTAAAAAACATTGGGAAAGGGGGCTCTGACCTGTAACTTCTTGTGTGATTGCTCGGCTTTCTTTAAAACAATAGGTAAGCAATTGAACTGCAGGTTTCTTAAATATTTTATGTAATTTTATATTTATTAACTAAAGATTGTTCATCGCAGGAATAAAAATAGGGGAGTATTACTTGGGAAGTTTGTTACTAAGGTCATAAAAGGAAATTGGCTTGGTTAACGGGACTCGAATTGGTGAGCTCTGGTGTGATTGGTCGGCTTTCTTTAAAGCAAGAGGTAAGCAACTGGACTGCCGCTTTATGAAATATTTTATGTAATTTTATATTTACTAACTAAAGATTGTTCATAGCAGGAATAAAAATAGGGAAGTTTGTTACTAAGGTCATAAAAGGAAATTGGCGGAGTGGACGAGACTCGAACTCGCGACCCCCGGCGTGACAGGCCGGTATTCTAACCAACTGAACTACCACTCCACTAAAATCTTCTATTATTCTATAACTCACATTACAGATTGACTGTTGTACACATCGTTCATTACATACCTGAGTATGAAGTTGGCGGAGTGGACGAGACTCGAACTCGCGACCCCCGGCGTGACAGGCCGGTATTCTAACCAACTGAACTACCACTCCACGAGTGTGTTACAGCTTTCTTCACTTATGTGTTGGTTACACATAAATATCACTTTAATTTGAGTTTAAATTCAAATCTCGGCGTGACAGGCCGACTATGTTAAGCCAGAAGCCTAACCAACTGAACTACCACTCCACGAGTGTGTTACAGCTTTCTTCACTTTATGTGTTGGTTACACATAAATATCACTCTAATTTGAGTTTAAATTCAAACCTCGGCGTGACAGGCCGACTATGTTAAGCCAGAAGCCTAACCAACTGAACTACCACTCCATGAGTGTGTTACAGCTTTCTTCACTTATATGTTGGTTACACATAAATCGTTATTAACTAATATTAATCAGATAATAACATTTTGTTTGTTCAATAATACTGTTGGCGGAGTGGACGAGACTCGAACTCGCGACCCCCGGCGTGACAGGCCGGTATTCTAACCAACTGAACTACCACTCCACGTAGTATTACAGTACTAGCATCACTGTTTTAATAAACTTTATTCGAATAAAAACTCGAATCCGGCGTGACAGGCCGACTATGTTAAGCAAGAAGCCTAACCAACTGAATTACCACTTCACGTGAGTATTACAGTTTAAACGTTTGATAATTATAACTCATACCTAAGTATGATAGTTGGCGGAGTGGACGAGACTCGAACTCGCGACCCCCGGCGTGACAGGCCGGTATTCTAACCAACTGAACTACCACTCCACGTGATAATTATCAGATTCAACATTTGAGCTAACATTCCTCAATTTTATATAAAATTGGCGGAGTGGACGAGACTCGAACTCGCGACCCCCGGCGTGACAGGCCGGTATTCTAACCAACTGAACTACCACTCCAGTTAGCATCAATCCGTAGTTTTAGACTACGTTTGTTGAAGCGCCGATAATACGGAGTTGCATTTACAGAGTCAATAAAGAAAAACAAAAAAATGCCAATATTTCCCTTTAACTTTTCCGATCGCTCGTTTTATCGTCATTGTGTTTGTTTTTTATCTTATTTTACAGTTTAGAGCTTGGTTGTGTAGCGCTTTTTGGAAGGCTTACAATAAAGTAATGGCTTGTTTGTTAATTGCTTCAATGTCGCTTTTAAATCCATTGTCGCGTTATAATCTTAACCCAACTATTTTTATTCCCGCCATAGGCAAGCAGCTGACTTTTCAATAAGATCTAAACGTTTTTCATGTGCCTGCTGTTCATCTTCGCTGGCTCTGATAATAGAGAGAGGCGATTGTGACTGTCGCGCACGTTTTCCCGTATTAGTGTCATTTTGTCCGGAACTTGAAAGATTCAGCTTTTTTTGCCCGCCGGTCATCAGCAGGTAAACATCCGCTAATATTTCCGCATCTAATAATGCGCCGTGCAGAACCCGGTGTTTATTATCAATACCAAGTTCCCGGCACAGAGCATCAAGGCTGGCGCGTTTACCGGGGTACATTTTTCTTGCCATCACTAACGTATCGGTGATGGTCGAAATTTCAGCGGTTGGTTTTGTTCTCTTATTTAAAAACCGAAACTCCTGATCCATAAAGCCGACGTCAAAGGGCGCGTTATGGATAATTAATTCAGCTCCGGTTATGAATTCTATGAACTCATCTGCAATTTCACTAAATGCGGGTTTATCCTGTAAAAATTCGTCGGTAATACCATGAACAGTAACCGCTTCAGGGTCGACTTCACGGTCCGGTTTTGTATAAACATGAAAATGCCGGCCGGTTAAGCGTCGGTTAATAACTTCAACACAACCAATTTCAATGATCCGATGGCCGACATAAATAGTGCCATCTTTATTCATACCCGTCGTCTCTGTATCCAAGACTACCTGTCGTCTCATTTTGTCTGTGTTCATGGGGATCTCAATTAATAGTTTTAATAATTTTAATATTAGCCGTATAGTTTACCACCTATACCCAAATTACCTCAAGACACTGGTACTTGATAATGAAGTGGGTGGATTTATAATAATTAATCAATTTGGCAGATGAATGAAAAAAATTAAACTTTTTACAGATGGTTCCTGTTTAGGTAACCCGGGACCGGGCGGTTACGGCGCCGTGATGATTTATAATGAACACTGCAAAGAGTTATCGGAAGGTTTTTTGCTCACCACTAACAATCGCATGGAGATGTTAGCCTGCATAAAAGCACTGCAAACCTTAACCGAGCCCTGCGAAGTTGAGTTAACAACCGACAGTCAGTATGTGCGTCAGGGTATAACGTTATGGATTCATAATTGGAAAAAGCGTGGTTGGAAAACCTCCGCTAAAGCGCCGGTTAAAAATGTCGACCTGTGGAAAGCATTGGATGCGGCGCAGGAGAAGCATAAAGTGACCTGGCATTGGGTTAAAGGTCACTCCGGACACCCTGAAAATGAGCGTTGTGACGATCTTGCCCGTCAGGCTGCAGAAGATAATCCTACTCAGGAGGATGTTGGTTACAAGGGCTAGTGCGGGTTGCGACTGCTTGGCCGGTCACCATTTTTCCTTTAAATTTAAAGGGATACTTTATTGGCGTCATGGGGATGGTTTTCTTTTTTGCGATAATAAAATAAACACTGCAAAAATAGGGCAGGTAACGCTGCCCGAAATCCTCAATAAAAAGTGAGCAGGTGCTCTTTAAATTGTGCGATAGAAAATCAAAGTGTTGTTTTTGCTGAATTTTAAAGCCCAATAAATGCAACCAATCGATCACTCGGTTAGGTAAAAAAAGACGTGCATTCTTCGGGTTTTTAGGGTGAAGTGCGGTACGCAAGCCAAACAAACTTATCGGGTTGTAACCACTTATAATTAACGTACCATCAAGGGCTAAAACCCTGTCTATTTCCCGTAACAATTGATGAGGATCGCTTGAAAAATCTAATTCATGGGTCAGAATGCACAGGTCGATTGTCGAATTTTGCAGCGGCAACTGGTTTATATCAGCTTGCAGGGTGATATTATCACCGCTGCTTGCGCAGTTTATCTGATGAGGGATTCTTGAGTTGAAAGTGTTGATTTGACAACTTAAATGCCCCAGTTTCAAAAGGTTGTAACCAAAGCATTGTTCAAGGTAATCATCAATACGTTGCTGTGTTTGTTGATGCAGCGACTCCCCGTTAGGTAATTGTTGCCAGGAGCTTAGAGGGGGTAAAAGTCGAGATGTTTTGGCAGTCCTCATGTGTTCAGCCGCTCCAAGTTAAATTAAATAGAGGTTATGTGATGGAAAATATAATAACAATTAAAGCATTTGAGGATAACTATATTTGGCTTATCAAAGATAGTCAAAGTCAACACTGTATCATTATTGATCCCGGTGATGCAGCGCCGGTTTTAGAAATGTTAGAAAATCAGCAGTTGATTGTAGATGCTATTCTTTTAACACACCATCATTATGATCATATTGCGGGTGTTGAAGCATTATTATCGGTACTGGATGAGGAAATCTCAATCTATAGTAAAAACAAATTGTTTGATCGTTGCCGGCTAATAAATGATGGTGATAGTTTGAGTTTTTTTGACGCTAGACTTTCATTGCGAGTGATGGACGTGCCCGGGCACACCCTGGATCATGTTGCTTTTTATAATGAACGCCTGTTATTTTGCGGAGACACGCTGTTTTCAGGTGGCTGCGGTCGTGTATTTGAAGGCAGTTACGAACAGATGTTTGCAGCGTTATCTCGTCTGGCATTGTTACCTGAAAATACAAAAGTATATTGTGCTCATGAATATACTCAAAATAATCTAATTTTTGCACATCATATTGAACCTAAAAATAAGGCCTTATTAAATTATATACAACAAGTCAGTAAAAAACGTCAGCAGGGACAGCCGACTATCCCGTCAACAATAGGGCTCGAAAAGGCCATCAATCCATTCCTGCGCTGTGAGCAACTAACTGTTATTAACAAGTTACAAAGTCATTTAGGTAAAGCGTTAAATGATCCGCTCAGCTGTTTTAGCGCGCTGCGTAAGTATAAAGATAATTTTTAATTTACCTTCTTTGAATAGGTGTTTTGCCACTCGGCTGAATTAATCAATTTGGTATTAGGGCAAATTAAGCTAGAATATGCGGCTTATTCACAGTGGGTGGTATTTTTATGAAATTTTTTCTGTCGGTTTTTGTTTTGTTTCTTGTTACCGCCTGTACCAGCACTGATCAGTTAGATGAATCCGCGCCATCCATAAAAAAATCGGAAGCGAAACAACAGGTGACATTAAGTCATAGCACAGAGCAGGAAATGGTTCCTCTTCTGCTCGAAAAGCCCCTTTCTGGTAGTTATGATAATCTTTGGTTAAAGTTAGCGGAGGGTTTTAAATTTGAAGTGCCTGACAACGCCCGTGTCGCTAAACAGCGGAACTATTTTTTAAAGCACCCAAATCATCTGGCGCAAGTTTCAAAACGGGCAGAGCCTTTTCTATACCTTATTATTGAACAGATTGAAGCAAAAAACCTGCCCCTTGAACTTGCCCTGTTACCTGTTGTAGAAAGTACTTTTAATCCCTTTGCTTATTCGCATAGTCATGCTTCCGGCTTGTGGCAATTTATGCCCGGTACCGGGGTACGATTCGGCTTGACTCAAGACTGGTGGTACGACGGCCGTCGTGATATTTACGCTTCCACGGACGCGGCTTTAACCTATATGGACATATTACATAAATATTTAGATGAAGATTGGTTATATGCACTTGCGGCATATAACTCAGGAGAAGGACGAGTAGAAAGGGCGGTTCGCGCTAATAAAAAACACAATAAACCGGCCGATTATTGGCATTTGTCGCTGCCCAGAGAGACTCAAGAGTACGTCCCGAAACTGTTAGCCTTAGTGGATATTTTACGCAACCATAAAAAGTATGGTATTGAACTGCCTGTGATAGCGAATAAGCAGGTACTCACTTACGTGGATACCGGCTCACAACTGGATCTTGCTTATGCGGCAAAATTGGCGCAGTTATCGGCTGCTGAAATTCAGTTACTAAATCCCGCTTTTAATCACTGGGCAACCTCACCCGACGGTCCTCATCGGTTACTTATCCCGACAGAAGTTGCCGCACAGTTCAGTAAAAAGCTGGCTAATACGGCGAAAAATGAGCGCATCCGCTGGTCCCGTTATAAGGTGCGCTCAGGTGATAACCTCGGTTTTATTGCGCGTAATAATGGTACAACGATAAATGTGTTAAAACAGATTAACGACCTTGACAGCTCATTTATCAAAATAGGACAGCCTTTACTGATTCCGATTGCAAGTAAAACCCAGCAGGGCGATTTGGATCGTCAGGCAAAACGCTTTGAACGCCAACAAGTTGCTGTCAAAAAAGGAAAAAGTAAAGTTATCTACACGGTTAGCGAAGGTGATACGCTCTGGGATATTAGTCGTAACTTTGACGTGAGGGTTAAAGAGGTAGCCAAATGGAATACCATCAAGAGTACTGAGCCATTACAGTTAGGGCAAAAATTAACGGTTTGGCAAACGCTTAAATCCACTCCCAAGAAAAATGCGACTCGCCGTATGACCTATCAGGTACGCGCCGGAGACTCTCTGCATCGCATCGCATCAAAATTTAATGTCAAGCTGGTTGATCTGGTGCGCTGGAACGAGTTAAATAAAGGTGAATATATTCAGCCGGGGCAAAAATTAGAACTCTATATTGAAGTGCAGAAATCCAGTACTTAGAAGCTGTTGATAAAAATGAAAAAACCGCTTAAAAGCGGTTTTTTTATCGATTATTAACATAAATATTTACTGCGTAATCTCTAACAGTGCATTTTTGTCGCCATTATTCATACCGTTATCAACCAATGCATCAGCACCGCTTGGCAAGATGGTGAATTCATTACCTTGATCTGCCGTGGCGATGTAGATAAATTGGTAACCCTCTTTACCGTCAGTTGGAATGTTTTCAGTCACTTTAAACTTGCCATTTTTGAATTTTTTAAGTTCAATTGCAGACCAGTTGTTGTGCTCGGAAAGCAAAACAATGCTTTTCGCGCCTAAAGCTTCTTCCTTTTCTATTTCGAATGTGACTTTAACCACAGGTTTACTTTTCAAATATTGTTTTTTTATAGGCATCTTTAACTCCTTAAGACTGATAACAAATTTACTGTAAAAATGGATTAAATTCTAGACAAATTATATTTATTTATTAACTTAGATCAAACTGTTGACTAATAATTGATTGTGTAAATGTCTTTTTTAAGTAAAAACCCCGCGGACGAACTTTTATTAATTGCCCGTTTGTGCCAACCGCATCGGTTAAACACTTTCCATTTGCCGCTTTTGGTCTGAGCTGCATCACTTGACCATCGCGAGCCGTGATCGACTCTATTTGGCCCAACGCAATTTTTTCCATTATTTCATTCCAGTCTAATTCTAATAATACGCTTTGTTGCTGATTGGCTGACCATAAAAAACTATTACCGACAATACGATCGCAAAGCGGAACTGTCCGCTCTCCCTGAACCGGAACCCATAAAACCTTACTGATTTTATTGCGTACGTTGGAGTTTTCCCAATTCAGCCGGCCGGTATTTAAAATAGGCGCGCTGCATACAAAGGTAGTTTCCAGTACTTTGCCGTTGTGATCAATAGGAATTGTTTTTAGTTCAATGCCCAGATGTTTAAAGTCCTGTTCAGGTTTGCTGCCGGCGGTGGCGCCGAGGTGCCACTCTATGAGTTGACCAACCCAGCCTTTATTGCTGCGTAAATCTTTAGCCATCGGCTGGCCTGCTATCTCGGCGAGTTCCGCCAGAGAGTGGCCGGCAATCTGCTCACATAGGCTCAGCAGTTCGGCGGTTGAACGGGGAGGATTAACTGCCATTCTATTTACCTTACTATTTACTGTATTCGAATTATTCAGGGTTATTCATGTTTTACCCTGTTGCTTACACAGAGTTATCCACTTTTCTGGTGGATAACTGAGTGTTGTCGGTGAACGACTCAAAAAATCAAAAGATTATTTGAAATAGTCTTAAAAAAACAGATTAATGTCGAATAATTAAACTAAAAAGCGCGCTATTATTGCAACTGTTTGTTTTTTGAACGAGTAAGATATGCACATCCCATTGTGCATGAATACTACTGGATCTAAGTACAGAGTCCAATTTCAGTATAATGTTAAAACTATATAACCCTTTGTTATTTATGGTAGAATAAAACCTGCTTTGTGGTTCTTGAAGATCTTGAATCGCTTAAAAAAGATCTATTATAACAAAAGGCTTTTATTATGCACAAAGTTATACACATTTTTCGTGGATATGTAACAGTATAAATTATCCGCTAAAAATGCGTCTTGATAGATAACCGACATTTTTCAGATGAACAATTTGATGGATCTGATGATCTGTGAAAGAATGCGCCATTACTTAAATTTCCATTCATTATTTAAAAACAATAAAAAAATCATAAAATTATAAATAATGGATCATAACCTATAAAAGGCACTTTAGTGATTGATACTGACGGTTACCGTCCAAATGTAGGTATCATCATCTGTAATAATAATGCGCAGGTTTTATGGGCGAAACGATTTGGACAGCATTCATGGCAATTTCCTCAAGGGGGAATTAAAGAGGGAGAAACACCCGAACAAGCCATGTATAGAGAACTGTACGAAGAAGTTGGTTTAAAACCTGAGCACGTTAAATTATTGGCAACTAGCCGACATTGGCTACGTTATAAATTACCTAAACGACTCGTTCGTTGGGACTCCCCGGATCCAGTTTGCATCGGGCAGAAACAACGCTGGTTTTTATTACAATTGATTGCAGATGAGAAGCAAATAGAATTTGAGGCCTGCGGCAATCCTGAATTTGATGCTTGGCGATGGGTAACTTATTGGTATCCTGTTCGCCAGGTTGTCTCGTTCAAGTGTGAAGTTTACCGTTGTGCACTAAAAGAATTTTCTGCCGTTGCTTTTGCATTAATGAAAAAGAACTCAGAAAAGAAAAGGAATAAACGGCCTCGTCGGGCATCTTTTTATAAAAAAAGATAACAGCTTTTTCTAAGGAAGGAGTTTTACATGTTAAGTCAATTGCGGCATATAGTAGAGCAGGTCGGAAATGCAAAAAATTTAACTGAGGCTATGGACATACTGGTGTGCCAAACCAAATTAGCCATGGAAGTCGACTGTTGCTCTATTTATATTACCGATGAGGGGGCCTCGCAACTTAACCTGATAGCCAGTGAAGGCCTTGCAAGTCAAGTTGTCGGTTTTTCCCATCTCAAATTTGGCGAAGGTATTATAGGTTTGATTCACCAGAAGGGAGAACCTTTAAACATTGCCAACATAACTGAACATCCCAATTACAAATATTTACCGAGAAGCGGAGAAGAGTCTTTTAATTCATTATTAGGCACGCCAATCACCCATCGCCGAAAAGCATTAGGCGTTTTGGTTGTACAGCAAAAAGGCCCGCGTTTATTCAGCGAACTAGAGGAATCTTTTTTACTTACCTTAGCCATGCATTTAGCCAGTGTACTTGACCAACCATTTAGTTTAGACGTTGAACGATTAAACCAGCCGCGAGCATCAATTTATCTTCAGGGATCGCCTGCAAGCCCAGGTATTGCGATAGCGGATGCCTATGTTGTTCGTTCTATTATGACATTGGCGGAAGTTGTCATAGAGAAAAGTTACTCTATCAGTAAAGAAATTCTACTGTTTGAAATCATAGTGACTAAATGCATCGACGAATTTTCTAACCTCGCATTAACCCTGAAAGAACAAGTCTCAAAAGATGCCTTTCTGCTGTTTGATATTTACTCGCATATTCTAAAAGATAAAACTTTTTTAAATGCAATCAGAGTACAAATCAATGAATCTCATTTAAGCGCCGCCAGTGCGGTGAAAGTCGTCGCCGAGTCTTATATCAAACAATTCGAAGCGATGAGTGATCCCTATTTAAGTCAGCGTTCTTCAGACATTCGCGACGTTGCACAACGTTTGTTATACCATCTTACGTATCAGGTCGAAGATGATTTAAAGCTGCCCGACAAGCTGATTCTGGTGGCTAATGAAGTCACTTTATCTATGTTGGCGAGTATTCCCAATGAAAAGTTACTGGGCATTGTCTCGGTTCTCGGTGGTATTGGTTCTCACGTTGCGATTTTAGCGCGGACACTCGGTATTCCCGCGGTGATGGGCGTGCAATTTTCCTTGGATAATATTAACCAGAAAAGTTTAATTATTGATGGTTATGAAGGGGGCGTGATTCTGCTGCCTGAGCCATCATTAGTGAGTTATTATCAATCGGTGCTTGATGAAGAAAATGAATTAAAAAAGCTGGTTGAATCGGAACAGCATGAAAAAGCCGTGACCCTGGATGGTCATGCCGTGTCGATACTGCTTAACACCGGTTTAAATGCCAAACAATACGGCACAGTAGCAGGGCATTTTGAGGGCGTAGGTTTATACCGTAGTGAATTACCTTTTATGCTGACCGACTCCTTTCCTACCGAACAAGAACAGGTTCAAGTCTATCAACAACTGCTGGATCAGTACGCACCGTTGCCGGTGACCATGCGCACCCTGGATATTGGTGGTGACAAACCGCTGAGTTATTTCCCGATAGTCGAAGATAATCCCTTCCTTGGCTGGCGTGGTATTCGTTTTACTTTGGATCATCCGGAGATATTTTTGGTTCAGGTCCGGGCGATGTTAAGAGCCAGCGTAAAGCATCAAAATCTGCGCATTATGCTGCCCATGGTCACTTCAATTGAAGAAGTGGACGAAGCCAATAAACTGATTACTCAAGCTTGGAATGAAGTAAAGTTTGAGCTTGATTGTTCATTCCCTATGCCTGAAATAGGGGCAATGATAGAAGTGCCTGCTGCTATTTTTCTGATTTCGGCACTGGCCAAAAAAGTAGACTTTATTTCAGTTGGCAGCAACGACCTGATCCAATATTTATTAGCGGTGGACAGGAATAACAGCCGTGTGGCGTCGCTTTACGACAGTTATCATCCAGCTGTACTGCAGGCGTTAAAAATAATTATAGATAGCGGTAAAAGCTTTGAGCTGGAGGTGAGTATCTGCGGCGAACTTGCAGGTGACCCGATCGGCTGTTTAATTTTGATCGGCCTGGGTTATAACAAATTGAGCATGAACTCCTATAACATGGGACGAATCAAGTATTTAATTAATGCGCTACCCCGTTATGAATTAGAGTATTGTGTAGAGCTGGCGTTAAAAGCAAGTAGTGGTAAAGATATTCGCGCTATTTTTGCAGATTATCTTAATGTAAAAGGATTAGGCGGGTTTATCCGCGCGGGTAAGTAAGTCACTATTCCCTTGAAAAAAAGTATTAGATAAGATAAAGGCCGGGTTTTTACACTCGGCCTTTATTTTTAAAGGTTATACTTTTGCTGTCTCTGTCGTTTCAATCGTATCTGCCACTGGCAACTCTTTTGCCGCGTAACAAGCCGCTGCCGTAAAGATCACATCCGTTGAGCTGTTTAATGCAGTTTCCGCTGAATCTTGAACAACACCAATGATGAAACCTATTGCTACAACCTGCATGGCAACTTCGTTGGGTACACCAAATAATCCACAGGCCAGTGGAATTAATAATAACGAACCGCCCGCAACACCCGATGCTCCGCAAGCAGAAACGGCTGCTACCACGCTTAACAAAATAGCGGTGGCGATATCAAACTCAATACCCAGCGTATGCACCGCAGCTAAGGTTAATACTGTGATGGTGATTGAGGCACCCGCCATATTGATGGTTGCACCAAGCGGAATTGAAACCGAGTAAGTATCTTCGTGAAGATCTAATTTTTCACACAACTCCATGTTCACCGGAATATTAGCAGCAGAGCTGCGGGTAAAGAAGGCAGTGACGCCAGATTCTCGCAGGCATTTGAAAATTAAAGGGTATGGGTTTGTTTTTGTTTTGCTGTAAACAATCATCGGGTTAACTACTAGGGCGATTAAGATCATACAGCCAAGTAATACCGCTAATAAATGGGTGTAGCCGAAAAGCGCGTCAAAGCCAGTTTCTGCAATAGTACCTGCGACTAAGCCAAAAATACCAATAGGCGCAAAACGTATCACCAGATGGACAATGTGGGTCACGGCATTGGAGATATCATGTAATGCCTGTTTGGTACTTTGGTTTGCGCGTTGCAGCGCAAAGCCTAATCCTGCCGCCCAGGCTAAAATTCCAATGAAATTGCCGCTCATTAATGCATTGACGGGGTTATCAACGATTTTAAATAGAAGAGTATTTAATACTTCAAGGATACCGTTTGGCGGTGTTGCTTGAATATCGGTTGCAATCAGTACCAGAGTTGTCGGGAAAACATAACTGATTATAACCGCGGTAGAAGCCGCAAGCAGGGTGCCCAGTAAATAAAGTTTAATAATAGGTTTGAGGTTGGTACGGGTATTTTTTTGTTGATTTGCAATCGAAGATGCAACTAACACAAAAACTAAAATGGGTGCAACAGCTTTTAACGCACTGACAAATAAACTGCCTAAAAAGGATATTGACAAAGCACTTGAAGGTGAAACACTCGCAAGTGTTAAGCCGGCTGCAATGCCTATTACTATTTGTAATACTAAACTGCCGTTTAAAAATCGCTGTAAAAGTGTGGGATTGGGGGTCATATTTTAAACCTGTTTTATATTGTAGGATGTGTAGTCAATAAATCCAGTTAGTTGCGAGTATACGGAAATTACCTTATAGGGATAATTGATTCGTATTATAAAGCTGTTAGCCTGATGAGTTGTGAGATTTATCATGAAAATGTAACATTTACAGGTAAAAATTGGAATGATTTTAATTGTGTAGTAGCGCTCTCAGTTTAGTTGGTCTACCGGTGCTTATCATTTAACCTGAGGTGATAAATACGGGAAAGTGGCATTAGCATTCATTCTACAGTTTAGTTGGTCTACGGTGCTTGTCATTTAACCTGAGGTGATAAATACGAGAAAGTGGCAGATACAATTCATTATTCAGTGAGTCGTCGTGCTATGCGCTTAATGCGTTTTGTCGGCAAGCTATGATTGGTATCATCAAGTGATTGGGTTATGATGTTATCCCGTTTAAAACACCGTGAAATGAGTAAATAAATGTCAGTTTCAAATTTCGTGTTACCCAGGATAGACCCGATTGCAATCAGTATTGGTCCTCTTGATATTCGTTGGTACGGTTTAATGTATTTACTTGGTTTTGCTTTTGCCCTGTGGATGGCAAATCGTCAATGTGATAAATCAAATGGCATCTGGACACGCGAGCAGGCCAGTGACCTGCTTTTTTATGGTTTTATGGGGGTTATATTAGGCGGCCGCGCCGGATATGTGTTCTTTTATCAGTTCCCGCTGTTTTTAGATAACCCGCTTTATCTGTTTAGAATATGGGAAGGTGGCATGTCATTCCATGGTGGTGTGCTGGGGGTTGTTACTGCAATTGTTTTTTATGCGAGAAGGAATAACCGTTCAATTTTATCCGTTGGGGATTTTATCGTACCGCTTTTACCCGTTGGCCTAGGCGCCGGGCGTATCGGTAACTTTCTTAACTCTGAATTGTGGGGCAGAGTGACTGATTCTCCCTTTGGTATTATCTTCCAAAACGCAGGTCCGTTGCCTCGTCATCCATCACAACTGTACGAGTTTGCGCTAGAGGGTGTGCTGTTATTTATTATTCTAATTCTGTTTATCCGTAAAACCCGGCCGGCAGGCTCTGTTGCAGGACTCTTTTTACTCGCCTATGGCGTGTTTCGATTCATCGTGGAGTTTGCTCGAGAGCCCGATGCACACCTTGGATTGTTGAGTATGGGGCTAAGCATGGGGCAGTTGTTATCATTGCCGATGATCTTTGCGGGAACGGCATTAATCACTTATGCCTACAGTGCAAAAGCAAAAGTACAACCTCAAGCCGTTAACGTTAAACAGCCAAAAGCCAAAAAAAATAAAGCCAAAAAAAACGCGGCTAAAAAATCATAACTCACCCGTTTAGGTAACCGAAAAATGAAACAATATTTAACATTATGTCAGCGTATCGTCGAACAGGGAGTCTGGATTGAAAACCAGCGAACCGGCAAACGCTGTTTGACGGTGATCAACGCCGACCTTGAGTATAACGTGGGGAATAATCAATTTCCGATGATAACCACCCGTAAAAGTTTTTATAAATCCGCCATTGCCGAATTGATTGGTTATCTTCGGGGTTATGATAATGCCGCGGATTTCAGAAAATTAGGCACCAAAACCTGGGATGCTAATTCTAATCTTAATGATGCCTGGCTGAATAATCCGCACCGTAAAGGCACCGATGACATGGGCCGTGTATACGGGATTCAGGGCCGCTCATGGGCTAAGCCCGACGGCGGTTTTATTGATCAGCTTAAAAAAGTAGTTGATGATCTCAGCAACGGGATTGATGATCGCGGGGAAATAGTGACATTTTACAATCCCGGGGAATTTGAGCTGGGCTGTCTGCGCCCTTGTATGCATACTCACACCTTTTCATTAATTGGTGATACATTGCACTTAACCAGTTACCAACGTTCATGCGACGTGCCGCTTGGCCTTAACTTTAATCAGGTTCAGGTATTTGCCCTGCTTGCATTGATGGCGCAAATAACCGGTAAAAAAGCGGGAACGGCTTATCATAAGATAGTCAATGCCCATATCTATGAAGATCAATTAACGTTAATGCGTGATGTGCAGTTACAACGCTTGCCCTTTGCCTCTCCGCAATTAAAGATTAATCCGAAGATTAAATCATTACACGATTTAGAAACCTGGGTAACCATGGATGATTTTGAAGTAGAAGGTTATCAATGCCACGATCCAATTAAATATCCTTTTTCTGTTTAACTTGTATCAATGAAAAAAGCCCCGCTTAATTTTACACATTAAGCGGGGCTTTTTATTGGTTCTTTATTGCTGTTATTACTTATGTCATGGTAACCAATTCTTCAGCACTGGTTGGGTGAATCGCGATACAACTATCAAAGTCTGCTTTGGTTGCGCCCATTTTCATGGCCACCGCAAAACCCTGCAGAATCTCATCGGATGCTAAACCAATACAATGTAAACCAACCACTTTTTGGTTTTCTCCTGCACAAACTATTTTCATTCGTGTTGGCTGACGCATGGTCGTTAGCGCGGTGTACATACTGGTAAATTGTGAGGTATAAACCTTAAGTTTACTTTTACCGTATTTTTCTTCGGCTTCAAGCTCAGTCAGGCCTATTGTCCCGATTGGCGGATGGCTAAAGACCACTGTCGGCACTAATTTGGCATCTAAGTGCGCATTCGGTTGTTCGTTAAATAAGCGCTCTGACAATTGTCTGCCGGCCTTGATAGCAACGGGGGTCAATTGGATTTCGCCAGTATTATCGCCGACGGCATAAATACCTTGAGCCGTGGTATTTTGGTACTTATCAACATTGATAAATTGATGTTTATTAAGCTCTACATCGGTATTTTCTAAGCCGATATTAGCATTGGCAGGGTTACGACCAATGGCCCAGACCAAACAGTCAACGGTCAGCGATTTTTCATTTTCTAAATATAAGGTGAGACTGCCATCTTCATTTTTTTGCACTGATTTGGGGGTCGAATGAGTATGCAGTGTCGGACCTTCTTCCTGCATCACTTCAACCAAGGTTGATGAGAGCATAGTATCGAATTCACGCAAGAAAGTATGGCGACGGCAAAGCAAATGGGTTTCACTGCCTAAGGCATTAAAGACGCCCGCTATTTCAACGGCGATATAACCTGCACCCACTACGGCAACCCGTTTGGGCTGCTCTTTGAGGGCAAAAAAGCCATCGGATGTAATACCGTATTGCGCTCCCTCAATTGCCGGGACAGTCGGAGCACCACCCGTTGCAATCGTGATGTGAGCCGCTGTGTAGGTCTGTCCGTTGACTTCAACTTTATGATTATCAACAAATTTAGCAAAACCGTTGATCACCGTAATATTATTGTTACCGAGAACCCGTTCATATGATTGGTGGATACGAGCAATATAAGCTTCGCGGCTTTCAATTAATTTTGCCCAGCTGAAATTTTTAAGCGGTGCGTCAAAACCATAATCAGGCGCATAACGCAGCGCATCGGCAATTTGCCCTGCATACCACATCGCTTTTTTAGGCACACAGCCGACATTTACACAGGTGCCGCCCAGGGCTTTTGCTTCAATGATTGCTACTTTTTGTCCATAGGTTGATGCCCGGTTCGCGGAGGCAATACCACCACTGCCGCCGCCAATACAGATATAGTCAAAATCGAATTTATTATCAGTCATGGATATCCTTAAATATGTTTTTGCTATTATGCGGTGACTTCTTGGTAAGCCCAAGTCAGCCAAGGTAATAGAGCTTGTAAATCGTGTTTTTCTACTGTGCTACCACACCAAATGCGTAAACCACTGGGCGCGTCTTTATAGGCGCCAATATCGTAAGCTGCGTGCTGCTCGGCCAGTAAATTAATAAATGTTTTGATTTGTGCATCGCTTAAATCAACGGATAAGCAGACGCTGGTATTGGAGCGAATGTTTGGATCTTCGGCTAAGAAATTAATCCAGCTATTCTCTGCTACAAAATTCTCTAAAACAGCTAAGTTATCTAAAGACTTTTGAATACTTGCTTGAACGCCTCCAATCTCTTTTACCCAGTTAAGGGAGTCTTGGTAATCAGCAACACAGAGCATGGAAGGGGTGTTAATGGTTGCGCCATTAAAAATACCTTCAATCAGTTTTCCGCCTGCCGTTAAACGAAATATTTTAGGCAAAGGCCAGCTTGGGATATAACTTTCTAAACGTTCAACGGCACGCGGACTTAAAATGATAATTCCGTGAGCCCCTTCACCGCCAAGCACCTTCTGCCAACTAAAAGTGGTTACATCTAATTTCCCCCAGGGTAATGGCATCGCAAATACAGCAGAAGTTGCATCACAAATGGTCAGGCCCTGGCGATCATTTTTAATAAAATCACCATTCTCAACTTTAACACCAGAAGTTGTGCCATTCCAAGTGAAAACAACATCATTGTCCGGATTAACTTTAGATAAATCAGGCAACTGCCCGTAATCTGCTTTGATCTCATTGACCTCGGTTAATTTCAGCTGCTTGACAATATCCCCATACCAGCCCTGCCCGAATGATTCCCAGTAGCATATATCTACGGGTCTGGGGCCCAGCATTGACCATAAAATCATCTCCATCGCGCCGGTATCGGAAGCGGGAACAATACCCACTCGGTAACCTGCCGGTAATTGTAAGATTTCAGCCGTATCGGAAATGACTTTTGCTAATGCTTTTTTACCAAGACTGGAGCGATGAGAACGGCCTAACGCAGAAAGATCCAGTTGATTAATATCATAACCCGGACGTTTTGCGCAGGGGCCGGATGAAAAATTAGGAACAGCAGGTTTGATACTTGGTTGCGGGGTACTCATATTAATCAATATCCTTGTTAAATGAAAACTGTGTTTGAACCGTAAAAATACACTAGAGAATAGCAACTGGCTATGAGTAGTTACACATAAAACAAAAAATTTATACAAGTCCGTTTGAGCTTGAACTGTTTGTTTTGTCGTCAGTCGAACATTTTGCCGGGATAAAATACTTTACTTTAAATTTAGCTTAGGTATTATTCGCTAGGTCTGCAGGGGTGTAGTTCCAACGGCAGAACGACGGATTCCAAATCCGTATGTTGGGAGTTCGAATCTCTCCACCCCTGCCAATTTCTTTACTTTTTAGCTTATCTAGTCAACGAGTTAGAATGAAATATGGTTTTGTGTCCTCATACTCGGTTGCGTTTTTTGACGTAATTTGGCGTAAAAGGAACAATACTATGTCTACAGTACAACCCCGCAAAAGCAAATTAGGCAATACCTATCGTGTAGAATTTATGCGTAAGGCTTCCCGCGTATCCAAATCATTTAAATTAAAAAACAAGCTCAAATATTCGCTGCATTAATTTTAGTGGATGATGATCTTGCTAATTTTTTAACCAATCATGTAGGTGATGTCTACAAATATAACCATCATATGGATCAACACAGCGATTATTTGGTGGGAAAAGATATTGCTAACTAAAATCTTTTAATGCTCCCTGGTACTTTCTATGCAATGTAGCGGGAACGGAAGTATTACCTTCACCTAAGTCTCTATTATCAACCGAACTAAGATGTGATATTTGCCGCTGCAATACTGTTTCTAATGTTAATGGTAATACCAAAAGCATTAAATTTATGATCAGTTGCTTCAAAGGAAAAATTTAAGCTTGCAAAGCCGTCGGTATGATTTTGAATAGTAAATCAGATTACTTTATAAATGCATTTGATATGGTGTTATCGGTAGGGTGCGTTTGTTGTCATGGTTGGTGCTAGTTGGCGCTCAAGTAAGACAGCCATTAAATTTAGGATCAATTTTAAATAGTAAATCAGATCACTTTATTAATGCGTTTGGTATAACAATGTATATCGACCCTTTTTAGCCTTCCCCCGAAAAACTAAAATTTATTTTAATGAAAAATCAATGTCCTTAATCCGTAAAGATAACGCTTCTTGAATCCGCAATCCGCAATCCACAACCGCTAGTTAATTAAAAAGGACAAAATATGGCTGGCTATCTCGCTTCGCTCGTATTTTAGCCAACCGTACTTTGCCTGTTATTAAGGCCCAGTCCCATTTTTTTCTCAGTGGTTACCTGCAAGTAGGTACCCAATCCTGAACGTTTTTAGTCAGCAGCAGTCGGTAGGTTTGTCAAACCATAACCAGTGAGTTGGTCATTATATGGACGTCACACTTTTCAGTTTCACCACCGTTGGTAAATTCAATACTCCACTTCAGCAGGTTATGGTGTGGCGTGTCATTTATTCAAATTAATCAAATACTTGCGTGTACCTTGGGTACTAACAAACACAGGCATTCGACGCTGAAACAGCGCACTGCTGCGGTGAGTCGTTAGGCAGTACAACCAACAGCACCTTAAAATTGTCGTGATATCTTACACTTTCTAAATACTCAGTTGCCTGCGTGGAAAAAAACTATATAAAATCAATTGGTTAATGGTTTGGCACCTTTGTTGCTTGTTGTTTGATGGAAAGAAAATTTTTAACCTTGGAGAATAAAATGAAAAAAATAATTTGTTTGTTGTTTGTTTGTTTTAGCACAACGTCTAATGCGATACCTATTGCAGCCGTGGAGTGGTCGGGAGATCCTCAAAATGTAAATACAAACGGAACTTTGATGATGGGGTATGAATTTAACGTAACTTCAGATACGAATGTTACTGCTCTTGGCGCATTTGACCATCTCGGAGATGGCTTTGTGACAGATCATAATGTTGGAATTTGGGATTTTACTGGGAACTTGCTTGCATCTACTATCGTGACTAGTTCTGATAGCTTAAATGGACATTTCCGTTATTCGTCAATTAATACTTTAGCTTTATTCGCTGGTAATACATATATCGTTGGTGCAGATTCATGGGGCGTTCAAGGTGATGCTTGGGCGTGGAGAGAGACTGGAGGGTTAAACCTTATTGAAGCTGCTGGCATTGAACATGTCCAAGATCGTTTTTTATTTAGCGCTGGTTTTGAGTTTCCTAGTCAGTCTGAGGGGACATTTCGAGACGGCTTTTATGGTGCAAACCTCATGGTAGATGCAGACATAAGTCAAGTGCCAGAGCCAGCATCACTTGCTTTACTTGGGCTTGGTTTGGCCGGGCTTAGTTTTTCAAGGAAAAAGAAAACTACTTAACAATCGGCTTGATATTACCTAAAGACCTTGATTTATATCTGGTTTTTATATGCCTAACTAGCTGTTTAAAAAGGATAAAATACGGCTAGATATTTCGCTCCGCTCTATTTTAGCCAACCAAATTTTGCCTGTTAACCAGGGCGTCTAGATTGGTATGTGCTACATGATATTGCTCAGTACTAATAATGAAACTGACATCACAAAGTTTTAATTCGGCAATACAAGGGGAGGCAGGAAATGTTAAGGAAAGCATTAAAATAATTTGCCACAGTCCTTTAACCTCTGTAACGATCATTGCGTTAAATAGCCGAGAAGCCAAGAACCCGTAAAATAAGCCGTTATGGAGAAAATAGGGGGACTTTACCCTATTTAAAAGGGAAGCGTCCTCTTATTCTCACAGGGTTGTTAGCAAATCACCGTACCTTTGCTCATTGGTGCTGTGTATAACCTTCTCTATATAGTCAAGAAAGACTTTGATTCGCTCTGGGGTGAGTCTTCCAGAAGGACGTACTGCCCAAATTCGGGTTTGTGGCCACACTTTGTAACCCGGCAACACTCTCCTAACACGACCCGCTCGTAAAGCAGGCCCTACGTGCCACAAGGAGCCTAAGCCAATACCAACGCCTGCTTGTACTAGGTCGTCAATCGCATCTCCCGAGTTGACCTTTATCGGCCCATTTACCGTTACATTATGAATAGCCCCATCGTTATCTTTAAATTGCCAATTATTCAGCTTGGCAAATGGAATACAGTTATGACTGGCCAGATCCGCCGGCGTTTGCGGTTCTCCAGCGCGAGTAAGGTACTCAGGGGAAGCGACAAGGATCATCGGGTTATCAGCAATACGTTTAGCCAATAAACTGGACGATTGTAATTCGCCCATTCGAAAAGCAATGTCGTAACCCTGCTCAACAATATCAACATTCTTATCCGTGAAGTCGATTTCAATCTCTAATTTGGGATGGAGCCGCAACAGTTCAGGAATAAAGAGCACAATGTATACTCGCGCGTAGGACGCGGAGACGGTTAGACGAATGCGGCCCTGAATATCACTCCCTTTCCCCTTAAAAATATTTCTGGTCTCTTCAACATCATCCAGAATACATTTTGCGTGCTCCAAAAAAAGCAAACCTTCATACGTGGGGGTGACCACTCGCGTAGAGCGGTGAAAAAGCTTTACACCTAATTCGGCCTCCAGCGCGAGGATCCGTTGGCTTGCATTGGTGCTCGACAAATCAAAGTCTAATCCTGCTTTACCTATCGCGCCCAATTCAGTGACCCGTACAAAAAGTGCCAATGATTTCAAATCTAGATCCACAGTCAACTCCCTTTTTTATCGGAATAAATCAATTATTTGCAGTTTAATCCCGAAAATCAGGATAATTAATCCTGTTTTTGCTAGATGATCAATCAAACGACAGGGGTTAATATTCGTTTCAAGTTAAGCATTAAACCTATTTTTTGGAGCAATAATCATGGCATTTACCCAAGTCATAAAATTTAACGTGAAACCTGAATTCAAAGATCAATTCAAACAAGCGCTGCTGATCAACAAGCACAGCAGCGTGCAAGAGCCGGGCAGTTTGGCCATGCGCATTTATCAGGACAACAGTACCCAAATACATTTTTTGCCTATGACAGATGGGCCTACAAGGCTGCGGCACAAAGCCACCTGCAGCAACCTTATACACAAAAGTTGATCAGCCTGATTGACACTGTGCTGAGCGAGCCGCCTCAGGTTTATAACGTAGAGGACACGGATTCAGCGCCAGTTGCGCTACTTGAAGCTGATCCACAAGATCCGCGCTTCAATATCGTGTTTATATTTAAAATTAAGCCGGGCACCCGCGAGCAATTACTGGCCCAGTTTAAAGAGCACATTACGCATACTCGAACCGAAGCCGGTTGCTTGCTATTTGATCTGTGTAAGGTAGAGGGAGATGAGGATACGTTAGTGGTGTACGAGCATTGGCGCAAAGAATCTGATGTTTGGAATATCCACTTCAACCAGCCCTATGCCGTGGAAACGGGTAAGTTGATGGAAGCCTGTATCGTTGGCGACATGCAGCAATACATGAACTTTGTCACCCAGATTGCATAACCATGAAACGCCAGAAAGGCAGTCGTAACGTTATCAGTACCTATTGAGCATTGAGGATAAACCTATGAATATTTTTAAAAAAATGAGCGCAACTTTGATGCTTGCCACGTTGACTATGTCTGTCAGCGCTCAAAGCCAGGTGAAAAATGAGGTATACGCGTCATTTGACCAAGCGATTTCGACCATTACCTATACGAAAGATAAACGTTTCATCTTTACCTTTCATCCTTTTTACAATCCAAAAGTGAAAGTTGCCGAACGACTTGAAAATGGAGAGATTCGTCCTTTCCCTAACGCTGACATGCAAGATGCTTATGACAGCGAAGGTAAGTTGAAAAACCCTGGGGAGTATTTTAACTGGACCCTGGCGGTACATGCTGACAATCAAGGGCAAGTTTGGATTTTAGATTCCGGGCAAGCTGAACCCCGGATCACGCCTAAACTGGTAGCCTGGGATACCAAAACCAACAAACTGGCTAAAGTCATTTATTTGCCAGACGGGGTTACCTTAGACGAGTCCCAGCACAATGATTTTATCGTTTCTAACCAACATCATTTGATTGTTATTGCTGACGAGGGTATTGCCAAGGGTCCTGTGGGAAAAAAAGCGGCATTGGTTGTTGTTAATACCCAGACGGGGAAAAGCCACCGGGTACTGCAAGGCACTGAGAGCATAAAGCCCCATATGGATCTACCAATGGTATACGCAAAGGGGACGCAGCAGGAAAGGCAAGCGGGGCTGTACATAGGCGTTGATGGCATTGCTTTAGATAAACAAGAAGAATGGATGTACTTCACGCCGGTCAGCCAGAGCAAAGTGTATAGAATTCGTGTAGCAGATTTGGCCAACTAAGCACTAGGCGATACGCAACTGGCTAAAAAAGTACAAGCCTATGCTGATAAACCGGTAAACGGCGTCCTGACCATAGATGCGCAAGGGAACCTGTATCTTTGTGCAATTGGTGATCGCAGCATTGGCATTATCCCAGCTGACAGCAGAGAGTATCGCACCTTGACGTCAAGTAGTGACATGATCTGGCCTGACGCCGTCAATTTTGGTCCAGATGGTTACCTCTACACAGCGGCAACACAGATATGGTTGTCTGCACCTTTAAACCAAGGAAAAGGCACCAACAAAGCGCCCTATCTAATTTATCGCTTTAAACCGAAAGGTGAGCCACTTATCGGAAGATAACGGCTGAATAACGAAGAAACTGCGGTGGCGCACTTTGTAAAAACTAGCGCTGTCGAAACGGCAAAAGCATTGGGTTTTTTGTTAGATTAACAAGGTTCAATATGTGCAATACCTGTATTTCGTTGATATCTCGAGGCCTCAAAACGATAATTGTTCATACTCTCGTTGGCTTTAATATTTCAGAGAAGTAAATATGGCTATCCACGATCGCAGTCTAAATAACCTACACTCAACTAGGTGTTAATTACTCTTTCTAAAAATGGTAATTACAGATCGCCAGACCAAGACAAACAAGCGTTAGTTTAGACAGTACGCCTTCTCCCGGTATATAGAAAGTTACCACTGTTGTTAACGTGTGGTGCGTAAAGTATTTCTGTGTGGCTTCGCTAACTCGACAGGTGAGAACGTTGAGCATTAGAGAAATGGGTGGCATGTTTATGTTTTGGGCTATATGCTTTTTGCGGTGCAGGTGATACTCGTAAGCTTCCGTTGTTAAAATTTGCAATATATACCGTAGCTACTCTTTGTATTATTAGCGGTATCCTGCCGCTTCAGTTATGACTACGTCATCCCGAAAAAGTAAATGATTTTGTTTTCTACACCGATACTGCCTGCTCAAGCATGAGTTATACCAAAAGAATTAATGAAGTGATCAAGGATTGCGAAGGAAAAATTAACACTAACAAAGCGTGAGTTGCAGGAGATAGTTATTCTCACTTCACAAAAATCGTCTGGAACGATTTTGAACAGCTTTAGCTGACCACAAAGTGGTGAAGAACAGGATGTTCTGAATAAAACTCAGAATGCAGTTAGAGATAATTTTAACTAGCAAGGATGATCACCTTTTTAGTTCTTTTGGTATTACTACACTCAAATAAAATGCAGTAAGTACAAGCTACTCCTATATCGCACAGATGTAATATGCTAATAAATTTGGCGTAAACCTGCCTAAATCGAAGGTAACCAAGTTTAATTGAAACAATGAGATAAGTGTTCTAGACGTAATCGTCTTTAATCTATAAATATATAATTTGGCTAAATCCCACGCAGTCCTGCCATTAGAAAACAGCCGTTCACTATAACCCTGCTTTTAGAGCCGAAAAGTGAATCTCCTTAGTATCTCCTTATTTCCTCCATAATATTCACAAACTTCTTTCATATAATGAATGTATAAAGATATTGTATTGATTGGCCTTTATTTAGGGGCCTAAATGAACGCAATACTAATCATGAAATTCGTGCACCAGAGGTTATTTTTTACTGCGCGAAATATAAGGAAAGTTAATGAATAGAATAAAAATGGTCATTCCAATGTTTTTTGGATTAATGACACTGCTGTGGTTGTCGGCTGAAAGCTTCGACACAATTAGCTGGTCTTATTTTCCTATCAGGAAAGTAGCCATACAGTACAGCGGGATTTTAGCCATATCGACAATGAGCATCATTATGCTGTTGGCATTAAGACTCAAACCGCTAGAAAAATTTTTAAATGGTTTAGATAAGTCTTACCGTCTGCATAAATGGTTGGGTATTGGCACTCTGGTACTGGTCATCATCCATTGGTTTTGGGCGAAAGGAACAAAATATATGGTTGGGCTGGGGCTGTTAGACAAGCCTGGTGGTAAAGGGGGAATGCATGTTGATTTAACTGGCGTTGAAGCGATTTTTAGAGGTCAGAAGCATTTAGCTGAATTCCTGGGTGAGTGGGGATTTTATCTGTTTCTGGTGCTTATCGTTATTGCGCTGACGAAGACGATTCGTTATTCAAAATTTTTAAATACGCACAAAATAATGTCTCTGGTTTATCTTGTCTTCGTCTTTCACACTATCATATTAACAAAATTCAGTTACTGGCAGCAGCCAGTCGGGTGGCTTGTTGGAATCTTAATTGCGGCCGGATCCTGGGCTGCTATTGTCAGTCTTTTGGGAAAAATAGGGCGTAAAAATAAAGTACAGGGGAGCATTGAACAGTTCCATTTTTTTGAAGAAAATCAAGTGCTTGATATCACCATAAATACTCAGAAAAAATGGCAGGGACATAACCCGGGGCAGTTTGCGTTTATCAAATTTGCAGGAGAAGAGCCGCATCCTTTTACCATTGCTTCTGCTCAGAGTGAGAATGGCGGACTTCGTTTTCAAATTAAAGCCATTGGTGATTTTACTAAAAGGCTTAAAAATAGCATTAATATCAATGATCCTGTCACGGTGGAAGGCCCCTACGGTTATTTCAATTTCAAATCAGAAACGCAGCGTCAAATCTGGGTGGCGGGGGGAATAGGTATCGCAGCATTTACCGCACAAATGGAGGCATTGGCACAAACACCTGAGCCGATGGAGGTGGATCTTTTTTACTGCACACAGTGTCCGGATGTTGATTTTATTCGCTATATTAATCAATTAGCTGATCAGGCTAATATTAATTTACATTTGGTGAATACCAATACGGATGGTTTTTTAACGGCCAAACAGATTTCTGAAAATGTAAGTTTTTGGAAAAAAGCAGATATTTGGTTTTGTGGTCCCAATAATTTTGCAAAAAAATTACAGTCTGATTTTGCCCAATTAGGGCTTAGTGCGAGCAAATTTCATCATGAGTTATTTGAAATGCGCTGATTGTTAAGGACTGTAACCTTTAAAATACAAATTTTATTTAATATAAAAGTGTTCTGAGTAAAGCATGGGAAGATTGTTCTTTTCGAAGAGAAAAAGTCATTACTCAGCATTGATATAGTCTGAGATTAAAATAACTTAACAAATTTATTACCAGCTGGGGTTGCTCAGCTGGTTTTTTTTGGCTGCTACTATTTATTAAAATTTACTCGGCGTCATATTTTTGTTAGTAATTTGTTAATAATTATATTAATCAGAAACACTATATGCTCTAATTAAGGCTCGAACGAGCATTTTAGTGAGCTATCGAGCACTTATAGTAAGGATTCCGAAATGAGCCTCAATAGAACAGACAATATTACGCAACTGGCTGAAGATGAGCTAGATGTACTTATTTTAGGCGGTGGTATCAATGGTGCTGTTGCTGCTGCATCTTTGGCTGCTAAAGGCGCTAAAGTTGGCCTTATTGATAAGGGGGATTTTGCAGGAGCAACGAGCTCTAATTCATCGAATCTTGCATGGGGTGGTATCAAATACCTGGAGAGCCATGAATATTTATTAGTTAATAAGCTTTGTAAAAGCCGTAACAACCTGATGAAACATTACCCGTCATCGGTTACTGAGGTTCGTTTCTTAACAACGATTCAAAAAGGTTTTCGTTTTCCTGTGTGGTTTGTGTTTATGGGGACTTTGGCTTACTGGTTATTCGGCCGATTATTTACGATGGCACCTAAGTATCTTACTCGAAATGCTATCAAGAAATTAGAGCCGAGTATTAAGACCGAGGGCGCACAAGCTGGTTTCGAATATTCAGATGCATTCTTAAAAGATAATGACTCACGCTTTGTTTTTAATTTTATAACGGCTGCTGCAAAAAAATCAGCGGCTGTTGCTAACTATGTAGAATCGATAAATGCCGTTCGTGAAAACGGACTATGGGTAATACAAGCGAAAGATACTAGCAATAATAAAATATTCACTATTAAAGCGAAAACACTGATCAATGCCTGTGGTCCTTTGGTTGACCAAGTTAACAAAGGTACTGGGCAGAAAACATCACATCATCATTTGTTTTCTAAGGGGGTTCATTTAACCGTTGATCGTATTTCCAAAGAACACCGTGTATTGGCATTTTTTGCCAGCGATGGGCGTTTATTCTTTGTATTACCAATGGGCACTAAAACCTGTATCGGCACAACAGATAATCAAGTTGAGAGTCATCAAACATCGGTAACCGACGAAGATCGTCAATTCATTCTCGATAATGCCAATGCCTTATTAGAATTAGATAAGCCGCTAACCAAAGCTGACATTATTGCAGAACGCTGTGGTGTGCGCCCATTAGCGATTGAAGCGGAAGAAGGTGTTGCTGACTGGGTTGCCTTGTCACGTAAGCATGCAATAGATGTTAATAAAGCCGATAAACACATTAGTATTTTCGGTGGCAAGCTGACGGATTGTATTAACGTAGGCGAGGAAATTGCGGAGATAGTTAAAAGTTTATCTATTCCACTGCCAAAATCAGAATCAATTTGGTACGGCGAACCAGCTGACTCAGTTAAAACAAAATTTATGAGTGCGATTGCAGAGTTCAATATTGATAAATTGACTCCAAAAGGCGCTATTGAGCCTTTATCCAGTCGTTTCTGGCGTCGTTATGGTGAAGATGCTTTTATTCTATTGGAAGCGATTAAGCAAAACCCTGAAAAGGCAAATCTAGCACTTGAACATACGGAGTTTACCTGGGCAGAAATCGATTGGGTCGCCGACCATGAGATGATTGTTAACCTCGATGATTTATTACGTAGACGTTCAAAAGCAACCCTGGTTATTCGTAAAGAATATTTAGATAATGCAAAAGGGCTGGAGGCCGTCGGCGAACGTTTATTTGGTGAAAACGCGCAACAGAAAGTCGCTGAGTTTCGCAGTACAAGCAACTTCAATCGAGTATAAACTTAGGTAGCCTGCGTACTAATGTTAAATAGTAACCTCGCCTGATAACTAGGCAAGGTTACTATTTAACTATCAATTTATTAGAGAAGTAGTTTTAAGACTACATCCCTAATGTTCGTTTACCCTTCATTACGAACATAATGAATAAATGCACGTTATTTCATAACTAACTAAAGAACAGCCAGTTAACTTCTATTAGAATGACCTATTAGAAAGTTTATTGGCTGCTCTTCTTACCTTTCACACAGTTAAAAATAAACTTTTATTTAATCGAAATAAGCGGGAAATCTTCGGGAAGATCTGTTTGGTTAGTGTAGATTTGATCAAATTTCGATAACGAAGCTATTTTTACCGAAGCTGAACTTGTCCATTTACTGGCATCGGCCACTAACCATGTTTGCCGTGAGTTTTTTAAAATGCTTTGCGATAACTCTGCTTCAGCGGTCTCATGTTCCATCGCCGTATGACTGCTGGTGATAGCTGCACAGCCTAATATTCCGATATCAGCTTCAAAACTATTAAAAAACGTTAATACGCTATTACCAACAACATCTTGTTGCTGAGCTCTAAACAATCCCCCTGCAATATAAACTTCAATTTCAGGATTCGATTCTAAAATCTTCACCACTTGTAGATTATTGGTGATAACGCGATTTTTGGTTTTTAAATAATAGGCAATCCTGGTGACGGTGGTACCAATACCCATCATAATTGTTGCCCCATCAGGAATCGAATTGGCGACTTTTTTGGCTATTTTATCTTTTACATCAAACTGCAGATCACTGCGTAATTGATAACTGCTATTGGTTAATTGCACAGGCAAGCCAACACCACCATGAACGCGACGTGCATAACCTGCTTTACAAAGTTGATTAACATCTCTACGAATAGTTTGCGTGGTAACTTGAAAATAATCAGCCATAATATCTATCTGAATATCTTCATTTTGCCTTAAACGCTTTAGAATATTTTGTTGTCGAGCATTGAGATTTATCATGCTTGAGCAAATACATCCGGTTTATCAGTAATAATCATATCGACGCCCCAAGCTCTAAATTTACTGGCTTGCTGCAAATCATTAAGTGTCCAAATGACTAACTTAAGTCCAGCTTGTATTATTTCTTTTGCCATTTTTTGATTCAATATTTTGTAATCAAGATGCACGCTATATAGATTAACTGACTTTAATTTTTCTAACATCGGCAGTGGATTATGTTTTGTAATATAACCTAAGCGAATGTCTGGCATTACTTGGTGGCAATGTTCTAGGGCTGATTCTGAAAAACTGGATATGATCAATTTTTCATTCGGGAAATTGATTTTTGCTAATACTTTTGCGACCTTTTCTACTAGAGGCTGGACTTGATGAGCATGATGAATTTTAATTTCAAGATTCATATTCAAATCATTTTCCATAAAAAACGCTAAGGTTTGCTCAAGCGTGAGAATTCTTTCTCCAGAAAATTCCTTTGAAAACCAACTACCCGCATCTAAAGCTTGTAATTGTTCGAGGCTTAAATCAGCGACTCGGCTGTTACCATTGGTACAGCGATCTACGGTTTCATCATGAAATATGATGGGCGTATTATCTGCACTCAACTGTGTATCGAGTTCTATCCATTTAACCCCAGACTGAAGCGCTTTTTTGAAACCTGCTAATGTATTTTCTGGCGCGAGTGAGGCAGCGCCACGATGACCTGCGATCATAAATTCACCTGTAATGTTCATTTGAACGTTGATGATGTTAGTGGAAATGTTAACAATAATGTATTCATAAAAAATATGAAAGACCTAATATTATTATGCGCCATCATCAAACCTTAACAATTAAGTGTTATTTATATGTTCTGGTCTACATTTTTATAACCTACATATTGCACGATATATTTTTTTAGATGATTCTGTAAATGTTCATATGAAAAATTTTGTTCACGCAACCCTCTAAAACTCAAACAATAATTTATTTTTTATTTTAATAAACGAATGAACTATTAAATTTAACTTACAAATAAAGGTGTTATTTATGATAAAGGTATTAGGGACCGTATTAACAGCCGTTGCATTGCTTGTTGGTTGTGGCGAAAAACCTGTTGAAGAAACGCAAACTGCTAAAGAAGTAGTTACGCCAATTGATATCAACATGAGTTTAGTTTTTACTCAAAACGAGCTGTTAACTCAAGAATTAATTAAAGTGACTGACAAAATTCGTGAACGTACGGACGGTGGAGTCAATATCAAAGTATTTCCTGGTGGCCAACTACCCGTATATAAAGATAACCTTGAGCAAGTTGTGAATGGTGCCGATTGGATTGCTGTTGAAGATTTAAGTTACCTTGGTGATTATGTTCCTGATT
>NZ_JBLIED010000019.1:0-71425 GCF_047632955.1 Psychromonas sp. | reverse complement strand
GATTTTTTTTGAAATCACATCAACAATAAGTGTCCACACAGATTGTTTGATTAAATTGTTAAAGAGCGTGCCTTTCGGCGAGGTGCGTATATTACGCTACCTACAAACGATGTCAATGATTAATTTGTGTTTTTAATCAACGTGTTACGTTGTTAAAAACCTAATCTCTTTCGTTCTAAGTAACCGGACTGACTTGCGTCTTTCCCGTTTCCGTGGATGCGCATTATAGAGATTTTGTGAACCTTGGCAAGGCTTTATTTGCATAAAATAGACTGTTTTTGCAATTAGTTTTTATACCCTATTTGCAAACAGGTTACCCACAGATTAACTATAGTTACCCACAGGCAGACCCTTAATTTATTAATTACAGCAGCTTAACGATACTATTCAGATCATCAAATACGGCCGTTGCGAGTTTATCGCCTTCTTCTGTGATCGTTTTTCCGGTTCTGACTAAATAGTTTGTTTTTATTCCGGCAGCTAAACCCGCTTGTATATCAGAAACCTTATCTCCTATTAATATTGACTGACCTGCATCTATATTCAAATCTGCAATAGCACTGTTCAGCATGCCAGGCTTTGGTTTACGGCAATCACAATCAATTTTATATTCGCCAATACCCTTTTCTGCATGATGCGGACAATAATAGACTCCGTCTAAATCAACCCCCCTATCTGCTAATGACCAATCCATCCACTCTGTTAAGGTATGGAATTGCTCTTCGCTGAAATATCCCCTTGCGATACCTGACTGATTGGTGATGACAACTAGCAGGTAGCCTTTTTCTTTAAGTACTTTGCAGGCATCAATAACGCCGTCGATGAATTCAAAATCATCACGCTGTGATACATAACCATTATCGGTATTTATTACTCCATCTCGGTCAAGAAAAACTGCACGTTTTCCATTGGCTACTGTCATATTATTTCCTTCTTTGTTTCAGGTTTATTAAAAAATGTTATTATGCCATTCATCGCTAGCCCCTTCTATTTATAAAGAGCATCTTATGTTACGTTTTATTATTATCTCTTTTGCCGCCCTTTTAAGCGCAGCCTGCAGTAACCTTAATTTTTCATCTAATATTGACAAGAAAAATTTTGATGAGTATTTCAAACCCTCACAGGTCACTGTTTACGAAAAATCGCAATTGCAGGATCTTGATTATAAATTCATTGCGGCAGTTGACGGCAGCAGCTGTCAACAAGAGGAAAATGATCGCCCTGCAGATATAAAAGAAGCCCGCACCAATGCCCGTATTAAAGCCGCGGAGATGAAAGCCAACGGCATCGTTTTCCAGTCTTGTTTAACTTTTGAACGCGATGCATCCTGCGTGAGTAATATTATTTGTTATGGCCGCGCATTTGACGTGATACTTTCTGATGGGGAATAACGTGGAGTTTGATTCAATAGCAACTATCCATTCCCCCTATAAAGAGAAGTTTGCAGTCCCCCGCCAACCGGGGTTAGTTCCCAGCGCCAAAGCCGAGTTGGAAATCCTCCCCCCTTACGATGATATTAACGCTTTTTTAGGTTTACAAGAATTCAGTCATTTATGGTTAGTGTTTATTTTCCATAAAAATCGTAATCAGGAGAAATGGAGCCCCACCGTAAGACCACCTCGACTCGGTGGCAACAAACGCTTAGGGGTTTTTGCAACGCGCTCACCCTGCCGTCCCAACCCGGTCGGTTTATCTCTGGTTGAATTTCACGGCATCAAACAAGTTAATGGTAAGATTTTTTTAATGTTGAGTAATATCGATTTAGTAGAAGGCACCCCTATTATTGATATTAAACCCTACATCCCCTATGCAGATGCTAAACCCGAGGCACTAGCAGGCTTTGCCCAGCTACAACCAGAATCATTAATGCAGGTCGAATTTTCAACTCAAGCGCAAAAATCCATTAACTTATTTAAAGATAACAGCCCTGAACTGCAGCAATTGATTATCGAAGTACTGCAACAAGACCCTCGCCCGGCTTATAAAAAGAATAAAGAAGATCCAAAAACCTATGCAGTTCATCTGCTCGACTTTAATATCTCCTGGATTAATACAGGATCGACCACTACCGTGCTCGATGTTGAGCGGCGGGCTTAGCAAAATAATAACCGCTGGCAGCGCCTGCCAGCGCACCGAATAGGTGACTTTCAAATGACACGCCCAATGTTGTTGGAAAAACACCAAAAGCTAATCCGCCGTAAAAAATCAGCATCAGCAGCGAAATAATTAGATGCAGCATTTTTCCTCGAACAAAACCATAAACGATTAAATAACCCCAGAAAGCATAAACTACACCACTCATTCCAATATGTACGCTATTACCCCGTGCGAATAACCACACTAATACGCCCGTAGAGATAATATGGAGGATAAATAATAGCCAGAATCGTTTACTGCCCTGCGCACCAATTAATGTCCCAAACACCATAAAGGGTAAAAAATTACTGAGCAGGTGCAACCAGCTTCCATGCAGAAAAGGCGCAATAAAAATACCGCTGAGATGATCCAAGGACCGGGGTACAATGCCGAACTGATTTAAATCCATCGGTAAGACACTATTTGCAATTAAAACTAGGCCGCAAAGCAGCATGATTGCCGCACTCTGTTTTCCTGCTAATAGATAACGATTCATTGTATTCCTCATAATTTTCCTTTTATTAACATAAAATAGCTGAAAGCCCGGTTAAAATTCAATTATATTTTCTAAATAGATGAAGAAACCTTTAGTAAGAACCTTTCCACTGCTAAAATCAGCGCAATTTAATTACCAACTGTTTATCAATTAGGAACAACTATGCGTACTACCAACTATTTACTTTCAACTCAAAAAGAAGCGCCAAGCGATGCGGTCATTGTAAGCCACCAGCTGATGTTGCGTGCCGGCATGATCCGTAAATTAGCATCGGGTTTATATACCTGGTTACCGACGGGCTTACGGGTTTTACGTAAAGTTGAAACTATCGTACGTGAAGAGATGGAACGAGCGGGCGCTGTTGAAATCTTAATGCCCGTTGTACAACCTGCAGATCTGTGGATGGAATCTGGTCGCTGGGATAAATACGGCGGTGAATTGTTACGTATTAAAGATCGCCATACGCGTGATTTCGTGTTGGGGCCAACACACGAAGAAGTAATAACCGAGCTTGTTCGTAAAGAAGTAAACAGTTACAAACAGTTGCCACTTAACCTTTTCCAAATTCAGACCAAATTCCGCGATGAGACTCGTCCGCGTTTTGGTGTTATGCGTGCGCGCGAATTTACCATGAAAGATGCGTACTCTTTCCATATGGATCAAGAAAGTCTGGAAAAAACATACCAGGATATGTTTGACGCTTATTGCCGTATCTTTGACCGTTTAGGCCTTGAATACCGTCCTGTTCTCGCCGATACCGGCAGTATTGGCGGCAGTGCATCACATGAATTCCATGTACTTGCGCAAAGCGGAGAAGATGCCATCGTGTTTTCAACTGAAGGTGATTACGCAGCTAATATTGAAAAAGCAGAAGCATTAGCACTGGGCAGTGAACTTGCGGCGCCCACCGCTGAGATGGAACTGGTTGATACTCCCAACGCAAAAACTATCGCTGAACTGGTTGCCGAACACGGCATTAAAATTGAAAAAACCGTAAAAACTTTATTTGTTAAAGCGTCCGATGAGGTTGAAGCGAATATTGTCGCGCTTATTATCCGTGGCGATCATGAACTGAATGAAATCAAGGCTGAGAAATTATCTGCTGTCGCCGCTCCGCTTGAGTTCGCCAGCGAAGCTGAAATCAGAGATTTGATTAATGCAGGACCGGGTTCACTGGGCCCCGTTTCTCTACCTGTTGCCTTTATTGTTGACCGCAGCGTTGCGCTGATGAGTGATTTTAGCGCAGGGGCGAACATTGATGATAAACATTATTTCAACATTAACTGGGGCCGCGATGTAGAACTTGGTCAAATTGAAGATCTGCGTAATGTGGTTGAAGGTGATCCAAGCCCTTGCGGTAAGGGAACGCTGTCAATCGCACGTGGTATCGAAGTGGGGCATATTTTCCAACTGGGTGATACTTATACTAAAGCAATGAATGCCGGCGTACTTAACCAGCAGGGTAAAAACCAGATCCTGACCATGGGTTGTTACGGCATTGGTATTTCACGTATTGTTGCTGCAGCCATTGAGCAAAACAATGATAAAAATGGCATTATCTGGAACAATGCACTGGCACCTTTTGCGGTAGTGATTGTTCCCATGAACATGCATAAATCACATCGTGTGGCTGACCTTGCTGAAAAATACTATGCAGAATTACAAGCTGCTGGTATTCAAGTGTTATTTGACGATCGTAAAGAGCGCCCTGGTATTATGTTTGCAGATGCAGAGCTTATCGGCATTCCACATACTTTAGTCATTGGCGATCGCAGTTTGGATAATGGCGTGATTGAATATAAAGATCGCCAGTCAGGCGTAAAACAGGAAGTGGCTATTGATGAGGTTATTAACTTTATCAAAGCTAAACTTGCTTAGTCTTTTCTTATTAACTAATTAAAAAAGTCGCTCTTTTTATTTCGATGCGATCTTTTAAGAAAATCTGCATTATCCTGCAGATAAAAAATCCCCAATCTTGACTAAGGTTGAGGATTTTTTTGTAATTAATAGACACGATGAACCTATACCAAAAGAACTAAAAAGTTGATCACCCTTGCTGATTAAAATCCTACATTATAAGGTATGGCACAAACCCTAGAAACGAAAGCACGCTGGTTTTTTTAATTGTGACAAAAGCTGTTTTAATTTAACCCTGCAAGGGTATTATCTCAGCTAATGCTTTGCGCATAATGGTAGCATCCTATTGATAACCACTTAAGATCACGGATAAAAGATGAAAAAGACTTCTCAACTAAGATTACTGCTACCCTTTTTATTTTTACTTTTTAGCGCATGGAGCTCCGCGGAAAATCACATGGCAAATAATCCCTACGGTTTAACGACTGAAGCACAACTAAGTGATACTTTTAATAAAAAAATAAATACATTTTGGGAGAAAAATGCAATTTCAGGCTCTTTAGCAGGCATTGGTAATAAAAGACTGCATACTATCAGTATTAAAACCGCTAATACGAAAGCGATTGTGATTAGCCAGGGGCGAAACGAGAGTGTCTTAAAGTACAAGGAACTTGCTTTTGATCTTAACCGCCAGGGTTATGATCTGTATTTAATTGATCACCGAGGTCAAGGCTTTTCAGAGCGCTTAGGCGGGGATCAATATCACGGACATGTTGAACATTTCCAGAATTATGTCGATGACCTTAATCTTTATATATTATCCTTAGATTTAGCCAATCAATATCAGCATAATTACCTGTTATCACACTCAATGGGCGGCACTATTGCGGCTTTATACCTTGAACAATATAAGCACCCGTTTCAGGCAGGCATCTTTTTAAGCCCGATGATGTCAATAAATTTAGGTGGCATACCCAATGTTGTTGCCAAGGTATTAACCTCTAGCGGTGCTGCAGTATGCAGCTGGTTTAGTGACCAGGCCTGTTATGTTTTTGGTGGCGAAGAATATAAGCAAAAAACATTCACAGGTAATAACTTAACGTCCAGTGAAGTGCGTTTTAATGCATCACAAAATACTTTTAGTGCATATCCGCAAACCCAACTTGGTGATGCAAGTATGCGCTGGGTTGCGCAAAGCCTTAGCGCTGCGGGGCAGGCGGTCGATAACGCCGATAAAATAAATATTCCAATCCTATTACTGCAGGCTGGAGCCGATAAGGTGGTGACCGCTGCAGGGCAGAATGAATTTTTTAAAAACTTAACCCAGTGTAAAGCGAAACAGTTTCTAACCATAGCGGATGCAAATCATGAGATATATTTAGAAAAAGACCAAGCGCGCTTAGCGGCTTTGAATGCGGCACTTAGATTTTTGAAAGCATCACAACAGGGCGCACTGCGATGTACAAAATAACCGAAAATGTATTATCGTAACAAGTAGACACCATATTGAAGTAAATGATTCATCAGCAAAATCTGACAATGACATAGCATAAGGTATTTGTGATATCGAATTGCCTGATGCGCTACAAATAAACCACTTCACAGATCAAAACTGCTATGCTGACTATCTTTTGGAATGGCATTAGAACGGGCTTTGAGTGCATCACAGCCGACTTGATAAAAGTAATATTGTTGTATGCGCAAGCTTAGTTATTACAAGCAGTTACTAAACCTGTCATAATGACAAACGCTCAGCACGTACTAAAAGATGTACTGCCGAATGTAGAAAAAACGCTTTCATCTAAAGAGCATAGTGTGGCGGTAATGATGGATAGATACTTAGCCTGGCGCTCCCCCATAATACAGAGTAAATATTAATGTTTAATTACAACAATTAAGCCTTTTCATAAAAAGACACCGAATTGTCATGCTTGTGCATATTTATGCACAAGCAGCCGACAATCATTACTGAACTGAGGTTTTTATGCGTTTATTAAGTTTCTTATTGGTAAGTAGTTCTCTATTTTTTAATGCTGCTTGTGTTTCCCCGCCCCTGACTTCGGTACCCACCCCCACACCTGCGGCAGAGACAATTCCCGTTATCAAAGAAGATTTTTCAAAAATATTAGAGAGTAATTTCAGAGGACATTTACGCTTTGAGGATGGTAAGGCTTATTTCAAAGCCTGTGATTCCGAACAAAATTTTCCGGTAAAAATCAATTCTGCATTTAATAATATTTATGAACAAGTCACAGAAAAAAAATTCACCCCTGTGTATCTTGAATTTATCGGTGAAATAACCTTTCCACCAGCAAATACTGCCCAATCGAATGCGCTAATGCGTATAGACACAATTCATCACATGGCACTGCCTAAAGCTTCATTGCAATGTGCGAAAGCAACTCATGGTTTCTTGTTTAAAGCTAAGGGTGATGATCCCTATTGGCGATTAAATATTGATCAAAACAAGCTGCTTTTTGCCACTAAAGCGAGCAATCGCGCTTATCATATTCAAAGTTCACAATTTAATACCACCCAAACAAATCATATTAAAACCAACAATGAACAGGGGGAGAGACTGAGTTTAGAAATTCAGCCCGGCCATTGTTATAATTTAAAAATGAAAGAATATTGGGGTTTTACCGCCAAAGTTGACAGTGTCTGGGGCGAATTCAGCGGCTGTGGAGAACCCGGATGGCCGGTAGATTTTCGTGATGTAAGCGGTTATTACTTAAATACAAGCCCCTTCAAAACAGCCAATTTAACCCTTAATCCAGATTACAGCGTTGAATATCAAGAAAATATTGGAAAAGAGGTGGTTACTAAAACAGGTTTTTGGAAAAGTAATTCTCCAGATCATATTGTGGTGATGCTAACCCAGCAAGGTAAGCAAAAAATACGTGAAGAGCTTATTTTCAAACGTACCGGTGAAACACTTAGCACCGCTAAAATTAACAAAAATAATATTATCACTCTGCTCCCGAAGGCCGAGCGTGTATTCAATAAAATGAACAGTAAAGAAATTAGCTCAAAGAACAACACAAACCGGATTGACCGGGAATTCACTGTGCAGCACATTGATCCGAATTCTGTCATGGATGAAGCACTGCAAAAAGCACTCAATCAATACTTTAAAATTCATCGTACCGATCCAAAAAGCACTAAATTTAACTCGGTTAATTATGATCTTAACGGAGACGGTATTGAGGAAGCGATCGTTATGCTTGACTGGTGTTCAAAGACAGGCTGTGAAATGCTTATTTTTGAGCGTACAGACAGCGGCTATCGTTTCTCAAGCCGCATATCTCAAATACAGGTACCGCTGATAGTTTCCAGTAGTCAGCATTATTTATGGCAAAGTTTACTTGTTGAAAAAAACAAACAGTGGTTAACACTCGATTTTGACGGCATTAGTTACCCGCCCAATACGCGCGCTCTGCCTTCGGTGAATAAACTTGATTTTAGCACTGATATTATTTTATTTAGCCAGGGTAGGCCCAAAAACTGGTTCCCGATAAAAAGCTAATAACCTTATATTTACCTGAAAGAGGGATTGCCCCCCTTCAGGTTTATTCATTCAAAAGGTGAGTTAATTATTTTTTCAAAAAAAGCCTGTTCAAAAATAACAACGGGGGATTTTGTTTGTTTAGTGAGGGCTGTCTCAGGCCAATTATAACCGTTTATCACTAAGGCAAAAAGACGCTCCCCCTGCGTGGTTTTAACAATCCCTAATAAGTTTGCCACACCTTTCATTGATCCTGTCTTTGCAACAATATTACCTTTTAACAAAGGCCCTGCTACTCCCTTATGGTAGTGCAGTGTGCCGTCTACTCCGGCAATCGAAAAACTGTCTAACAATTTTAATTTAGCATCATTTTGGTAAACATATTTAAGCACAGCCATAAACAACTTGGCACTCATTAAATTATGACGGGATAATCCCGAGCCATCGGCCAGATAAGCATTTTCTAAATCAACACCGTGCGCCTGGAGAATTAATTTAAGCGCCTGAGCGCCATTGCGAAAATTTCCTGCGGTTTGAAAATAGGCTGCGCCCAGTGTTTTAAACAGACTATCCGCAATTAAATTATCTGAGTCTTTGAGCATCACTTGCAATAACTTTCCTAACTCAGGGGATTGATGTTTAACTAATACTTGTGAGGCTGCATCTGCTTGCTTGCTTTGTACAAGTTTAACCTTACCCTTTAACTTAATACCTGCTTTTTTTAATTCAGATTCAATAATTTGGCTTGCATATGCAAAGGGATCGTTGACCGAAAAAGCTAACCCTAAGGGGCGATTTCTCGGCACCATGCAGCCCCACAAGTGATAACGATTTTGACTGTTTCGTGTCACTTCTAATGCACAAAATTGCTCATCGCGCTGCTCGGAAGTGACCACATCAACGTCACTGCTTATCTCAACGGGCTCATAACTTGGAATAAACAAACGTGCTTTTTTAGCATCTGAAGTAGATACGCTGAGGTTACCTAATACGCAATTTCTGTTCACAATAATGGCATTGGACGGGGCGGTATAACAAACGCCCAAATCATTCCAGGCCTGACCATCACTCCATTGATAGCCGCTAAAATGAGCCGCATTAATTAAAAAATTACCACTTATTTGCTTAACCCCCATTGCTTTAAAAGATCTCAACATCGCTTTGATATCGGCACGCGAGAAAGTGGGATCGCCGACAAAACGTAGGCGGATATCCCCCTGGTAACTATTATTTTTAATGCGGCTTGGGTTTCCTTCAAGGGTTGTTTGATAGCGAAAATCGTCCCCCAGATATAACTTTGCAGCCGTTGCGGTTAATAACTTCTGCAGGCTTGCCGGAGTACGTAAAATATCCGCATTGGATTGAGCAAGCAATTGATTATTGGCGGGATCCAAGATTAGATAAGAAAGCTGTGTCCCTTTAGGCAATAAAGCATGCAGTGCTGACCATTGATCAGCCAGCAAATTTACCGGCAGCAGAAATAAGCTAAAACACAGAATACGCTTAAACATAAAAACTCCAATTGACAGTGAAGCCGCATCATAACCTCTAATAATAACAAACCCAATTTATACCCAAATTACTTGGACAGGCAGGAATCCGCATCTTCAGGATGTTTGGCTATACACAGTTCAAAAAAAACCTCTATTAGACGACCAAAGCCTTTAAAAAAGGCAGAACTCGCGAGGATCCGGTGGTATAATTTTTTATCGTCACTCGTTACCCATGAGTCAAAAATATGAATAACCCGCTATATCAAAAAAATATTATTTCTATTTCCGATCTTTCTCGCGCTGAACTTGAGCTTATTTTAACAACGGCTCAATCATTAAAACACCATCCGCAACCCGAACTCTTAAAAGACAAAATAATTGCTAGTTGTTTCTTTGAAGCGTCAACACGTACTCGCCTTTCATTTGCAACAGCGGTGCAACGTTTGGGTGGCACCGTGATTGGTTTTGATAACGCTAAAAACACCTCATTGGCACAAAAAGGGGAAACGCTGGCGGACTCGGTTAAAATCATCGCGTCCTATGCCGACGCTTTTTTTATGCGCCACCCGCAGGAAGGTGCAGCACGTTTAGCAGCTGAATTTACCAGTATCCCGGTTATCAATGGCGGAGACGGCTCAAATCAACACCCTACACAAACATTATTAGATCTGTTTACCATTTATGAAACGCAAAATAGACTCGATAACCTGAATATTGCCTTTGTAGGTGATTTGAAATACGGCAGAACAGTGCACTCATTGGCGCAGGCTTTATCTTTATTTAACTGTAATTTCTATTTTATCTCTCCAGAAGCGCTGGCAATGCCCGATTACATACTGGAAGAACTTAATGAGAAAGGCATTAATTATTCCGTGCATAGCAGTATTGAGGAGGTCGTTGATTCACTCGATGTGCTGTACATGACAAGGGTGCAAAAGGAACGTTTTGATGAAACCGAATATCAACATATTAAATCCGCATTTTTGTTAAATGCAGACATGTTAAACAACGTTCGGGAAAACTTAAAAATACTGCATCCATTACCTCGGGTCGATGAAATTAATATCAATGTCGATACGACACCCTATGCTTATTATTTCCAGCAAGCGCAAAATGGCATTTATGCACGACAGGCTTTATTGGCGTTATTGTTAACCAACCATTTTCAAGATCAGGTCTAAGGGTTCATTATGCAAAAGAAATTACAAGTAGAAGCAATTCAACAGGGCTCGGTCATTGATCACATCCCGGTACAACAGGGTGTTAAAATTCTTCGGTTTTTTAACTTAACCCAAACCAATGAAAAAATTACCATCGGCTTAAACTTAGCAACCCACACCGGGCAAAAAAAAGATCTGATCAAAGTGGAAAATACCTTTATCAGCGATGAACAAGCCAATCAACTGGCCTTATTTGCCCCCAACGCGACCATTAATCAGATAAAAGATTTTCAGGTGGTCAATAAGTTTCAGGTACAGCTGCCGGACTCATTTATTGGCGTATTAGTTTGCCCGAACAGTAACTGCATCAGTCATAATGAGCCTGTTGATACACGCTTCTATGTGAAAAAGAAATCCACCCTGAAACTAAAGTGTCATTATTGTGAAAAAACCTTTGATCATTCATTTTTTAGTGAATTAGACTAAGCAGTTATCGCTCGGCTTTTGTGTCAGGAGATAACGCGGATCAACACTGTGCTTTACGCTTCGAGTTGTTTGATTTTTATCACGCAAACTCAAAACTGTTTTTCCCAATGTAAAAACAATATTGTAAATGAACAAGTTAAGTTTATACTCAGTAACATCATACTAACCATAGGCGAGCCTGATAATGCACTACAATACTTCACTTCTTTGCGATATTTACGCTGATACTGTTGATGTTGCCGAACCTCTGCTAACCAATTTTGGCGGACGAAACTCCTTCGCAGGAGAAGTTGTCACAGTCAAGTGTTTTGAGTCAGTCGGTCTGATTTATAAAACCCTTGAAGAAAATGGCATAGGAAAGGTCTTACTGGTTGATGGTGGTGGTTCATTACGACGCGCCTTAGTCAATGCACATATCGCTGAACTTGCTGTTGAAAATGGCTGGGAAGGTATTGTTGTAAACGGTTGTGTCCGCGAAGTGGATCTTCTTGAAGATTTAGATATTGGCATACAGGCAATCACTGCAATTCCCGTGGGAGCTGAAGATACGGAAATTGGAGAGGTTAACTCACCGGTAAACTTTGCCGGTGTGACTTTCCTGCCTGAGGATATTTTATACGCTGACAGTACCGGTATTATTATTTCACCGGAGCCGCTCGATATAGAGGAAGTGGCAGAACTGGAAGAAATAGCTTAGTCCGCAACTTGTAAACAAAAGCCCAATTCATCATAAATCGGGCTTTTAGTTGGCAGTGCTTAGCTTTAGACAATCGTTAACTGACGGTTTCTTCAGCTTGTTCTATTTTACCCACTAATGCACTCAAACGGGATTGCCATTGCTGGTGCTCTTCTGTTAAGCGGATATTTTCTGCCTGCAATTGCTCACTTTTTGCAGCTAAAGTTTGCTTATCTTCTTTCAATTCTTCGACTTCCATTTGCAGTAACGCAATGGTATCTACGGTATTTTGAATTTTATTTTCTAATTGCTCTAAAAGATCCAATGTCATCAACTCTCCCCTTAAAATTATGTATGCTTTCAATTCATTGAGAATAAGCATTCCCGTTTACTTATTCAACTATTGTTTTATATTTGCTGACTATATTATTGCAATATCGAGAAATATATAAGCAGCGATTAGACTTATGCTGTTAATTAAGTGATAAATACTGAAAAACACCATAAACCCGATAAATACAGTCATTATGCACAGGGGAGAAAATATCGCCACACACGCGAAATAGTGGCTTATCATCCGTTATATGCTGTTGCGGTGAATCTTATCTTTCAGCAAACACCGCAATAATATGCGTTTATTAGAGACATTGATCCATCGATAAAGACGGCATCTCACAGGAAGGAATACCGACAATTTTAGCAGGGACTCCTGCGACTGTGGTATGAGCAGGTACTGCGCTTAATACGACACTGCCTGCTCCAATTTTTGCACCCACCCCAATTTCAATATTACCAAGTACTTTGGCACCGGCCCCGATCATCACTCCCTGACGAATTTTAGGGTGGCGATCACCACCCACTTTTCCAGTTCCGCCTAAGGTCACACCTTGTAATAATGAAACATTATCTTCAATAACCGCAGTTTCACCAATCACAATACCCGTCGCATGGTCAAACATAATACCTTTACCGATGGTTGCTGCAGGATGAACATCAACACCAAATAACTCAGAGCTGCGGTTTTGTAAATATAACGCTAATGTTATGCGGTTTTGTTTCCACAGCCAATGAGCAACACGGTGAACTTGAATGGCTTGAAAACCTTTAAGGTAAAGTAAAGGTGTTGAATAATCATTAACAGCCGGATCTCTGTCTTGCACGGCAATAATATCAGCCATGACAGTATTAATGATTTCGGGTGATTTAGTAAATGCTTCATTAATCACTTCACGCAACAAAATACCCGGCATAGTAGGGTGATCCAGACGATTAGCCAGTTGGTAACTTAATGCCGACTTTAAACTATGATGATTTAATATTGTTGAATAAAAAAAACTTGCCAAAATGGGTTCACTGGCAGAATAAAGCAGCGCTTCGTTCCTGATTTTTTCCCATAACTTTTGCTGAGTGACATCCATTAAATATTGTCCTTTTCAGAGGTAATTGGCGAGGTTTCAAATTGTAATTTATCGTTCAATTTTTCTTCATCAACGATTGACAAAGGATCCAGGTGAATAAGAATATCTGCGTGAGGGAAATCCGACTCTAACGCCGCTTCTAACTTATCCGCTTTGATATGCGCTTCTAATAAGCTTTGATTATCATCCAGTTCCAAGTGCAGCTGAATGAATTTTGTATTGCCCGATAATCTCGTCCGTAAATCATGAACCCCGCGCACGCCTTTAATATGATAGGCAGTTTTTATGATTTTTTCTTCATCTGCTTTAGGCAGCTGTTTATCCATTAGAGCATCAATTGACAAACGGCCAATCTGCCACGCGCCATGTAAAATATAAAAACTGACCGCAATCGCAAACACGCCATCAGCCCAGTACCAGCCGTATCCCGCCAATATAAGCGCCAATAATACCGCGCCATTCATGGCAATATCGGTACGGTAATGCAGTGAATCCGCTCTAATCGCCATGCTATCGGTTTTTTTCACAATATAGCTTTGAAACGCAACCAATAAAATAGTAACGATAACAGAGAAGATCATAACACCAATGCCAACACTGGATGCGCTTATTTGATGGCCGTTAACCAAAGCAGAGATACCATTAAACATCAGGTAAACAGAGGTACCGGAAATAAAGGCAGCTTGCGCGAGCCCGGCAAGACTTTCTGCTTTACCATGGCCAAAACGGTGCTCATCATCGGCAGGTTGAAGTGCTATTTTAATCGCTAACAAATTGATAATAGAGGTTGTAACATCCATTAATGAATCAGTCAGGGTGGCTAAAATACTGGCCGATCCCGTCATCACCCAAGCAATCAATTTAACGATAATGAGCAAAGAGGCGGCGAAAATAGCAGCCCGTCCGGCAAGATTAACCAAACGGTTGTATTCTTCTTTTTTGAGATTGTTGGACAAAAATAACACCTATAATATAACAAAAAAATCAGGCAGTTATTATACCCTACCCAGTTATAAATGCGAGTATCAGAGAACCCTCAAAGCGTTAAAATAACCCCTTCAACAGAGCACGTTCGCCCGCCTTAATGTCGACAACATATTTTAATATAATCAATTTTTATCTTTTCAGACCTGCATGTTCAAACAAATCAGGTATAATAGGAAGCCTGACGAATGGGCATGACACCAACTTAACCGCGTAAACAACCGCCCGGCTTAAGAGTTATTATGCAAAAATTGCGTGTGCTATTGTGTAAAGAAACGTAAATAATCATACAAATGCTTAAAAATATTGTCTAATAGTCAGGCAAATAATATGCATTATGTTCTTTCATTTAGTTTTTAATTTGGGAGGTATTTAAATTTTTCCTAAATATATTTTACAGAGCCTCGAGTTATATTATGCCGAGGTACCGGATAAGGCCACAACGTGGAAAAGTTACTAATAATTGATGATGATATTGAGCTTGTTTCTTTACTTGCCGAATTTTTGTCTCTCGAAAATTTTGATGTTGAAACAGCGAATGATGGCGAAGAGGGTTTACAAAAAGCACTTAGTGGCGATTATGAACTGATCCTGTTAGATGTCATGATGCCGCGGATGAATGGCTTTGAAATGTTGACTCTATTACGCCAAAAAAGTGAAATTCCAGTATTAATGCTAACCGCTAAAGGAGATGATCTAAATAAAGTATTAGGGCTTGAGATGGGCGCTGATGATTATCTGGCAAAACCATTTAGCGAACGTGAATTAATTGCACGTATCAGAGCTATTTTACGACGTACTCAATATAAAAATGTTGATCAGTTAGGCAGAATAAATCATCTGGATATTGAACTTTTTCCCGCTCAGCAACAGGCTGTCTGTCAGGGTATTACCATTGAATTAACCGCAACTGAATTGTTGCTATTAGAAAAATTTATTCTTCATCCTGGAGAGTTATTTTCAAAAGCTGAGCTTAGTGAGCAGGTATTAGATAAAAAATTAGAACCTTTTGACCGTAGCATTGATATGCATTTAAGTAACTTAAGACGGAAGTTACCCGCGAGACTTGATGGTAACACTCGGGTTAAAAACTTTAGAGGCCGTGGTTATATGTGGTTAGAGGGTCAACTGAATCTGCAAGGGGTTATTTGACAAACGCTTAGGCCCCGGTATTAAGGATCACCCTTTAATAAAAGAGGATGATCTTAACAATTCAAAAAGTAGGATTAATATCTCCACTTACATAGGATGCATTGTGAATTGGAAGCCGATCAACACCTTATTTATAAAAATATTTTTATCTTTTTGGTTTTTAATCTCATTATTAACCACGGTGTTAATTTCATTTCCTCTCTTAGATAACAGACAACTTCAGAATGTCACCAGCAGTGATTTAGATGATTTAAATCTGGCTCAACAAAATTTGCAAAATTTCGCAGAGCTCCACCCTGAAGCGACGGTCAGAGAATTACTCGAGTATGACCCGGGAACTGATTTTCGTAAGGTCTATTTAACTTATTTTTCCGGAAGTTTCGTCAATAATAGTGCCCCGAGGAAGATGCGCCAGTTTATCTTAGATAGCGATTCAGCCGAGCAGCCCCAGAAAAAAATCACCAGAGAGCTGACTTATTTAGGCCCAATCATATTTAAACACCACCAACAGAGTTATTTGCTGTATTTTTCAGCCCCGAACCAAAAAGACTCATTAGAAGTGATTGAATGGTTAATTGACAATCCTTTTTTATTGCTGCTCACCGCCTTATTTATCAGCACCCCACTTTGCGCAATACTGGCATGGCATTTAACCCAACCACTTCGTCAACTCCAACAAGTGGCCAATCAGGTTGCTCAGGGCGAACTGAATACACCTTTCCCGATCATTAATAATAGTGATGAAATACAAAAACTTGCCGATTCAATGCAGTTAATGGTCATTTTCTTAAAAAACATGCTCAATAACCAACAACGCTTGCTGAGTGATATTTCCCACGAATTGCGCTCGCCTCTAACGCGCTTGGGTCTGGCGCTGGCGATTAGCAAAAAACATTCAGGCACGAGCAAAGAATTTCAACGTATTGAACTTGAAGCGAAACGAATTGAATCAATGATAAGTGAGATGTTAAACCTTTCACGAATCCAATTGAGTCCAATGCAAAAAGAGGATATTGCACTTAATGATTTTTTAGAGGAGCTTTTTTTAGATGCTAAATTTGAAGCAAATGAATATGGAAAAATATTCACCTATCCGCCCTTATCAACCATTAATATCAATCTGTATCCGGAGTTAGCTTACCGCGCTATCGAAAATGTTATTCGCAATGCCATTAAGTATGCGTTGCACAACATAATTGTTGAAATATCAATAAAACCCCAGACCATCATTTTGAGTATTAAAAATGATGGACCGCTGATTCCTGAAAATGAATTGACCAATATTTTCCGCCCTTTTTATCGCTTAAGCGAAGCAAGAGATCGCGGCACAGGCGGGGAAGGCTTAGGTTTGAGTATTGCTGAAAATGCCATGTTTAAACATGGCGGAAAAATTTGGGCGGAAAACATTGATAATCAGGTATGTATGCACTTACAATTCCCTCGCTTTGATTAAGAGCAAAAGAACTAAAAAAGTGATCGCCCTTGCTGGTCAAAATTATTCTTCACTGCGCGGTGAGTTTTATTCAGAACATCCTGTCCTTCACCACTTTGTAGTCAGCTAAAGCTGTTCCATACTATTTTGTGAAGTGAGCATAGCGATCGAATGCAACTCCCGCTTTGTTAGTACTAATTTTTTCTTCGCAATCCTTGATCATTTAATTAGTTATTTTGCTATAAAAAATCAACTCACACCATGAAAAACACGATTTGCAGCGGATATTCCTGTAATAAGACTAAACAAAAAAAATGGCTACCCACTATGATTGAAATAGCACTATTTGAACCTGAAATCCCCCCAAACACAGGCAATATTATTCGACTCTGCGCCAATACAGGTTGTGTTTTGCACTTAATCGAACCTTTAGGTTTTGATTTAGACGATAAAAAAGTCCGCAGAGCAGGACTCGACTACCATGAAATGACCCATGTTTATTGTCATAAAAATTATGCGGATTTTTTACAGGCAGTATCAGGTAAAAGAATTTTTGCTTGTACAACAAAAACAACCACCTTTCATAGTCAGGCAAATTTTCAAGCAAACGATGTCTTACTCTTTGGTCCTGAAACGCGTGGCCTGCCAAGTGAAATTCTCGATGCTTTACCCCTCGAGCAAAAACTGCGAATTCCAATGATGGCAGAAAGTCGCTCAATGAACTTATCTAATGCGGTATCGGTATTCGTCTACGAAGCCTGGCGTCAACTGGATTTTAACGGCGCTGTTTAAAAACGGCTGTTAGCTGACAACTGTCGGCTAACTGCTTGTTATTTCGCTTGTAACACTTCCACCAGCATTTGCACTGTTCTAATTTGGCGACTAAGCTTGGTCTCTATTCGATTTTAACGGTGCGGTTTAAACACGGCTGTTAGCTGACAGGCTGTCGGCTAACAGCTTGTTATTTAGCTTGTAAGACTTCCACCAGCATCTGCACCGTTCTATTGCCTCTAAATTCATTAATCTCCAAACGGTAAACACAATAAACATTTTTCACCATCGGATTTGGCCAGAACTCGATATCAACATTAAAGGCAATCGCCTCAATAGTCTTACCTTCAAACTCTAAGGTCATTTTCAAATGTTTGCTGCCCACCAGACGCTGCTGTAACAGTTTAAACTCGCCATCAAACAGAGGAGGCGGAAAGCCCTGCCCCCAGGGACCAGCATCCCTTAACTCTTGAGCTTGTTCAAGGCTAAACTGCTGGCTATTTAACTGCCCGTCACAAAGGATAATATTGTTTAGCAGGTCATTATCAACCTGTTCTTCAAGTACCCTGTTGATTGTTTGACTAAATAATTCAAAATCAGCCTCCCTTAAAGAGAGCCCTGCGGCCATCGCATGTCCGCCGAATTTTAAAATAACACCGGGTATTTGTTTGTCTACTAAATCGAGCATATCACGAATATGTACACCGGGAATGGAGCGTGCCGATGCTTTAATTTCACCATTATTCGCCTTGGCAAAGGCAAAGGTAGGACGGTAATATTTTTCTTTAATACGCGATGCCACTAAACCTATCACGCCCTGATGCCATTCTTTTTCAAATAAGCAGATCGCATGGGGAATATTATTTTCATCCAGTGACAAACTCGCCAGCGTTTTTAACGCCTCATCCTGCATACTTTGCTCAATCTCGCGGCGCGACTGATTTAAAGCATCCAATTCATTAGCCAGTATATTTGCCTGCTCAACATTTTCGCATAATAATAACTCAACCCCGAAGCTCATTTCATCAAGGCGCCCGGCGGCGTTTAACCTCGGACCTAATGAAAATCCTAAATCACTGGCAACTAACTGGCTTTGGTTTCTTTTAGCAACACTGATTAAAGCGCTGATCCCGACCCGGCAAACTCCCGCGCGAATACGTGCCAAGCCCTGATGGACTAAAGTGCGGTTATTGGCATCAAGCACCACCACATCGGCAACCGTGCCTAGGGCAACGATATCTAGCAATTTTGCTAAATTAGGCGCTTTAAAATGAGTAAAATAGCCTTTGTTTTGCATAAAAGCACGCAGCGCCAGCATCACGTAAAATGCGACTCCGACACCGGCGAGATTTTTACTCGGAAAATCACAGCCAACCTGATTCGGATTAACGATGGCATCAGCTTGCGGTGTTTCGACTCCGGGTAAATGGTGATCTGTAATCAATAGCTTCAGACCTTTATCTTTCGCATGTTTAGCACCGGAGAGACTGGAAATACCATTATCAACGGTCATCAGTACCTGTGCACCCTTGCTAATGGCTAAATCGACGATCTCCGGGCTTAACCCATAACCGTAATCAAAACGATTGGGAATAAGATAATCAATATTGGTAAAACCTAAAGCGCGTAATGCCAAAATACTCAGTGCAGTACTGGTCGCGCCATCTGCGTCAAAATCGCCCACGACTATTATTTTTTGTGAAGTTAACAACGCCTGGTACAAAAGTTCACAGGCCGTGGTGATCCCTTTTAATTGTTGCGCGTGCAGCAAACTTTGGGTGCTGTTATCAAGTTCAGTTGCGCAGCTAATACCGCGATTGATATACAGCTGTGTTAATAAAGGGGAACAGGATAAGTTGATCGAAGCCGAATCTAAAATACTTCGGTTTTTAACTTGGACTGCAGACATAATGGCTACCAGATACGTTTGTAACAGGAATAGATTAAAGAGGCAGGAATCTGCATCTTTAGATGATTTTCTGTAGGGCTTTTTATTGAGTCGCCAATAAACCGCAGATTGCTAAAAGCGCAGTGCAGTTTATTGGACAAACTTGACCAAAAACCCAAGTTTGCTTTATTTTTTATCTAACAGTTGCAGTAAACGCGCGGCGGGCAGGTAACCGGGAGCCAGCGTACCATCTTCTAAAATCAAAGCGGGAGTGCCGTTTATCCCGAGCAAGCGCCCTAGCTGATATTGTTCTTTGACGGTGTTTTCACAGGTTTTAAAAGGAATTTCGCGGCGTTTTTTAGCGCTGTTCATCGCCTCTTTGGGATCATCTGAGCACCATATTGAGACCATAGTACGGTAGGTTGCAGAATCAATACCGGCGCGTGGAAATGCTAAATAGCGAATCGTAATGCCCAATTTATTATAATCTTGCATTTCTGAATGTAATTTCTGGCAGTAACTGCAGGTCGGATCGGTAAAGACGGTAACAACGTGTTTCTCATTCGGCGCTTTATAAACAATCATGTCTTTTTCAAAGGCGCTTATTTTATCGATATTTTTAGCAACATTTGCGCGACTTAATTGGGCTTTTTTCTGTTCGGTAATATTGACCATCTGATTGTCTAAATCGTAAATACTGCCATACAACAAATACTTTGTATCTGCACTAATATAATAAATATCACCATCGGAGGTAACTTCATATAACCCCTCTATGGCTGACTTATTAATCGCATTAACGGGGATCTTAAGGCTTTGCATTTTAGTTGTAATTTGCTCAACCACCGAAAGGGAGGATTCCGATGTCGCTCCAACGGCTGCAAAACTGCTTAATAACAAAGTACAAATAAGCCCTGTTTTTGAAAAAATAGTCGCCATAAAAACCTCATGTTGTTAGTGGAATAAAGAGAGTCTTTCTTAAGAGCTAATTATGCCTAGTAAGGACTGCTTTGTGAAATTTTTAATTTACCATCAATTAATACTAGCTTAAAGTTATCTGCTTGTGGCCATATAGGGCAATGAAGAGTGCACAGTGCGACCGCTTTATGCTCGAGGATGATGCTCCCGATGCAGCTCTTTAATTCTGTCCTGGGCAATATGGGTATATATTTGTGTGGTAGAAAGGTCGCTATGCCCCAATAGCATCTGCACCACACGCAGATCCGCGCCGTAATTTAACAAATGCGTTGCAAATGCATGGCGCAGTACATGCGGGGATAAAGCTTCCTTATCGATGCCGCATAATTGCGCATAAAATTTAATGCGATGCCAAAATGTTTGTCTCACCATCACCGTGCCCCGCCGGCTTGGAAATAATACATCGCTACTTTGACCCCTTAACAGATCCGGCCGCGCTTCTTCTATATAACGATCAACCCAATAGATAGCCTCTTCACCTAGGGGGACCAAACGGGTTTTATTACCCTTTCCGGTGACCCGCACCACCCCTTGTTTTAAATTAATCTCTTCCATCGCCAGCCCGACTAACTCAGAAACCCGCAAACCCGTTGCATAAAGGAGCTCAAGCATGGCTTTATCTCGAAATTGCACGCTGTCCGATAAATCCGGTGAGGCTAATAATCCGTCAACTTCGGATTCTGAAAGTGACTTAGGTAAGGGTTTGATTATTTTAGGACTTTCCAGCTTGGCACTGGGATCATCCGCGCGCATTTTCTCCCGGCATAAATATTGATAATAACGGCGCAGAGCACTCATTAAACGTGCAGTTGATGCATTTTTGTATTCTATCTCTGCGTTCAGGCGATAACTAAAATAATCGATTAAATCGAAGGACGAAGCTGCGTATAAACTCAGCGATTTTGTGGCAAGAAAAGTTTCAACCAAACGTAAATCGTGACGATATGATGCTAATGTATTTTGCGACAACCCTCTCTCTAACCATAATGAATCTAAAAACTGATCTATGCTTAATGCTTCCATTAACGCTTCCTTAACTGTAAATTAACACCGTTTTTTAACCTAATCGGGCGTTATATATGAAAATCGGATTATTTTATGGTTCTAGTACTTGTTATACCGAAATTGCAGCGGAAAAGATTCAAGCAAGTATAGGTGAATCACTTGTTGAGTTATTTAACATAAAAACCACTCCCATTAGCAAGATAAATGATTACGATATTCTTATTTTAGGGATTTCTACCTGGGATTATGGCGAACTTCAGGAAGATTGGGGAGCGCTTTGGGATGAGCTTGAAGCGCTGAATATCAAAGACAAGATTATCGCTTTATATGGTTTAGGGGATCAAGACGGCTACAGTGAATGGTTTCTTGATGCCGTTGGCATGCTGCATGACAAACTGCTACCGCAGGAGCCTATTTTTGTTGGTTACTGGCCAACCACAGGTTATGAATTTATTGCTTCAAAAGCCCTTTTACCCGATCAAAAGCACTTTATGGGATTGGCGCTTGACGAAGACTCGCAATACGAATTAAGCGATCAACGTATTGATGAATGGTGTTTACAGATTTTACAAGAAATACAGCTGTTAGTTTGATGATTCAGCGTTATTCAACGGGATCATAACTGCTTAAAATTTAACTTTAGAGTATAAAATTCATACAATCCGAGCTTAAAAGGCTTTTTTACTACGACATGGATCACACCAAGATCAAAAAAAATGACCGGTTTAATTTCAGAATTGTAACTATTCTGATCCAGATCAATCAGATTTAAAATGCTTTATATAAGCTACACAACACAATAAAACAGGCTACTTAGGCGCTTACATTTTTCTTGATTACTAACTAAACCTGCTAACCAGATTAATTTTTAACTAATACTTACTAAAGTAATGGAGCACCAACCAGATGTCGGAAGAAAACCAAAACGCGAGTTATCGCGAGTTACACAAGCCAGCAAGCGAGTTCGCAACGCGTTCTGACTATCTGGATCATGAGCTAAAAATCATGAAACCACGTCGTTACGCTCTGAACTTACCCGGACGTGATTTCAATTTTGAATGGGAAGATCTTGTTCCGGCTATCGCGGGTACAATCGGCATTATCGCCATGTATTCAGCTGTATCTGCATCTTGGGCAGAAGGACTAACCGCACGTTGGGCCCATATTACCCTCGGTTCAGAATTTGCCATCGAAATTGCACGGGTAGAAATGCTTATACCCGCATTACTTTTTTGTGTTCTTGCCTCTGGTTTTATTAACCCGCGCGCTAACCTTGCCGGTAACCATGGCCCAATGATCCCGTTAATTGGCGCAATTGCGCTAGCAGGGGCTCACCCGCTCGCACTGGCTATTTTGCTCGGTGTATTTGGTTTGATACTCAGTTACTTTAAAGGTGGATCGAAACTGGTGAACTTAACCAGTGACGGGGTTGCCGGTGGTTTATTGGTGTTTCTTGGTTTTGGCGGCACGCTGTCCATGATCAGCAGTGTGCAATCATGGGGTAAAGGCCTTGAATCCGTCGAGCACGGTGTTGCTGCAGGCAGCATGGGATATGTCGGCCTGGTCGTTTTGGCCTCCACGGTGGTTCTTTATGCCTACCTGGCCAAGATTAATAAACGCTGGTTAGCAATTCCGGCCTGTGCTATCACAGGCCTTGTGGTGGCGCTTGTTTGTGGCGCCGGATTTGATATTACCTTCCAAACAGAAATGGGCTTACCTAACTTAAACCCAGTTTACTGGTGGGGTAGTACAACTGAAGGTTGGATGCTTGGTCTGCCTAACTTAGAGCACTTTATTGCTTCATTACCCTTTGCTATTTTAGCGGTTGCGATGTGGTCTCCGGATTTCTTAGGACACCGTATTTTCCAAGAGCTGAACTATCCCAAAGGGACTGAAAAAGTACTGATGGACGTGGACGATACAATGACCATGTGTTCTATCCGTCAAATTGTCGGCACAGCAGTGGGTGGTGGTAATATCACCTCAAGCTGGGGCACCTATATGATTCCGGCAGCTATCGCAAAACGTCCGATTCCCGGTGGCTCAATTATTCTTGGTGTATTGGTCATGATTATCGCTATTTTGGGTTTCCCAATGGATGTTGCAGTATGGCCTCCAGTGATGAAAATTGCCTTGCTGGTTGGCGTATTTTTACCATTGCTTGAAGCCGGTATGCAGATGATTAAAGACACCAAAGACACTCAGTCCGCAGGTATCTGCATCTTTGCAGCAGCGGTTGCTAATCCCGTATTAGCCTGGGCGCTGACCATGTTTTTAGATAACAACGGATTAATCGGTGATAAAGAACGCGCCAAAAAATTATCTTTTATGGACAAGATAGTTATTCCGGGTACCGTCTTTGTTGTTTGTTTAGCGGCAATGCTTGCAGTCGGTATGCTTGAAGGGAAATTCGGTATTCCTGCACTGCTTTAAAGCCAAGCAAGTGAAATAATAAAAAGGCGACTATTTTCCAATAGTCGCCTTTTTTGCTTTGCAGATAGAGTTTGAATTGCTTAAGCGTGTAGATTAATCACTAAATCTTTGGAGATGGTCTGCAGGGATTTAATCAGTTCCGCTTTATCAAAATCGTCTCCGGCTGATATTTTAAATTCACTGGTAAAAACGATACCGCCAATATCAGCCCCGCCAATACGATGGCATTCCAGACTCTCAATTTTAATATCGTTTTCGCCTAATACTTCAGAGATATCATTAACTAATCCAAAACGATCTTTAGCATCAACATTCAAAATAAAATGTTTTGATTTATCCTGTGAATGTAAATCTAATTTTGCCGTTTCAACATGAATATGCAGGGCTTTAAATTGCTCAATTAGTTTATCCACATTGTTCGATGCAATTTCAATTTTTATCAAACCGGCAAAATAATTATCAATATGACTGATTTTACTGTTAAGCCATTTACCGCCTAGTTCATGGGTTTTTTCCGACAGCACCTTAATTAAATGAGCTTGCTCGGCTCCGTGTACTATTACCATAATTTGAATATTCATAAACACCTCCCCCCGTTGGAAAAAACATTAAGATTAAAACTATAATTCATTGTTAATAAAGACACTTTTATATTTTTATTATCACCGTATATAAATTATAAACCATAGCATTAATAAGGTTTGTTTTACTTTCAATTAAATCTTGTCGAATGTAATTAATTGATTATTCGGAAAAAACATTAGAATACAGACTCAGATCACGCCGAAAAGAAATAAAACTACAAAACAACTTCATTAATGACTGGAAAAATTTAATTGGTAAAATACTGTAATAAAATTACAACTTTTTTTTGTAAATTGATCTAAATCAGTTTCACTAAAGTGAGCATTTGTTAGACTCATCCAATAGGTAGTCGATAGCATATTATTTTTAAAGAAGGGCAAGCAACGAAAATTACTCAATCGTTATTGTTTAGAGTAAAAAACGTTAAAAGGCTAATCAATAAAATAAATATTATCTTATAAAAATCCTGATTCTTTTACGACAAGATATCCTATTGGTATCTTTAGATTTGCAGCATCATTTTGGCACTATTTTTATATTAAAACTGAGATATTGTCCCAGATTATGTAATATTTGAATTTTGAATGAAAATTGAATACAAGCAGGTTAATTAGCCCTACGTGTTTTTATCAAAATTTAAACTACGTGACCATTCATTCCGCTTAAGCGGAACGTAATAGTTATTTTGATCCGTGGCATGCACTATTTTACCTAGCGCAAAACAACAATTTTATAAACACATTTAATCTTAAACTCTAACTATAATGGAGAATCTTAATGACTAAGCTTAATGAAGAATTTGCATCGGCATGGCAAGGTTTTGCTGGTGACGTTTGGAAAACTGAAGTTAACGTTCGTGACTTCATCCAAAAAAACTACACACCTTTTGATGGTGATGAAAGTTTCCTAGCAGGTCCAACTCAAGCAACAGACAAGCTTTGGGCGAAAGTAATGGAAGGCATCAAACTGGAAAACAGCACTCATGCTCCAGTTGATTTCGATACTGATGTTGTTTCAACAATCACAGCTCATGATGCGGGTTACATCAACAAAGACTTAGAAACTATTGTTGGTCTGCAAACTGATGCGCCTTTAAAACGTGCGATTATCCCTAACGGCGGTATTCGTATGATCGAAGGTTCTTGTAAAGTTTATGGTAAAGAGCTCGATCCTACTATCGATAAAATTTACTCTGAATTCCGTAAAACACATAACCAAGGTGTTTTTGATGTTTACACGGGTGACATTTTAAAATGTCGTAAATCAGGTATCTTAACCGGTTTGCCAGATGCTTACGGCCGTGGTCGTATCATCGGTGATTACCGTCGTGTTGCGCTGTACGGAATTGATTTCCTAATGGCCGACAAAGCTAAGCAGCATAAAAGCTTAGAAACAGATTTACTTGCCGGAACAACACTTGAAGATACACTTAAATTACGTGAAGAAATCTTTGAGCAATTTCGTGCACTAGCGCAAATCAAAGAAATGGCGGCTAAATACGGCTCAGATATTTCTCATCCTGCACAAAACGCTAAAGAAGCCATTCAGTGGACTTACTTTGGTTACTTAGCTGCAATCAAATCTCAAAATGGCGCGGCAATGTCATTTGGTCGTACCATGAGTTTCCTTGATATCTATATCGAAAAAGATATGCAAGCAGGTAAACTTAATGAGACTGAAGCACAAGAGCTTATCGATCACCTGATCATGAAGTTACGTATGGTACGTTTCCTACGTACACCTGAATATGATGATCTGTTCTCTGGTGACCCAATCTGGGCAACAGAATCAATCGGTGGTATGGGTGTTGACGGACGTACGCTTGTTACTAAAAGTAGCTTCCGTATCCTGCATACGCAATACACTATGGGTCCTTCTCCAGAGCCAAATATTACTGTTTTATGGTCTGAAGGATTACCTCTTAACTTCAAAAAATACTGTGCGAAAGTATCTATCGATACTTCATCTATCCAGTATGAAAATGATGATCTAATGCGTAGCGATTTCAATAGCGATGATTACGCTATCGCTTGTTGTGTATCACCAATGATTGTCGGTAAACAAATGCAATTCTTTGGTGCTCGTGCCAACCTTGCTAAAACGTTGCTTTACGCTATCAACGGCGGCGTAGATGAAAAATCTAAAGTGCAAGTTGGCCCTAAAAAATTGCCAGCAATCACTTCTGAAATTTTAGATTACGATGAAGTTTTCGCTAACCTTGATCACTTTATGGACTGGTTGGCTGAAACATACGTCACTGCACTTAACTGTATTCATTATATGCATGACAAATACAGCTATGAAGCATCGTTAATGGCACTGCATGATCGTGATGTTGAACGTACTATGGCTTGTGGTATTGCCGGTCTTTCAATTGCAGCAGATTCACTTTCTGCTATTAAATTCGCAACAGTTAAACCTATTCGTGATGAAGACGGTATTGCAACTGACTTTGATATCGAAGGTGATTACCCTAAATTTGGTAACAATGACCCTCGTGTAGATGATATGGCTTGTGATCTTGTTGAACGTTTTATGAAGAAAATTCAATCTCATAAAATGTACCGTGGTGCTCGTGCAACACAGTCTATCCTTACTATTACTTCTAACGTGGTATACGGTAAGAAAACCGGTAATACACCTGACGGACGTCGTGCTGGCATGCCGTTTGCTCCTGGTGCTAACCCAATGCACGGACGTGATGAAAAAGGTGCGGTTGCATCATTAACATCTGTTTCTAAACTACCTTTTGCCTACGCACAGGACGGTATTTCATATACTTTCTCTATCGTACCAAACGCATTGGGTAAAACTGATGATTCGCAAAAAACCAACCTAGCGGGTCTGATGGACGGTTACTTTAAGCACACCCCTGAAATTGAAGGTGGTCAGCACTTAAACGTAAACGTAATGAACCGTGAAATGTTAGTAGATGCGATGGCAAATCCTGAAAAATATCCTCAGTTGACTATTCGTGTTTCTGGTTACGCAGTGCGTTTTAACTCGCTAACTAAAGAACAGCAAAACGATGTTATCTCACGTACCTTTACAGCTAACATGTAAAAAAAAGAGATAAACAGGTTAACTTTTTTATTAGCCTGTTATAATCAAAAAAGGTTTCATTCTTCGGAGTGAAACCTTTCTTTTTATCTATCATAAAATGTTTATTTGATTTGTTTTTTGCGTAAGACGTAAATCAAATAATCTATTTTCAAGGGGCTTTTAATGTCAGCAACTGGACGCGTTCATTCTATTGAGACCTGTGGCACCGTAGATGGGCCGGGAATCCGTTTTATTATATTTTTACAGGGCTGTTTAATGCGTTGTAAATACTGCCATAATCGCGATACGTGGGATACCGAAGGTGGCAAAATAACGAGTGTTGATGAATTAATGGCCGAGCTGGTGCAATACCGCGCTTATATGGAGGCATCGGGTGGTGGTATTACCATTTCCGGTGGCGAGGCGATGCTGCAACCGGAATTTGTGAAAGCCATTTTTAACGCCTGCAGAATGGAAGGGATTCATACCTGTTTAGATACCAATGGTTTTGTTCGTCGAATCGATGACACGGTTAAAAGCGTGCTCGATGTAACTGATCTGGTGTTATTGGATATCAAACAGATGGACAATGAAAAACATATTGATTTAACCCACGTAAGTAATAAATACACGCTTGAATTTGCTCAATTTTTAGCCGATCGGAATCAGCCTGTTTATTTGCGTTATGTGGTTTTACCCACTTATACCGATGCTGAAAAAGATGTACATGCACTGGGTAAATTTATAGAGCCGATGAAAAACATCGAAAAGGTAGAACTGTTACCCTACCATGAATTAGGCAAGCATAAATGGACCGCAATGGGTGAAATCTATCCGCTCGACGGCATCAGCCCGCCAACCCATGAGAGCATGGAAAAAACCAAAGAGATTCTTTTACAATACCATAACTGCGTGATCTACTGATTAACAGACAAAGCAGACAAATTTTTCGCTTGCTTGAACAATCGACACACCAACTCATAAGAGTATGGTAAAAAAAGAGAGCCTTTTACAATACCATGACTGCGTTTTCTACTGAATAACAAACAAAGCAGGTAAATATTTCGCCAGCCTGAACAGTCGACACGCCAACTCATAAGAGCATGGAAAAAACCAAAGAGATTCTTTTACAATACCATAACTGCGTGATCTACTGATTAACAGACAAAGCAGGCAAATATTTAGCCTGCTTGAATAGGGCCCCATAATGACTCCTTTTATTTGCCCGCTTTGCCAAACTAAACTGCAACGCATCCATAACACTCAAATCTGCGCCAACAACCACCATTTTGATATTGCCAAGGAAGGTTATCTAAACCTCCTGCCGGTGAATGCTAAAAACTCAAAGAATCCGGGTGATAATAAAGAGATGATCAGCGCACGCCGTGCTTTTTTAAACAGCGACGGCTATTTGCCATTAGCGGAAAAAGTCAGTGAGTTAGTGAATGAATACTTAGCAGACTACGATCAGGCTGAAATTCTTGATTTAGGTTGCGGCGAAGGTTATTACACGGCATCTCTGGCCGCACGACTGCCGGAGCAGTTTATGATTAACGGCTTGGATATTTCCAAAGTGGCAATACGTTATGCGGCTAAGCGCTATAAAAACATCAACTTTTGTGTCGCCAGCGCCTACGATGTTCCGCTGGCGGATAATAGCCTGGATGCCTTAATTCGAATCTACGCACCGTCACTCGAAAGTGAATTACAGCGATTAATAAAATCCAATGGTTATCTGCTAACAGTAACCCCTGCCCCGCGCCATCTGTTTCAACTGCGAGAAAAAATCTACCTGCAGGTCAATGAACATGCCGAGGACAATTCAGCCCCTTGCGGATTTAATAAAATTAAGCAGGTAAATCTTAACTATCTCCTCAACATTGACTCACCGGCTATACTGCAAAATTTAATTAATATGACGCCTTTTGCCTGGAAGTTTAATGAGCAAAAAATGCTGGATTTATTAGCAGAGAAGCACTGGGAAATTGAATGTGATTTTAATATTGAGGTTTATCAGAAAGAGTAACATAACCAGAGGGACAAGCTGCGAAAGTCGCAGCTACCGACTTTCAACTATCAACTATCAACTATCAACTCGTAATGCTTAAATCAGCTCGTGGTTCTGTAAAAAATCATCACCACCCAGTTTAAAAGCTTGCTGCAATAATTTTGCAAGATCCAAATAGCAAGGATGTTGAATCATCGCCTGCTCCGCTTTATTTTTTACACTCAATTTGTTTTTGATAGCCATAAACCAGGGTAATAATTTCTGTGGTAAAAGCTGCTGCGAACGTTTACCTAACCAATAAAAACCTTGAATCGGCAGCCCTAATAAAAATAACGAAAATGTCACGCTGACTAAAGGATTAAACAAAGCGGGAAACGTCACCGTTAAACCTAAGCTCAGAGCAATAAAAGCCGGGGTTATTTTAATTGACAGGCGAGTATAGAGAGCAATTTTGCTGTCAACAAACAAGCAATTTAGTGCACTTTGCTTTGGCCAAATCTTGAGGTAACGGCCGCCCTCTCGAATAACATCAAAAAATGAATACAAAAAAACCTCAACTTAATTAGTATAAAAAAGTGGTTAATGGACATTAGCAAGATTAAACACAAGCATCAACATAACAGGCAACATAAATACAATACAATAGCAATACAAACGAAATGAGATAATAATACAACAAAAATACAACTGAAGTAAAAAAAACAAAAAAACCACAACTAATTTATAATACAATAATATAATAATATGTAATTATACTAGTGTGGTTAATGTTGATTTAAATCATTTTCTGGCCCGATACTTCATTGTCATTTAATAACAATGGAGTAGACTTTATACACAATTCCGTGAGCTAAATCACCAATAAATAGACCTTTATTGGTGATTAAGCACACCATGAAGCGCATTAGTGTTGATCGACTGGAATGCTGATTTTTCAAACTTTACTTATTGGATTTTTCATGAATAACAAACTGGTACTTGTCCTTAACTGTGGTAGTTCATCTCTTAAATTCGCCGTTATTAATGCCGATAATGGTGATGAGATAATTAGCGGTCTTGCCGAATGCTTTAATCTTCCTGATGCACGTATCAAGTGGAAAATTGCAGGGAATAAAAAATCCACCAATCTTCCCTCTCATAGCGCGCACTCAGCAGCAATATCCTACATTGTTGAACAGATCATCAAAAAAGAGGACGGGTTAGCTGAGCAGTTTGTAGCAGTTGGACACCGCATTGTTCATGGTGGTGAAAAATTCACTCAGTCCGTGGTTATTAATGATGCAGTACTGGAGGGAATTGAAGAATGTTCATCCCTCGCGCCGCTGCATAATCCCGCACACGTTTTAGGTATTAAAGCCGCACAATCCGCCTTTCCGGCACTCACCCAAGTTGCCGTATTTGATACCGCATTCCATCAAACAATGCCTGCTAAAGCATTTATGTATGCTCTGCCATATAACCTCTATAAAGAAGCGCATGTTCGTCGTTACGGAATGCACGGTACGAGTCACCTGTTTGTCACCGATGAAGCGGCAAAAGCATTAAACAAAGCGGTTTCTGACACTAATATTATTTCTGCACATTTGGGTAACGGCGCTTCTGTGGCGGCCGTTAAAAATGGTCAATGTGTTGATACCAGTATGGGTATGACACCACTTGCAGGATTGGTAATGGGGACGCGTTGTGGTGATATTGATCCAAGCATTATCGAATACCTGGTAACACGTCAAGGTTACAGTCTGGAAGGTGTCATGGATATGCTCCAAAAACAGAGCGGTCTTTTAGGTATTTCCGGTATTTCTAGTGATTTCCGCAATATTCTCGAAGAGAATGAAAAAGGTAACAAAAGAGCAACGCTGGCAATGGAGATGTTTAGCTACCGTTTAGCGAAATATATCGCCTCTTATGCTGTACCACTCGGTCGTATTGATGCCATCGTCTTTACCGGTGGTATCGGTGAAAACTCTCACCTGATAAGAACCCAAGTGTTATCATTATTATCTATTTTCGGTTATCAGGTTGATCCCGAAAAGAATGAAGCAGCCATTCTGGGTAAGCAAGGTATCATTACCGCTGATGGTTCTCCGATTGCAATGGTCATTCCGACAAATGAAGAGTGGGTTATTGCACAGGATTCTGTAAAATTAGCCTCAAATCAATAATTATTAATATCGACAGGGGAGAAATACTCCTCTGTTTTTTATCTAACTTCTATCTCTACAAGGAATATTCATGCCCCGCACAATTATGCTCATTCCCATCGGCTCGGGTGTCGGTGTTACTTCCGTCAGTCTTGGAATGGTCCGCGCACTAGAACGCCAAGGTGTTGCTGTAAACTTTTTCAAACCTATTGCACAACCACGTTCTGGCGATACAGGTCCAGAACGCTCTACGGCAACACTGCGTAATGCTTCCGCTTTGAATCCGCCTGAACCCTTTGCAATGAAATACGCAGAAAACCTCATCTCTTCCGGCAAAACATCTGATTTATTAGAAAATATCGTTGAACGTTTTCGCCAGGGCACCAAAGAAAGTGATGTGATCATTGTTGAAGGTCTTGTGCCAACGGATAAGCATCAGTTTGCTAATGAAATAAACCACAGCATTGCCAAAGCATTAGGCGCAGAGATGGTCTTTGTGACTCATCCTAGTACTGATTCGTCACAGCAGTTAAAAGAACGTATCGAAATTGCGGTCTCTTCTTTTGGCGGTAAACACAATAAAAATATTGCCGGCTGCATTATCAATAAAGTGGGCGCACCGATCGATGAAAGTGAGCAGTACCGTCCAGATTTGACTGAAATGTTTGAGGGTGCTCACGACTCGGCCAACAGTAATCTTGAAGTATTGCAAATGTTCAGTAAAAGTCCGTTGCCAATTTTGGGATGTATCCCTTGGAGTTCGGAGCTGATTGCACCCCGCGTAATAGATCTTGCTACCCATTTGCATGCGAAAATATTAAACAAAGGTGATCTCAATAACCGTCGTTTACAACGTGTCACATTCTGCGCACGCTCTATTCCTAATATGCTTGAACATTTCAAAGCCGGATCAATGCTGGTCACCTCTGGTGATCGCAGTGATGTGATTATCGCCGCATGTCTTGCGGTAATGAATGGTATGAAAATTGGTTGTTTATTACTGACCGGTGATTACACCCCCGAAGCTGAAGTCATGAAGTTATGTGCTCGGGCAATGGAATCCGGTTTACCGATTCTCTTGATCAACAGCAACACCTGGCAGACCGCTCAGCGTCTGCAAAACTTCAATATGGAAATTCCAGTTGATGATATAGAGCGAATTGAAAAGGTCCAGGAATACATTGCCGGCCATGTGGACAAACACTGGTTAAAAACATTAACCGGAAATTCATCTTTATCCCGTCGTTTATCACCACCGGCATTCCGTTACCATTTAACTGAACTTGCACGTAAAAATAGCCAGCGGATTGTGCTGCCTGAAGGTGAAGAGCCGCGTACTATTCAAGCGGCCCTTATCTGTGCACAACGTGGTATTGCAAAACCCGTTCTATTGGGTAATCCGGAAGAGATTCGCCGTATTGCAACACAACAGGGCATAGTTTTAACCGATGATGTTGAAATCATCAATCCCGCTGATGTTATTGAAGATTACGTTGCTCCTATGGTAGAGCTGCGCAAAGCAAAAGGACTGACCGCAGTTGTTGCCCGTGAACAATTGCAAGATACGGTTGTTTTAGGCACGATGATGTTAGCCGAGGGTGAGGTATCAGGACTTGTCTCGGGTGCTGTTCACACTACAGCGAACACCATTCGCCCTGCGCTGCAGTTGATTAAAACAGCGCCCGGCGCAAACTTGGTTTCTTCTATCTTCTTTATGCTCTTGCCTGAGCAAGTATTAGTCTACGGTGACTGTGCAATCAACCCGGATCCAACGGCTGAACAACTTGCTGATATCGCTATTCAATCTGCAGATTCAGCAATCGCCTTTGGTATTGATCCTAAAGTTGCAATGATCAGTTACTCAACGGGTACTTCAGGCGTCGGCTCCGATGTAGATAAAGTGCGCGAAGCAACCAAGATCGCGCAACAACGTCGCCCGGATCTTCTTATTGATGGTCCGCTTCAATATGATGCGGCAGTAATGGAAAACGTTGCCAAAAGCAAAGCACCAGACAGCCCGGTTGCCGGTAAAGCAACGGTCTTCATCTTCCCGGATTTGAATACCGGTAATACGACTTATAAAGCCGTACAACGAAGTGCCGAGCTAATCAGTATTGGTCCAATGCTGCAGGGTATGCGTAAACCTGTTAATGATTTATCACGTGGCGCATTGGTTGATGATATTGTTTACACTATCGCGTTAACCGCTATTCAGGCAACCCAAGCCATGGATAAAGCAGCTGCTAAAATTTAACTCTGCACAGAGTTATCAACAGACGTAAAAAAGCCCCGATTTGGTTTACAAATCGGGGCTTTTTTTATCCAAAAATTTTCAATTCAAAACTAATCCCACCCATTAGGCTGCCTGTTCAGGCGCACCAACAAACATTTCAAACCACGCTCGGGTTCAATATTGATGAACATTTCAGGCGGGGATATTTGCGCAAAAATAACCGCTTGAGGACATTCTTCGGCAATAATTTCCCTTAAAAACAGCAAATCTAAATCGGGGGAATTTAAACATAAAAGAGCAACCCCATCAGCACTTAATAAATCCGGTAAACGACGAATAATTTTAGGATAATCGCGCTTAATATTAACACTGCCCTTTTGTAATGACGGCGGATCTGCAATGACAATATCATAGGGTCCAAAGCGTTTCACTTTCCCCCAGGATTTAAAAAGATCGTGGGCAAGGTACTTAACCCGGCTTAGGTCATGACCATTTAATCTATGGTTATCACGTCCGACCGCAAGCGCTGCTTTGCTCATATCTAAATTGATAACACGCTCGGCGCCTCCGGCAATAGCGGCGTTCGAAAAAGCGCAGGTATAAGAAAACAGATTTAAAACAGATTTATTCAGGCTGTTCTTTTGTAACCACTGGCGGCCATTTTTCATGTCTAAAAAAATGCCGTAATTTTGGTTACTGCCTAAATTTATTTTATACTTAAGCGCGTTTTCACGGGCAATTAAATCGGTAACAGGCTGGCCATATAAAATCTCAGTCGGCGCAAAATCCCGGCAGCGGAACTGCACTTGAATGCTCTCAACCGTAAAACCTATTTCAGTCATTTTTTGCAGTAACTGCCCGCTCAGTAGTTGTAACTCTTGTGCTGTCACTTCTTTATATAAAATGATTAGGATCACCGGTGAGAACCAGTCGATATTGATATGGGTACACTCTGCAAAGTGGAACCCACGACCGTGTAATAACCGCTGCATCTCATTTTCTGGTTGGCGGGCAACATCCTGCCAATTAATAAGTTCTATTATTTTCATTATTGAGTATCTTGTTGTTTGCTTGCTTCAAAATCGTCTATTTCTTCATCGGAGCTTAATAAAATAGCAAACCAACGTCCCTCTTCACTATTTTCTAATGCTATTTTAAAAATCATGGTCAAAGGCACAGATAATAACATGCCTACCATCCCTAATAACCATCCCCAAAATATTAATGACAAAAAAACCACCAGGGTAGAAAGCCCCAGACTGCGGCCCATAAACTTAGGCTCAATGATATTCCCCATGAGCATGTTTACACCGGCAAATAAAGCAATCACCGCGGCCGAATAACCTATACCAAGTTGTAAAAAAGTTAAAATAACCGCCGGCACCGCCGCAATAATAGAGCCTATATTGGGTATATAGTTTAATAAGAAAGCCAGTAAAGCCCATAACACGTAAAAATCAACCCCCATCAGCCATAAAGCAAAACCGATCATTAAACCTGTCATTAAACTCATTATGGTTTTTATGGCCATATACTTATTAACTGACTTTAAAAAATGATCTAAGCGCTTTTCCGTTTTGACCGAGTCATCAAAGGCGATATGCAGTTTTTTGGCAAAACCATTGCCTTCCGAGAGCATAAATACCACGGTTAATAACAGCAGAAACACATTTCCCAAAACACTACTGAAACTACTTAAAGTGCTTGTCACCAGGGTCATTATTTTGGCAGGATCAAAGTATCCTCGCACCTCGGTCATAGAAATAACAATATGATACTCACCCATTTTATCAATTAACCATTGCAGTTCGACTGCAAATTGAGCTTCATAGGCGGGGATTGCCTCTCTAAAACCATTAACTGCAGAACCAATAACGCCCCCCAAACCAAAAAACATGGCAAAAATAAAGAAAATGACACAGGCGATAGCAACACCGCGAGGAATGCGACGTGCCGATAAAAAATCAATGGCAGGATTGCAAATAATAGCAACAAACAGTGCCAGTAAAAAAGGAACAACAATGGGCGCCGCGACTTTAACACCGGCAAGTGAGATAACAATCGCAGAAAAAAATATTGCACTGCGCGCAAAGGGGGAGGCATTGGCCATACTATCTCTTTATTCTAATTTAAGTTAAAGTGGTAGCTTATTACCGCTTGCTATCACAAGCAAAGACTTTCCTACTTATAACCCGACAAAAAGGAGAATAAAGTTTTCATCACCCTTTTAATTGCGGCTTGTAAAAAAAGGTATTTAGTACTATAAAATATCAAGCTTTCACCTGCTGCATAATAGCGTGAGAAAAATCACACTTTTAATATCCCGATAAATCGTTTTTTTCTGATCTTGATCAAGGTTCTTCATGAATAGGTTTCTATAATCGGACATAGATTATTAAAAAGAGTTTTTTACTAAACAAGTATTCGCCATCGCGAGTGACATTTTATTAAAACATTTTTAAACTTTTAATCTTATAAATCTTCAGGAGAAATATTATGACAGTAAGCACTGTTGCTGAACTAGAAGCGCTGATTGCACGCGTTAAAGTAGCACAAGCGGAGTATTCAACCTTCTCACAGGAGAAGGTTGATGAAATCTTCCGTGTCGCAGCCCTTAAAGTATCAACACACCGTATCGAACTTGCTAAAATGGCTGTTAAAGAAACAGGCATGGGCATTATGGAAGACAAAGTAATTAAAAACCACTTTGCTTCTGAGTTCATTTACAACAGCTACGCACACACAAAAACTGTTGGTGAATTATCACGTAATGATTCTCTAAATACGGTTACACTTGCTGAGCCTATGGGCATCATCTGTGCAATTATCCCAACAACCAACCCAACATCAACGGCTATTTTTAAAACCTTAATGGCGCTTAAAACGGGTAATGGTTGTATTGTTGCACCGCATCCACGTGCTAAAGAATGTACAAACTACGCGGCTCAACTTGTTTTAGAAGCGGCAGTTTCTGCCGGCGCACCAAAAGATATTATCGGTTGGATTGATGTTCCATCAATTGAACTGACTAATGTTATTATGAAGCACGACGATACGGCCATCATTCTTGCGACCGGTGGTCCAGGCATGGTTAAAGCAGCATACTCTTCAGGTAACCCTGCAATCGGTGTTGGCGCGGGTAATACTCCGGTAGTTATTGATGAATCAGCTGATATCAAACGTGCTGTATCTTCAATCCTAATGTCAAAAACATTCGATAACGGTATGATTTGTGCTTCTGAGCAGGCAGTTATTGTTGTTGAATCAAAATATGAAGAATTTAAAGCACGCCTTGATGAATACGGGGCTTATATATTAAATAAAGCAGAAGCCGAAAAAGTGGCTAGCACTATGTTTATCAACGGTGCACTAAACGCTAAAATCGTAGGTCAATCAGCATATACTATTGCTAAACTTGCCGGCGTTAAAGTACCTACTTCAACTAAAATTCTTGTTGGTGAAGGTCCTGAAGTTGTCGTTGAAAACATGTTTGCACATGAAAAACTATCTCCAACTTTAGGTCTGTTTAAAGCGAAAAACTATGAAGATGCTGTTCGTCAAGCACATATTGTTCTTGATATAGGCGGTGTTGGTCACACAGCTGCACTATATACAGACCAAGATTCAAACTCTGACCGTATTGATAAGTTTGGTCTTGCAATGAAAGCATGTCGTATCGTTATTAACTCGCCAACATCGCACGGTGGTATCGGTGATATCTATAACTTCGGTTTTGCACCTTCAATGACCTTAGGTTGTGGTACGCACAGTGGTAATGCAGTTTCAGAAAACGTAGGCCCACAACATCTAATCAATACTAAAAAGATTGCGAAGAGAGCTGAAAATATGTTATGGCATAAACTACCAAAATCTATCTACTTCCGTCGTGGTTGTTTACCAATCGCACTAACTGATTTAGAAGACAAAAAACGTGCAATGATCGTAACAGACGGTTTCTTATTTGCTAACGGATATATTGACGAGTTACGTTCAATCCTTGAAGGCAAAGGCCTTATGGTTGAAATCTTCCATGAAGTGGAAGCGGACCCTACACTTGCAATCATCAAAAAAGGTGCTGCTGCCTGTAATGCATTTAACCCTGACGTTATTCTTGCTGTCGGTGGTGGTTCACCAATGGATGCAGCGAAAATCATGTGGGTTCTATACGAACATCCAGCAACTGATTTCGAAGACTTGGCAATGCGCTTTATGGATATCCGTAAACGTATCTACAAGTTCCCTAAAATGGGCGTTAAAGCTGAACTAGTTTGTATCACTACAACATCTGGTACAGGTTCTGAAGTAACACCATTTGCCGTTGTAACAGATGAAACGACTGGTAAAAAATACCCACTTGCAGATTATGAATTAACACCGACTATGGCGATTGTTGATGCTAACTTAGTAATGGATATGCCTAAGTCTCTTTGTGCATTCGGTGGTTACGATGCAGTAACACATGCGATGGAAGCTTACGTTTCAATTCTTGCTAACGAATACTCAGATGGTCAGGCACTACAAGCGCTTAAAATGCTTAAAGAGTACCTACCAAGTTCTTACAAAAACGGTAAAAACGATGCAGTTGCACGTGAAAAAGTTCACAATGCGGCAACTATTGCGGGTATCGCGTTTGCTCAGTCATTCCTTGGAGTGTGTCACTCAATGGCGCATAAAATCGGTAATGAATTCCATATTCCACATGGTTTAGCAAATGCATTATTAATGACCAATACTATTCGTTTTAATGCAACCAACAACCCGACTAAACAAGGTACTTTCTCACAATACGACCGTCCTAAAGCACGTGCTCGTTACGCAGAAGTTGCTGACCATTTAGGTTTCCGTGAAGGTAACACTGAAGCTAAAATTCAGGCGCTACTGACTTGGTTAGACGAGTTAAAAGTTGAATTGAATATTCCACTATCAATTCAAGCTGCGGGCGTTAACGAAGCTGACTTCCTAGCTGCAGTTGATGATCTTGCGGAACAAGCGTTTGATGACCAATGTACACCTGCAAACCCACGTTACCCGCTTGTATCTGAGCTTAAAGCAGTGCTTCTTGCTTCTTACTACGGTACAGATTACGTTGATGTAATGGATGCGCCTGAAGTTGAAGTGAAAGAAGAAAAAAAAGCTAAATAATTTATTTGCTTTAATCAATAAATAAAGACTAAAAAGCCTGCTTAATTGCAGGCTTTTTTATGTCTAATTTTTGAGATAGTAGCAAATCCAAAGATGTCGACTATCGACAGTAAGCTGCGAGCTTCTAGTTGTGAGCGGTGAGTTGAGGGCTGTCGGCTGCGAGCTGCGAGCTGTAAGCTGATAGCTGATAGCTGAAGACTGTGGGCTATAAAAGCGGGCTAAACAGGTACATGATACTTTCTAATAGGCGCTGCGGATAACTTCGTTTCTGCCAATTTTCTAACATTAAACGATCTGACGACAATAAATAACTTATTTGTAACTGCAATAATTCGCCTGCAAAAAAGTGATTGTCAACGAGCATGGTCATTTCAAAATTAAGCCAAAAACTACGTCTATCCAGATTAACAGTGCCTAATAAAGCAATGCTCTCATCGATAACAATACTTTTACTGTGCAGTAAACCGCCGTGGAATTTATATATTTTCACTCCAGCTACCAGCAGTTCCTGAAAAAAAGCCCGTGATGCATAATCAACCATAAAAGAATCATTTTTAGCCGGCAAAATCACTTTCACATCAACACCACGTAGCGCTGCTACTTTTAATGCTTCGTGCAAACTTTCATCGGGAACAAAATAGGGAGTGGTGAGTACCAAGCTAAATTTGGCCTCGTAAATAGCGATCAATAAAACTTGATAGATACTCGCTTCACCAAACTCAGGACCCGACGGAATAAGCTGCACATTTTGCTCCCCGGCGAGGACAAAACTGTCTTCATAAAGTTTATGAAAAGGTAATCTAACATTAGTTTCCAAATACCAATCCCAGACAAACAAACTTTTCATCAACTGCACGATAGGCCCCTCGCAGCGCACCATTAGATCGACCCATTGACCGACATTTTTCTCTTTCTTAAAGAAAGCGGGATCAACTAAGTTCATGCTGCCGGTATAAGCGACACGGTCATCGATACAAACTAATTTACGGTGTAAACGTAAATCTTGACGCTGAAAGAGCAGTCTAAAGGTCCCAACCGGTAAGGCTTCGCAGACTTCAACACCTGACTCTCTAAGTCGCAGGATATGTTTGGAGTTAAAAAAATCATGACTGCCAACGGAATCAAATAATAACTTGCAGCTCACTCCTCTGGACGCTGCGCGCATTAATGCATCGAAAACATCATTTGCCAATCCTCCCTCAGCGCAGATATAAAACATCAGATAACAGCTGTGCCTGGCTTGTTCAATACAATCAGCCAGTTCGGTTAAAATAGCGTCAGTAGAGGATAATAGGGTGAGTTTATTGCCCGCCATCATCGGCATCTGGCTATCAAATTCAACAAAATGTTTCATCGAGGTAACGGCCGTCGAGATTTGTTGATCAGATAAGCGATATTCCGTGACTTCGTCTGCGAGCCAGGTTCTAAATAATCCCGACATCTCAAGTCGGCGCTTCTGTCTTTTTTTCCCTAAATTAAGCTGACCAAAAATATAATAACTTACCATGCCCACCATCGGTAAGGCATAAATAAGAAATAACCATGCCAGTGAAACACCAATGGGTTTACGTTTAATAAGTACACTTAATGAGGTCAGTATAACCAGCGTTATATATATAAAAGCGCTTAGTCCGACATAGAGAGAGTTATCTGACCAGCTCGTTCCAAATAAAGAAGTGTCCATATGGCAAATTCTTGAAAGAAAAAATAACGTTAACTTAAAAAATAGCGCACTACAACTATCAATGGTTTATTACGAGAGAGTAGATTTCAAAAACAATGATTATTTATGTTTATTGCAACGCAGGAAAAAGGCGGCTTTAGAGGCGCTCATCGCTTTTTTCTGAGCAAGGTTTACTGTCTTTGAGTCGACACTCTGAAAGCTTGATAAATCCTGTTGTTCGGCATCTTCGAGAGCATCACTCAGCACACTAAGACCTAAGCTGCTGACTAAAATGTTAACGGATTTTAATTGTGCGTCGCTCTCTAAGGACACTAATCCATTTTTAATCAGTGGCTCTGGTATTTTTAAATTTTCAATGCCCAGGTGATTAATCAAATCAATAACATTTGAGGCTATACCAAAATTGGTAACGGTCAATGTGATGCCCATCTTATTAACATTCTTCAGATTCGACAGAATATCAATTGAAGCATCACGAAGAATTACCTTATCCACGAGTAATTCAAGCTGTCCGGCTGAACAACCCGTTTCTTTTAAAATCGTCTGCAACTCCGCAATAAAGCTAATTTGTGATAAATGTACGGGGAACAGATTAATGGCAATCCGGCCAAATTTAATCTCCGATTTTGTCCAGGAAACCGCTTGTAAGGCGGCTTTACGGATCATTTCCCAACCAATGGGCACTAACAAATTACGTTTTTCGGCAACGCTTAAAAAGCGCTCCGGCAGCAACATCCCACGCTTCGGGTGATGCCAACGCAGTAAAGCTTCCAGAGCAACTATTTGCCTTTTGTTAATGTCGTATTGCGGCTGGTAATACAAATCAAACTGCTTAGACAATAAGGCCTGTTTTAACTCTTTTTCTAATTCAAACTCTTTCTTCAAACCCAGATTCAAGCCAATAGTATAAAAATGGTATGCGGTGCTTTTGTCACTTTTACCACGCTTCATCGCTTTTTCCGCATTCAAAAACAGGGTGCCAACCTCAATGCCATCATCCGGGGAAAGGCTGATACCGATTTTCACGGTCAGATTTGTGTGCAGATTTTCGATGATAAACGCGCTGCTAAACTGATCTGCTATTTTATGGGCAACCGTAGCCGCATCATGCTCATTGGCTAATTCATCAATGATAATAATAAATTGGTCATTAGCAAAACGCCCCAGAGTCTCTTTTTCAGAAACACAGCTCCTTAGACGCTCAGCAACCTCTTTTAAAACCTGATCACCGGCATTATGACCATGGGTATCATTAATCCCTTTAAAATCATCAACATCAACTAAAATAACGGCTACTGCGCTGCGCTGATAATTAGCACTTGTTATGATATCCTCCAATCGGCTAAACAGGTTGATTCGATTACGTAATCCAGTTAACGGATCCTGTTTTGATAAAAATTTTATTTTTGGTTCAACATTTTCACTTTGCCTTAAATCAGTCCAGGCACAGATACGGCTGACGGCCTCGAGTTCTTGGTGTTCAACAATATAAATTTCGGCCCAGGCAAAATGAATTTCGCCATTTTTCACGTGGTAAGTAAGATCTCCCTGCCAACTCTTTGTGCTTAGGAGGGCTGTTGCGATATTCTCAAGTTGATTGGTTGCAAATATACTAACATGAGATTGCAGCAGTTCGTCTTTTGAGTAACCCGTCGTCTCGCAGCAGGCCCGATTAGCCGCAATAATATTACCCGTATTATCAGTGACAAACATATTCTCTTTGCCGTTTTCAAATGCCGTATCGCTGATTTTCAGGCGTTTCTGCATCTTTAGCTGTTCGCTCATATTCCGACCAACAGCAATCACTCCCTGTACATTGCCCTGTTTATCCCGCAGAGGCACCTTTTTGACTTCGAGAAATTGAAGTTCGCCATTGCAGTCCGTGGTAAACACTTCCTTTATATTAACCTGACTAGTTTTGATAATACGCTGGTCTTCCTCAATAGACTCCATCGCTTGCTTAAAAACAAAAAAAGCATAGGCGTTTTTACCCAAAATTTCCTTTTCCGAATAACCCACAAATTTCTCAAAGGCATTATTACAGCCTAATACGCGACTTTCGAGGTCTTTAATAAAGATCATATCCTGAAAAATATTTGCCGTTGTACGCAGCATGAGACGTTCTTTTTCTAATAAATATTTTGAATTATTAAGCTCTGTGATGTCAAAAATAAGACCGATTTGCATTTCACCGTTAGCGGCACACTCTTTATGCAAAAGAAAATCTCGCTGTTCACCCGAGATATTACCCCCTCGGCATTCCAGTAAGGCAGCTTGATGATCAATACACATTTGTCGATCTATTTTATCAATATCAATATCAAAGCTTGAAAAAGAGTCTGAAATATCAGTATATTTTTTCCCGGTAACCTGATCAGGCGTAAGGCCGAACAGCTTTGAAAAATGGCGATTACAAGCTAAATATTGGGCCTGTTTGTTTTTAAAATAGACAGGAATACTGAGAGACTCTAAGACGACTTGAACTTCATCAGTAAAAACATTTTCAACATCAATGGATAATGCGCTTCGTTTCAGCGCAACCTCGGTGTTCAGATAGGTTGTATTTAGTAGGGGGAAATCTGCTTTGATTTTATCTTTTAAATCTGCATTAAGGGGAAATTCTGATATAAGGTGGCTAAAACTATTTTCCGATAGCGTCAGGTAGAGCGGTTCTACATTCACTAGATGAAAAACATGATAGTTATCTGCTTTTTCAGCGCCAGCAATTGAGCTAAGCAATGCATCTACAAGGGGAGCGTTATCGCCTAGGTGCAATACATTTCTAATAGAATTAGACAAAAAAAAAACCCTTACACACAAAAAATTAATCACCATTAAATCAACAACTAAAATCTAATGCAAGTAAAAAGGGAGAACTTAAGTTCTCCCTTTGTTTTTTTGTACCATTAAGTTATTTTTTGTGCGCTTAAGCCAATTTTTGAACAGTTAAGTGAGTTGTTTGCGCGCATTTCTAAACATCCGCATCCATGGGCTGTCTTCACGCCACTCGTCCGGGTGCCAGGAGTTTGCTACCGTTCTAAATACTCGCTCAGGATGCGGCATCATAATAGTAACGCGCCCGTCTTTAGAGGTTAATCCGCTAATACCCTTTGGCGATCCATTCGGGTTAGCAGGATATTGCTCGGTCTGCTTACCGTAGTTATCAATAAAGCGTAAAGCGACTGAACCACTTGCTTCAATGGCATTCAAATGCGCCTGATCTCTGACTTCAACACGACCTTCTCCGTGTGACACAGCAATCGGCATGGTTGAACCCGCCATATCATTTAAAAACAATGAGTTGGTTTTTTGCACTTCAACCAGGCTGAAGCGAGCTTCAAAACGTTCCGAGTTATTACGCACAAAACGCGGCCATAAATCAGAACCCGGAATTAATTCGTTGAGGTTTGATAACATCTGACAACCGTTACAAACACCTAAGGTAAAGGAGTTCTGACGTTCAAAGAATGTCTGGAATTGATCCCGAGCCTGAGCATTAAATAAAATTGATTTAGCCCAGCCTTCACCCGCACCTAATACATCACCGTAGGAGAAACCACCACAAGCCACTAAACCGGCAAAGTCAGCAAGCTGCACATCACCCGATAAGATATCGCTCATATGCACATCTATTGCCGAGAAACCCGCGCGATTAAAAGCAGCAGCCATCTCCTGTTGTGAATTGACTCCCTGCTCGCGCAAAATAGCCATGCGCGGTAAAACACCGGTGGCAATATAGGGAGCTGCAACATCTTCGTTGATATCAAAGGTTAAGTTCGCGCTTAAACCAGGATCTTTATCATCTAATTTTTGCTCAAACTCCTGTAAAGCACACTCAGGATTATCACGTAACGCCTGCATTTTAAGGGTCGTTTCGGCCCAAATTCCGCGGAACTCAGAACGCGGAGCAACTAACACGTCATTACCATCACGAGTAAACTCAATTTGGTCGCTATTGTTAAGCTTACCGATGACCATTGAATTGGTCGCTAAACCATGTCCTGCAAGCGTATTTAAGACCGCTTCTTTATCTTCGGCACTGACCTGAATAACCGCGCCCAGCTCTTCACTGTAAAGCGCAGCAAAATCATCACTGCCAAGCTGATCCAGCTTAACCGTCACACCACAATGCCCGGCAAAGGCCATTTCGGTAATAGTCGCGAATAAACCGCCATCACTGCGGTCATGGTAAGCAAGCAGCTTACGCTCTGCCACTAAGGTCTGCAGCGCATTAAAGAATCCTCTGAGCTGCGCAGGATTATCCACATCAGGCGTAGTATCACCCAGCTGTTTATAAACCTGTGCCAGCGATGAGCCACCCAGACGATTTTGACCGTTACCTAAATCAACCAGAATAAGACAGCTATCCTCATGTTCAGTACGTAACTGCGGAGTGACCGTATTGCGAATATCTTTGACTGCACCAAAAGCGGTAATAATTAACGACAGCGGAGAGATAACTTCCCTATCCACATCATCTTCCTGCCAGCGGGTTTTCATCGACATTGAATCTTTACCCACTGGAATAGCCAATTCCAGCTCAGGACAAAGCTCTTCACCGACCGCTTTGACAGCGGCATATAAACCCGCATCTTCGCCGGGGTGACCCGTTGCCGACATCCAGTTGGCAGAAAGTTTAATACGTTTAAAATCACCGATATCAGAACAGGCGATATTGGTGATTGATTCTGCCACGGCTAAACGAGCGGAGGCTGCAAAGTTAAGCAGGGCAACGGGGGCACGTTCGCCAATCGCCATTGACTCACCAAAGTAAGTATCGTAACTGGCTGCGGTTACCGCACAGTCAGCTACCGGCACCTGCCAGGGTCCAACCATTTGGTCACGCGCCACTAAACCGGTCACACTGCGGTCGCCAATGGTGATTAAAAATGTTTTTTCGGCAATCGACGGTAAGCGCAACAGGCGCTCAGCCGCATCCTTGATACTTGCACCGGATAAATCCAGAGCTTTACCCTGAGCGTTTTGGGTGACCGCTTCACGATGCATTTTAGGTGCTTTACCTAATAATACTTCAAGGGGCATATCGATGGGATTGTTATCAAATTCTGAATCATGCAGAGTGAGCTGCATCTCTTCCGTGGCATCACCAATAATCGCATATTCAGCACGTTCACGCTGACAGATAGCCTCAAACACGGCGAGGTTTGCAGGTTTAACCGCCAGCACGTAACGTTCTTGAGATTCATTACACCAAATCTCATGGGGTGCCATACTTTTTTCATCATTAGCAATAGCACGTAAATTAAATTTACCACCACGACCGGCATCATTGACCAGTTCAGGCATGGCATTAGAAAGACCACCCGCACCCACATCGTGAATAAACTGGATTGGATTATCGTCACCCATCTGCCAGCAACGGTCGATAACTTCCTGACAACGACGTTCCATTTCCGGGTTTTCACGCTGCACTGAAGCAAAGTCCAGAGCTTCTGAAGAGGAGCCGGAATCCATTGAAGAAGCAGCTCCGCCGCCTAAACCAATGTTCATTGCCGGGCCGCCTAAAACGATTAATTTGGCGCCCACCGGCACCTCTTTTTTCTCCACATGGCTGCGGCGAATATTACCCAGACCGCCGGCTAACATAATAGGTTTGTGGTAGCCGCGAATTTCTAAGCCGTTATGGCTTTCGACCTGCTCTTCGTAGGTTCGGAAATAACCGAGAATATTAGGACGTCCAAATTCGTTATTAAACGCAGCACCACCCAGTGGCGCCTCTAGCATAATATCTAATGCTGAAACGATACGCGCCGGTTTGCCAAAATCTGTTTCCCAGGGTTGTTCAAATTCAGGAATACGCAGATTAGAAACAGAGAATCCCACTAAACCCGCTTTGGGTTTAGAGCCGATACCCGTTGCGCCCTCATCACGAATCTCACCGCCGGATCCTGTCGCAGCGCCAGGGAAAGGAGAAATGGCCGTTGGATGGTTATGGGTTTCAACTTTCATGAGAATATCGATATCTTCATGGTGATAGCCATATTCACGCTCATCAACACTGGGGAAGAAACGACCCGCTTTTTCTCCGGCCATCACAGCGGCATTATCTTTGTAGGCAGATAAGACAAAGTCAGGCATTTTTTCATGCGTATTACGGATCATTTTAAACAGCGATTTAGGCTGTTTTACGCCATCAATCGTCCAATCTGCATTAAATATTTTATGACGGCAATGCTCAGAGTTTGCCTGTGCAAACATCATTAATTCAATATCGTTAGGATTACGACCCAGTTTAATAAAATTTTCTACCAAATAGTCAATTTCATCATCGGCCAGTGCCAAGCCTAAGTTTTTATTGGCAACTTCAAGGGCAACGCGGCCACCGCCTAATACGTCAACACTGTTCATTTTGGCAGGAGATCCCTGCACAAAGAGTTTCTTGGCATCATCAAAGCAGGTCAGTACCACTTCCATCATACGGTCGTGTAATAAAGCAGATAAGGTTTTAACCTGTTCGGCCGTTAACACTAAGTTCGTTTCAATATAATAAGCAATACCGCGCTCTAAACGTGCCACCTTGGCGAGTCCGCAGTTATGGGCGATATTGGTTGCTTTTGAGGACCAGGGTGAAATGGTGCCCGGACGAGGCGTAACAAACAGTAAGGTACCTACCGGCTCATGCTCTGCAATTTTAGGCCCGTAAGTTAATAGTTTTTGTAGTACAACTAACTCTTGGTCATTTAAAGTCTCAGTTAAATCAGCTGCATGCATATATTCTGCATAGATATCTTTTACAGGCAGATTTAATGCTTCACAGTTTTTTAATAACTGATTAACACGAAATGTCGATAAGGCGGGAGCCCCACGCAAAATTTCCATAGGTAATTTCTCTCATAAGATAGATAAATGAACTTGGGTTACGCCAATCACGCAGAAAAAGTGTTACAGTTTAGGTCTCCTGCTTATAATAGAGTAACCTTCACATTCAAACCTGTTTGACATAATTGGTATTAAGAGCCGCATTATATGCAAAAAGCATTTTATATTAAATAGAAACCCTCTATAGTCGAACTTAATTTATTTTTGATAATGTAATTTTTACAAAATTTTGCTGGAAATCCAGACGATTCCACTCAAAAATCATTATATGGATCTAAAGATGCCTTTTACAAAATTCAAGCAGCCAGTCATATGGCTCTCTTTTAGTTTTTTAATTTTATTGCTCTCCGCCTGCAACCCTTTTTTACAGACCACTCACTTGGAAAAGATTCAAAAGCGCGGTGATATCATGATGGGAACCATTAATGGATCCTTAACTTACAGTTATGACGGCAGTGTTTACAGCGGTTTTGACTACGAGCTGGGCAAACAACTCGCCGATGACCTGAACGTTAAATTAACCATCAAAGAATATTCGACATTTGAAGCGTTATTTAAGGCTTTAGATAATAACAAAGTAGATTTTCTCGCGGCCGGGCTGACATTAACCCCCAAAAGAGCGCAAAAATACCGCAGCTCTCCCCCCTATTATTTTGCATCTCAAAAATTAGTTTATCGCAAGGGCAGTTATCGTCCTCGGAAAGTCGCTGACATTAACGCCCCAGTGTCTGTTCTTAAGGACAGTAACCACGAAGAAACTCTGGAAAAGTTGTTAAAAGAAATACCTGAACTCGAAGTTAATATTCTAGAAAACGAAGATCAGGAGACTTTACTGCGAAAAGTTGCTGAAAAAGAGATTACCTTTGCCATTGTAGACAGCTCAACACTGGCACAAAAACAGCGTTATTATCCGGTCCTCACGGAAGCTTTTACGATCTCGGAAAAACAACCTGTCGCGTGGTTATTGAAGCGCAATCAAGATGATACGCTGTACTCTGTGATCATTGAATTTATGGGTAACAGATACAATGACCAAAGCATTGCCAAGCTTGAAGAAAAATATTTTGGTCATGTCAGACACTTTGATTTTGTTGAGACAAAGATATTTTTACAACGCAATAAAAGCACCCTGCCTCAATTTGAAAGTTTATTTAAAAAATATGCCACCTCGGAGGTCAATTGGTTATTACTCGCCGCGGTCAGTTATCAGGAATCGCATTGGAATCCAAAGGCCAGGTCACCCACAGGCGTGCGTGGTTTAATGATGTTAACCCTTGATACGGCAAATTATATCGGTATAAAAAACAGATTAGACCCCGCTCAAAGCATCAAGGGGGGGGCTAACTATCTAACCAAACTCATTAAACGTCTGCCCAATAGTATTCCCGATGATGAAAAAATCTGGTTTGCATTAGCCAGTTACAATATTGGTTACGGGCATTTAATGGATGCCCGGCGGATCACCCAGAAGCGAAAACAGAATCCCGATGCATGGTCAGATGTTAAAGAAAACCTGCCACTGCTTCATGAAAAAAAATGGTATAGCAAAACCCGATACGGTTATGCGCGAGGTCGGGAAGCCCAACATTATGTCAACAATATCCGTCAATATCTAAAAACATTAACTTGGTTTGTCACCAAAAGAGAATTACTGTTGGCAGAGCAAAAAGCGCTGCAGAACGCCAAAGATAAAGCCTTAGCCGAAGAGAACGCTCTGCAAAGGGTAAAAGTATTAGCCGCAGAGCGTGCGCTGCAACCCCAATTGAGCCCAATTGAAGCGCTGCAGCAAGCTAAAGAGGCTGTATTAGAGAAAGCACAAGCCTTACAAAAAGCCAAAGAGCAAACTTTAGCGATGAAAACGTCATTGCAGCAAGCCCTCGAAAAAACGTTAGCTGAAGAAATGAACCTGCAACAAGCTAAAGATAAAACCTTAGCGCAACAGCAAGCACTGCTAGAGGCCAAAGAGAAAGCCCTGGCCGAAGAAAAACGCCTGCAAGAGAGCGCCTTAGCCGAGCAAGAATTACTGCTGCAGGCAAAAGATAATGCCTTAGCCGCACAGGAACGACTGCAGCAGGCGAAAGATAATGCATTGGCTGCGCAGGAAGTTTCCCGGCAGGCGACAGATAAAGCGATTGCTGAACAGCAAAGCTACCAGGAAGCAAAAGATCAAGCATTCAGTCGGCAGCAGACATTACAAGAGGCTATCGAGCAAGGGCCGGTGCAAGAAAGTAATAATCAACCCTAGGTGCCTGCGGAGAAGGCTTAATAAATAATTTAAGATGCCCAAAACCGCATCTTATATTCAAATAATAAGTGCTCACTTTTGCGGGTTAAATAGTGATAGAAGCGGAAAAACAGAAGACTTAGCGGCAGAAATTGAATCTAAGCCGGCACCAGAAGCCGGCTTGAAGAGTAAGTAGCGAAAGGCCGCTAACAGCTATATTTTGTCGAACCGGCAACTTTCACAAGGGAGCAGACAAGTTTGCCAAAGCTTGCTGCTTTTTCAGTGCTTTTTTTTCTTGACGACGACGCTTAAAAAAATCGCTTATTTTTGTTGCGCACTGCTCGCTAAGAATGCCCGCGCAGACCTCTATTTGGTGGTTGGATTTTTCACTGCGCACCAAATTATAAACCGATCCCGCAGCACCGGTCTTATAATCACCCGCGCCGTACACAAGACGTTTAATGCGCGCATGGACCATAGCTCCGGCACACATCGGACAGGGCTCCAGAGTGACATACAAAGTGCAGTCAATTAAGCGATAGTTTTGGATCTTTTTACCCGCCTCACGAATAGCCATAATTTCAGCATGGCCGCTGGCATCATGATTAAAGATGGATAAGTTCCACCCTTCAGCGATAACCTGCCCATCTTTAACGACCACGGCGCCCACGGGTATTTCATCCTGTAACTCTGCCCTATCCGCCAAAGATAAGGCATAATTCATCCATTTTGTATCTGCGGCTTGCTGCGCATCGGCTAATACCGAAGTTTTCTTATCTGCCACTACAAAACCAGTGAATAATAAAATTGCGTTAACGGTTCGCCATAGACAAGATAAATCCAGCCGGCAATCGCAAGATAAGGCCCAAAAGGCATTGGCCTGCTGTGTTTATCTTTGGATGCCATAATCACCGCAATACCGATAATAGCCCCGGAAAAAGAGGACAGTAAAATAATCAGCGGTAATGCCTGCCAGCCGAACCACGCGCCTAACGCGGCCAACAATTTAAAATCACCGTACCCCATGCCCTCTTTACCGGTGATTATTTTAAAAGCCCAATAGATAGACCAAAGCGTTAAATAACCAAAGGTTGCGCCTAACACCGCACTGCTTATATCGGTAAAAGTGCCGGAAACATTTACTAGCAGACCAAACCACAATAACGGCAGGGTAAGACTGTCGGGTAATAACATCGTATCGAAATCAATAAAAGTCAGGCTGATTAATACCCAGGTAAAGACTAATGCAAATAATAATGGCCAGCCAAAGGGCAGCAGATAAGCAACGGCTAAAGAGAGTATCGCAGTTAATAATTCAATACTTGGATAACGTTTGCTGATTTTACAATTGCAATGTTTACAGCGCCCCTTTTGTACCAACCAGCTGATCACCGGGATATTTTCCAGCGGACCAATCAAATGCTGACAGCTTGGGCAACGCGAATGAGGCAAGACCAGATTAAAGGGACCGGATTCAACCTTGATATTGGCATCGGGAAAAGAATCGGCACATTCTTCTTTCCATTCCCGCTCCATCATTACCGGCACACGATAGATCACCACATTTAAAAATGAACCTATCAACAACCCCAAAATAGTCACTACTCCATAGAGATACAGAGGGTTGTATTCTAACAAAATCACAATATCATTCATCAATATAAACACCTTCAGTTACTGTTTTACTGGCGGGCATATTTCATCATCACTGAAAAAGAAGGCTATTTCTCTTGCTGCAGAAACGGGGCTATCGGAACCGTGCACCGCATTATAACGGGTAGATTCAGCAAAGTCGGCACGAATGGTACCAGCCGCTGCTTGGGTCGGGTCGGTTTTGCCTATCATTTCACGATAAAGTGTTATCGCATTTTCAGCTTGTAAAACCTGCACGACTATTGGTCCGGAGGTCATAAAATCAATTAATGGCTGATAAAATTCCCGGCCTTCATGCTCCGCATAAAAAGCGCCAGCCTGTTCGCTGGTGAGGTGCACCATTTTTAGGGCAACAGGCTGTAAGCCGGCCTGCTCAAAACGCTGTAAAATTGTACCAATAAGGTGTTTACCTACGGCGTCGGGTTTAATGATTGAAAGAGTTCTTTCTAATGGCATAATGAGGACTTAAAATATGAATGAATTGAACGCCTAATATAACCATATAATCCTTCGCCATCAATAAGAAGATGAACAGATGAAACGCAATCTCACACTTCTATCAACAACAATGATAATGACGGTTTATTTACCGGTGATAATTATCCTGATCGCAGTGTTAACCATCTTCCCCAAATCAGCGCAGCATTTAACCCTATTAGATAATAAGGAACGGCTTTATTTACAAAGCTGTCCTGAACTGGCAACAGTCAAAGCGGCTTTCGGTTCAGCAAAAAAACTGGCACTCCCCTTTACCCTGTTGAATTGGAACATCTACAAACAACAACATACCAATTGGCAAAAAGCGCTGCAAAAATGGACTCAAAAATCTGACCTGCTTACCCTGCAGGAGATAAAATATTCGCCTGCATTTATAAATTTCAGCCAGATTAACAGCTTGTTTTATTTTCAAAATAACGCTTTTCAATATCAAGATGTTGTCTACGGGGTGAATACGCTCAGTAAAGTGGCACCAAGTTATGTTTGCGGAACACGCTACAGTGAACCTTGGATAAGCATTCCCAAAACAGGGATAGCCACAATCTACCCCTTAGAGAATCTGCCAGATTCATTATTACTTATCAATATTCATGGCGTGAATTTCACCTTTACGGCAGCTCCCTTAATGGAGCAGATACAACCTTATCTGGCACTCATTAAGTCTCATCGCGGGCCGGTGATATTTAGCGGTGATTTTAATACCTGGTCAGCCCAGCGCTTAGAGCAGGTTGCGCAAACATTGCTGCAGGCGGATTTTCAAGACGCATTATTTGCAAATGATCAACGTATCACTATTTTTGGCCAGCCCTTAGATCATATTTATTATCGGGGGTTACAGGTAGTAAAGAGTGAAAGCTGGGCAACTAAAACATCGGATCATAATCCGCAGCTGGTCACTTTCAAGCTAAGATAGACAGCCATAAAAATAACATCAGAATAAAAAACAGGTGCAATAAGTAAATTAGCTAAAATAATCCCATTTTAATAAAAACAATAAAAAGAGCTTTCAAATGTCTAAAACCATCAATATTCCAGCCGTCAATAAACGGTTTTGTGCGCAAATTCAAACCATAATAGATAATAAAACCAAACCATTAGGCTCCCTCGGTAAACTCGAATCCGTAGCCTTGCAGTTAGCGTTATTACAAAGTCAAAGCGCTTCTTTTGAATCTCAAAAATAACCTTACCCAAACCTCTGATGATCATTTTCGCAGCAGACCATGGCATTGCCGATCAGGGAGTGAGTATCGCCAGCAGTGATGTCACCGCACAAATGGTAAGCAATTTCATTGATGGAGGTGCTGCCATTAACTGTTTTTGCCAGGTGAATAATATTGACCTTTATATTGTCGATGCGGGGATTAAAAAGGCACTGGACTGTGCTTCTGAATGTTTTTTTGTACAACGACTAGGAAGTGGTACGGCTGATTTTTCTTTGCATGCGGCGATGAGCCGGGAACAAGTCCAACAAGGATTTGAATTTGGCCGACAAATTGTCACCAAGCTGACTCAAAAAGGAGAGCATATCCTGTTGCTCGGAGAAATGGGGATTGCCAATACCAGTTCAGCGAGCGCCTTAATGTGCGCTTTAACTCATTATCAGATTGAACAGTGTGTCGGTAAAGGGACGGGCATTACGGAACAGCAATATACGCACAAATTAGCACTGATTAAAAAGGCATTAACGCGCCTGACGGAAGATGATGATGTAACCACTATTCTGGCACAGGTCGGCGGTTTCGAAATTGTGCAAATGGTCGGCGCAATATTAGCCGCAGGTCAGCAGCAGATGCCCATTATGATTGATGGTTTTATCGTCAGCATCGCGGCGCTTGCAGCCTATCGTTTAGCACCCAACATACTGGGTTATTTTATTTTCAGCCATCAATCCGACGAGCAAGGGCATCACTTACTGCTTCAAGAGATGTCAGCCGAACCTTTATTATCGCTTGGCTTACGCCTAGGAGAAGGGACTGGCGCGGCTCTCGCCTGGCCACTCATCCAAGCCGCTGCTTATTTTTATAACAACATGGCCAGTTTTGAAAGTGCCGGAGTCACGGTGTGAGCTGCAAAAAAAGAGAGTTTCACGCTTATAAAGAGATCATCAAGAAAGAATTTAATCTGCTCTTTTTGGCATTAAGTTTTTTTAGCCGGATTCCGACGCCTAAGAAAATGATTTATTCTCCTCGTTTGCTCAATCAATCCAATCGCTATTTTTCTTTAGTGGGTTTGTTATTAGCACTGTTACAGGGAGCATTTTTTTTAATCTTTATACAAATTCTTCCCGCGCCCATCACTCTGATATTAATGCTCGCGGCGGGTCTTATACTAACGGGCGCATTCCATGAAGATGGTTTGGCGGATATGGCTGACGGCATTGGCGGCGGATTAAATATTGAGCAACGTCTAAGCATCATGAAAGACAGCCGGGTAGGCACCTATGGAGTAGTCACCTTAGTGACTATTTTGGCTTTGAAGTATTTATTACTCTTAGAACTCGCACAAAAGGGTTACTTATACACAGATAGTCATCTGTTTTTTTTAGTTTGCTTAACCTTGGGGTTTTCTCTTTCGCGCGCCGTCGCGGCCAGTTTAATTATCAATACAGCTTACGTCCGTGAAAAAAAATCAAGTAAAAGTACGACCTTAGCAAGTGCGCAAAAACCACAGGAATTGTTTATTCTGCTGGCTGTGGCTTTACTACCGGCTTGGTATTTTTCATTTTATGAAGTATTAAGCCTGATCCTATTGCTGTTTATTTTCAGACAGCTGTTTCGAGCCTGGCTAATCGATAAAATTGGAGGTATCACAGGGGATTGCCTCGGAGCCGCGCAACAAATTTCCGAAGTTATCATTTACATTGTACTGATGGCCAGTCTTACCTTAAATCCGAGCTGAGAATATTTATGATTCATCTTATTATCGGCGGAGCGCGCTCAGGCAAATCCGCTTTCGCCGAAAAAACAGTATTAAATCAAGCTGCTGTCCCTGTGTACATTGCCACGGCAACGGCCTTGGATAACGAAATGCAATCTCGAATAGCCCATCATCAACAGCTGCGCTCATCAAACTGGCAGTTGATGGAGTGCCCTCTTGCACTAGATAAGCTGTTATTAAACGAAGCACAATATATTAACCAAGGCACACCTCGGCACTATCTCATTGACTGCTTGACGCTGTGGCTGAATAATATTATTTATCAATATGACCAGCAGTTACTGGCGAGTAATTATGAACCCGGCAGAGTGCAATACGAGAAGATAAGCGCCGGAATAGAAAACACCATAGCAGACTTTATTGAGCAGTTGAGTGCTTTTAAAAATACCAATGTAAACATCACTCTAGTCAGCAATGAAGTGGGTTTGGGTATTATTCCCCTTGGTATCATCAGCCGCTTATTTCTCGATCATTGCGGGCGATTAAACCAGAAAGTAGCACAACTTGCAGATCGGGTGACGTTAATTACGGCGGGATTGCCGCTCGACTTAAAATCACCACAGCAGGAGTTATAAATGTCCAGCATAACCCTATTAAGGCACCCAAAAGTGCTCGGAGAAGCCGCTTTATACGGGCGGACCAATATTGCCTGTTGCCCTCGATCTTTTGCACAGGCCTTTAGCGCTCTGGGGAAAATGGCGGAGCAGTTTGACCTTATCGTCACCTCTCCCCTGCAACGATGCGCTTTATTGGCCGAAAAATTCAGTGAGCAGTCAGGCTTACCTTTACTCGTTGAACATGATTTTCAGGAAATTAATTTTGGAATTTTTGATGGGATCCCCTTTACTGCTCTGCACAAAGAGTGGCCTATCCTTGAACAATTTTGGGCGACGCCGCACAGTGTTACTTTCGATCAAGCAGAAAAACTGGCGCACTTCAATCGCCGGGTAGTCGCTGCCTGGGCATCTTTATTAACCTCATCGGCTGATAAAAGGATATTAGTGATTTGTCATGGTGGAGTGATCCGTCAAATCATTGCCGACTGTTTAGGATTAAGCTGGCAGCAACCTAAACTTTATCGAAGTTTACAGGTAGCCAATAACAGCATGACAAAAATTGATTATTTCCAGCAATACCAAACCAGCAGTATCAGGCACATTAGTTTACCGCTCTACAGCTTAACTAGAATAGAAAAAATAATATGACTAATTGGGATTTTTATATTTAGGGGGATTGTACTAGGCAGTGAATTTGGAGCGTTACATGAGACTAAAAAAAGCTAATGACCCCGGCTCTTATTGGGCAAGGTAGTGTTCTGACAACTTAACTCAAATAGATATAAATAAAAAAATAAAAATATTATCGGCTAAAACTTTTAGTTAGTTGTTTTTTGGGGGAATTATAAATGGAAAGTAAGTAAAATTGGAGCGGCACAAGAGATTCGAACTCTTGACCCCAACCTTGGCAAGGTTGTGCTCTACCACTGAGCTAGTGCCGCATCAAATTTTTTGAAATTAGTATGTACGAGTGAACTCATAACGCCAGTCAATTCTTGTCAAGGTGAACTCGACGAACCAAACTAGTACCGCATCACATTTTATCTTTAAGTTTTACTTCTAAAAGAGAAGTTTGGAGCGGCACAAGAGATTCGAACTCTTGACCCCAACCTTGGCAAGGTTGTGCTCTACCACTGAGCTAGTGCCGCATCACATTTTTTGGAATTAGTATGTACGAGTAAACTCATAACACCAGTCAATTCTTGTCAAGGTGAACTCGACGAACCAAACTAGTACCGCATCACATTTTTTGGAATTAGTATGTACGAGTAAACTCATAACGCCAGTCAATTCTTGTCAAGGTGAACTCGACGAACCAAACTAGTACCGCATCACATTTTATCTTTAAGTTTTACTTCTAAAGGAGAAGTTTGGAGCGGTACAAGAGATTCGAACTCTTGACCCCAACCTTGGCAAGGTTGTGCTCTACCACTGAGCTAGTACCGCATCACATTTTTGGAATTAGTATGTACGAGTAAACTCATAACGCCAGTCAATTCTTGTCAAGCTTGAACTCGACGAATCAAACTAGTACCGCATCACATCTTATTTTCATAACAAATTATTAGGCATGCTAGAAGATACCGGCTTGTTATGAGGTGCGCATTATAAATAGGGAGTGGATGAATGCAAGCTTTTTCTGCTGATTTGTCCTTGACTGTCGCTTGTCTGCTGAGTTTTTGAGCAAACAAGCGCTATCTGCTCAAAAAATAGCTTTAAAACTTAAAGAAATGTTTTTGGTAATGCTGCAATTCAGAAATCGATTCTTTAATATCTTGAAGCGCAGTGTGAGCGCCGCTTTTTTTATGTTCATTCACCATTTCCGGCGCCCAGCGGTTGCCCAGTTCCTTAATGGTACTGACATCAATATTACGGTAATGAAAATAAGCTTCTAATACTGGCATCTGACGCACTAAAAAACGACGATCCTGACCGATACTATTACCGCATAATGGTGCGGCTCCGGCCGGTACCCACTCCTTTAAAAAATCGAGGGTTGCTTGCTCTGCATCGGCGCAGCTAATCTTACTGGCCTTCACTTTATCCGTTAAACCTGATTTACCGTGCTGCGTTGTGCACCACTCATCCATCGCATCAAGCGCCTGATTACTTTGATGAATAACAAATTCAGGTCCTTGTGCAAGAATATTTAAATCGCTGTCAGTCACGATAGTGGCGATTTCTATTATTTTATCCGTATCTGGATTTAAACCGGTCATCTCCAAATCAATCCATACAAGGTTATTTTTATTCATCGTTATTATGATCCTTTTCGTTACAAGAGAGCCGCATTTCTAAATTAATATAGTATGATACGGTATTAACACTACGAGTGATAGCTAAGGAAACCTGTGACCAAGAAGAAACGACTCAGTAAAAATCAAGTTCGCCGCGTTCAAACTAATCAGAAAAAACGTTTAACTAAAGATAACACTAAACAGTGGGAAGAATCTGAACTTGGCCCACAGCTGGAAGGCATAGTGATCAGTCGTTTCGGACAACATGCGGATGTTGAAGATGAGCATGGCAAAATTGAGCGTTGTAATCTGCGCCGGGGGATAAAGTCTCTGGTAACCGGAGACCGGGTTGTATGGCGTGCAGGTAATGAGGCTTATCATGGTATCAGTGGTGTGATTGAAGCGGTACATCCGCGCAAAACCGTGCTCACACGTCCTGATTATTATGATGGTATAAAACCCATCGCGGCTAATATTGACCACATTATTATTGTCAGCTCCATTGCGCCTGAATTTTCCCGTAATATTATTGATCGCTACCTGATTGCCTGTGAGGATATCGGCATTACGCCCATTATCGTCTTAAATAAAAGTGATTTATTAGACGAGCAATCAGCAAAATTTATCGATCAGGAATTACAAAGCTACCGGGATATCGGTTATCAGGTTTTATATAGCTCGATGCACGGCGATGGTTTATTAGGCCTAAAAAGTGCGATGAAAGATAAAATTAATATTTTTGTCGGTCAGTCAGGTGTGGGTAAAACATCTTTAGTGAATATGTTATTACCTGAAATTGAAGCAGCGACGGGCGAAATTTCGGAAAACTCCGGATTAGGTAAACATACCACCACCACCGCACGCCTTTATCATTTCCCGGACGGAGGTGATCTTATTGATAGCCCGGGCATTCGTGAGTTTTCATTATGGCACTTAGAGCCTGAACGCATTGCGACCGGATTCATCGAATTTCGTCCCTTTTTAGGGCAATGCCGTTTCCGAGATTGTAAACATCAAATAGATCCCGGTTGCGCGCTGGTTGAAGCCGTTACCGAAGGTAAAATTGATAACGCCCGCTATCGTAGCTTTTTACGTATTTTAGAGACCATGGATGATGCAAAGAATGCACGTCATCGTCCACCCAACACCTATGATTAAAAGAGCCCTTTATAGCTCCAAAAATGTAGGTGAAATTTTCGATATATAAATTAACAAAAAGAGAGCACCATGATTGATCAACTTAAAATTATCGGGCAATACCTGCTGCCAAAAAAGCTATTATCGCGACTGTTAGGTAAATTAGCCGCCGCGCAAGCAGGTAAATTAACGACTTTTTTAATAAAAAAATTCATCAAAAAATTTAACGTTGATATGAGTGAAGCAAAATATTCAGACCCGGATCATTTTACAACCTTTAACGATTTTTTCACTCGTGAATTAAAACAAGATGCGCGACAAATCATCATTGGAGAAGATAACCTGGCGCTCCCCGTGGATGGTTGTATCAGCCAAATGGGCGATATCAAAGAAGGTCGTATTTTTCAAGCTAAGGGTCATGACTTTAGCCTGCGAGAACTGTTAGGCGGCCGGGATGATGTTGCAGCGCCCTTTGACAATGGTTTGTTTTCTACGATTTATCTGGCACCTAAAGATTATCACCGCATTCATATGCCGATCACCGGTAAACTTGAGCAAATGATTTTTATTCCCGGCGATCTTTTCTCGGTTAATCCATTAACAGCGCAAAATGTTCCCAATTTATTTGCCCGCAACGAGCGCGCCGTGGCCATTTTTTCAACGGCCGTTGGCCCGATGGCGATGGTCTTAGTTGGCGCGACGATCGTGGCCAGTATCGAAACCGTTTGGGCTGGGACACTGACCGCCAATACAGACAAAGAGATCCAATATTGGGATTACAAGAACCAGAATATTACCCTTGAAAAAGGCGCTGAAATGGGCCGCTTTAAACTTGGCAGTACCGTTGTTGCTTTATTCCCCAAAGAGAGCATTCATTTTGCAGAAGATCTTCAAGCAGACTCAGTCACACGCTTAGGTGAATTATTTGCAAACAAAATTTAAAAATAAATAGAGGTTTTAGAACGTAATGACAGAATTATCGGCAGCACAATACCTAAAAAAAATCTTACTTGCTCCTGTTTATGAAGCAGCCGTAGAAACAGCATTACAACCATTAAGTAAGTTATCAAAGCGTTTTAATAATGAAATTTTATTAAAACGGGAAGACCAGCAACCCGTGCATTCATTTAAATTACGCGGTGCTTATAATAAATTAGCCAGTTTAACGGATCAGCAAAAAAGCTGCGGTGTGATTGCCGCCTCGGCAGGGAACCATGCCCAAGGTGTTGCGCTTTCAGCCAAACGCATGGGCCTCAAAGCAACGATCGTTATGCCCTGCACCACGCCCGAGATAAAAGTCGACGCGGTACGGGCATTCGGTGCCAACGTGGTGTTATTTGGTGATGCTTTTGATGCAGCCAGCAACCATGCTAAAGAACTGGCTGAATTACATCATTACACCATCATCCACCCTTTTGATGATCCCGATGTCATTGCCGGACAAGGCACTATCGGCAAAGAGTTATTGCAGCAAAATTCTCATCTGGATAAAATTTTTGTGCCCGTCGGTGGCGGTGGTTTGCTGGCCGGTATTGCCGTTTATGTCAAACAGCTTTTACCTCATATTAAAGTGATTGGCGTTGAACCGGAGAATGCAGCGTCTTTAAAAGCGGCGTTGGCGAATGGCGGCCCGATAACCTTAAGTAAAGTTGGTTTATTTGCCGATGGTGTTGCGGTTAAAACTATCGGCACTGAAACCTTTCGTTTATGTCAGCAATACGTTGATGAAGTGATCACCGTCAGCAGTGATGAAATCTGTACAGCCGTAAAAGATATCTTTGAAGATACGCGTGCAATCGCAGAGCCTGCAGGGGCATTATCATTGGCCGGTTTAAAAAAATATTGTCAATTACACGAAGTTAAAGATCAAAGTCTTGCGGCAATTTTAAGCGGTGCCAACGTCAACTTTCATGCCCTGCGTTATGTTTCCGAACGGTGCGAATTAGGTGAGCAGAAAGAGAGCATCCTGGCCGTCACTATCCCTGAAAAACAGGGGGCCTTTTTAACCTTTTGTAATCAGCTCGACGGACGCGCTATTACCGAGTTTAATTATCGTTTAAATTCCCGTAAAGACGCTAATATTTTTGTCGGCGTGCGAACTCCCCAAGGTGTTGAGGAACTTTTAACACTGACAGAAAAACTGCACAGCGCAGGTTATTCAGTTGCCGATTTAAGCCAGGATGAAATGGCCAAACTGCATGTCCGTTATATGGTCGGTGGCGCCCCGGTCGGTGATATAAAAGAGCGTTTATACAGCTTTGAATTTCCTGAGCATCCTAATGCCCTGATTAAATTTTTAAACATGCTTGGTACACACGCTAATATCACCCTGTTCCATTACCGCAATCACGGCGCGGCTTATGGGCAGGTACTTGCCGGTTTTGAACTCGATGAAGGTATTGATGCATTTAGTGAACATTTAAACGCACTGGGTTACCACTATAAAGATGAAACAGATAATCAGGCCTATCGTTTCTTTTTATCCCAAGCAAATAGCCACTAAGGATCAGTTGCCCATGCTCCCCCTGAAGCGCATTAGAAAGCTGTTCCGGCGCCTGGCGCATCAACTAACCTGGCCAACCATGTTTCTGCTTGTGCTGGCACAGGCAATCACTGCTTATCTGTTATTTGTGCTTGCCGGGGAGAGCGCATTAACCGATCATCCCATGGACTTTATTTATTACAATATGGTGGTGGTTTCCACGGTGGGTTTTGGTGATTTCAGCCCGACTACCGAGATGGGAAAAGCGATTGTTGCCTTTGTGCAAATTCCATCGGGACTGATCGTTTTCGCTTCTTTTATAGGAAAAGCCACGCAACTATTTATAAATCTAGCGAGAAAAAACATGAACGGTACCAGTAACTTTTATCATTTTAATGATCATATTTTATTATTAGGTTGGGACACCTCTTCAACAGAGCAGATAATACAGCTGATTCTCGGTGATAAAAAACGCCAAAAACGGAAAATATTATTGTGCGTTACGGAACAGATGAACAATCCCTTTCCGGATAATAGTGAGGTTTTTTTTGTGCGCTTACGTAGTTTTTCTGATAATGAGGAGCTTAACCGGATCGCCTTAAGTAACGCCAAGCGTATTATTATTGATGGTAAATCCGATGATGAAACCTTATCCATTGCACTTTGTATCTCGACTTACACCAACACCGATGCCAACATCTCTGCGCACTTTTTTGATAAAACCAAAGCAGACTTATTAAAGGTACATTGCCCGCAAATTGAATGCAGTATTGATAGCAGCGCACAAATGATGGTGCGTAGCATGCAGGATCCGGGCTCAAGCCAGGTAACCAAGCACTTACTTTCAACCTTAACCGGGGCGACACTGTATTGTGTGCAAGCACCGGAACTGACAAAAGCGGTTGAGTTTGAACTGCTCTTTAACCAATTTAAAAGTAAATATGCAATGCTGGTGATTGCCTTCAGCCATTTTAAAAATGGCGATGCGATGATTCTAAATCCATCACCAGATGCCCTTATAAACAGTGGCGATTATTTACACTATATCGCTAACGAGCGAATAACTGTGGACGAGATAAACTGGGATGATTTCTCTTAGACTCAGCTGATATTAATTTTACTAAAAGGAGCCTTCTGCTTAGGGACGGTTGATTTATTGACAGTTGTTTATATTTACCTATAATCTCCCCTCTTTATGTTCATCGTTTTATTAACGCGATGATTAAATGGGAAGCATGTTTTAGTAACTTTAAAAGTTGCTAAAAATGAGCATGCACTGCCCCCGCAACTGTATCCGTTTTTCAATGTGAAAACGCTAGTCAGATACCAGCATAAAGAGCGTCACTGTCCATTAAGCGGGTCGGCTTATTGGAACGTAAAAACCCCCAAACGGCTGGGAATAATATTCCATGTTTGCAGAGGGTCTTCGTAATGGTGGCGAGCCAAAGAAAGTCTTTGATGCTCAGCGTATTATATAAAAGGCCACCACCTTGCTGTAACACCTCGAACAACAGATTTTCTTCTTATTTTAAATAAAAATATTAAGGAATAACCATGCCACGTTTATATTACACTCCAATTGCCTTAGCCTTAACGACACTGTTCAGCGTACCCAGTATTGCCGCAGAAACACAAAATACTCAGGACGATATTATCATTTCCGCCAGCCGCGTTGAAACTAAACGTATTGAAAGCGGAAGCTCAATTACCGTGCTTGATCAACAATATATAAAAGATAATCAGGCACGTACCGTTGCTGAACTTTTACGAGATGTGCCGGGCGTGAGTGTTGCCAGCAACGGCGGTTTAGGGCAAACAACCTCGGTATTTATTCGCGGTGCTAACTCCGGTGAAACCTTAGTGATTATTGATGGGATTGAAGTGAATGATTTATCAACCCCTGGCGGCAGTTATGACTTTGCATATTTAATGGCGGATGATATAGAGCGGATTGAAGTTTTAAAAGGCTCTCAAAGCGCACTGTGGGGCAGTGATGCCATGGGTGGCGTGATTAATATCATTACCAAAAAAGGCAAAGCCGGGTTCCATCCCACAGCAAGTGTCGAAACGGGTGCGCATAACTACCATAAGGAAAACATTAACCTTAGCGGTGCACAAGGCAACAGCCATTATTCACTTTCTGCCAGCAACCTGCAAACGGACGGGATCAGTGCAAAAAACGGTGAATTTGATGATCCCGATGATGACGGTTACAAAAATCAGAATATCAGCTTAAAAGCCGGCCATCAATTTACCGATATTTTTACAGTGGATACTGTACTGAGATACAGCGATGCAGAGACAGAATATGATAGTTTTTCAAGTGATGCCAATTCTACCAATCAACAGCGTCAAGCAAAATTAAACACAAATTTCAATTTGCTCGACAATCAATGGAAAAGCCATCTTTCAGTCGCCTTTTCTGATTCCGAAAGAGAAGCATTTTCAGGCAATACAAGTGAATCTCAATATGAATGGCAAAAAATAAAAACCGAACTGCAGAGCGATTATTACTTCGATACAGTTAATGAATATACGCAACGTGTCACCTTTTTTGCCGAGCACGAAAATGACAAATATGAAACAACATCTGCAGAATACAAAATGGATACATCAAGCGTTGTTTTAGGATATGGTGCAGATTGGCAAAAAATAGTTTTTGTTAATGCAGCCATTCGTGGTGACTTTAATAATAAATTTGATGATACCAGCACTTATCATATTGATGTTTCTGCTTGGGTAAGCGATGGTACACGTTTACATGCCAGCCATGGTACAGGAGTTAAAAATCCGACTTTCTATCAATTATATGGATACTATGGCAATACTTCTCTAGTCTCGGAGGAAAGTCTTAGCTGGGATGCGGGTGTTGAGTATAATTTTGCAGATAGTGATGCTTATATCGATCTGACCTATTTTGATTCTCGTTATAGCGATATGATCGATACTAACTATGACTCTAGTACCGGTGTGTATGCTTATTATAACATTGATGAAGCGACTTCACGTGGTGTTGAACTTACCGGTAAAGTAAAAGTGACCAATAAGTTACGTGTTAATACCGGGTACACTTATATGGAGACGGATAATGGTGAAGGCGATGAACTGGTGCGTCGACCAAAACATTCAGCTAGCATCAATGCCAACTATAAATACACGTCAAACCTAAGTGCCAATATTGGAGCACGTTATATTGGTGAGCGTGATAATAGTGATTACGATGACGTAAGATTAGATAACTACACTGTGGTTAATATTGGCGCTGCTTATCAGGTGCAGAAGCATATCACTCTTTCTGCTCGTATTGAAAATGCGCTTGATAAAGACTATGAAGAGGTTTCAGGTTATAACACTGATCCACTTACGGCTTATATTGGTATTAGCTTTAAATAATAGATAGTTGAAAAAGTGGGGGTGAAATGAATAATCTAAAACTCGTTTTTTTCGCCCTATTTTTAGTGTTTTTTATTAGCCTTATCCATTTTAAAAAAGGAGCCTTGTTTGCCCTTTTTCCAGAAGGCAGAGGCAACTTCACCACTCAGATCGACAGTGAAAATTTTCCGAAAACGCTGATCGATACTACTGGTATTAAGTTTATTTTAAAAAAACCTCCCGAACGTATTCTTTCCGCTACTTTAGCCACCGATCATATACTTTCAGGCTTAATAAACCCGCAACGTTTAGTGGCGGTGAGCAGTTATGTTGACACTGCCAGCATGTCCAATATTGTTGGTTTTTTTGATAAAAGCATTGCCCGCACACAGGGAGAAATTGAATCAATGCTCGCGCTGCAACCTGATTTAGTGTTTGTCGCTTCCTACAGCAATCCTGAAACAGTGCGTTACCTGCTGCGCAGCGGTATTGCTATTGTGCGCCTCAGTGAATTTAACTCCTTTGCCGATATTTTTAATAATATTCGCATTGTCGCCAATGTTACCGATACAAAAGCCGCGGGTGAGGCCATGATTGACTCGCTGCAAAAACGCATCGATTTTATTACAATGCAGGTCAAAGATAAAACTCCACCGCGTGTATTATATTACGACCTCAACGGTTACAGCGTCGGCGGAAATTCGTTAATGAATGAGGCGATTCAACTCTCCGGCGGTTTTAATGTAACCAACGGCATCCTTGCCGACGGGGAAAACAAAATCAGTGAAGAGCTGGCGATTTCATTACAACCCGACGTGATTGTAATGAACCAGTGGGTTTTTAATCAGGCCGATGGCCAAGCCTCACCGAGCACTATTTTGAAAAATAAAATAGCCTGGAAAGATGTACCCGCGGTGAAAAATGATCGCATTTATGCCGTTCCCGGTATCTGGCTTAGAAGTGTTTCCCAGCACCGTATTAAAGGTGTTGAAGCTATCGCTAAACTGCTCCATCCGGAAATACAAAGTTATTCAGAGACAAGCTATGTTCACTAAGTTACCTACCATTCGCTCGGTGTTAATACTGTTAATGCTGCTGGTTATCACTCTAACTGTTCTGGGGGTGTTGCAGGGACCTGCCGATATTTCATTAACTCATATTGGCGCAATTTTCAAACAGACTCTGTTTGCGGCGTCAGACAATGATATTCCCGGCTGGCAGCACAGTATTATTATCGATATTCGTTTACCACGGGTCATTATTGCCCTGTTTGCCGGTGCAAGTTTAGCGTTATGCGGGCTGGTCATGCAGGGGATGTTCCGTAATCCTCTGGCCTCCCCTTCCGTATTAGGTGTTTCATCGGGGGCTTCATTAGGGGCAGTGATCGCGATTTATCTTGGTTTTTCACTTATTTCCGCCTGGGCGATTCCACTGTTTGCTTTTATCGGCGCCGGACTTTCTTTGAGTGTTGTTTACCGCGTAGCTTCCAACAGAGGCCAAACCAATGTGGCTACTCTGCTGCTTTCAGGCGTTGCCATTAGCGCACTAAATGTGGCTGCCACCTCACTATTACTGGCTTTATCCCTGAGCAATTGGGATGTCGCACGGATGATTATTTATTGGACCATGGGCGGACTAGACGGTCGCACCTGGGATCATGTATTCATTATTTTGCCGATTGTGCTCAGCGGTTTTGTATTGCTGCTATTTTATAGCAGGCAATTAGATCTGTTACTGCTTGGCGAGCAGCACGCCTTATCGGTCGGTGTGGATGTGCGCAGAACGCGGCGCAATCTTTTGATTATCAGCAGTGCCATGGTCGGTGCATCGGTTTCGGTGGTCGGCGGAATAGGCTTTATCGGCTTGGTAGTACCGCATATTTTGCGTTTGTTATTAGGCCCTGCGCACCGTTATCTGTTACCCGCCTGTTTATTTGGCGGCGCGATCACCTTACTCGGTGCCGATCTGTTTTTACACAGTTTCTTTAGTGAGCAGGCTATTCCACTGGGCGTGGTGACGGCGGCATTAGGTGCTCCTTTCTTTTTGTTTCTTTTAATCAAACAACGTTTTGTTTTAAGTTAGTGGAGGCTTATTTATGTCACCTTTGAGTTGCACCAAGCTTGCTTTCTCTTTTGATAAAAATCCGTTATTAACGGATATTAATTTAGACTTTAAAAGCGGCCAATTTGTCGGCTTGATCGGTGCTAATGGGTCGGGTAAAAGTACCCTCCTGCAGCTACTGTTAGGTTTGATAAAGCAACAATCCGGTACAGTTAACCTTAATGGGGTGGATATTCATGCCCATAAGCGTCGCGATATTGCCAAGCAGTTAGCCTTTGTGCCGCAATCGATTGAGCTGCCCTATGCTTTTACTGTGCAGGCGCTGGTTGCCATGGGACGAAACCCGTATTTGGGGCCCTTTGAGTTAGAAACAGCCGAAGATAGTAGGCTTATTCAGGAGGCGATGCTGAAAACAGATATTACCCACCTCAGAGAACGTTCGGTCACTACCCTGTCGGGGGGTGAAAAGCAGCGGGTAATTATTGCCCGTGCGCTTGCGCAACAAGCAGCGACTATTTTGCTTGATGAGCCGATTTCAAGCCTGGATATTTGCCACCAAATAGAAACCCTGCAGTTAATACAATCACTGACTCAATCGGGCAAATTAGCCATCACCGCACTTCACGACCTTAACCTCGCGGCAAGCTATTGTGATCGTTTAATATTGCTGGGTGAGACTCAGCCCAATGATGACTCAGGAAGGAGTCATTCAAGCAGAACTATTATTGCCGACGGCACGCCGGAACAGGTACTTAATCGAGAAAATCTAGCCAAATACTTTTTTATTAATGCTGATATAATCAAAACAGATGATAAAATCAGTTTGGCGAATATCAGTCCGGTTAAAAAACACCAGGACCATGATGCAAAACCATTAACCAATGTTCAATGACAATTAGAACCCGCTCTGCTTTAAGATACGCTTAAAATAGGAGGGTGTTCAATGGTCTTTTTTGTAACACATCTGTATTACTAATAGGCAAAATAAAGTATGGCAATCGACAGCACATCCATTATCAGCGCAAGTTTTTCTGCTCTGCAGCAAATCAATCAAGCGATGCCGGTATGGTTTCAACAGGGTGGTCTGATAATGTGGTTGTTACTATTCACTTCTTTTTTAGCAACTGTTGTCACCCTCGAACGTGGTTTTGTGTGGATCCAATACTACTTTAAAAAAGAACATTTCCCTCTGCTTGATTGTTTTGCCTATTTAAATAAAAAAGAGAAAACCAACGCTCTTCTAGCATGCCAGCACTTAGATACGCCGGCTTTAAATATGTTAACATTTGGCATTAATGCCCTGCCTTTTTCGCCCAATGAGAAAATGGAATCCTACGCAGAACGACAAATTCACAATATGTCCCGCGGGCAAACGTTACTCGATACCGTTATCACCCTAGCTCCAATGCTGGGTATTTTAGGCACAGTATTAGGTATTATTCACTCTTTTAATATTCTCGGTTCACAGGGAATCGACAACCCTACCGAGGTTGTTGCCGGTATCGCACAAGCTTTAGTATCAACCGCAATGGGCTTATCCGTCGCGCTGTTGGCATTATTACCCTTTAATCTGTTTCGCTCGCTACTGCACCGGTTAACACTGCATTTGGAGGGTGTTGGCAGTGAATTTTATCATATCTGTCATCAAAAGAGCCTGATCACCAATGAGCTCAGTGATATTATGAAAGTTCAGGAGTTGAGCCGCGCCGCCAAGAATGACCAGCAGGTGTTTAAATACGAAGTGCAGAAGGACAGTGAAATGCCTTATCATTACGAATTTAAAGAGGGTACAGATGAAGTCAGTGTTAATCTTCATGACGAGATGAAGGAGCTTAACAAAACCTCTCAGGAATCACTGCTGGAGATGTATGCCAGTGCAGTGAATGAAGAGCAGGAGTGTTACGGCATTGATGAAATTGAATTGCAGAAGCAGCAAGAGCGTGCCCGGGAGACAAAAAAAGAGCCCGTCATGAAGCACAATCGATGAAATTAAGTAAGAAGCGTTTTCAAAAACCCGCCCGATTTGAGTTGTTACCTCTGCTGGATGTGATTTTTTTATTGCTGATTTTTTTTATTTTTGTGATGCTTAAAATGACCATGCAAAGCAGCATTAATATTGAATTGCCACAGTTAGTTGATAGCAAGCAGCAAACTGAAGAGCTTTTGATTATTAGTATAAACAGCAAAAATCAGATTTTTATTAATGAAGAAATGACCACAGAAGCGCTTCTGTTGCCGCAAGTGATGACGTTACAAGAAGAGCAAAAGGATCAGAAATTACCCATATTAATCCGCGGTGACAAACAATCCAATTTAGGTGTCGCCCTTTCAATTTTGGATAAACTGCGTTTATCCGGATTTCAGCATGTTGCTTTTGCAACCGAAAAAGATAAATGAGAGTGACAAAGGCACATGAAAAAAACTAGCTCTTATTTCCCTTTTATTATTATCAGCCTGATTTTATATGGTTTTCTTTTTATTTATATTGATAAACCTAAACGTATCACAATACTGCCGCTAAATTCCGGCGAACAAGCGATTCAAGTCCAGTTTATTTCTGAGCCTGATCAATTAAAGAATCTCAGCGAAGATGAGCTAACGCAACCAATCGGCCAGAAAACAGTCGCCTCACCGCGACCGGAAGAAACAGAAATACAGTCAAAAAAAATCATAAAACCGCCTGCAAAATTTTCTGAATCCGAAGTTAAATTAACAGAGCAGGCATTGCCGAAGAGTCTTGAAAAATCCGACACCAATAATGAAGAAAATTTAAAAGCGAAGGTTTCTCACCCGCAACCGACAACCGATGAGATCATTTCTAAGCAAACAGAGCAACTGAGTAAAACCCAAACACAAGCCGAAATCCCCCCCGTACCAACAAACAGCAGTGCAAAAAAGAAGAAGGTTGTAAAAAGATCCCCTTCGGAAAACAGCTCATCACTCGCCAGAGGCACGAAAAATCAAGGCGTATTGCAGGAGGCGATTGTGGTTTCCGGGCGCAAACCTGTCTACCCGCAACGCGCCATTTTGCGTAATCAGCAAGGCCGAGTGGTGGTAAAATTAACCGTCACTCAAAAAGGTCTGCCTGAAAACCCTAAGATATTGACTTCTAGCGGATTTTCCATTTTGGATAATGCGGTGCTCACATTTATTAACCAAGAATTATTTATGCCCGCGCTGCAAGGCGAAGATAAGGTAAATTCAGAACAGCTTTTTGCTTTTCGTTTTCAACTCAATTAGTGCTTATTTAAATGAATATTTATGCCAATCCCACTAATTAGGTGATCTATTTAAGTACTAAAATAACCCATAAAAGCAAGCCGTAAATTGCAGTAATTAGTTGTTATAATTATAAAATTAATACGAAGCCCGCATCTGTTTTAAGCAGCATCAATGAGCAGGAAATTAATGAATTTGGTATTATATTGCGGAGCACTTTAAAAGTGTGCGCTGAAACTCCGCTTCAATTGTTAGTTACTTGAGAATGCCTTTTCTGATTAATTGATAGCTGTAATAAACATAAGCAAAATAAAGTACAAAGCTTATCGCCGTCGAATAATAAGATAAAGGCTCCGCTTCGACTAGTGCTCTCCAGGTAGGAGAAAACAAGTTATGGGTCAGTGCAGCAGCCATTAATGGGATATAACCAAGGTATAGTTTTAATGCGACGGCCTTTAGTCTAAATAACTGCAGCGCACAGAGATAGAAGTAGATAGGGTTAAAAATATTAAAAACATGATCCAGTACGCCAAGGCTTTGATGATACTGCCCCGCCAGACCTTCACTAACCATATCGCCAGAAACGATCAGATAGTAACTAACTAAATTAGATAAACTAAATGCGGCAAAAATAAATATTGCCCATACCAGCATGGGCCGTTTGATTGTCTTTTCCGTGGTTAATTTTTGCTGCTGTTTTTTCTTTGATACTTTTTGACTAGCGGCCATATGCGTTCCTTTTAATATAATGAAGTTTAACAATAGTAAAAATAGTCCGATGCTGACTATTGGTTGTTGACCTAAACTTTTACGCTGCTCTTAATTTACATAACATGGCGAATTTTTCAATCATCTCGGCTTAAAAATGCAAACTAGCATCAGAATTGTTAGCGATTACAGTTAAAAATTCAATCATTCAGGTCATTTTTATGAATGGTTATTATTATTCTTATGGCTTATACCTAACCTTTTGTGAAACATTATATGGCAAAAACTCCGGTTATTTCATCATAAATTGAAATTTAAAGGATTTAAATGCGCGCAACACAATATATCTAAACTTTTAACAGCATAAACCGGCACCTTCAGAATAAAGCCGATCCAGATCACAACCCCTACGCCGCCCCTCCTTTAGTGTAATCGATTACATAACTAAGCCTGTGATCACGAAATCTTCACTTCCCATGTTCGAGTTGGTCATCGCCACAAGTATTAAACGAAAAAATCCCTGCTGATGTTAGTCATCAGGGATTTAATTGCTAAGTTTGTGCTAAAAACTGGCAATTAGCTTGTGCAAGATACTGGTGATGGAACAGGGTTCGCAGAGCTTATACCAAACGCATTAATAAAGTTATCTGATTTACTATTTAAAATTGATGACGTGGTCAACTAAATTCACTCACCCTAGTTAAGCTACTTTTTTCAAATACCCGTTCATCATTTCAAAAGTGTTTGGGCAACAATAACCCAGGTAAGAATGAAGCCTATTACCGTTGTACCACA
>NZ_JBLIED010000018.1:0-77226 GCF_047632955.1 Psychromonas sp. | reverse complement strand
ACCGCGCAGGATGAAACCGATGGTGATCTGACTTCTGCAATCACCATAGTCTCCGATGTGAATACCAGCGTCGCCGGTACTTACAGCGTGACCTACAGCGTGACCGACTCCGACGGCAACGCTGCTTCCATCAGCCGCACCGTGATTGTCCGTGATAATACGCTTGCACCCTTGCTGACCCTGCTGGGTGCCGATCCAATCAACCTTAACCTGAATGAGACCTTTACGGATCCCGGCGCCACCGCGCAGGATGAAACAGATGGCGATCTGACTTCTGCAATCACCATAGTCTCCGATGTGAATACCAGCGTGGCCGCCACTTATACTGTGACCTACAGCGTGACCGACAGCGACGGCAACAGTGCCTCAATAATCCGCACCGTGATTGTCCGTGATAATACGCTTGCACCTGTATTGACCCTGATTGGTGCCGATCCAATCAACCTTAACCTGAATGAGACCTTTACGGATCCCGGCGCCACCGCCCAGGATGAAACCGATGGCGATTTAAGCGCTGATATCACGGCTGTTTCCGATGTGAATACCAGCGTCGCCGCCACTTACAGCGTGACCTACAGCGTGACCGACTCCGACGGCAATAGTGCTTCGATCAGCCGCACCGTGATTGTCCGTGATAATACGCTTGCACCCGTGCTGACTCTGCTGGGTGTTGATCCAATCAACCTTAACCTGAATGAGACCTTTACTGATCCAGGCGCCACCGCCCAGGATGAAACCGATGGCGATTTAACAACTGATATCACTGCCGTTTCCGATGTGAATACCAGCGTCGCCGCCACTTATAGCGTGACCTACAGCGTGGTTGATTCCGACGGCAACGCTGCTTCCATCATCCGCACCGTGATTGTTCGTGATAATACGCTTGCACCTGTATTGACCCTGCTGGGTGTTGATCCAATCAACCTTAACCTGAATGAGACCTTTACTGATCCCGGCGCCACCGCGCAGGATGAAACCGATGGCGATCTGACTTCTGCAATCACCATAGTCTCCGATGTGAATACCAGCGTCGCCAGTACTTACAGCGTGACCTACAGCGTAGTTGATTCCGACGGCAACAGTGCCTCAATCATCCGCACCGTGATTGTTCGTGATAATACGCTTGCACCCGTGCTGACCTTGATTGGTGCCGATCCAATCAACCTTAATATTGGTGATTTGTTCACTGATCCCGGCGCCACCGCCCAGGATGAAACCGATGGTGATCTGACTTCTGCAATCACTGCCGTCTCCGATGTGAATACCAGCATCGCCGCCACATATACGGTGACCTACAGCGTGACCGACAGTGACGGCAACGCTGCTTCAATCAGCCGCACCGTGATTGTTCGTGACAATACGCTTGCACCTGTATTGACCCTGCTGGGTGCCGATCCAATCAACCTTAACCTGAATGAGACCTTTACGGATCCCGGCGCCACCGCGCAGGATGAAACCGATGGCGATCTGACTTCTGCAATCACCATAGTCTCCGATGTGAATACCAGCGTCGCGGCCACATATAGCGTGACCTACAGCGTAGTTGATTCCGACGGCAACAGTGCCTCAATCATCCGCACCGTGATTGTTCGTGATAATACGCTTGCACCCGTGCTGACCCTGCTGGGTACCGATCCGATCAACCTTAATATTGGTGATTTGTTCACTGATCCCGGCGCCACCGCACAGGATGAAACCGATGGCGATTTAACAACTGATATCACAACAGTCTCCGATGTGAATACCAACGTCGCCGCCACTTACAGCGTGACCTACAGCGTGACCGACTCCGACGGCAATAGTGCCTCGCTCAGCCGCACGGTAATAGTCAGTGACGCACCTTATGAAGTTATCGTGCTGCAAAGCCGGGTTTCTGCGAGTGCAGATGATGCTAAGGAACGTGCAGGTAGCGTGTATCTCACCAGTGCCGACCTTGAGCTGGTCTTAGACAATAATTACCTGCAGATAATCGGACTCCGTTTTCGCAATCTGTCTATTCCAGAAAATGCCATTATCACCAGAGCCTATATTCAGTTTCAGGCAGATGAAACTGACTTTCTTCTGGATACACAGCTAAAGATCGTTGCTGAAAAAAATAATAATGCCGCGACCTTCACCAGTGCAGCCTATAATATCAGCTCCCGAGCCAAAACCAACGCATCAGTATCATGGTCACCTGCCGCATGGGACACCATAGGAGCTGCGGGGGAAGATCAGCGTAGCTCAGATCTGACCGCGATTGTGCAGGAGATTATCTCTGAAACGGGTTGGAACAGTGGTAATGCCATGGCGTTTATCTTCACTGGGTCAGGAAGAAGGGTTGCAGAAGCTTATGATGGAGATCAAGCAGGCGCTCCGCTACTTTATGTGGAATATACAACAGAGCTCAGTAGCAGTGCACCGGTACTCACCCTGCTCGGGGCCGACCCAATCCCCCTCAACCTTGGCGAAACCTTCACCGATCCGGGGGCGACCGCGCTGGACGACAATGACGGCGATCTGACTGCGGACATACAAACCGTTTCGGATGTGAACACCTCCGTGGCCGCCACTTATACTGTGACCTACAGCGTGACCGACTCCGACGGCAACAGTACCTCCATCAGCCGCACCGTGATTGTCCGTGATAATTCCGTTGCGCCGGTACTTACCCTGCTGGGTGCCGATCCAATCAACCTTAACCTTAATGAGACCTTTACGGATCCCGGCGCTACCGCGCAGGATGAAACAGATGGTGATCTGACTTCTGCAATCACTGCCGTCTCCGATGTAAATACCAGCGTCGCCGCCACTTATACTGTGACTTACAGCGTGATTGACAGCGACGGTAACGGTGCCTCTTTCAGCCGCACAGTGATCGTCCACGACAATACAGGAGCACCGGTACTCACCCTGAATGGTGCGGATCAGATCACCCTCAACCTCGGTGAGACCTTCACCGATCCGGGTGCCACCGCGCAGGATGAAACTGATGGCGATTTAAGCGCTGATATCACTACTGTCTCCGATGTGAATACCAGCGTGGCCGCCACTTATACTGTGACCTACAGCGTGACCGACAGCGACGGCAACAGTGCCTCAATAATCCGCACCGTGATTGTCCGTGATAATACGGTTTCACCTGTATTGACCCTGATTGGTGCCGATCCAATCAACCTGAATCTGGGTGAGACATTTACGGATCCCGGCGCCACCGCGCAGGATGAAACCGATGGTGATTTAAGCGCTGATGTCACCAACGTCTCCGATGTCGATACCAGCGTCGCCGCCACTTATACTGTGACCTATAGCGTAACCGACACCGACGGCAACAGTGCCTCGCTCAGCCGCACGGTAATAGTCAGTGACGCACCTTATGAAGTTACCGTGCTGCAAAGCCGGGTTTCTGCGAGTGCAGATGATGCTAAGGAACGTGCAGGTAGCGTGTATCTCACCAGCGCCGACCTTGAGCTGGTCTTAGACAATAATTACCTGCAGATAATCGGACTTCGTTTTCGCAATCTGTCTATTCCAGCAAATGCCATTATCACCAGAGCCTATATCCAGTTTCAGGCAGATGAAACTGACTTTCTTCTGGATACACAGCTAAACATCGTTGCTGAAAAAAATAATAATGCCGCGACCTTCACCAGTGCAGCCTATAATATCAGCTCCCGAAGTAAAACCAACGCATCCATATCATGGTCACCTGCCGCATGGGACACCATAGGAGCTGCGGGGGAAGAACAGCGTAGCTCAGATCTGACCGCGATTGTGCAGGAGATTGTCTCTGAAACGGATTGGAACAGTGGCAATGCCATGGCGTTTATCTTCACTGGGTCAGGAAGAAGGGTTGCAGAAGCTTATGATGGAGATCAAGCAGGCGCTCCGCTACTTCATGTGGAATACTCAACTGAATAAGCCTGTTATTTTTTATTGAGATAATTAATGGCGAATAAAGTTTTTACTTAGGAACAATCTTTCGGAATTCTTGAAGACGAGGCAGCCAAACTAACCATTAAAAATCATTGAGTTCACGATTTTTAACGGAACAAAAGTTTGCAGTGCTACATGCTCTGCGGAGTTCTGATTAATTTTGTTGATAATGTAGCTTAGGGTTCCATGATCTAAAGGACACTGGCGAAAACATTAATTTAAGAAAACAAAATTAAGACATACAAAGATGGCGGCATAGAGATTCGTAACTTTAACTACTCTGTTTCAATCGTAAATGTTGTTATATGAATTGGATCGCAAACACTGTGTCCGTCAAAGTACTTATTACAGATAAGAATACGATGGCATGGATTCATCCAGTCTTTGTTAATATCACGCTTATCATGGCGAATTTCAAGCACAATACAGTCGAGATAAAGGATGAAAAAATTGACTTGGTGGAGGAAAAAACCTGCTGCATAAGCACTTATTAATTGGATTATCAATAAGCAGCCGTACAAGTTTTATGACAGCCTTCGACGTCTAAATAGCAACGCTGACGCGACTAATAATAGAGCTATTTCAGTGCTGAACTAAAGAGATAGGTCTATTCAAATTGCTGTGCTTTGATAGCTCGTGGTCCGATGCATTGTTGTGACTGGAGTTTTTTCTTGTGTTTTACAGACCAGATCTACTTTATTCAAGTCCAGCTGGGCTGTGATATTTAGTATATTGACTTTTTTAAAATCCTGTTAGATTTCATCACGCTATTTAGGAGGAATAAAGCAAGAGGAGATCCCTTAAAAATGAGTAATCTCACCCAGATGTTAGTATCAAAAACAGTAGAAGAACACACATTCAGCAACGGCAACCACTTGCTTTTAAAAAGCTTTTTTAAATTATAAAAAACTGCTCACTTTTCTTTATAAAACATTGATAATTAATGGGTTAATAGGTTACTCATAGGCCCATTATTTTTTATTATTAGCTTATTTTTACATATAAGTATTTGTTTCTCATTCTGCATTAAATCATTAAAAATCACTTTTTTAGTACCAACACTGTGAACCGTTTTCAACTTTTACTCATAAAAACAATGAGTTATGACATCTCGCCATGTAGGGCAAATCATTGATATATAAGATAATTAAAAAAATAGTTTGTAGTGTTATTAGTAATATATGTAGGAATAATGTTCATAAATGCTTATTTCATAAAATACAATTAGTTTTATAACAAAAACAATATCATGAGTGTCATTACACTAATTAGCACATCAGTCAAAATGTGCCTACTATAATTAGGCATAAACCTTAAACCTTAAACCTTAAACCTTAAACCTTAAACCTTAAACCTTAAACCTTAAATAGAGTTCAGCTAAATGTCCATTAAGATGCAAGCTTTAATTTCCAGTGCCTGGAATGTGGGCGCAGCCATGATAAGTAAAATTATCATTTTACTGGTATATGTAGTGATTGCCCGCTTTGTAGAAATCGAAGAATTTGGTTATGTTGCCTTTGCTTATCTGATATTTGAGTTTCTTTCTATTTTTATCGGCGCAGGAATCAAGGATAACCTGGTTAAACGCGATAACTGGGATGATGAATATGCCAGCTCTGCTTTTTGGCTTATATTACTGATTTCTATTATTATCAGCAGTTTGGCTATTATTATTATCACACCTCTGCTTATTTATTTTTACAATCAAGAGCTGGCTAATATATTTATCAGCATGAGTTTTATTCCAATACTCACTGCATTTCGTGTTGTCCAAGCTGCAAAAATGGAGAGAGATTTTCTATATAAGAGTTTGGCTATCCGAAATATGGTCGCTTCGATTGTAGCCGGAATAGTTGGAGTTTATTTAGCGATTGAGGGGTATGGTGCATGGGCGTTAGTTTATAATAAATTTATTTTTTCTATTTTAAGTGTCTTATTACTGTGGTGGTTATCGGATTTCACTCCAAAACTCAAGTTTTCTAAAGCACACATTAAAGAGCTTTATTTGTTTAGTCTGCCTATTATGGGGAGTGAGGTCATTACGTTCTGGCAGGGCAGAGTCATTGACTTTATCGCCAGCATCTTTTTAGGGCCGGCTGCTTTTGCCCTAATGGATGTCGGCAGAAAAATCATTAATACTTTTTATCTGATAGTGTTAAGACCTTTAAGAAACGTATCATTTTCTCTGCTATCACGGGTTAGCGATAAAGATAAAGATCTTGTCTATATCAAAGTGGTTTTTCTGGTTTCTTTTTTCGTTTATCCCTTTATTACTGTTTTAGGGCTGCATTCAGAATATGTCATCACATTACTTTTTTCTGACAAGTGGCATGATAGTGTTGAAATAATGGCCGTTTTTAGTTATGCCGTTTATCCTTATATAGCTAACTGGTTCTCACATACATTGATGATTTCCGTTGGAAAGGCATCTTTATTATTTAAAATTAATGTGGTCAGTATGATTTTAATGCTGATAGCCGCCTTAATCAGCTTCCCCTATGGATTGAAAGCACTAGTGATGGGGCAGGTGATTATTGAATACTTATTACTGTTTATCAGAGTATGGTTATTGTACAAAGTGATCGCCTTTGATTATAAGAAGTTTTTCAGATACCAGATACCTGTTTTTGTAATTGGTGTGTTCTGTATCTTGGGTTTTCATTTTTCAGATAATTATTTTTTGGTGGCGAATAACTTTTATGGCTTTATGATTTCTTTCGCCTCATGGATAATCTTATATTACGCCTGTATTTTTTTATTGGACAGGCACTACTTCAGGGAATGCTATAGATTAACCTTTTTTTATGCTTTAACTAAAATAAAAACAAACCGTAAAAAAAAAGTTAATTTTGACAAAGTAACCAATGACTTAAACCAAAAGAAACGGCATCAAAAATAGAATTGCACTTGGAGTCACACATATTAGAAAACTCAGTCTTATGCAGTTATGGTTAGTGGCTATATATAAATATGGCTAAAACTTCAAAGGACGAATATAAGCGATTGACGTGGTTTAATGGATTCACACACCCCAGTTAGGACATAATGAACTTAACTGGAGAAATAGAATGACAACACGTAAAAAGTATTCAAAAGAATTCAAATTAGATGCAATATCGCTCGTCAATGAGCAAGGTTACAATAATGCCGAAGCCTCTAGAAACTTAGGTATCAGCCCAAGTTTACTGGGTAAATGGATTAAAGAAGCTGAAAAAGACGATGGCCTCGCTTTCAGAGGCAATGGTAAATTAACACCAGAACAATTAGAAATTCGTCAACTCAAAGAAGAAAACAGAAAACTTAAAATGGAGCGTGAAATCCTAAAAAAAGCGACGGTCTTCTTTGCAAAAGAAGCGAAATAAAGTATTCGTTTATTACTGAGCATAAGAAGACCTGGCCAGTGCGTGTCATCTGCCCGTTAATTGGTGTCGAAAGTCGCAATTATTACAGTTACTTAAAACGTACTGAATCAAAAAAGTTCGCTCCAGATCATGGCGACATGATTGAAATGATACAAAAAATATCAGAAAGCAGTGATTACACTTATGGCAGCCGTCGAATGCAGAAAAGCTTAAATGCATTGAGCTTCCCGGTTGGGCGCTGGAAAACAGCACGATTAATGAAAGAAGCCGGCGTTTGGGTTCGCTATAAAAAGAAATATAAAGTGACGACAAACAGTGATCATAAGAAGCCTGTTTATAAAAATGAACTTAAGCAAAACTTCAAATACGATCAGCCTAATCAAGCTTATGTAGGGGATATTACCTATATTTGGACGGGCGAAGGCTGGTTATACCTTGCTGTTGTCATTGACTTATATTCGAGAAAAGTGGTTGGGTGGAGCATGTCGTCACGAATGAAAGCAAGTCTTGTTTGTGATGCATTAACCATGGCTATTTGGCAACGAAATCCTGCCCAAGGACTTATTGTTCATTCAGATCAAGGTGTTCAATATGCCAGTGATAAGTACCGTCACTTGCTTAATAAGCATAAATTTATTGGAAGCATGAGTAAAAAAGGCTGCTGCTGGGATAATGCAGTAGCAGAAAGCTTTTTTGGTAGTCTAAAGCAAGAAAGAGTGCATTGGAACAATTACGCTACCCGTTATGAAGCACAACAAGATATATTGCATTACATAACTATGTGGTACAACAGCAATCGTCTTCATTCGTACTTAGGTTATTGTTGTCCAAGCACTTTTGAAATGATGAACGGGTATTTGAGAAAAGTAGCTTAACTAGGGTGTGTGAATTTAGTTGACCACGTCAGATTGATAAGTAGGATAAATGGAGTAATAAATAAAATTTATCATATTCAAACTAATAATGGCGCTATTGCTCTCTTTACAGGTTGGTGGCAATGCGAGGAGTTGCGACAAAGTATTTGCAGCATTATCTAGCTTAGTTTGGGGAAGTTACTCAAAGCTTAATTCTCAGAAAATATTGCAATTTGTATATGGAGGAAGGCAATAAAATGGAACTGAGCCACATTAAAATACTCTATTCAAACATTCTTTTTTAGGTAAAGGGTTCTTATACTTCCTATGCTTGCTTAAAAATGCGTACCTTGCCACTTCCACCTTCAGCTAACTCCCCATCGCATTGAACAATGCGGAGTTACCTAAAGATGATATACATCAGTGGCTCAGATACGCTTCCTTTTTACTGTGACTATTTTCACTTAACTGCAAGTATTACGATTATTCAATCGCATCAGTATACGATTGCAGCCACTCAACTAAGTTTGAAATGCCATCTTTGTCATCATCATTCTGAGGATTTGTAGGTGGCGTCAAAAGTCTATTATTTTCTTCGACATAAACGTAACCGCCATTATCCATCTGAGAATCCAAATACGTACCACTGTGCGTTCTTACCCCTTCGATAATTCGAGTATCAACTTCATCACGGTTGCGTGGAAATGCCCCGACCCAGTCGCTAATAGACTCTTCAACTTCAGTTGCCGTTAACGGCGTTACATTAGCCGCCCAGACATGAGGAACAGATTGTATAATTACAGGTTCCCCTTGTGAAACAGCGTCATGCATAGGGCGATTTTCAAAGGATTTGTTATCGAGGAAATAAACCTTCGCTGAAGGGCTTCGACTCGCAAAGAACTCATCTGGGCCACCTTGATAACGATCAGCCGAATCATCCGGGAAATCCATGACATTACCAACCATTGTTACATCAATTGGTAAATCATGCACACTAACTGCATATTCACCTGGATTGTAGACAAAGTTATTTACGTATTGCAGTGTTCCGCCATCCATTCGAGGCGAACGTCTTTGGCAATGGCCAAATAAATTACCGATAAGAGAAACCTTTTCAGTCTCACTCCGAATAAGAAGACAATAGGCATGATCTTTCCCGTGAGCATTGTAACGTAGAGGCTCAGCAATAATCGAATCACGAATGGTTAAGTTTGACACGCCGCCAAAGACTGAAATGCTCTCATCGACAGACCAACTGACAGACATATTATCGAGCACGACGTTATACGTCCCCTCTGAATCGCGCCCACCACGGATCACCAATGCATCCGCATCTCCAGCTTCCGACTCACTCATAGGATTTAAATTATAATCGCTATCGCCAAGACGAACTCGTATATGCTGCATACAAACATCGTGCGTATCAACTTTAAGAGCTTCGTGATAAAGAGAGATACCAGGTGCCGGAGCCGTCTGCCCTGCAATGGTGACAAATGGGGACTCAATTACAAGCTTCGACTGTAATTTAATCGCACCGGAAACTTCAAAAACAATTGTTCTTGGCCCCTTCTGGTTTATCGCATCCCTTAATGATCCTGCCCCGCTATCATTCAAGTTGCTCACCTTAATGACCTCTCCGTTCAAACCACAGACTGAATCGGTACCGAATCCTCCCTGGTGAATTGAGCGTTTAGATTGCGTGCCTACATTTGCGCTGTTTGATGAAGTATATGTTCCCGCAATAAGATCGTTGTTGCTTCCAGTTACATTCAATAAATCGAACGACGAGACTGGCTCATCAACAATCGGCTGTTCAACTACCGGCTCTACAACGATAGGTTCTTCAACTACCGGCTCTACAACGATAGGTTCTTCAACTACCGGCTCTACAACGATAGGTTCTTCAACAATCGGCTCTTCAACGATAGGTTCTTCAACTACCGGCTCTACAACGGTAGGTTCTTCAACTACCGGCTCTTCAACGGTAGGTTCTTCAACTACCGGCTCTACAACGGTAGGTTCTTCAACTACCGGCTCTTCAACGGTAGGTTCTTCAACTACCGGCTCTTCAACAATCGGCTCTTCAACAATCGGTTGTTCAACAATCGGTTGTTCGACAATCGGTTGTTCAACGATCGGTTGTTCAGTGCTCTGTGCGATTGTATATTCTAAATATAGCTGTGCTGCTCCGGCCTGATCACCATCATAGGATTCAGCAATTCTTGTTCCAGCGCCGCTAAGGATAAAGGCAATAGCATTGTCACTTTCCCAACCTGTTTTAGAGATGATTTCCTGAACAATAGATGACAAGTCTGGAGTACGTTGATCTTCCCCTGCGGCTCCGACAGTATTCCAAACGGCAGGTGACCATAATACAGAAGTATTGGTCTTAGTTCGGGCGCTGATATTGTAGTCTACATCGCTAAATCTAGGCGCATTAGCAATACTTTCACCATGGATAGTAAGATTTGCATTGTCGTCAGAACGTTCATCGACTGTATACTGAATGTATGCTTTGCTTATAACTGCATTCTCGGGAATAGTTAGATTGGCAAAACGAACCCCGACTGTTTGTGCCGAGTTCCCTTCTTCGATAAGTTCCAGATCGGAACTGCTGATATCTATCGTGCCTTTACGTTCTTCGGCATCATCTGTACTTGATGAAACTTGGCTTTCCAAGATGTAAGTTCCGTTACTGATATCTGCCGCGTGACTCACACTATTGATGGTTAATGCACTTAGAAATATACAAGCAGTGCTTGCTAACCTTTGTTTGTTTATCAAAATATAATCCTCTTTAAAATATCTAAAATTTACAAGCTTGGGGTAAGCCAAGCGTTTTTTTCAAAAGCTCAAAAATCTACCGCGGGGATTAAAGCGCATTTTTTAAGCGTTTGCATGCTTCTTTACGTTTCTTTACATACCGACCACCCTCAGTTTTTCTCTTATATTTATTACACAAGGTAGTTAATTAAGCCTGATTTTTTGTAATTTATAGACATCATAAAAAGTAGAATTAACATTTCATTCAATTGATTATAAAAGACAAATAAGTTTCACAGGCGATGATGATCTGGTCATGAAAACCAAGGGGAAATATGGATATAACGACTCCCTCAGAGCCGCATTGATAAAGACCAATAGCTCATTGCTGGATAATGTCTATAACTCAGGATCTAATATTGAAGCACTAAATAAAGCGAAGATTGATGCTTATGTAGCGACAGATCGGCAGGATAAACCAGACAGCGGACTAATCAATAAATGCAAACAATATTGTTGCGGCTTCAGGTGTTTTGACAAAGACCTGATTATTTATGGAAGAGCATCAAGCAAAAAATGAAGAAGGTTTTTCTATAAGCGGAATCTGTGTGGGTATATCAGGCTGCTAAAAAAGATAAAAAGAACAGCCCCCTTTCTCCAGGGGCTCGATTATTATCAGTAATGAGGAGGTTGTGCTTGGAAAGGTTTTTTTTCAGACTTTATTGATTTTTTCTGCCCATTTAAGCGCGGATTCTGACATCATTGCATATACAAATTCAAACGCCTCTCTACTTTGACGGTATGGATCCGGGATTTCTTGCTGGTTATTCCATTGCCCAAATAACATGGTTTTGCCCCTTGCAGCAGGCGAAAGCTTAGTGACCGCGTTTATATGACCTTTTTCCATGACTAATATCAGGTCATGTTCGGCAATCAGCTGTGCCGTAAGTTGCTGGGCAATATGCTTCGACAGGTCAATATTTTCGTCGAATGCAACGGCGATGGAGTTTGGATCTGCGGGTCTGCCCGTCAGAGCGTTAATACCCGCTGAATTAACCTCTAAGTGCGGTAAGTGTTTTTGTAATAACAGTTCGCCAATTGGTGAGCGGCAGATATTACCCACACAAACTACTAAAATTTTGTTAAACATAGTATAACCAATTCCTTACGCGTAATGCGTTTTCATAAATTTATTAATATAAGATTGTAGCAACCCGAATAAATGGAGATCTATTTTTAGAGGTGCGATTAAAGGCTCAGTTCCAAAAAACACTTAAATCTCAATGAATAAAATATACGATTGCAATTATGACTCACTATCAGCAATTAGTATAAGCACGCAGAGTTTAGCCCTTTCATGAAATTTAATTTACTTTTTTTGCTTTTTTTCCTTCCAAACCAGATCACCGATTCCATCTGTCGGGTTAAAACCAGCAGGCGCTGCTAATAAAATTTCCCGAATCGTTTCATGATCAAACTCATGACAGGCTTTATCAAGCCGCTGCAGAATTTGTTCATACTCAAAGAAGGGTAAGAAATATTCATGAGCGGTCATAATACGCTGATGCGCTGTTTTTTCGACATTTTCACCAATCAATAATTCTTCAAAAAGTTTCTCACCAGGCCGTAAACCGGTGAATTTTATTTCAATATCACCAAATGGATTTTGTGGCGATTTCACCTCTAATCCCGAGAGGTTAATCAGATTGGTTGCCAGATCAACAATCTTCACCGGTTCGCCCATATCCAGCACAAACACATCCCCCCCTTTACCCATTGCGCCAGCTTGAATAACCAATTGTGCGGCTTCTGGAATAGTCATAAAATAACGAATAATATCTGGGTGGGTGACAGTGACATGCTTACCTTCAGCTATTTGCCGTTTAAACAGTGGAATGACTGAACCTGAAGAGCCTAAAACATTACCAAAACGTACCATGCAAAAGCGCGTGTTATGTTTTTCTGCTGCTAAAGACTGCAGTGTCAACTCCGCCATGCGTTTTGTAGTACCCATTACATTAGTGGGACGAACCGCTTTATCGGTCGAAATCAGCACGAATGACTCCACTTTGGTCTCTATAGCAGCCAAGGCTGCGTAATAAGTGCCAAAAACATTATTACGCACTCCTTCGACCACATTGTATTCAACCATCGGCACATGTTTATAGGCCGCAGCGTGGTAGAGGGTTTGCACCGCAAAACTTTCTAATATGGTGTGTAAACGATTCTGACGCTGCACTGAGCCTAACAGAGGGATAATTTGCACTGCTAAGTTTTGCCCTGCCACTAATTCAGATAATTCTTTATCTATTTTGTATAGACAGTATTCGGACAGTTCAAACAATATCAAAGACTTCGGACCTTGTTGCACAATCTGTCGACAAAGTTCAGATCCTATAGAGCCGCCCGCTCCCGTCACCATGACCACTTTATTTTTAATATTTGCACTAAGAAGTTCAGGTTGGGCTAAAACGCTATCACGCCCTAAAAGATCTTCAATCGCCACATCACGAAGCTGATCGATCGAGGCTGATCCGTTTATTAATTCTTCAAAAGCAGGAACAGTTTTCACTTCAACACGCAAATCAGCCAAAGAGTCAATGATCGCCTTGCGTTGCGATCGCTTTGCGTTGGGCATGGCTAACAATATTCTAGAGCTATGCATTCGTAATATTAAACGCTTTAAATTTTTGCTGTTATAAACGGTCAAGCCATTAACGATGCTCTTAAAAAGCTTTTGTTCATCGTCAATAAAAGCAACAGGATGATATTCATTACCGGTGCGCAGCATATTAACCAATTGTCGCCCTGAATCACCCGCACCATAAATAATAACCCGCTCTTTCTGCTTGGTGAAGTGCTGTGAGACAAGTACTCGAACCAATAACCTTGAGCCGCCGCAGAGTAAAACAAGATAAGCAAAATAGATGATAGGAATAGCCCGAGGCAGAAAAATCTCAAAATAATAGCCCAAAACAACCAGAAAAATAGCGGATACTGCACAGCTAATAACGATGGTGAGTAACGCATGAACACTTAAATAACGTAATATCGCACGATATAGACCGACTCGGACAAATAAAAATAGAGTGCTAAGAACAAGCAGCATGAGTACTTGCCAGTATTTACTAGTATCAAGAAATGGAACCGATTCTAAACGGGTATAAAAAGCCCCGACAAAAGCTGAGAAAATAAAGACGGTATCAACAAAAATACTGACAATTCGTTTATAGACACGCGGCATTGAGAAAATTTTGTTGATAATATACATAACACCCTAACAAATAAAAATTAAACCCTGACCATTGATATATCAGGCCCAACCAAAATAAACACAGTATAAATGAATCTCAAATGATGTGCATCATATTGCATTATTTATGTTTCACAGGGTTTTTGTTGATGTATATTTGCTTGATTATGAAACTGTTGAATCGTTTTCTTAACCCTAATAATGAATTAACAATCCATTCACCGACAACAAAAAGATCTCCGATTAACACTCCTCGGAGATAACAGCCCCCTCCATCATTCCTGAAGTCACTTAATCGGAAAGTGACAAATTTATCAGGAACAAATTTGAACGTTGGAATTTACGACAACGACCTGAAGGTCGTAGGGCAGGAGGCCCTGAGTCATTTACGGCAGCTCCGTGTTATGAACCATAAGTTCTGCATGCCCTTTCCAATGAATTTAATCACAATCAAAATACTCATTTTGTCAGCAAAGTGCTATTTCACCCGATCGCCAGAACCACTGCCCGTTGCTGTTTTAATAATATATTGCAAATACTTTTTAATAGTGATGGTTTGAATCATTTTTTGATCTGTTTCAGCTAACAATTTAGGCGTTGACATATCAATGGTATTTACCTGCGCAAGGCCAGTAATACCGGGTAGAACATCATACACTCCGCGACTGTCACGCTCGGCAATCAATTCGACCTGATTAAATAAGTTCGGACGCGGTCCAACAAAACTCATCTCCCCTTTTAGCACATTAATTAACTGTGGTAATTCATCTAGTTTTGATTTACGTAAAAAAGAACCAAGCTTAGTAATTGAGGCAGTGCTCGCCAAATGACTGGCGACCGACTGAGTATCAACCGACATAGTGCGGAATTTAATCAAATTAAACGGACGCTTATTTTTACCCACACGCTCCTGAATAAAAATAGGGGAGCCAGTATCAAAATAACCAATAATCGTCACAATGAGTAAAATTGGAAATGTAATTAGCAGACCAAAAAAAGCCATCATAAAATCTAGGGTTCGGATGGTAAAAGAATTCATATTATTTGTTACTTGTGTAGGAGTATCAAGAAAGGCATCTGCTGTTTTTTTCAAACATTCAGGAGTACTGTAGGGTGGTCTCCAGTTTAACAGCTCTTTGGTTTTAGATATATCAACCTGTAAAGAGCCGCATAACCGCTGTGCTATTGCCGGCTTGCCAATTAACCTTGCTGCTAATATCAACCAGGAACTTGGGATAGGTAGCATTCGATTAGGCACGTCCAATGCGGTCGCCATACGGTCAAGCAGTTTAGAGGTCGACATATCATCATCATCTGAGACTAAAAATGTTTGATTTGCAGCCTTTGGGTGGTCAATACAGGTAATAATTAAATCAACCAAATTATCGAGTGACACTAAACTGCGTCGATTATCTTTAATGCCGCCTAAAGGCAGAGGAATGCCTTTATTAACCCATTTCATCATGGCTGCAAAATTAGCTTTAACGCCCGGACCATAAACCAAAGGAGGACGAATAATAACGACCTCCATGCCGGTCTGCTCTGCTATTTTGCGTAAACCGACTTCAGCCTCATATTTGCTCAGGCCGTATGGATCAGTCGGGATAAAGTCAGTATCAGGCTTAAAGGGTGCACTCGGCTCAGTAGATTCGCCATTTACCTTAATAGAACTAATAAAAATAAAGCGCTTAATCCCTGCGTCAGCAGCCTGCTGAGCAAGGTTTAGTGTGCCGTAGGTATTCACCTCTCGAAAATCGTCCAATGGATTCGCTGAGCTGTCGTCCATAATATGCACACGGGCGGCGCAGTGGATAAAACAGGAACCTTTAAATTCAGATAAATCAGTTCCTCTCGAGTTACTTAGATTACAAGCTATAAACTGTGAGTCAAGCATAAGTTCAGTTCTAGAGCGCCCAAGGCACAATACCTCTCTATTGGATAAGTTATTATACAAATAGCGACCCAAAAAGCCTGAATACCCTGTTAATAGAATTTTCATATTAATAAATTTCTTATAATTTCAACACCAAAAAAATCTTCTTTTTGATAAGAACAGAGTTCTTTATTTTTCAGTAACTCGATTAATGAAGGTAATTCATCCAACTTATTACAAGCAATAGCCAAATTATTTTTATTTACGTAGTTTGTTAGTTCAATCTGATGGTGATCAATTCTAGATAAATTGGGAACAACTATAACTTTTTTTCCTTTCTCTAACATAGAATATACAGATCCAGCTCCCGCATGAGTAATAATGAAATCAGCTTCATCTACATAGCGATCTATATCACTAGAAAACTCAAAAAAATCAATATTACTCGGCTTATAATTTGCAGAAGAAGAAATTTGTGCAGTAAAAACATATTCAGATTGATTAACAAATAGAGTATCGACAGCTTTTATTAGGCTATCAAATTCTGTAGTGCCAACAGTAATAAAAATCTTATACATTATAATCGCCCAACATATTCACCATTTGGTAAAAACTTTTTAAGTTCTATGTTTTGGTAGAACGCATTTTTGGTAATATGTTTAAGTACTTTAGTTGTAAATGTTAAAGATTCGAATTTTGACCAGGTTTCAAAATGAATAATCACACATCCCAGAATTTTAGCCACTAAACAGACTATAATACAAACCCCTGGCCCCATAGAAACAACATTTCGAATTTTATTTTTCTTCAAAAAAGAAAATACTTTGCTAATTTGGGAAAGCATTTCAAATACAGAGATAGTCTTACCTGTGTATTTATTTCTAAACTCTTTCAACTCTAAATGGTCATTAGACCAACTAGGCTTCCCCCCTGTGTCTGTTATGCTAAAAAAGGTTATTTTATCACCAGTAATGGAAAGCTTATGACATAAACGATCAGCCTGTTTTTTATGGCCGCCACACCCATAGACTACAAGTACATTTTTCATTTTATTTTCTTATTTATCTAGTGTATTAAATTTATTCTTAAAAAAATTAAGAAGATCCGAAATAACTTTATCTGATTTGAACTCATTTGCAATTTTTTGGCTAAGAGAGGCTAGCTCATTGTAATATATTTTGTCTAGGGAAATCGCCTTTTTCATACACTCCAATAATTGCTCTTTATTACCCGAATCGAAACTCAAATCCTTTAATTCATCTTTTATATAATCACCTGTAGCTCCAATTCTTGAAGATATAACGGGTGTCCCGCACATCATGGCTTCAATCGGAACTAGCCCTAGACTCTCAGATTTACGACAGCTGGGAAAAACCAAGTAATCAATTGAATTATAAATACCAGCCAACTCAGGTTGTGATCTACCGCGATATAGTTCGATCGTTGGCTGGTGACGAGTGATATTTTGTACTCGAGCATGTGCACTGCCCGAGCCAACAATAATCAAGTTGATATTAGGATTTATTGCTGACAAGACAATATAGCAATCAATTAAATCAAAAATCCCCTTATCTTCTTCGAGTCGTCCTACATAACCAAACGTGATATTTTGAGGATCAAAACTATTTTTTTGGGGTTCGAATATTGAATTATTTACCCCACCGGAAGGGCTAACGAAGATAGTACTTAAATCAATATTATATTCCTTATGAAGGGTTTCCTTAAAATAACCTGACGGTGATATAACATAATCAGATCTGGAAAGTATCATTTTTGAAATATAGCGTTTAATAGAGGCCAGTATTTTACCATTCGATATTTCAGGAATGATATCGCTCCCATGTACATTAGCAACTATGTTTATTTTTTTAAATAAGCTAGCAAATAAAACCCCAAGAGAAGAATGGGAAGTATAATGGATATAAAATACATCTCCATTTTTAGAAAACAAAGCAGCAAAAAAGGATTTTATATAAAAACTAAGGAAAGATGCTATTTTTAACCATTTTGACAAGCCAAAGTGTTCTAATCTAATTAAACAAACATCAGTCCCTAAATTAGAAAATTCATTATAAATATTCTTAACAAAACTCCCTTTATAAGGTTCTTTTTCGGAAGGGTACAAATTACTCACAAATATCACTTTCATTTAGAACTCTTTTTAATATGAGAAACCATTCTATTTTTCCGGAGGTTAATAAACACAAGTCCATTAAGAGCTGAGAGACAAATTAACAACATACCAGACGACCAAGCATGTCCAGCTAAACATGCAGATAATAGAACAACAAAATTAGCAATAAATATTGGACGAGTATACTTATTATTCTTAGAAAACATGGGATATAGAATAAAAAAAACATTCATAGCGATAGAAAATAGTAAAGCCCCAATACCAAATATATTAAAAAAATCAACGAGATCACTTTCTATCAAGAATTTACCTTCTAACAAATTCCCTACTTCTGCATAGCCGATACCAATAAACAAATTTAAAACACTAAAATCAGGAGAGGCTAAATTATAAAATTGCCTTACCCAAGTAAGTCGACCAGAGAATAAGAATTCATACAAATTTAGACTATTGAATTTTTCATACGCTCTAGCGATTGTTGAAATAGATAGCAAATGATTAAAATTAAATTGGCTGTAGGCTAAAACAACAAATACAATTAGAAGGGAAAAGTAAGACAAAAAATAAACCACCCCGTATTTTTTATATATTTCAGAAGTGGCAATATATACACCCGAAAAAATCAAAAAAATTAACGAGGACTTAGTCCCAATCGATAACGCTACAAAAACAGTAAAACCCCAAAAAATAAGAAATAATATATTCCCTTTATTGGTAATAATATCATTCATTAAATATATTGATAAAACGACAAAAAGTATACTTAGCTCATTACCAGCAACAAAAAAACCTTTAAAACCGTCACCTGTAGAAGCATAAGTGGGATAGCCAACGCCTAAATAACCTAGCAATACATTGATACAAATAACACAAAATGAAAATACTAATAATCTATTTACTCGCTTTTCAAAATCAACAGTTTTAATTGATAATTCATGGAATAAAAGCAAAAAGAGAATGTAGGAGATATACTTAAGCGCCACATCGATTTCAAGTAAAAAATGACTATTTACAGCGATTATACTCCTGATAAATACTGGTGCGATAAATAAAAATGAAACTATAAATATGTATATTATTTTTTTACATCTAATACGGGATAAATAGCTAATGGCAAACAAAACTAAGGTTAGCTTGGCAATAATTGAAATAGGTAAGCTAACCTTTAATGCCTTAACAAAAAATCCGTTAAAAGTGTCTATCAAAACCATTAAAGTCGCAACAAGCCAAAAATATTTTTCGAGCAAATAATTTAAAGCATTCAATGTAGGTAATTTATTCATATATTCCTACCATTAGCACATTAGAGTCTCAAATAATTTTTTCCAGCTATATTTTTGAGTTACATACTGCCTTAGTTCACTTTTATAACTATCAACTTTCAACAACTGTTTATGAGCCTCAATGATAGTTTCTGCAAAAGAGTACCCAGTTAAATCGTTTGCATAAAAAGCAAAATCACCTAAAACATCAAAAGTCGCTGTATCTACAAGTTCCTTATCAAATGCAACTGTGGGTAAACCGGAAGCAGATGCCTCAAGAAGAGTTTGTCCAAATGGTTCATATATCGATGGTAAGAGAAAAATATCACTCTTTTGATAAAAACTTTCGGGTGATGACTGTTTACCTAGAAACTTAACTTTATCATCTAAATTTAACAGTTGAACTTTAGACTTCAAAAGGTGTTCATCAGGCCCAGATCCAACTATAAATAATTGATAATTATCAGGTAAATACTGCAACGCATCAATAGCAAAGTTAATCCCTTTTGCTGTGACTAATCTAGACATTGTCAACAATGTCACCTTGTCGTTAGTCTTTTTTCCATTTAAAATAAAACGCGAACTGTCTATGCCCGGGACAACCCTATCAACCAATATATTATTAGCGATTAAGTTAACTTGTTTTTGCATCGTATCACTAAAAACAAAAACTTTTTTTGATAATTTTAACGCTATCTTCTGTGCAAGCATCTCTAGCTTAAGTTTAAACTTAACAGAGTCATTTCTATTTTTTTTATTGCTTTGAAATTTAACAACGCCAGGAACTAAGTACCTAATATTTCGACCACCTGCTAAATAAGCAAAAATGACATTCCAGTGATATCTAGCAATAATAACCGTATCTCGGGAATCCATTAGTTCAGCTTTATATGCCTTTATCGCATAACGACCATGAGCGATCAGTTTCAGTAATTTATTGCTAAAATCAGGGACATTATATCGAACAACTTTTATCCCATCTAAATTTGTTATCCCACTATCTACATTTTTTCCTCCATCAACAATATTGCTAACAATAATCACCACTTCGCTATTACTATTAACATTCTCTATAGCTAAAGATTTAAGTGAGTTTTCAATACCACCTACATTTGGAAAAAATAAATTACTGGTTAAAATCAATTTCTGCATGGTATTCGCTTTATGTGAAAATCAGAATATTCACCATGAAATGTCATGGTAATAAGAATAAGAATAAGAGCTTTTATATATACAAGAGTTAACTTCGATAATGTTTCCCCATTACAAGAGCCTTTAGAAGGCTAAAGTAATAAAATGAGGTGTCTTTTTTTTGTATTTTTTTTAGTACAGTAGAAAAACTAAATTTTACAACTAAATATACAGTATGCCAAATTGGTGTGTAATATCTTAATCGCAAGCCCCTATCATATGTCCGCTCTAGTTTTCGAAAAGAAGAAATACTTTTGCTCTCTGACTCCAGTCTTGAAAGGGAATGCTCGAAGCCACTAATAACTTCTATTTTTGAAGATAAACATGACTCAAACACCCGATAAAAAAACGTAGTATCAACACCATACAAATAAAATCTTTCATCAAAAACATTGGTATACTTTAAAAGTAACTCATTCTTGAAATCAGACCCCACCACCATCCCACTACCAATAGCGAGCAATTTATCTTTATTACTTATTTCAGAACTTGTTGTACAAACATAACCATTTAAAATAGGACCTCTTATCTTCCCAAATGATATTATTTCTGGAACCCCCAAGCCTTGAGAAATAATTTTAGAGGCCGCATTGATGTATGCAGCATTCAATTTCGAATCATCGTCTAATATAATATATCGTTGCGCATCAACCATATTTAAGAAGTTATTATAGATAACGGCCAAAGACTCATTGCAAATCGTTTCGTTAATAAAAATATCGACATCTAGCTCTGATAAGAACGATACGTCTTTATTAGTTAACAAATTTGGTCCATTATTCCAAATAACCAACTTAACCGATTTTAGCAAAGAACCATGTTCACGTAGACTTAATAGCGTACTTGAACTCTTGATCTCTGAATTGTACAGCACTACAAGCACCGCTGAATTAAACACCTTACCTCCTTTGTTACCATGAAAATAATACCCACCATACTCACTAAACTTTATCTATCAAAGGCTTTGTTAATAAAATTCTTTTAATAGGCACAGAAAATAAAGCGAGGGCAACTAAACCACACAAACAATTAACAAGCAGATCTACAAATACAGAGTAAGCTACATTTGTTAAAAAATACGCGTTAATATAGAAGTACAACACTAATGGTCCGGACATAACACCGAGTACTTTTACCAATTGTAAATAGAACACTCTAGGGCTCTCACAGAAGCAATATTTAAAAAGTATAAAGTAAGTCTGAAAAAAATTAAGAGAGAAGCCAATAACTAACGCTATTGCAACATATTTTACGTCACCTAATATTATTCCAATAGCAATTCCAGCTGAATTAACAGTAGCCGATATTGAACCGGCAAAAAATAATATTTTTGTTTTATTCATTACTTGAAAAAAAGAGCCACTTGAAGAAGATACTGCCTGTATAGGGATCATAAATGAAAATATTTCAATTAAAGGGACAACTTTTATCCATTGCTCACCAAATAGAAATAACACTACAGAGTGACTATTAACATAAATAAATAAACTAATCGGTAAAGATATCGCCAATAACCTAGACGTGAGTAAGTTATGTTCTAAAATCACCAGAATTTTGTTATCTCTCACCTTCGTCAATATGGGCTGAATTGCTGGATTCATTGCAAATGTTGTCAGCATCAAAGGGTAGCGCATTAACTGATAAGCTTTATCATAAATACCCACGTGTGTCATACCAAAGTATTTAGCAATTAAAATGTTATCTAAGTTACGTGAAAAGTAATTAATAAAATTAAAGCCAAACTGATAAATGGAAAAACCTAAAATAGATTTTATGTGAAACAATTCTTTACCAAAAGAAGAGCGCCCTAACTCTGTTTTTTCAGATAAATAAAAGATAAAAATAAATTTAAATAAACTTTGTATAGCGGGCCTAGAGGCTAAAGAAAGAAGTCCTAATCCATTTTGATAAAGAATATAAATTAGGCCTAACGACATACATTCAACAATGATATCCACAACAGATATGTGAATAAACTTAGCATCTTTATTCATTGCCGTAAGAGGAACAATATTTAATGAACTAAAAAATATGCTGATACAAACAAAAACAGCAATTTCTTGATACTGATACCCATCATAAAATTCATTTAATGCAAACGAAAAGGCATAAAAAAGAGCAGCAACTATACAACCTAGAATAGCTGTTACCGTGAAGACACCATTTCTTTTATTAACCCCAAACTCTTTTTCATTAATAATTGCAGGACCAATTCCAACATCAGCTATAAGTTGAAAAAAAACGACAAAAACTTGGATTGAGGCAATAATCCCAAATTCTTCTGGAGTAAACATTCGTGCATAAATAGCAAGTGAAAAAAATTGAACAAAATAAGTTGCCAGCCTTCCCGAGACACTCTTATATATTGCTCGATAGAGATTATTTCTCATGAAAATCCTATATATATATTTAGCTAAAAATGTAATGATCAAAAAATCAGACTCTTATATAAGGGAAAGATCACGAATTACAGATAGTTGATTTATTAAAGTTGTTTTGGGACAGAAGACTTCTGGTCAATATAAAAAAGTAAAAACTAAAGCACTCCTTCGTAATCTTGCCCTTACCACCATAGATTTGAAATTATATAAATTTAATATCCATAATTAACTTCTTACACTTTTTATTAGTTTGAAATATATATATCGTCTGAAAATTTATTGCCCATTTTATCTTTTTCAGATACCAAAGGGCTACTATTGTCACTAATTGGCCACTCAATATTTAATATGGAATCATCCCATTGAATAGTTTGCTCGACTTTAGGATTATAATAATCAGTGCATTTATACACAAATTCAGCTTCATCACTAGTTACATAAAAACCGTGTGCAAAACCTTCTGGTACCCATAGCTGTTTTTTATTTTCTGCAGAGAGGTATTCCCCCACCCATTGACCAAGCGTAGGCGAGCCCTTGCGAATATCAACGGCAACATCAAACACTTCACCTGAGATAACTCTAACAAGCTTGCCTTGGGTATTTTCAGTCTGGTAATGAAGACCGCGTAAAATGCCTTTTTTCGATTTTGAATGATTGTCTTGTACAAACCGGCAAGGCCCTTTTGTTACCTTTTCTTCAAACTCTCTCTGATTCCATGTTTCCATAAAAAAACCACGTGCATCACCGAACACATCTGGTTCAATGATTTTTACATCTGGGATGTTAGTATCAATGACTTTCATTCGTTTTACTCTTCTGGTTTAATTATTTTGTATATAGCTCAAGATGGCTGATAGCCACTTTCCAATCGCTTGCTTCAATAGCAAAGGTGTCTGTTATTTTATTCATAGCTAACGTAGAATTTGCAGGCCGTTTTGCGGGCGTAGGATATTCAGCGGTTGTTATAGCGGTTAATGTAGGAATATCATCCAATATATTTTGTGCTTTCGCATTTTCAAAAATTTCTTGTGCAAATTCAAACCAACTGACATGCGGCAAACCAGAAAAATGGTATAAGCCATATTTCACCAACTCGTTATTATCAATCATTATTGCTATCTCAATTAATGCACTTGCAATATCACCCGCATAAGTAGGACCACCAAACTGCTCCCCAACAATGCTCAAAGCCTTATGTTCTTTACTAAGACGAAGCATGGTTTTGACAAAGTTATTACCGACTTCAGCAAATACCCAAGCTGTTCTCAGTATGATGTGCTTATCACAAGCTTCTATTACCGCTTGTTCGCCAGCTAATTTACTTTTACCGTAAACACTTTGAGGATCGGTTATATCAGTCTCTTCATATAAACCAATTTTGTCACCGGAGAAAACGTAATCTGTAGAGATATGTAATATTGTCGCATCAACGTTTTTTGCCGCTTCGGCTAAGTACTTAGCACCATCACTATTAATTGCATAAGCAAGCTCAACTTCGTCTTCAGCTCGGTCAACTGCAGTATATGCGGCTGCATTAATGATGATGCTTGGTTTAAACTTGTTCACTGTCGCCTGAACAGCAGATTGATCAGTAATGTCTAAGCCTTTTGAATCTAACGCTAAGACTTGCGCATTAGCATGTTTCTTTAGCTGCTCAGTTAAGCAATGGCCAACTTGTCCGTTGCATCCTGTAATTAATACGCGCATATATTTATGCCTTAGCTTTTGATTCTTCAATTAAACGTTTTAGGTACTGACCATATCCGTTTTTCATCATGGGGTTGGCAACATCAATAACTTGTTCATCTGTTAACCAACCATTGCGCCATGCTATCTCTTCCAGACAAGCGACCTTTAATCCTTGAACATTTTCTATTGTTTGCACAAAAGAAGATGCTTCATGAAGACTTTCATGCGTGCCTGTATCTAGCCAAGCAAAACCACGTCCTAATAACTCCACATTTAAAGAATCGTCTTCTAAATACATTTGATTAATGCTGGTAATTTCTAATTCGCCACGGTGAGAAGGTGTTACTTTTTTAGCAAAATCAACAACACGATTATCATAAAAATATAACCCGGTGACCGCATAGTTAGATTTTGGTTTCGCTGGCTTTTCTTCAATTGAAATAGCTTTGTGGTTTTTATCAAAATCCACCACACCGAAACGTTCAGGATCTTTTACCTGATAACCAAACACTGTTGCACCTTTTGTTCGACTGGCTGATTTTTTTAAAGTCTGACTAAAGGATTGACCATAGAAAACATTATCTCCCAGCACCAAACAACAACTATCGCCATCAATAAACTCTTCACCAATAATAAATGCTTGTGCCAAACCATCGGGAGTTGCTTGGATGGCATACTCAAGGTTAATGCCAAAATCAGCACCATCACCCAATAAACGTTTAAAACTCTCGTTATCCTCTGGAGTAGTAATAATTAAAATATCTTTAATACCAGCTAGCATTAATACTGATAATGGGTAATAAATCATTGGTTTGTCATAAACAGGCAATAACTGCTTTGAAACGCCACGTGTCAAGGGATAAAGCCGAGTACCTGAACCACCCGCTAGAATAATACCTTTCATTATGCAACTCCTTTTGCTGATATGCCAAGACGCTCACCGGTATATGAACCATCCAATACACGAGTCCACCATTCTTTATTGTTTAAATACCATTGAACGGTGTTACGAATGCCGCTTTCAAATGTTTCAGTCGGTGTCCAGTTAAGCTCTTTGGACATTTTAGTTGCATCGATGGCATAACGCAGATCGTGACCGGGTCGATCTTTAACATAGGTAATAAGATCTTGATAAAAATCAACGCCGTCCGGCTTATTGGGTACTAATTCTTTTAATAATGTGCAGATCGTTTTGACTACATCAATATTGGATTTTTCGTTATGTCCGCCGATATTATAGGTTTCACCAACGACACCTTCGCTTACCACTTTATACAGGGCGCGAGCGTGATCTTCTACGTATAACCAATCACGAATCTGCATGCCATTACCGTATACCGGTAATGGTTTGCCCTCTAATGCATTGATAATGACTAATGGGATAAGCTTTTCAGGAAAATGGTATGGGCCATAGTTATTAGAACAATTGGTAATTAACGTGGGCAACCCATAAGTACGTTGCCAGGCGCGAACCAGATGATCGCTTGATGCTTTTGAAGCGGAGTAAGGAGAACTTGGTGCGTAAGGCGTAGTTTCAGTGAATAAATCTTCAGGGCCTTCTAAATCACCATAAACTTCATCTGTTGAGATATGATGAAAACGAAATGCTTCTTTACGAGAGGTCTCTAACTGATTCCAGTATTGACGAGTGGCTTCTAATAATTGATAGGTGCCGATAATATTTGTTTCGATAAATTCTGCGGGCCCATCAATAGAACGGTCAACATGAGATTCTGCAGCCAAATGCATAACCGCATCAGGTTGATATTTTTCAAATATACGATCTAACTCTGCCCGATCACAAATATCAACTTGCTCAAAAGAATAACGTTCATTATCGGAAATTTCTGACAATGATTCTAAATTACCCGCATAAGTCAATTTATCGACATTGATAACACTATCTTTTGTATTCTTAATAATATTACGGATAACTGCTGAGCCAATAAAACCTGCTCCACCTGTCACTAAAATTTTCATTTTATCTTCTTTTTAATAATTGTGAGTTTAATTATTTTGTATAGCTAACTTCAAAACTGTTCTTAGTTATCAAAAACCACAAGCAAGGTAACATTAACCCATCTTCTAAACGTGAATTAAATGCAAGAAGTGACTAAAAGTAGCAATTTCAAGCACGCTACGGCCCCTAGGTTCAACGCTCCTAAAGGCAAGTTACTTATTTTCCAATTTGCCGGTTTGGGGCGCGGTAGTTAATTCCAAAGCAGAATACGGCTTTATTATTTACAAACAGTGGTTAGCGAGCGCTGCACATTATAAATTAATGAGTTAAAAATGCGATCTTTTCACACAAAAAGTATGGGAGTAGCTTAAAGAAGATACTCGATTAAAAAAGCTCAGGAATAACCAGAATGTTGTGAAGCCATTGGGGTCTGGTCTTTCATTTTGCATTTTTCCCATCCCCATTCTTTTGAGCTTACTTTTTATTTGCCATCACGATACAGCTAAACAGTGAATAATGTACTTTAAAGTACTCACCAATGACCTTCATCGTATAACCACCGATTGCTAGGCTTTTATTATTGCTTCATTACGCGTAGATGATTACTGTTGGTATTCATCTAGTGTCAATGTCGTAATACTGCGTTGTTTAAAGGCAATATCTTGATGGAAAAAGCAGAGCAAATAATCACGCTTAACAAGTTTCTTAAATTAGTTAGCTATAGTGCACCGCCATCTCGCGCAAAATGCCATAAATTTGACTAAATCAACACTAGCCTAATGTGGATATTGGCATTTTCAAAACAGGCCCTTTAGACTCAGCAGTTTATTTGTTTTTAAACAGCCAGTTAGCTTTTTGCGCTACATACATTGAGATTCCCGAACATGTGACCTCGGAAATGACAACTGTGTGGTAATTCTGAAATGACAAATATTTTTGAAAACTACCCTTTTTTCGTCATAAAATAATGCACTAACGCAATAAAGATAGACAGCATACCTGCTAACAGTGTCGCTAAAATAACGATTAATGCACGTTTAGGTGCGGCACGATTAAAAGGTGGTTCAACACTATCTAAGTAGCGGAAAGGCGAAAAATCAGCATCTCCCGTAAGTTTAAGTTTATTTAATGCCGCTAACGTTATTTTGATCTGTGATATTGATGGTTCGATAATGTTTAAATCTTTTACAGATTTTAAAACATTAATTTTTGCCTTAAGTACCTTTGCTCCTAAATTAACCTGAAATAACTCATCTTCTTTATTTAAATTAGGATGATATCCAGCCAAATCTCCCTGTGTCGCAATTTGGTACGCATATTCCGTTTGTTGCAATAACAGCGATAATTTATTTTTTGCTCGCTCTTCTGCCATATCTAATGATTCTTGCAATCCATTTTTTGATGAGTCTACTAATAATGAAAATTTTTCAAATTGATTTTTTTTAACCGTTTGCGCGATATTTGCAATATATTGGTTTAATAATTGAGCAGAAGATTCTTTTGTTGTACTACGAAATGATAAAGCAAGCTCTGATGTTGTTTTATCGTATGATGCACTAATCTCTTGCATCCAACTATCAAGCGTTTGTAAATACTGCTGTGGATCTATTTGTTGTTCTCCTAGCAAGTTTTTATTGCTGGGCACTTTTATTTTATTTTCTTGTAAATATTGTAAAAAAATTGGGTTGTTAGCGAGAAATAATTTTTTATTCAACGATGAATTAAAGCTATTAATGAAATTTTTGAATAAAGTCTCTGGCTCAAAAAGTGCGACAAATTGTTCTGTTTTGTTATTATTGTTATTGTTATTGTTATTGTTATTATTATTATTATTGTTATCCTGCAAGTTACTAGCCTGTAATATTGCACTCACTTTTTGACTTTGTGCATATAACGAAGCAACATCATTTAATTGCGGCTCAATGACTTTACCTTTTGCCACCCACCACTCTTGTGCATTTAACGCATAAAAAACAGAAGCGATAATCGCCAGTGTGCAAAGTGACACTGTTAGCCATTTATAATCCCAAATAACTTTAATCAATTCCCGCAAGTCAATTTCATCATCTTGGTACGTGGCTTGATCTGAATGGTAGTCAATATCCGGGTTAATAAAATTATCTTGCTTATTTATCAGGGTCATTTTTAAGTTCTTTTATAAATGAAAACAAAGGTGAATTTGATTTATTTTATACTATTAGTGTTACTATTTACATCTGTAATATTTCAAATAGACCTTTTCCCCGTAGCAACACCCTCGGCTATGAGCTATTTTTTATTCGTTTCAGCACTTGGTTTTCGGTATCCTTAAAAAATTTAAAAAAATGGGGCGACAAAATGTATAAGCAGTGGTTTGTTGTATATTGTAAAAGCCGAGAAGAGTTGCGTGCGCAACAAAACTTGTCCAATCAAGGCGTTTATTCTTTTTTTCCTAAAATAGTCAAAGAAAAAATGGTACGCGGCAAAAAAAAGGTAGTTGAAGAAGCGCTATTTCCCAGTTATCTGTTTGTTAATATCTCTCAAAAAGACAAACAATTCAGCTCTATTCGATCTACCCGTGGTATTAATAATTTTGTTAAATTTGGTCTTAGCATTGCCACTATCCCGAATCTGCAGGTCAAACAACTTGAGCGGTTATGCGAGGTTAATAATAAACTCGATATTGATTGTGATGCTTTATATAAAAGTGGTGACAAAGTCGATATTTTAAGCGGCCCGTTTAAAGGTTTAACGGCTATATTTGATATCGAAGATGGGTTAGCACGTTCGATGCTGCTGCTTAATATTCTAAATCAAGAGAATAAAATTTCATTCAAAAATTCAGATCTGATAAAAGCGGAGAGCTAACCGATGTTTTCACTGTATCAATTTCAAAACAGACGTGCGGCGCAGGCATTTTCTGATTATTTAAATACCATTGGTATTAAAAACAGACTTCACCATGACGACTTTAGTTATCAGCTATTGATTGCACAAGAAGAGCAGCGAGCACAAGCAGAAATTGAGCTGGATCTGTTTTTACAGCATCCCAATAATCCCAAATATATGTCGGCTAGTTGGCAAACCGGTGAAGTGAGTAGTGACAGCAACTATTTTGCTTTTGCTGAGTCGAATTTAGTGAGCAATTTTATCCATCATGCGGGCTTAGTAACGCATGTTATTTTTGCGCTCTCTTTAGTTATCTATCTGCTAACAGCTTCCGGGGTATTTCAACCAATCCCTTCCATTTTGTCATTTTTCACCCAACAACCCTTTGATTACTCACAGAGTTGGCGTTTCATTACCCCGGCGCTGCTGCATTTCAGTCCGCTGCACATTATTTTTAATTTACTTTGGTGGTGGCAATTAGCCGGTCTTGTTGAAAGACAGCAGGGTAAAATGCACTTGCTAGTACTTTTTCTGTTTTCCGGGGTCGCTGCTAATCTAGCGCAATATTTTTTAGTCAGCCCCTATTTTGGGGGATTAAGCGGCGTTGTTTATGGCTTGGTGGGTTACTGCTGGTTATTCGGCAAACTCAATAAAAGCAGTCAAGTGATGCTGCCTAATTCCCTTTTCCTGTTTTTACTCGCCTGGCTGGTATTGGGTTTTGTAGATATTTTACCGGTTAATATTGCTAACTATGCTCACCTAGTCGGATTATTGGCTGGTTTATTAATGGCGGTTTTGACCAGCAAACTAAAGTTGCATGTTTAACTTATTAACAGGAAAGCTAATCACCTAATACCCAAAAAAATAAAATTATGGGTTGAATTATAAAATGGAAAGACTAATTTAACTCAACCGTAAAAGGATGTAAGCCGGTTTTACAAGCTGATCACTTAATCATGTTTTGGTATAACTAACTGCAGCTTAATAACAATTTTTTGGCGGGGGAATGCTATAGTGTACTTTACATTCCAGAACCATTCCGGAATGTAAAGTGACCTTTTCCGCAACTTAGGGTTATAATCTTATTTCACTCACTCTCGCGTTGATAGAAAGGCTTTAATCGTTAATGGATACTATCACTCCTCTGGCATCTTCAACTCTTTGGTTAGCCGATGTAACACCCGCAACATGTTCGAAAAAGCTCCTTGATTGGCTTTTAGATCAAAACTCTTTAACGATAAAGCTGCAGGCTTTATCAGGTAATTTTCAGGTAAAAGTCAGGCAACAAGTGACAGTTAGCCGTAGTAAAGATTTACTTTCATCTTATTTTTCTGATGAAAATAAAGTTCTGGTGCGTGAAGTGCTGTTAATTTGTAATAATAAACCTGTGGTGTTTGCCCAAACTGAAATTCCCTTTACGACCTTAACCGATCAGCAGGCAAAACTGGCGGAAATCGGCAGCGATTCGTTAGGCACATTTTTATTTCAAGATCCGAGCATGAAACGCGATAAAATTGAAGTTGCACAGTTCCCCGTTTCTTCTGCAGTGCACCAACTCTGTATTGATCTTAACCAAGAGGTTGATTTCCCGCTGTGGGGCAGACGTTCTCTTTTTTATGTTAATAATAAACCGTTATTAGTCAGTGAAGTCTTTTTACCTGCTTTGGGGCTGTATTTAACATGAGTTTTTTTAGCAGAGAAAAACGCCAGGCCTATGCAGAATTAATGCGGGTAGATAAGTCTATTGGCACGCTTTTATTACTCTGGCCAACCCTCTGGGCGTTGTGGATAGCCGCGCAGGGATTTCCCGACCTGAGTGTATTAATCGTATTTTCTGCCGGTGTGTTTTTAATGCGCAGTGCAGGTTGTGTGATTAATGATTTTGCAGATCGTAACATTGATGGTTTTGTCGAGCGCACTAAAAATCGGCCATTGCCCTCCGGCCGTGCCACCAGCAGCGAAGCGATTATTCTTTTTTTAATATTGGCGATCAGCTCTTTTTTATTGGTGCTGACCCAAAACAGTTTAACCATTCAGTTATCCTTTATAGGCTTACTGCTGGCATTTTCTTACCCCTTTATGAAACGTTTCACGCAGTTGCCGCAATTTGTATTAGGACTCGCTTTTAGTTGGGCTATTCCCATGGCATTTGCAGCACAGGCGAATACCTTGCCTGCGGTGGTTTGGATTATCTTTACTATTAATATTATTTGGACCATTGCCTACGACACTCTTTATGCCATGGTGGACAGAGAGGATGACCTGAAAATTGGCGTAAAATCCACAGCGATTTTATTTGCAGAAAATGACAAGTTAATTATTGCGTTGTTGCAACTGCTCTGCCTGATTTTATTAATCTTATTAGGTTGGCTGGAAGCTTTAAATTGGATTTATTTTATTAGCCTGCTGGTTGTTGCCGGTTTATTTGTAAGACAACATCTACAGATAAAAAACCGCGAAAAAAGTGCCTGTTTTAAAGCTTTTTTAGACAATAATTATGTAGGATTAGTCATTTTTGCCGGGTTATTTTTGAGTTATTTATAATACACAAACAGCAGGATCATAACTTTAGGCGATCAAAAGCAACAAGCCGAGCCTGAAGGCTCAGTTCCAAAGATACCCGCACCGGAATCGCGTCTTTAGGCGGGTAAAAGCAACAACCGCAGAGCCTGAAGGCTCAGTTCCAAAGATACCCGCAGCGAAATCGCGCCTTTAGGCAGGCAAAAGCAACAAGCCGAGCCTGAAGGCTCAGTTCCAAAGATAGCCTCACCGGAATCGCGCCTTTAGGTGGGTAAAAGCAACAACCGCAGAGCCTGAAGGCTCAGTTCCAAAGATACCCGCAGCGGAATCGCGCCTTTAGGCGGGTAAAAGCAACAAGCCGAGCCTGAAGGCTCAGTTCTAAAGATACTCGCAGCGGAATCGCGCCTTTAGGCGGGTAAAAGCAACAACCGCAGAGCCTGAAGGCTCAGTTCCAAAGATAGCCTCACCGGAATCGCGCCTTTAGGCGGGTAAAAGCAACAAGCCGAGTTTGAAGGCTCAGTTCCAAAGATACCCTCAGCGGAATCGCGCCTTTTGGCGGGTAAAAGCAACAAGCCGAGAATGAAGGCTCAGTTCCAAAGATAACCTCACCGGAATCGCGCCTTTAGGCGGGTAAAAGCAACAAGCCGAGCCTGAAGGCTCAGTTCCAAAGATACCCGCACCGGAATCGCGTCTTTAGGCGGGTAAAAGCAACAAGCCGAGCCTGAAGGCTCAGTTCCAAAGATACCCTCAGCGGAATCGCGCCTTTAGGCGTGCTGATGTTTTATTGCAAACATTTGATGAAAACTACTTTTCGTAAATCCCATAGAATCTTGGGGTTGTTATATTCGTTTCAATTAGCTTAGACGGGTTATTTTTTATATAGTCATAAACAACATTAAAATGCTGCTGATCTCGAATAGCTTTATCATAATAACTTTTCGCCCAAAATGTTCCTTCTTTATTCATAATCTGGTTAATCGCTTTGCTACTGCTGCCTTTAAGGTTATTCATTAGTACCGATAATTTTTTAAGTGGTTTTACTAATAGATGGACATGATTTGGCATAATACAAAATGCTGTAAGCTGATATAATTCTTGGTTGTTATTTTTTAGAAACCCGCTCAAATAAAGCAACACTTCACCATGCAAATAAGCACCCTGTTGTGATTCATCAAGATGTAAATCAGCTTGTAACTGTTTCTTATTATTTTCGATTTCTTGAGCAGATAATTTTTGTAAAAAAGCATCTGTGCTATCAAAAGTGCGAAAAGTAATAAACTGGTGATATCCAGTCACATCTGCATGCGGTAAATGTTTATGAGGCATCACATAACCCCTTTCTAATAATTGCCAATACTCTTAATAACAAGCGCCAAGCCTGAAGGCTCAGTTCCGAAGGCACCAAACAGGAATCGCGCTTTTAGGTGAACAAAAAAAAGAGCCCAAATAAAAGGCTCTATGTTTTTATTGATTATTATAAGGTGATAAAGGGTTGGATTTTTTTCAGTGTGGCTTCTCCAATTCCTTTTACGTTAACTAAATCGTTCATATCAACAAAATTACCGTTCATTTTTCTGTAGTCAATAATGGTCTGTGCTTTTTTTACACCAATACCATTGATAGCCGCAAGTTGCTCTCCCGTTGCGGTGTTAATATTTATTTTTTCAACTACTTGAGTTGTCATTTGCACGCTTTCTTCAACTTTATCAGCAGCCAAAACCTGATGACTAAAAGGTAGAAAAAGCAGTGGAACAATAGCTAATAAACGGTAGGTTAGTTTGTTTTTCATTAAAAAGTCCTTTTTTGTAGTTTGGGAACTAATCATACTAGACTATTAATTGACTTATTTTTGTTGTTTGTGGTTTTTATGCTTGCTGACACCCAGAAAAAATAATCAATAACAATTAGATAGCTTTGTTACGAAAACTTTTAACGGATGAAAACAAACAGTTAAAAAAGATTTAAACAGATAATGTGATTAAAATTTAACTCATTAACAGCCGGGTCCACATTCCATGCATTCGTCGAGCATTTCCGAGCCAAGTCTCAATTTAGCATTCAAATCGCGCAATGCTGAGCGCACACCCTCTTCGATTACCGGATGATAAAATGGCATATCCAGCATCTGCGAAATAGTCATTCGGTTCTGATGCGCCCAGGCTAAGAGATGTGCCAGATGTTCAGCTTGCGGGCCAATCATTTCTGCACCTAAAAAACGCCCGGTGCCATGCGCACCATAAAGATTTAATAACCCCTGGTTTTTAAGCATTACACGGCTACGTCCCTGGTTTTCAAAGGAGACACTGCCCGTTTCAAAACAGTTGCAGCCGGTATATTTTTCAGTCACCTGTTTGTGAGTTAACCCGACCATTGCCAGTTGCGGATCGGTAAATACCGCGGAAATTGATGAGCGGCGTAATCCCACGCGAATGTTGGGGTAAACCGCGGCGTTACTGCCCGCTATTTTACCTTGATCTGCTGCTTCGTGAAGTAGCGGGAGTTGGTTACTGGCATCGCCTGCAATAAATATCGATGGCACCGATGTCTGCATGGTGAAGGGATCTGCAACTGGCACACCGCGTCCATCTTTTTCAATCTCGATATTTTCCAGACCCAAATTGTCTACATTTGCACGGCGCCCCGTTGCCGCTAATACATATTCAACTTCAGTAACCTGCTGAGCGCCCTGCTTATCTAAATAGGTGATTTCAACATTGTCGCCTTTACGCACCATGTTTTTAACATTTGCATCAGCATCTAAGTAAAATTCATCGGCAAATGTTTTTTGAGCATAGGCCATCACTTCTGGATCGGTAAACGGGCCTACTTGGCCGCCCATCCCAAACATTAAGACTTCAACGCCGAGACGATGTAATGACTGACCAAGCTCCAAACCAATCACGCCGGGGCCAAAAACTGCAATAGATTTTGGTAAATCAGTCCAGTTAAACAGATCGTCATTGATAATTAATTTGTCGCCAAGTTCATTCCAAACCGCGGGATAACTTGGACGGGAGCCCGTTGCAATAACAACTCTCTCGGCGCTTATCTGAGTATGATCGCCAATTTGCAGCTCTGTTGTACTTGTAAAAGTTGCGTTACCTATTATTTTATCCTGCGCAGGCAGACCATCAACAGCTTCCAGCACAAAACCCACAAAACGATCCCGCTCATCACGAATGCGCTGCATTACTTTTTTGCCATCAATGCGTATTTTGCCGTCAATAAATACACCAAAAGGTGCTGTATGCGCGGCACTGTGCGCAGCGTCGGCTGCGGAAATTAACAATTTGCTGGGCATACAACCGACACGCGCACAGGTAGTACCAAATTGCGCACCTTCGATTAATATAACTGAATCTGTTTTTTCTTTGGCAGCCCGGTATGCGGCAAGTCCCGCTGTACCGCCACCGATAACTGCAACTTCTACTTTTAACTGTTTCATAAAGACTCCATGCTTTGGTTTACCAAGCATTGTGGTGAAATTTAGGTTAAAAAAAAGCGCAGCTTTCAGTGAAAGTGCGCTTCAGATATGAGCTTAACTAGCGCTCTTTAAAGACCGATTAACCTTTAAGGTAAGCAACAATCGCTTCGCTATCACCAATGTGTTTACCATCAACGAATAACTGTGGAAAAGTTGTTTGTCCGCTTACTGCTCTTAGGCTTACAGTAGTTGCATCTTTACCTAAGATAATCTCTTCAAAAGCGATATTATTTTCTTTTAATGCCGCTTTCGCTTTTGCACAGAAAGGACAACCCGGCTTAGTGAATAAAGTTGCCGCAGCAGGTGCTTTGACATTGGGATTGATGTAATTAAGCATGGTATCCGCATCGGACACTTCAAAGGGGTCGCCAGGCTGATTAGGCTCGATAAACATTTTTTCAATCACGCCGTCTTTGACGAGCATGCTGTAGCGCCAGCTGCGTTTACCAAAACCGAGGTCGCTTTTATCGACCAGCATGCCCATACCTTCAGCAAATGTACCGTTACCGTCTGGTACAACAGTGATATTTTCAGCTTCCTGATCGGCAAGCCAGGCGTTCATTACAAAGGTATCGTTAACACTGAAACAAACAACGTCATCCACGCCATTTCCTTTAAATACGCCTGCTAATTCATTGTAGCGCGGCAGATGCGTTGAAGAACAGGTTGGTGTAAACGCACCGGGTAAAGCAAATACAACCACGGTTTTACCGGCGAACAGTTCGTCGGTAGAAACATTTACCCATTGATCGTCTTGACGAGTTGGGAAAGTAACGTTTGGAATTTTTTGGCCTTCGATATTATCTAACATGTGTAACTCCTTTTTTTTATATCAATTTTATATAAGGTTTATTAATATTACATAGTTTTAAAAATTTTTAAACAAGTTAGTAAATATTGTATTTACTAACTTTTGTTTGATGGAGTGATTATGAGGGAAAATCATAGATAGGTAAAATCGTTTGTATTTATAACTGCAATAGCTAATAACTATCAATCAACCTTTCTGTTTCCTTTGGACGGGAAAGTGAAACCGTCATTCTAAAAATGCCCGCCTGAAGGCGGAATTCCAAAGGGAGTACCCGCTTAAAGACGAATATTAATCAAACAGAGCACGTAAACTGGCTATACCTTTGTCCGCGAGCTGTTTTTTCTGCTCAACGGATTTGATCGATGGTCCACTTTCCCAATCTAAATCATCCTGCGGTAATTCCGCTAAAAAACGGCTCGGTGTGGGTTTAATTGTCTCACCATATTGAGTTCGCTCTTTGGCCAAAGTGAAGGTTAACTCTTTTTGTGCCCGAGTTATGCCCACATAAGCAAGGCGCCTTTCTTCTTCAACATTGTCTTCGTCAATACTGACCTGATGCGGCAAAATCCCCTCCTCCATGCCAATCATATAAACATAGGGAAACTCCAGCCCTTTGGATGCATGCAGGGTCATTAGCTGGACCTGATCCAACTCCTCCTCATCTTCATTACGCGACAGCATATCGCGCAGCGTTAAACGGGCAACGACCTGTTCCAGGGTCATCTCCTCGTCAAGGTCATCCCCTTTAAGCATTTCGGTGACCCATTTAAACAACATCGATACGTTTTTCATGCGCATCTCGGCGGCTTTGGGGCTGGGGCTGCTTTCATATAACCAGTCTTCGTAACCGATATCACGAATTAAATCACGAACCACATCAACCGCCGGATCACATTTAAGGCGATCATTAAGCTCCACCAACCAGCGGGTGAAAGCCTGCAGTGACTGTAAACCTTTGCCCGATAAGGTTTGCTCTAGACCCATTTCAAAACTACAGGTAAATAAACGACCGTGGCGCATATTGGCGTAACTGCCCAGTTTTTCCAGAGAGCCCGGACCGATACCACGACGCGGTGTATTAACCACACGCAAAAAAGCATTATCATCTTCGTGATTCACCAGTAATTTAAGGTAAGCCATGATGTCTTTCACTTCACTGCGCGCAAAAAAAGAGGTTCCGCCACTAATGCGGTAGGGGATGCGGTTTTCCATCATGACCTTTTCCAATAGGCGGCTTTGATGATTACCCCGATAGAGCACGGCATAATCTTTAAAGGAGGCACCATTCATAAATTTATGTCCGGAAAGCTCCATCACCACACGCTCGGCTTCATGTTTTTCATTATTAGCAAAGAGGACTTTTAAGGAATCACCATAGGCTAATTCACTGAATAAACGTTTTTCAAATTCATGGGGATTATTGGCGATTAGAACATTGGCGGCTTTTAATACCCGCTGGCTAGAGCGATAGTTCTGCTCCAGTTTAACCACTTTTAACTGCGGAAAATCTTTTTGTAACAGCAGTAAATTTTCCGGACGTGCACCACGCCAGGAATAGATAGACTGATCATCATCACCGACCACGGTAAAACGGGCACGCTCACCCACCAAGGCTTTAATTAATTCATACTGACTGGTATTAGTATCCTGGTATTCATCCACCAGCAGATAACGAATGCGTTTCTGCCAGCGTAAACGGACCTCTTCTTTGTGGGTTAACAGCAGGGTTGGCAGAACGATCAGATCGTCAAAATCCAGAGCGTTATAGGCTTTTAACTGGCGCTGGTAAAGGTCATAACAATGGGCGAAGATCACCTCTCGTTCACCTTTAGCCTGTTTGATCGCCTGCGGGGGTAATATCAGGCCATTTTTCCAGTTGGATATTTGCGATGTTAAAGCTTTGAGCAGATCCTTATCTTCCTGCAGCTGCTTTTCAGTGAGCTCTTTTAATAATGCCAGCGTATCCTGATCGTCAAACAGCGTAAAACCGGCTTTCATGCCCAGGGTTTTTACTTCACGTTTGATAATATCCAAGCCCAGAGAGTGAAAGGTTGAGACGATTAAACCACGCGCTTCTTTGCGCCCCAGCGTTTGACTGACCCGCTCTTTCATCTCGCGGGCCGCTTTGTTGGTGAAGGTTACCGCGGCAATATTTTTGGCCAGATAATCACAATTTTGAATCAGGTGGGCAATTTTATTGGTGATCACACGCGTTTTACCGCTTCCCGCTCCCGCTAAAACAAGGCATGGGCCTGAGATCATTTTAACGGCGGCATCTTGTCCGGGATTAAGCTTCATGGTTTTTCCTACATGCAAAATAACTTGAATAAACAGCTGTCGATTTTACGCCAGTTTAGGTTGAATACCAATCAACAATCTAGACTCTGATGGTGATACTCAGGAACGCTGCCTATGCAATATCGCAACTCATTGGTCATATTGATATTTAATATCATTTAAATATTGCTTAATATTACAAATACACGATAATGAACGTTCATTCATTATTGGTGTATTATGGTCGATAAACGCAAAAAAATACTAGCTGCAGCCGAAATTCTACTTGCAGAACGCGGTTTTTACGGACTGTCGATGAAGGCGCTGGCGAATTCTGCCGGCGTTGCGGCAGGCACTATCTATCGTTATTTTGAAAATAAAGAAGATATGATTAACCAGCTGCATGTGCATGTTAAAACAGAGATTGCCGCGGTTACTTTTAAGGGGCTGCATGACGAGCTAAATCAAAAACAAAAATATGCTTTATGCTGGCGTAATACCTACCAGTCAGTGCTAACCAACCCCAATCGAATCATTGCCGTGTCGATGCTATTTCTTAGACCCTGCGTACAAGGACAAGAGATGCTTTCCTGCAATGATAGTCTCTTTGCACCGCTGTTTAATATTTATGAACAAGGTATTCGTGAGCAAACATTACTCGATTTTCCGATACCGGTTTTAATGTCATTAAGCTTTGAATCGGCCATTAACATAGCAAAAAAAGTACTCAATCATAGTATTACACCACCTGACGAACAACTTATTACACAAATAATAGATGCCTCCTGGCAGGCAATTTTAAAACCCACCCATTAATTATTTTTTAAAGGTACTGATATGAAAAAATGGATCGCATCGGCAATTATTTTAGCCCTGCTTGTGTTCGGCTCTGTGATTGGCTTTAATATGTTTAAAGCCATGAAGATTAAAGAGTTTTTAGCTAACCGTCCGATTCCGGAATTCCCCGTCACCAGTGCGACAGCTGCATTGCAAGACTGGACACCTCATCTGCGCGCCATTGGTTTTATCGAACCGATTCAGGGCGTTAATATTGCCAATGAAGTAACCGGTAAAGTGAGTAAAATAGAATTTGAATCCGGTCAAAAACTAAAAGCCAATGAACCTATTGTATACCTTGATGCGGAAGTTGAACTGGCTAATTTAAAAGCCGCTAAAGGCCGCTTGTCTGCTGTGCAGCGTAACTATACTCGAATGAACTCGTTATTTGCCAAAGGCTCTGTATCTCAGGGTGATGTTGATGATGCTGAAGCTGAGTTATTAGCCTTACAGGGACAGATAGAAAGCTATCAGGCAACGATTAGCCGACGCATTATCCGTGCTCCCTTTGACGGTATTGCCGGTCTGCGTAATGTATTTATCGGTGATTATTTGAGTGCCGGTACCGATATAGTGCGCTTGGAAGATGTCAGTAAAATGCGACTGCGCTTTACCGTGCCGCAAAATGATCTCAATAAAATTCATATCGGTCAGGCAATGAATATTTTTGTCGATGCTGAGCCGGAAATTGCTTTTACCGGCACAATTTCTGCTATCGAGCCTGCGGTAAACTATCAAAGCGGTCTGATTCAAGTACAGGCGGATATCCCCAACACAGCGCAAAAGTTACGCGCGGGTATGTTTGCTAAGGCCAATATCATTTTGCCGACAGTGCAAAAACAGATCATTATTCCGGAAACTGCCATTAATTATACGCTCTATGGTGAAACCGTTTATGTGATAACAGAGCAGCAGGATAAATCGGGTAAAAGCTTCCTCCAAGTTGAACAACGCATTGTTAAACTAGGTAAAAGTAAAGAGGGTTCAATCCGTATACTCGATGGTCTTAAAGAAGGTGACCTGATAGTCACAAGCGGCCAGGTACGATTAAGTAATTCGGCGCATGTGAAAATTATCGAATCAGATATTTTAAATATACCTGCTGAAATTCCGGCATTATAGGGGCCATTGATGAAATTTACTGATATTTTTATCCGCCGTCCGGTACTGGCGATTTCGATCAGCCTGTTACTTGTTTTACTGGGCCTGCAGGGCTTAAGTAAAATGCAGGTACGCGAGTATCCGAGCATGACCAATACCTTGGTAACAGTTTCAACCGGTTATTATGGCGCAAATGCCGACCTGATTCAGGGCTTTATTACCCAACCTATTGAGCAGGCTATTGCTCAAGCCGACAATATTGATTTTATTACCTCACAAAGTTACATGGGTAATTCAAAGGTTTCGGTGTTTATGAAATTAAACACCGACCCCAGTGGCGCGGTTGCTGATATTCTGGCCAAGGTCAATAGTGTGCGCTCACAGCTGCCCAGTGAAGCCGAAGATCCGACCATTGATATGAGTACCGGTTCAACAACCTCGGTTATCTATATCTCTTTTTCCAGTGAGCAGCTTAGTTCAAGTGAAATAACCGATTACCTTGAGCGTATTATTAAACCGCAGTTATTCAGTATTAGTGGTGTCGCAAAAGTTAACCTTTATGGCGGCACTAAGTTTGCGCTACGTATCTGGTTAGATCCTGAGCGTATGGCCGGTTTTGGTTTAACAGCGACAGACGTTGTGCAGATACTGCAGGCGAATAATATTCAATCGGCTGCGGGACAATCTAACAGTTATTACACCCTGTTTAACAGTAATGTACAAACTCAGGTAAAAACCGGCGCTGAGCTGGAAAATCTGGTTATTGCCACGCGTGAAAATGGCAAGGTTATCCGCCTGCAGGATATTGCTCGAGTGTCTTTAGAGAAAAGTCACGATATTTATCGTGCGATGGCCAATGGTAATGATGCGGTTGTGGTGGCAATCGATGCAGCACCAACGGCTAACCCCCTTACTATTACCGCCGGGGTGCGCGAAATGCTGCCCGCCCTGGAGAAAAACAACCCCAGTTCAATACAAATGAACGTCTTATACGATTCAACTATCGCGATTGAAGAGTCGATATCTGAAGTAATTAAAACCATTGCCGAAGCCGGTTTTATCGTCTTACTGGTGATGATCCTGTTTTTAGGTTCATGGCGCGCAGTTATTATTCCTATTATTACTATTCCGCTGTCCTTAATCGGTGTGGTGGTGGTGATGCAGCTGTTTGGTTTTACCATTAACCTGATGACTCTGCTTGCTATGGTATTAGCGATTGGTTTGGTGGTTGATGATGCGATTGTGGTGGTAGAAAATATTGACCGCCATATCAAAGCGGGAGAAGATCCGTTTCGTGCGGCTATTCTCGGCACACGTGAAATTGCGCTACCCGTTATCTCCATGACGATAACGCTGGCCGCGGTATATGCACCGATCGCCCTAATGGGCGGGATCACCGGTTCACTGTTTACCGAGTTTGCGTTAACCCTTGCAGGGGCGGTGTTTGTCTCGGGTATTGTGGCGCTCACATTGTCACCCATGATGTGTAGCAAACTGCTTACCAGCAATCACCAGCCGAACCGTTTTGAGCGTACGGTAGAGTCAGTTTTATCCTCTATTACCAGGGGGTATTCGCGTTTATTGGATAAATTAATGACCCGTCGCCCTGCGGTTATCCTGTTTGCCTGTTTGGTTTTTATCTCCTTACCTTTTTTGTTCGGATCTATTCCTTCTGAACTTGCACCTAAAGAAGATAAAGGCGCATTAATGGTAATGGCAAAAGCGCCTGCCAATGCCAACCTTGATTACATCGAAAATAGCATGCGTGTTATCACCGGCGAATTAGCCAAGCAGCCTGAAGTGACCAGCAGTTTAGCGATGTCCGGTATTCCAAATTCCAACCAGGCATTTGGTATTGCGATCATGAAACCCTGGAGTCAAAGAGAGAAAGATCCTAAACAACTTTCAACCACTTTAACGCCCATGTTTAACAGCGTAGCAGCGGTTGCAACCACTGCCTTTCAGATGCCTGAATTACCCGGTTCATCGGGTGGATTACCGGTGCAGTTTGTGATCACCACGGGCAATCAATTTGAAAGCTTAATCAGTATCGCCTCCGATGTACTGGCAGCCACCCAGGCAAACCCTAACTTTGTTTACTCGGAGTTAGATTTGGCCTTTGATTCGGCGACCATGAACATCAAAATTGACCGTGATAAAGCCGGTGCTTATGGTGTCACCATGCAAGATATTGGTGTGACATTAGGGACATTAGTCAGTGACGGGTATTTAAACCGAATCGATCTTGACGGCCGCAGTTATGAAGTGATTGCGCAGGTGGAACGGAAATATCGTTTATCTCCGCACAAACTGGGTAACTTTTATGTGCGTGCTAAAAATGGCGATATGCTGCCCCTTAGTGAATTAATTGACATTGAAATCACTGCTGAGCCGCGCTCTTTAGCCCACTTTAACCAGCTTAACAGTGCCACTATTGGTGCGGTATTAGCCCCCGGGGTCGCCATGGGTGATGCGATTGACTTCTTTGATGGCATTGCAGAGACCAAATTACCGCAGGGTTATAGCCATGATTACTTAGGTGAAGCGCGTCAATTTGTAACTGAAGGCAGTGCCTTATACATGACTTTTATCCTAGCTATATTGATTATCTTTCTGGTACTTGCCAGTCAATTTGAAAGTATACGCGATCCGCTGGTTATTCTACTGACCGTCCCCCTTGCTATCAGCGGTGCATTGGTAGCGCTTGCCTGGGGAGCGGCAACCATGAACATTTATACTCAGGTTGGTTTGATAACCCTGGTGGGTTTAATTACCAAACACGGTATTTTGATTGCCGAGGTTGCCAAAGAAGAGCAGTTACATCATGGCTTAAATCGTATCGATGCAGTTAAAAAAGCCGCAACGGTGCGTTTGCGTCCAATATTAATGACCACAGCTGCGATGGTGGCAGGTTTAGTACCTTTACTCTTTGCAACGGGCGCAGGTGCGGTAAGTCGTTTCGGAATAGGTGTTGTGATCGTAGCGGGATTATCAATTGGTACTTTATTTACCCTGTTTATTTTGCCTGTTCTGTATTCATTTATTGCCAGCAAGCATAAGCCTGCGGAGATATTTGATGAAACGCTTGAGCATAAGGTAAAAAGCCACGAGTACTAATCATCACTGATTTAATTTAGTAAACTAAAAAGGCCTGACATTATGAATGTCAGGCCTTTTTTTGTTTTACAGGCTTGTGTAGACAGAAGATGACGGTATACGTACACACTCTTGAAACTGAGCCTTCAGGCTCGGCTTGTTATTTTGTCCGCCTAAAGCCGCGGGTCCAAAGGCAGATTCGGACAGACGGCTCGAACTGAACCTTCAGGCTCGGCGGTTTATTTGCAAATTTGAAATTTATAACAGCTGTGTGATTGATAAGTTTGTCCCGGTTGTAAAACACAGGACGCCTGCGGCCACTCGGGATGATTTGGCGAGTCCGGTAACAACTGCGTTTCTAATGCCAGCCCCGCGTGGTTATTATAGGGGGTATTTTTGCGGCTTGGATTACCGTCTAAAAAGTTACCCGTATAAAGCTGTACAGCAGGTGCGCTGGTAGAGACAAGCATACTCAGCGCATTATCGGGTGATACTAACTGTGCAACTGCCTGTTTACCGTCACTGCACTGAGGATCAATTAAAAAACAGTGATCGTAACCGCCAGCTAACTTTTGATCCGCATCTAACATAAAGTCCCGGCCTACTTTTTTACCGGTTAAAAAGTCAAACCCGGTTCCTTTGACCGTAGCCAGTGCTCCTAAAGGTATTCCCTGTGCGTCTGTTGGCAGGTATTGTTGCGCATTAATCTGCAGGCTATGCGCGAAACAGTTTTCACCCGATTCTGCTCCCGAGAGGTTAAAATAAGCGTGGTTTGTGAGGTTAACCGGACAGGCTTTATCACAGCTTGCCAAATATTCGATCGCGACTTCATTATCATCGTCGAACTGGTAACTTACACTCACAGTCAAATTCCCGGGAAAGCCCTGGTCGCCATCGGCTGAAAACAGCGCAAAAGTAATCTTGTTATTTTCCTGTTGTGCAACCTGCCAGCGGCGTTTATCAAAGCCTTCGCTGCCGCCATGCAATGTGTTTCCATTTTGGTTTGTATCAAGCTGATAGTTTAAGCCGTTTATTCCAAACTGCCCCCTATGAATACGGTTAGCATAACGCCCCACCGTTGCCCCCATATAGGCCGATTGCGCCAGCTGTTTTTCCATACTATCTACACCTAATAGTACTTCTCGCAGTTCTGTTGCTAATTGAATTTTACAGCTCAGCCAGGTTGCGCCAATATCCATGACTGAAATAGTTGAGCCGTGTTTATTAGTCAGAGTAAAAATTTTTGCTTTTTGACCATCAGAAAAATCAGTTTGAGTCATTTTTTGTAAAAGAGACATGCTTTTCTCGACCTCTATTGTGTACCAAATCAGCTGCACGACACAAAGCAGCATAAGTCATTTGGCTATAAATAAAAAAAGGGAGCAACTGCTCCCTTCCTGCTACTTTTCTTTATCAAAGCTCTACGGGCTTAAACAGCAGCTGCGCCCGATTTTGCCTGGCACACATATATTGATTCTTTTAATCCGGTCGCAGTCTCATATTCGGCCTCAACGGCTTTTGTCACCGCGGCCACTTTTTCAGGCGGCATTAAAGCCACGATACAACCTCCAAAACCACCACCAGTCATACGTACTCCGCCCAAACTGCCAATCTGTTTTTTAACAATTTCTACTAACAGATCAACTTCCGGTACCGTAATTTCAAAATCATCGCGCATCGACAGATGGGATTCTTCCATCAACTGCCCCATTAACATCAAATCTCCCTCTTTTAGGGCGATAGCTGCCTTTTCTGTACGGGCATTTTCAGTGATCACATGGCGGGCGCGTTTAGCAACCACGCCATCAAGCTCATTAATACGCTGCTCAAACTGCTCGATAGTGACATCCCTTAATGCCGGCACAGCAAATACTTTGGCCGCCTGTTCACACTGCTGACGGCGGGTATTGTATTCACTGTCCACTAACCCGCGCTTTTTATTTGAATTGATGATCATCACAACCACATCCTTCGGCATCGGGACTGAGGTTGTTTGCAAAGAGCGGCAATCAATCAATAAAGCATGGCCCTCTTCGCCACAGGCAGAGATTAACTGGTCCATAATGCCGCAATTACAACCAACAAACTCATTTTCTGCCTGCTGACCATTTAAAGCGATTTCCTGTTGACTGATATTAAGATTGTAAAGTGTTTTAAAGGTCTGACCAATAACCACTTCTAATGCGGCGGATGAACTTAATCCGGCACCCTGCGGTACATTTCCGCTGACAACCAAATCCGCACCGGCAAATTTATAACCGCGATCAAGCAAACATTTCACTACTCCGCGAATATAGTTGGCCCACATGCGATCTTCAAGAAACTCTATTTGCTCAGTAAGGTCAAACTGATCCACCTGGTTGCCATAATCAGCCGATATAACCCGCACAATATTATCGTTTCGCGGCGCCGCTGCGACCATGGTTTGATAGTTAATTGCACAGGGTAAAACAAAACCATCGTTATAATCGGTATGCTCACCAATCAGATTCACTCGTCCCGGTGCCTGGATAATAAACGCTTCTTGATAAGCAAACTGCTGCTTAAAAGTTTGTTTTACTTTTTCGATCAATGAATTTGAATTTGTCATGTTAATTTTCTCTAAGTTTTGAATAAACAGCTTTACGGATTACTGCGAAAATGAACGTCGCTGACTGCACGTAGTTTCTCTGCAGCTTGTTCAGCGGTTAAATCTCTTTGGCTCTCCGCCAGCATTTCGTAACCCACCATAAATTTACGCACGGTAGCAGAGCGTAATAGCGGCGGATAAAACAGCGCATGCAGTTGCCAGTGCTCAATATCGGTATCGGCATCTTTAAAGAAGGGTGCGAAATGCCAGCCCATTGAATACGGGAAGGAGCATTTGAAAAGATTATCGTAACGACTGGTCAGCTTTTTCAAAGCCACAGCAAGATCATCTCTTTGCGACTCATTTAATTCACTCATTCGGCGAATATGCGCTTTTGGCATCAGCATAGTTTCAAAGGGCCAGGCAGCCCAATAAGGTACTACGGCTAGCCAGTGTTCTGTTTCAACGACGGTACGTGAACCGTCCTGCAGCTCACTATTGGCATAATCAACTAACAGATTACTTTTGTTTTCCTGATAGTATGCTGCTAACAATCTGTCTTTTCTTTCAATTTCATTGGGTAAAAAGTTATTCGCCCAAACCTGACCATGCGGGTGAGGTTGTGAACAGCCCATCATGGCACCTTTATTTTCAAAAGCTTGTACCCAAACATACTCTTTACCAAGTTCATTTATCTGTTCATCCCAGGTATCAATAACAGCACGAATTTGAGTCGGTTCTAATTCAGGTAAGGTTTTGCTGTGATCCGCAGAAAAACAGATAACCCGGCTCAAACCACGCGCACTTTCCATGCGAAAAAGCGGATTGTTATTAACCGGAGCGTCCGGAGTATCCGTGGTCAGCGCGGCAAAGTCATTGTTAAAAACAAAGGTGCCTTTATAATCGGGATTTTTATCACCGGAAATACGGGTATTATTGGCACACAAAAAACATTCTTTGTCATAACTTTTAAGCACATTATTTTCAGGCTCTTCATCCTGCCCCTGCCAGGGACGTTTGGCACGATGAGGAGAGACTAATATCCATTGACCGGTCAGTGGATTAAAACGGCGATGCGGGTGATCAACCGCTCTAAATTCGTGATCCTGTGCAACTGAATGTGACATCTTTAAACCTTAATTAAATAATATAGAACTTCTTGTCCGGGACCTTCAGATTATTCTTGAGGTCCATAACCATTGGGATTTTGTGACTGCCAGCGCCAACTATCCTCGGACATCTCTTTTAATGTTCTGCTCGCTTTCCAGTTCAGTTCGCGGTTTGCTTTAGAGGTATCTGCCCAGCACTCGGCAATATCACCGGGTCGGCGCGGACAAATAGTGTAAGGGATCGGTTTGCCGCTTGCTTTAGCAAAAGCCTCTACCATCTCTAATACGCTGCTGCCTTGGCCTGTTCCAAGATTATAGATATGCAGGCCGGATTTAAATCCAACCGCCTTAAGGGCTGCAACATGTCCGTCGGCCAAATCCATCACGTGGATATAATCGCGTACGCCGGTGCCGTCGGGGGTATTATAATCATCACCAAAGACAGACAATTTTTCACGTCTGCCTACCGCAACCTGAGCAATAAAGGGCATCAGATTGTTCGGGATACCCTGCGGATCCTCGCCGATAGTACCGGAAATATGTGCGCCAACGGGATTGAAATAACGTAATAGCGTGATACTTAATTGAGGCTGTGCAGCCTGTAAGTCTCGTAGACACTCTTCAACGATATATTTACTACGGCCATAGGGATTAGTGGTTGCACCCGTTGGCGTCGATTCAGTAATAGGCATTTGCAGCGGATCACCGTAGACCGTGGCCGATGAGCTAAACAGCAGACTTTTGACACCCGCATTTTTCATTACTTCGGCTAATAAGAGCGAGCCGTGGACATTGTTATCATAATATTCCAGTGGTTTTGCAACGGATTCGCCAACGGATTTTAAACCGGCAAAGTGAATCACAGCAGCGATTTCCTGCTCTGCAAATATTTTTTCTAAAATCAGACGATCGCGCACATCTCCCTGATAAAAAACCGGTGTCGCGCCGCTTAAATCATGGATTCTTGATAACACTATTTCACTGCTGTTAGATAGGTTGTCCAGAATAATGGGTGTCATGCCCGCAGCCATCAGCTGAATGCAGGTATGACTGCCGATATAACCCATTCCACCCGTAATAAGAATTTTCATTTTTAACTCCAGTAATGTTGATGTGATGATATTAACAGCAAAAAGCATACTCTATCCGTGATCAAGATCGCAAGTGTAAACGTTTACACTTTGAGTTTATTTTTGTTTTTCTTTAAATAATGTTATTCCGAATAGAATATTTTTATTACAAAACTTAGGTTCTTAGATATAAAAAAACCGCAGCCTATTATTAATAGACTGCGGTTTTTGCTGAGACTATTCACAATAACGCAGATTAAATGCCGTACTGCTCGCGATAGGCTTTAACTGACGCAAGATCTTCCTGCATTTCTGAATTTTCTTCCAGATAAGTTATCAGGTCACTAAGCTTCACAATAGAAATAACTTTAGCACCATAGTCGCGCTCAACTTCCTGAATAGCAGAAAGCTCAGCCCTGCCCTTTTCCTGACGATCCAAAGCAATTAAAACACCCGCTAATTGTGCATGGTGCGCTTGAATAATATCCATTGACTCACGAATTGCGGTGCCGGCGGTGATCACATCATCCACCAGCATGATTTTACCCTGCAGTTCAGAACCGACTAAACTCCCTCCTTCTCCGTGAGTTTTAGCTTCTTTGCGGTTAAAGCAGTAGGGTATATCTAAATCGTAATCGTTAGACAGGGCAACCGCCGTTGTTGTAGCGATAGGGATCCCTTTATAAGCCGGACCAAAGAGCAGGTCATAGTCAATACCGGAGTCCATTAAGGCGGCTGCGTAAAAGCGCCCTAAACGCGCCAAATCACGGCCGCTATTAAATAACCCGGCATTAAAAAAATAGGGGCTGGTACGGCCCGATTTCAGGGTAAATTGGCCAAACTTTAAGACCTGTTTTTCCAGGGCAAATTCAATAAATTCTTTTTGATAATCTTTCATCTTTTTATTCCGCGTTGAGTGCTTTGTTCTGTTCCACAATAAGGGCATCGATTCCGCCTTTGGCAAGGCTTAACATGCTAAGTAGTTGTTCATGACTGAATGCGCCATCTTCGGCTGTCGCTTGAATCTCAATCAGACCACCAGTGTCGCTCATGACTACATTCATGTCTGTGTCGGCGTTAGAATCTTCGGCATAATCTAAATCACAAACAGGCGTACCTTGATAAATGCCGACCGAAACCGCAGCAATCATCTGCTTGAGAGGACTTTTCTTCAGTTTACCCTTTTTGACCATCCAATTAAGGGCGTCTGCTAATGCAATACAGGCGCCGGTAATGGCAGCGGTACGCGTGCCACCATCGGCCTGAATCACATCACAATCCACGGTGATCATATTTTCACCCATCGCCTTTAGATCAACGGCGGCACGCAGTGAGCGCGCAATAAGACGCTGAATTTCAAGCGTCCGTCCGCCCTGCTTGCCCTTTGCCGCTTCGCGCATATTGCGACTATGTGTCGCGCGCGGCAGCATAGCGTATTCCGCGGTCACCCAACCCTTGCCTTTGCCTTTTAAAAAACGCGGCACAGAATCGGAAACAGTGGCATTACAAAGCACTTTGGTATTGCCCATTTCAATTAACACAGAGCCTTCAGCATAGTCAGTATAATGGCGGGTGATTTTTATTTCGCGGTTTTGTTCAGGAGTACGATTACTAGGGCGCATAAATTAAAAAGCCTTCTTTGAAAATGAAGGCTTATTATAAGAGTAAAGTTAATAGAGGTCACGTTATACCCACATTACTTGAAACCGTAGCTTCAATGAATTTGGGTATAACTGCAAAGCAGAGATGATTAATGCTTAGGTAAACTGTCTATATTTGAAATTTTCACTTCATTTTTTAGCGCTAAGATTTCATCTTTTGAAAATTTTGTCCCCTGCACTTGAACAACCACGGACTGGGCATTTTTGCCATTAACCAAAACAGCCTGGAAAAAAGCCTTAACATCATTCAGAGAAACCGCCGATAAACTGTCAATATAAGCCTGCTCAGTGTCTATTTCCGGTTCCAGACTTAACCATTGATGACTCAAATAAGAAAACTCATCGGCAATCGAAGTGGGTTTGGCTAAATAATTAGCAAGCTGTGCTTCTTTAATAGCGGCAAATTCTTTCTCAGTGGTTTTATCCAGCTGTTTATTAAAATTTTGCAGGAAAACAGCAAAACGCTGATATAACAGTGCGTTGCTTAGCGTCGGGCTTTGGGTGAAAAGTCCGAAGGCCACATAATCATCAACTGGGAAAGTGGCACTAAAAGGCGAATAGCTTAATTGCTCCTGCGTCCTAATCTGATTATAAAATGCCGGTTGTAGCAATTTATTTAATAACTCCGCTGTGGCTAATGCTGCATCCCCTTTGAAATCAGAAAGATAAATACTCGCTAACGCGTCATCTTCCATTTTTGAGTTGATTTGATAGTTTAATGGCCCTTGCTTGAGATCCGCCTGAATACGTTTAATAGTATAAAAAGGTTTTGGCTGAACATTTACAATTTTGCTTAATTCACTATTCAAATCAACAACCTGTTGACGGGTTAAATTGCCCAAGGCTAACAGGCGTAAACGTGATTGAGACAATATTTGTTCAATAAAATGATCAATATCCACTAAAGTGATGCCTTCAATTTCAGCCAGCAGAGCCGCATCGGACCACGCCGGTTGACGCACTAATTGACGAAAACCAGCAAAGGCAAAATCCAGCGGTTTCATGGTCGCTTTATTACTGAACTGCCTCCTTATCTCCTGTTTGGCAAGGTTAAGGGTTTGTTCGCTAAATTGTGCGTTTTTAATCTCCTTTAAGACGGTGAGTAATAATTTATTCTGTTTATCACTGTACCCGGAGGTGCTGATTAACAAACCATTGGAATCGCTTAAAGCAAAACCTAAACCGGCCTCATTGCTAACAAAATGCAGCGCTGCAAACTGGTTGCTGAACATTTCCAGTAACAGGCTCATGGTGACTCGAGACTTAGGATTTTGATCGCTAAGGGCACTGTTTAAATGCAGCTTAAGGCTCGCTTTGGGCTCATTAAAATAAGCACTTTGCTTAAACCACACCGAATGTCCAGGTTGATCAACGAGATGCAGCGCAATATTCGAGTTGCCTTTGTCTACTAAGTTGAAATTTTCAGGTAACCACGGATTCCCAGCAGGTAAGGTTAATTTAATTTTCTGCGCTTGTTTTAACCAGCTTTGCTGAGTTTTTTTAGTGATACTATGACGCGCATATTTACCCTGATAATAAGGGATTTGTACTCCTTCCTGCAGATTCGGGATCATTTTAAATATACGGCTGTTTTCAGGGGTTAAATAAGTTAATAATTCGCTTATAAATTTTGTATTAAAACCGTCCAGACGATAGGGATGAAAAAGCAGATCTTTGTACGGGTATTGCTGCATATCAGCGGACAGGGTCATGACATAGTTAAAGCCGGAGTTTTTAGTTAAAAACTCAAACCGCCTGTCTAAACCACTTTTTTGTTGCTGATATTGCTGTTGATTCACTCCCTGTTTCTTAATTAACTCAATATAGGCAAATAAACTGGCTAAAATTTTATCCTGATCCTTTAAACCTGCTTTGGTCATTGCAAATTGCACTGAAAATTGTGAATAGTGCTCACTGAAAGAGTCGTAGAAACTTGTCATCACCGACTCTACCAAGCCTGCTTTTTGCAGCTGATCCGATAACCCGCCGTCATGATCCGAGCCTAATAAGCGGCTGATATAACCGCCGGGCTGGTACATATATTCATCTTTTACGCTCGGTATTAAAAAATTCACCTGTAATAATTTAATATCGGCCGTGGGTTTCATCTCGACACTGATAGCAAGCTCTTTTGCGGTTAAAATGGGACTCACGATCAACGGTTGAGTTGCGTGTTTGTTGGGAATCTGGCTGAGATATAAAAGGGCCATTTGCTCTAAATCATTGATCGAGCGCGGACTGGTTAAGGCCACCTTCATTAAATTAGCTGAATAATAAGTTTCGAAAAAATGGCCTAATTCATCCTGTAGTTTACTGCCGGGTTTATCTTTTAAGGTGTTTAAATTACCGCTGCTAAAGCGAGCAGCTGGATGCTTCGGATTTAAAGTATACTGCTGCAGCGCGTAAAATTTACGCATGTCGTTATCAAAATAGGTTTTGTATTCCGCGTTAACGGTATTTCTTTCTTTGTCCGCATAACGCTTATCCAGTAATGGGGCGCGCATTACATCGCCTAATCTGTCTAACGCTTCTGCAAAGTTATTATCATTGACTTCAAAACCGTAGACCGTACTCTCCTGCGCGGTATAAGCGTTAGTATAACCCCCGTGTTGAGTCATAAATTTACTGTATTCATTAATGGTCGGGTAACGCTCTGAGCCTAAAAATAACATATGCTCCAGATAATGAGCGAGACCCAGTTGCTGATCGGGATTATTTATACTGCCAATGGGCACAGATAAGGAGGCGGCGCTGTTTTTTAAATCCGGATCTGAAACCAGCAACACTTCCAGTTGATTCGCTAAGCGGATCACCTGATATTCACGGGCGTCATTCGGACTTTTAATGACCTCTGCTTTGAGTATTTCAAGCGAAGCGGAAGGCTGCTTCGAATCGGCATTAACCTGCGAAGAAAAACTCAATATGAGGCAAGAAACCAATACCGTTAGTCGATTATAATATGACATTATTTATTCTCTTGAATATGATAAATTGCAAAAAATCCCGGAAACTATGCAGACCAAATCAGGGGGGTTGCTATAAGACAGTCCACTATGCAATAAGTTTAACTGAAAAGAAAGTTCGCTGAATTAAACAAAATCAGACCTGCAGCCAAAATGTTACCGGGCCGTTATTAGTTGATGAAACCTGCATATCAGCGGCAAACTTCCCGCTTTCAACCTTGATACCCGTGTCGGCACAGTTTTGTTTAAACAGTTTATAAAGGCGTTTGGCCTCGATCGGATGCGCGCCCTTGGAAAAGCCCGGACGATTGCCTTTATCGGTTTGTGCCGCCAGAGTAAATTGTGAAATAACTAACACCTCCCCTTCGGCCTGCTGCACATTAAGATTCATTTTATGGTCACCGTCAGCAAATATTCGATAGGCTAAAACCCGTTGTGCCAGGCGTTTGCATTTGGACTCGTCATCCTCTTTTTCAACGCCTAACAAAACCAGTAAACCCGGTCCTATTTGACCAACAGTTTCTCCGGCAACGCTAACCCTGGCATCGCTAACACGCTGTATCAGGGCAATCATGTATCAGCTCCCAGATATTCATTAGCCACTTTGCTCTCTTTATGCTGCTGTAAGAACTCCTCTAAGGTCGCCGTGACCTCAGCACCGATTAACACAATTAACCAAGTGTAATAGATCCATACGAAGAGGATCGGGATCACTGCCAACGCACCGTATATTATCTGCTGTGAAGGGAAATTTGTAATGTATAAGCGGAAAAGGTCGGTACCGAAGGAAAACAGAATAGTGGCAATAAAAGCACCGATTAATGCATAACGAAAACTGACACGCTGATGAGGAACCAGCGTATAAACACCGGCAAAGGTTAACCATGTTAGCATGAAGGGCATGACGCTTAATATGCGCTGCACAAATGACAGTGAGCCATCCTCTTGAAAAACAGTAAAAAGGTAGGAGCTTAAAGCAATACTTGCGCCGATAATCACCGGACCCAGGCTTAAAATGGTCCAGTAAATAGTAAAGGCCTGAATCCGTGAACGTTTATTGGTGCAGCGCCAGATACGGTTAATGGTTTGATCTATGGTTGATATCAATAACAAGGCAATCACTATTAATGAGCCGATTCCCATCATGCTCATTTTTTTGGTATTTTCAATAAAGCCGCTGATATGTACCTGAATCGTATCACCGGACGTAGGCAGCAGATTATTATAAATAAGATTTTCTAATATTTTCTTAAGATCAGCAAAAACCGGGAAGGCCGATAGCATGTAGAAAATGACCGCCAATAAGGGCACGATAGATAATAAAGTCACGTAGGCCAGATGCCCTGCCGGTACCTTAATATTATCCTGTTCACTTCGCCGCCATACAAAGAGCAGATATTGGTAGGCAACTTTAATTTTATCCATAACAATTTTTCTACCCAATTTCATCATTCTTATCCTTATAGTATTACACCTTACTACCTACTCCTGACGACTGAAGACTGACGGCTAATGACTGATAGCTGTTAGTCTTATCCATTTAACCCTAAATTGCAGATAAAAAAAAGGTCTTACCGAAGTAAGACCTTTTTATATCTGTATTGCTTTCAGCTATTTAGCCTTTAGTAGGGCGTGTTGCACGTTTACGTTCGTTCTCTGTAAGCAGTTTCTTACGGATACGAATGCTTTTTGGCGTTACTTCTACTAATTCATCAACATCGATAAACTCAAGCGCCTGCTCAAGGGTTAAAATAATTTCAGGTGAAAGTGTTTGTGCTTCATCTGTACCGGAAGAACGTACGTTAGTAAGTTGCTTACCGCGAATACAGTTAACCGTTAAATCATTAGCACGGTTATGAATACCGATGATTTGACCTTCGTATACTTCTGTCGCATGTCCGAGGAACAGACGACCACGATCTTGTAAGAAGAACAGAGAGTAAGTAACCGCTTTACCTGTTTGATTACAAATCAACACACCATTTTGGCGTTGACCGATAGTGCCGCCTTTATGAGGACCATAGTGATCAAACGAATGGTAAAGAAGACCAGAACCAGAAGTCATTGTCATGAATTCAGTTTGGAAACCGATTAAACCACGGCTTGGAATAACAAAATCCAAACGTACACGACCTTTTCCATCTGGCGTCATGTTAGTCAATTCAGCTTTACGAATGCCTAACTGCTCCATAACCGAACCTTGACTTTGCTCTTCAACGTCAACGGTTAATGTTTCAAAGGGTTCTTGTAACTGACCGTCAACAAGACGCTCGATAACTTCAGGACGAGATACTGCAAGTTCGTAACCTTCACGACGCATATTCTCAATTAGAATACCTAAGTGCAGTTCACCACGACCAGATACTTTAAATTTATCCGGGTCACCAGTTTCTTCAACCTTAAGCGCTACGTTATGTACCAGCTCTTTATTTAAACGGTCTAAAATATTACGTGAAGTAACAAATTTACCTTCTTTACCACAGAAAGGTGAATTGTTTACCTGGAAGGTCATGGTAACCGTTGGTTCATCAACAGTCAGTGCTGGTAAAGCTTCAACATTGTTTTGCGCACAAACAGTATCGGAGATTTTAAGTTCACCCAAGCCACTGATAGCAACGATATCGCCGGCTTCTGCCAGTTCTACATCGTTACGCTCAAGTCCCAAATAACCTAATACCTGGCCGACTTTAGCGTTACGTTTTTTACCATCAGCGCCAATCACTGTCACTTGCTGGTTAACTTTAACATTACCGCGGGTAATACGACCTACTCCGATAACACCTACATAAGAGTTGTGATCAAGTTGGGAAATTTGCATTTGGAAGTCACCGTCGCGATCTGCAGCAGGCGGTTCAACACTGTCAACGATAGTTTGGAACAAAGGTTCCATATTATCACTTTCAGTTTCCATATCTTTAGTTGCCCAGCCGTTTATCGCTGATGCATAAACAACCTGGAAGTCTAACTGTTCGTCAGTGGCACCAAGATTATCAAAAAGATCAAATACTTGATCGATAACCCACTCAGGACGTGCGCCTGCTTTATCGACTTTATTAACAACAACAATTGGTTTAAGGCCGTGTGCAAATGCTTTTTGAGTTACAAAACGCGTTTGTGGCATTGGACCGTCAACGGCATCGACGATTAGACAAACACTGTCTACCATAGACAAAATACGCTCTACTTCACCACCGAAATCGGCGTGTCCAGGAGTATCTACGATATTGATATGGTAATCATTCCATACAATCGCAGTATTTTTTGCAAGGATAGTAATACCACGTTCTTTCTCTAAATCATTCGAGTCCATAACGCGTTCTTCAGAACCGCCGCGTGAATCTAGCGTTCCAGATTGCTCTAACAATTTATCAACAAGGGTGGTTTTACCATGGTCAACGTGAGCAATGATGGCAATATTTCTTAATTTTTCTAACAACATGACGAGCCTCAAAAGTAACAATTTATAAAAAAGTAACAATGTATGAAAAATACCAATTAGGTAAACCCAGCGCAATTTCACACTTTATTTATCTAATTGGTATTATTAGCGCACATTGTAACCATTATTCGAAAAATAGAAAGTTTTAACTCGGTCACAGTTAATGAAACGTTCTGCTATGAGAGCTTTTATCACCCTTACCCAACAACAATACCAGCCACGCACCAAGCCAGAGCAGCATTGCACCATAACAGTGCATTTATGAGGTAATATTTTACTCGTTAAAAAAAATAGCTCAGATATAATAGATAGCCCTCGGGTTGGCACAATTTTAGCCCGCTTGAGTATTTAAATAAATTTGTTATGGTTGTCCACTACTTTAAATGTCAATTGAGGTTCCAAACATGTCTACAAAAACAGCACAAGATGTTCTTGATTATATCAAAGAGCAAGACGTAAAATTCGTAGATCTACGCTTTACCGATACCCATGGTAAAGAACAACACGTGTCTATTCCGCATCACCAGGCAAACGAAGACTTTTTCGAAGATGGTAAAATGTTTGATGGCTCTTCAATTGCCGGATGGAAAGGCATTCAAGATTCGGACATGGTATTAATGCCGGATCCATCAACTGCTGTTCTTGACCCGTTTACAGATGATGTAACGCTGAACCTGCGTTGTGATGTGTTAGAGCCTAAAACGATGCTTGGTTACGACCGTGACCCGCGCTCTGTTGCTAAACGTGCAGAAGCTTACCTGCGTTCAACGGGCATTGCAGACACCGTTTTATTTGGTCCAGAGCCAGAGTTCTTCCTGTTTGACGATGTTAAATACGGCAATACTATGCAGGGTGCATTCTTTTCCATTGATGCTAAAGAAGCGGCTTGGAACTCAGGTACGACCTATGAAGAAGGCAACACCGGTCACCGTCCTGGTATCAAAGGTGGTTATTTCCCTGTAGCACCGGTTGATTCTGCACAAAATATCCGCAGCGCGATGTGTCTAATCATGGAAGAGATGGGCCTTGTTGTTGAAGCGCATCACCATGAAGTTGCCACCGCCGGCCAAAATGAAATTGCTTGTCGTTTCAATACCATGGTTAAAAAAGCCGATGAACTGCAGATTTACAAATATGTAGTACATAACGTTGCCCATGCATACGGTCAAACCGCAACCTTTATGCCTAAACCCCTTGTTGGTGATAACGGTTCAGGTAACCACTGTCACCAATCCCTTGGTAAAGACGGCGTTAACCTGTTCTCCGGTGACCAGTACGGCGGTCTTTCTGAGCTAGCGCTTTACTACATTGGCGGTATTATCAAACATGCTAAAGCACTTAATGCCTTTACTAACGCGTCAACTAACTCATACAAACGTCTAGTACCACATTTTGAAGCACCTGTTATGTTAGCTTACTCTGCCGGTAACCGCAGCGCATCTATCCGTATTCCAATCGTACCCTCAGCAAAAGCGGCACGTGTTGAAGTCCGTTTCCCGGATCCAACAATGAACCCGTACTTAGGTTTCTCTGCAATGTTAATGGCAGGTCTTGACGGTATTAAAAACAAGATTCACCCTGGTGATTCTCTTGATAAAGATTTGTACGACCTTCCTAAAGAAGAAGCGGATGCAATCCCGCAAGTAGCTATTTCTTTTGAAGAAGCGCTTGCAGCTCTTGATGCTGACCGTGACTTCTTAACAGCAGGCGGAGTATTTTCGAATGAATCAATTGATGCATACATCGCCCTTAAGATAGCTGAATGCGAAGCTGTTTCGCGCGCCACACATCCAAAAGAGTTCGACTTATACTACAGCGTATAATTCGCTAATATCAGGTTATAAACACTTATAACCTGACAGCAATTCCACTCTATTAACGGAATTGTCAGCAGCTGAAAGGAGCAACTTGTGTGCTCTTTTTAGCTTTTCTTAGACCTTCAAATAGACCTTCACAGCCTCTATCCCCTTATAAAAATCACTATACCACCAAAAAACACGCTATTTTTTAGCGAATAAAATATTGGCATAATTATTGCATTTATTCTGCGTATATTGTCTTTTAAATTTAAAAATCGCCAAGCTGATCTCATCCAGCCTCTATTTTATAAGTAAGGAGCCCCACATGAGTGGAAACCAAAACCGTCTTCAAGCCATCACGCAAATTACTAACCGTGCATCTAAGTTACTCGATAAACCTGAGCCATTAAGTAAAATTTGGGCTGAAGATGTTTTTAATCTTCAGAAAATGGAAGAAGCATTATCAAAAAATGCCTTTAAAGCTATTAAAAAAACGGTGCAAACGGGTAGCGCGTTAGATTCGGCAACGGCGGATGTTGTTGCGGCGGCAATGAAAGATTGGGCACTTACTAAAGGTGTTAAATTCTACTCACATATCTTTTACCCTATGACTAATATTACCGCAGAAAAACATGATGGTTTCATCATTACCAATTCTGACGGCGGTGCTATTACTGAATTTACCGGCAGCCTGTTAATCAAAGGCGAACCAGACGGATCATCTTTCCCGAACGGCAGCTTACGCATGACCAATGCTGCGCGTGGTTATACCGCTTGGGATCCAACCAGCCCGGCTTACATTATGCACACAGCTAATGGTTCAACCTTAATGATTCCAAGTGTCTTTATGTCCTGGACAGGTGAAGCCTTAGATAAAAAAATTCCACTGTTGCGCTCCATTTCAGCAATGAACGAAGCCGGACAAAAAGTACTTAAATTAATGGGTGAGACAGATATTGCGCCACTTAATTCAAGCTGTGGTGCCGAGCAGGAATACTTCTTAGTTGATGAGAATTTTGCCAATGCACGTCCGGATCTGTTACTGGCAGGCAGAACATTATTTGGTGCAGCTCCCGCGAAAGGTCAACAATTTGATGATCACTACTTTGGTGCAATCCCTGAGCGCGTGCAAGTGTTCATGCAGGATTTTGAAAACAAACTGTACAAATTAGGTATCCCGGCGAAAACTCACCACAATGAAGTGGCGCCCGGTCAATTTGAAATTGCACCTTATTACGAAGCTGCCAACGTCGCCGCCGACCATCAGCAACTCTTGATGACGGTCATGAAGAGCACTGCGAAAGAGCATGGTTTCCTGTGTTTATTACATGAAAAACCCTTTGCAGGTATTAATGGTTCAGGTAAACACGTTAACTGGTCCGTAGGTAACAGCACTCAGGGTAACCTCTTAGATCCGGGTCAAACACCCCATGATAACCTTAATTTCTTACTCTTTTGTGGTGCGGTTATTCGCGGCGTACATAAATATGGCTCGTTATTACGCGCGGTTATTGCAACTGCTTCTAACGACCATCGTCTCGGTGCTAATGAAGCTCCACCGGCCATTCTTTCTGTCTATTTAGGTGAACAGTTAGAAGGGCTATTTAACGATATTAAAAATGGCAAGCTGTTAACTTGTGCTGATGCTGGTTTCATGGACTCAGGTTTATCGCAAATCCTTCACTTTGAACGCGATCCGGGTGACCGTAACAGAACCTCTCCCTTTGCATTTACCGGTAACCGTTTTGAGTTCCGTGCTGTTGGCTCCTCGCAATCAGTATCCGGCCCATTGGTGGCGATGAATACTATGCTTGCAGATTCATTAAACTGGATTTCTGACAAATTAGAAGTTGCTTTAACAACCTCTGAGGACCAAAGCGTTGCAGTTATCTCGGTATTAAAAGAGCTAATGGAATTGCATGGTAATGTTATCTTTGGTGGTGACGGGTATTCGGAAGAATGGCACAAATTGGCAGTTGAAGAGCGTGGTTTACAAAACATTCCAACCACAGCCGATGCCTTACCTGCATTTCGTGAAGAGTCTGTGGTTAATCTTTTTGAAAGCACCGGGGTATTTTCACCCGTTGAATTAGAAAGCCGCTATGAAGTGTATGCAGAGCAATATCTTCTTTCGATTGAAGTAGAAGCTAAATTAACGGTTGATATGGCCACAACCACTATCTACCCTGCCGCTATCAGTTATTTATCTCAGCTCGGTGTGACGTCTTCGACAATGAGCGGGCTGGGTATCGATCTTGATACTTCATTAGCTTCTACAATAGCAGTTGAGGCCAATGCAATGATGTCGGTGGTTGCTAAACTGAATGAAGCAATTGCTGCTGATGAGTTTGCTGATGTGGAAGCGCATATGCACTTCTGTGTTGATGTTATTCTGCCTTTGATGGATCAAACTCGTGTACATGGCGATGCGCTTGAAACGCTGGTTGCTGATGAATTATGGCCATTGCCTAAATATCAAGAGATGTTATTTATCAAATAACATTATCTAGTCTTCGGGCACACTCAATAAAGGTCAATAACAGGGCTCACTTTTTGTACATAAAAAGTGAGCCTTATTTTTTACAGTTAAGTTATAATATGCCTGCAGCAGGATTATCAGAGCTGACCACACGGTGCTGCTCTTGGGTGACATAACCTGCAATTATAAGGGTTTATGATTGCCTATCAGAAGGCGTTAACCCACAATGAATTATTATATTTTACTATTGGCGGTATCTATTATATGAATTTTTCTTTATTGAGCTCGGTATCTTTAATCTGTTTTTGTAGTGTTTTTTCATCAATGACAGCGGCAGCGGCACCGGCAAAAATATATCATTGGGTTGATGACAACGGTATAAGCCATTATTCTGATACGGCGGTGCTTGGCACAACAGAAATCCAAGTTGTTAATACAAATGTCGTAACATCAAATAACCTCAAGCCGGAAACAACCCCGGAAAACCTTAAGCAGGAAACAACCTCAGAAAATAAAGCTGGCGTCAAAGAAGACCCCGCAATTATCTATCAAGCTGAGATTATCTCTCCTGAAAATGACAGTCCGCTGCGCAGTAATAACGGCTCTATTGATATCCAGGTTAAAATAATGCCAGAGAAAAAACCCGCCCAGAAACTGCAACTCTTTTTAGATGGTAAAGCGCTGGGAAGCCCGCAAATTTCATCAACAATACGGGCCGACAACATTGACAGAGGCACCCATCAGATACAAGTTCAATTATTAGATGAAAGTGGCACGGTTATTGCAAGAACACAGGTAGTTACCGTGCATTTGCTGCGGATATCCATTCAATAATAAGGCTGAGATGTTAAATAATCATTCGAACTCATTTGCCGTTGCCATACTTGAAGAAGCGAATACGGCATTCGTTATTATAAGCGCAGAATTAAAACTGATCTATGCAAACCCCGCGAGTGAGGTTTTATTGTCACAAAGCAAACAGCGCCTTTACCAGCAAAGTTTGCAGCAACTGGCCAACTATTATCATTTTAATCCCTCCTATATTGAAGCTGTTTTTATCAAAAAAAATGCGTTCACCGACAGTGAAACAACCTTACTGGTTGATGGTCAGGCGCTTTTAATGGCATTAAGCGCGACCTATTTTGAGTTTGAAAATAAGGATTATGTGGCCATTGAAATGCACTGTATTGATCAGCAGCGAAAAATAAGTCAATTCCATTATCAGGAGCATCAGCAAAAAGCCGCAAAAGATCTGGTTCGCGGTCTTGCCCATGAAATAAAAAATCCGCTTGGTGGCTTGCGCGGCGCGGCACAATTATTAGAAAGTGAACTGGCGGATCCTGAACTTAAAGAGTTTACCCAAATAATTATCCAACAAGCGGATCGTCTAAGCGCATTAGTTAATCGCTTATTAGGCCCGCAAACGGTAGGAGAGCGCTCCTACCATAATTTACATTCGGTACTTGAGAAAGTGCGAAAATTGGTCTGTATGGATTTGCCCGAGCATATTCACATTAAAATTGATTATGATCCGAGTATTCCGGATTTTGAAATGCAGCCCGATCAACTGCAGCAGGCATTCTTAAATATTCTGCAGAATGCGGTGCAATCACTGAATACACAGCCTGAGAAAAACTTACAAATAATTATAAAAACACGTACCGCTCATCAGGTCATTATTCATGGTGTGCTGCAGCGTCTGGTCGCCGAAATTAAAATTATTGATAATGGCTCAGGTGTCCCGGCACATTTAAAAGACACCTTATTTTATCCCATGGTAACGGGCCGCAGTGATGGTACGGGCTTGGGGTTATCCATTGCTCAGGAGCTTATCAAACAGGAGAGAGGGCGTGTTGAATGCAACAGCACCGAAGGTCATACTGAGTTTATTATCTATCTGCCTTTAACTATTTGATATAAAAACAAAATAAACAGGCCCTAGCAGGCATTAATAATTTAACAGTGATGAAAAAGGAAAAAACAGATGCCTTCAGCTTGGATTGTGGATGATGACCACGCTATTCGTTGGGTTTTAGAGCGCACTCTAAAAGCTGAAAAGATTGACTATGCCAGTTTCCCCGACGGTGAATGTTTATGGCAGCAGTTACAGATAGAGCAGCCCGAAGTAATTATTTCCGACGTGCGTATGCCGGGCATTAATGGGATAGCACTCATGGAACGTATCCATGAACGTTTTCCGACCATTCCTATTATTATAATGACCGCGCACAGTGATTTGGACAGTGCGGTGAATGCCTATCAAAGTGGCGCCTTTGAATACCTGCCAAAACCCTTTGATATTCATGAAGCTACGACTTTAATTCAACGCGCCATTAGCCATAGCATTGAATTAAAAAGCAAAAAAACGGTGCCGGAATCACTTGTTGCAACACCGGAAATTATCGGTGAAGCACCGGCAATGCAGGAAGTATTCCGCATTATCGGGCGTTTATCACGTTCCAGTATGAGTGTCTTGATCAATGGTCAATCCGGTACCGGCAAAGAGTTGGTTGCAAAGGCTTTACATAAACACAGCCCGCGAAAAGATAAGACCTTTATCGCTCTGAATATGGCAGCTATTCCCAAAGAGTTGATCGAAGCTGAACTCTTTGGTCATGAAAAAGGCGCCTTTACCGGCGCGGCAGCAAATCGTCAAGGTCGGTTTGAACAAGCCGATGGTGGGACACTGTTTTTAGATGAAATTGGAGATATGCCATTAGATGTGCAAACTCGTTTATTGCGAGTATTAGCAGATGGTAAATTCTACCGGGTGGGCGGCCATCATGGGATCGCAGTGGATGTACGCATTATTGCAGCAACCCATCAAAATTTAGAAAAAAAAGTGCAGTCGGGTGATTTCCGGGAAGATCTTTTCCACCGTTTAAATGTCATACGTATCCAGCTGCCCAACTTAAAAGAGCGCCGTGAAGATATTAGTTTATTAGCACAGCATTTTTTAAATAATATTGCCAAAGAGTTAAATGTCAAAAGTAAACAACTCACGCCGGAGACAAAAGAGTATTTAACGCAACTGCCCTGGCCCGGAAATGTGCGTCAACTGGAAAACGTGTGCCGTTGGGTGACGGTAATGACCAGCGGACAGGAAGTTCAGGTTTTTGATTTACCTCCGGAATTAACCGCTCAGGAGACTCAAGCTGCCGATGATGAAAATCCGCTTTGGCAGAAACAGTTACGCGAATGGACCTTAGCTGAATTGAAACAGGGCAAGGAGAATATACTCGCCAATGCCCTGCCGGAATTCGAAAAGATAATGTTGCAGGCCGCATTGCAGTTCACTCAGGGTAAAAGGCAGGAAGCCGCAACACTGCTTGGTTGGGGAAGAAATACGCTGACCCGTAAATTAAAAGAGTTTGATATTTCGTAAAGCTGCGAGCTGTCAGCAGAAAGCAAAAAAGGCTGTAACTTTATACAAAGTTACAGCCTTTTTTTATCAAACTTTTAAACCTTTCGGCCTTCAAGCCTTTAGACCTTCGAGCCTTCAGCCTTCAAACCATAAGGCTTTCAAACCGTCAGCCATAAACTGACGGCTATCTGGTTTTTATTCAAACTCTTTTAAGTTTTTCTCAAAGACTTCGTATTGATCTGTAACAGCTTTTTCCGGTGGAGCCGTGACTAAACTGGTTATAATAATCGCAGTAGTCGCAAAAATTATCCCCGGTACAATCTCGTACACGTCAAAAATACCACCGGTTAACTGCTTCCAGATAACAATAGTGAGACCACCGACAAGTAACCCGGCTAAAGCACCATTTTTGTTCATGCGTTTCCAGTATATGCTTAACACTAATACCGGACCAAATGCAGCACCGAAACCGGCCCAGGCATAGGACACTAAACTAAGTACCGAACTATCGGGATCCATCGCGAAATACAGGGCTAATAGCGCTAATCCAACTACTCCCAAACGTCCAACCATCAGTACTTCAGCTGAAGAAGCTTGAGGGCGGAAAAGCTGCTTGTAAAAGTCTTCTGCTAATGCCGAAGAGGAAACTAATAACTGCGAATCAGCGGTGCTCATAATAGCGGCAAGAATAGCGGCTAACAGAATACCGGCAGGGATTGGATGGAAGACCGCATTCACCAATACCATAAAGATTTTTTCGCCATCGATGACTTGCATGGACATATGACTTTGCACAAAGACCAGACCCACAATACCCACCATGACCGAACCGAAGATGGAGAGCATCGTCCAGCTCACCGCAATACGGCGTGCTTTGGTTAAGTCTTTATTGGTGCGTGTCGCCAGAAAACGTGCCAGGATATGAGGCTGACCAAAATAACCCAGACCCCAGGCGACTAATGAAACAATCGCAATCCACGATAACGGTTCGCCGTCCATGCCGTTCCATAGAGTCAGCAATTGCGGATTAATATTTTCTAAGTTAGTGGTTAACTGACCGAATCCATCCTGCATTGCGACGATAGGTACAATCACTAGCGCTGCTGACATTAATAAGCCCTGCACTAAATCTGTCCATGATACTGCTAAAAATCCGCCAAACAGCGTATAAGAAACAATACACACAGCACCGACAATCACAGCGTAGGTATAATCCAGACCAAATACAGTTTCAAATAATTTACCACCGGCAACTAAACCTGAGCTGGTGTAAAAAAGGAAAAACATGAGGATGAAAAAAGCGGAGAGGGTTTGCAGCAATTTAGTTTTGTCATTAAAACGACGTGCAATAAATTCCGGTAAGGTTAATGAGTCATTGGCTGTAATACTATAAGTACGTAGACGTTTTGCAGTGATCAGCCAGTTAGCCCAGCTACCAATTAATAATCCTCCTGCGAGCCACAGAGACTCCATACCCGCTGCATAAGCGTAACCCGGCAAACCCAGTAACAACCAGCCACTCATATCAGAAGCGCCTGCGGATAATGCCGCTGGCCATGGACCTAATGTACGTCCACCTAAAAAATAATCCGAAGTATCGCTGGTGCGTTTATATGCGTAATAACCGATGAATAGCATCACCACCAGATACACTAAAAATGTTCCCACTATGGCAAAAGTGTTGTCAATCATGAAACTCCCATTATTATAAATTTAAAAACTGTGACCTATTATAGCAAGAGAAAGGATCATATTCTTGAAATTTATCACCAAATAAACAATCACTTATTTTATAAACGGTGTTTTATCCGGCTAACAGCTGTTTTATCAGCAAGATACCCAGATCATTTTTTGACAGTTTCCCTGAGATTTCAAACTGCTCAATAGTGCTCTCCATCCACCGCAGATACTCGAATCTCAAGACAAAGGATCCTGCCTCTTTATGTTCTTCAACTAAACCGGCCAGCTGCTTATTCTGCAGTAAAACAAAATCACTCACCGAACTGTTTAAATTTTTTATCGCTAAAGGAATTTTCGAGTTATTACTGCGAATATTTACATTTTCGACAATAAGCGCCTTTAAAGTAAGGTTATTTATCGGAAATGTTAGTTTATTCTTGTCAGCCACACCGGTCTCATTTGCCATAGTGGGAATAACTATATTCATATCTTTAATGGCCAAACGTTGTACCGTTAACTGTTCAAGCGACAGAAAAGGTGACGATAACGGCTTTATTGAAAATAAGGCATCTGCCTGCAGTTGTAACTCCCCGGAAAATATTGTGCTGTTTAACTTGGTTATGCGGGCTTTATTATTATCAAGTGAAGCTACAAGCTCTGTATCTTGCACTGCAATCTCCTCCTGCCCCGCTAAAGCAAGATTGAGTGAACCGGCTTTAAGGTTCAAGTTAGCTTGTAAATTTTTTAGATTAAAAGATCCGCTCAACTGAAGATTTTTAACCCGAAGTATTTCACCGACTGATCGCCGTGCACTAAGCTCTCTTACCAGCAGCTTTAAGTTGCCTGAAGAAGGACTTTTTACGAGCTGCCAATCATCAATAATCAACAGATTATCTGACCTAAAATCAGCCCCCTCAACCACCACCCTTTGTCCTGCATGAGTAAGACCTATATTTAAGTCGTTAACCGATAATCGGCTGACAGTAAGCTGTCGCCAGGCCAATTTTTGCTCGCTTTGGATCGCCGTTGTTTGCTGCACAGTTGCGCTATTTTCTTCAGTATTAGCATCTGCAGCCTTAATAAGGGCTGTGAAATCGCCCTTAATGCGCATCCCGGTTAACTGCACAGGGCCAAGGGCTAATTCTCTGTCCCAGAGATTAAGCTTGGTCAGACTCACCTTCACTTGATCAATATAAAGTACTTGGTGGTTATCTAATGTCAGAGACAGGCCCGAAAGTGAGACAGTGGATTCGAACCATAAGTGACTGTCAATTGACTCAAAATTAACCTGATAGCCGCTGAGCTGCTCTATCTGCCGGCTGATAAAATCGCGATGTGCATTAATATCAAAAAAACGCATAAAAAGGAGCAGCGAAAAGCCCAATAGAGCCACTATTAAAGCGCCCGTGACAAAACAACGTTTCATCTCTTTCTCCTAGGCATGCACATACTGATCTTTATCCCCCAACCAGCGCTGGATAAGCGCCGGTACTAACTCCGGGAAAGAATGCATCACCTGAAAGGCTAATTGTTGCGCTTGTGGTAATAAACTTTGATCACGTAGTAAATCCGCTATTTTAAATTCAGCAATGCCGGTCTGCCTGGTCCCTAAAACTTCGCCAGGGCCGCGAATCGCCAGATCCTGTTCGGCAATATAAAAACCATCATTACTTTCACGTAACACCTGCAAACGTCTTTGGGCTGTTTTCGAGAGCGGATTCTTATATAATAAAACACAATGACTGGCGACTTTACCTCGCCCTACTCGCCCGCGCAGCTGATGCAATTGCGCCAGTCCAAGTCGTTCAGGATTTTCAATAATCATCAGACTGGCATTAGGCACATCGACCCCCACCTCAATGACGGTGGTTGCAACCAACAGATCCAGCTGTCCATCTTTAAAATAGTCCATCGCATACTGTTTTTCGATCGCCTTCATACGCCCGTGAACGAGGCCGACACGCAGATCCGGCAGCGCCAACTGCAGCTCATTCGCAGTATTTTCGGCAGCCTGGCACTCCAGTACTTCCGACTCTTCAATCAGAGTGCATACCCAATAGGCCTGCCGTCCTTCCTTTTTACACGCCTGATAAACCCGCTGAACGACCTCGTCACGACGCTCATCCACCAGCGCGACGGTTTTAATGGGTATTCTTCCGGGCGGCAGTTGATCAATGATCGAGACGTTGAGATCCGCATAAGCTGTCATCGCCAGCGTTCTTGGTATGGGGGTTGCGGTCATGGTTAACTGATGCGGCGCAAAATCACCCAAGCGCCCTTTTTCACGTAATGCTAAACGCTGGTGTACGCCAAAGCGATGCTGCTCATCAACAATAATCAGAGCCAAATTCTTAAACTGGACACTTTCCTGGAAGAGCGCATGCGTCCCGACCACCATTCTCGATAAACCTAAACTGATATTTTCTAACTGATCACGTTTTTCTTTGACGCGCATTTTTCCAGAAAGCATACCGACAGACACATCCAGTGCGGCAAACCACTTTTGAAAGTTAAGCAGATGCTGCTCCGCTAACAGTTCAGTGGGTGCCATTAATGCCACCTGGTAACCGGCCTCGATAACACTTAAGGCTGCCATTGCCGCCACTAAGGTCTTACCGGATCCCACATCGCCCTGCAGCAAACGCATCATCGGGATGGCCTGCTGGAGATCCTGCTGAATCTCTCCGATTGCTCTATTCTGGGCATTGGTCAGCGAAAAAGGCAGATTTTGTAATAACTTTTGTTGCAGCAAACCGCTTTGTTTGACCGCAATGGCCTGATGTTGCTGGGCGCTTGCCCGTAAAGACAGCATACTAATTTGCTGTGCTAATAACTCTTCAATAATTAAACGTTGCTGCGCCGGGTGGGTTTTGTTTTCCAATTGCTCGATGCAGGCGTCGGGTGGTGGGCGGTGTATATAAAAAAGAGCATCGGATAAACTGATAGGGTGAGCCAACAGGTGAGTGGGCAATAATTCGCCAATCTGGTTTTGCTGCAGGTACAGTAGCGCCTGCTCGGTTAAACTGCGCAGACTATTTTGTTTTAAACCCTCGGTTGACGGGTAGATAGGCGTTAACGTTTCCTCAACATGGCTTTGCTCAATGGAATTAAGCAGGCGGTAATCGGGATGAGTGACCTCAAAACCCTGGTAACCGCGCCGAAACTCGCCAAAACATTTGATGAATGTCCCTTTTACAAAGCTATTTTGCTGGGCTGCATTAAAATGAAAAAAGTTAAGGCTCACACTGCCACTACCGTCGCTTATTTTACATTTTAAAATACGGCGCTTGCCGGACTGCAGATCGCAGCTTAATACTCGGCCCTGGACGCTGACCTGCATACCATCTATTAACTCACCGATAGGATAGATTCGAGTTCTGTCCTGATAATGCAAAGGTAAATGAAAGAGCAGATCGGCAATACTGTGCAAACCAATCTTAGCCAGCCTTTCCGACGCTTTAGCCCCGACTCCTTTAAGCGCCGTTAAGGGCATTTTATCTAATTTCATTTTACACCCCAAACAGTTAAACTCGACAGAAGCAATAATCAGAACTTGCACCCATTATGCTTCAAGTTACACTCATTATTGACATACTTTACCAAGGAAATGGCTATGCATCTCTTATTTTCAATTTTTGTTTTATTATTCAGCACGGCCGTACTTGCCGAAGAATCTGCCGTTGATGAGCGTATGGATCAAGAAAAAAAACTTCAGGCGGATCGTTTTTCTATTATCCCCTATAAACCCAATTATCTTTTGCCTTTTACCTTTAATAATAATATTCAATCCTATGATACTGATAAGGATGTTGTTTCGTCCGATGAATTGCAACCCATTGAGGTCAAATTTCAGCTTAGTTTTAAAATACCGGTATTAGTTGATATTGCCGACTTGCCTCTTTCGCTTTATTTCGGTTATACCCAAGTCTCTTTCTGGCAGGCATATAATGGCAGTAATTCATCCCCGTTTCGTGAAACTAATTATGAGCCGGAAATATTTTTACAGTGGGTACAGAGCAAAAAATTAGTGGGAGACTGGAATTTCAAATTAGCAACGCTGAACTTAACCCATCAATCAAATGGAAAAACAGATCCGGCATCGCGCAGTTGGAATCGTATTGAGAGTCATTTTGTCTTTGAAAACGGGAATGTTACCTTAGCGCTTAATCCCTGGGTACGTTTTCCAGAAAACAGCGATGATGATGATAATCCGGATTTATTGGATTATTATGGCCACGGGAAAATTAATGCTATCTATCAAATGGATAAGCACAATTTCTCGATTAGCAGCCGCAATAATATCGAAAGTGGTTTTAGAAAAGGCTCACTGGAGTTGAATTGGAGCTTCCCTCTCCACGGTCGAATTCGCGGTTATTTTCAAATTTTTTCGGGTTATGGCAACAGCCTGATAGAATATAATGAATATACCAATACCATAGGATTAGGCATCTCATTAACCGACTGGTTATAAAATGATTTAGCCTATTTATAACAGCCGCTTGTCATCCTCGATATTTGGGGTATTACAACAAGATATTACAACAAGGCATTCCATCGGCTGGTTACAAATCCTTTAGCCGATTAAGTATTTCCGCATTGACTTGCTCAATAAACAATTTGCGCTTGTTTTCATCGAGATCAGCCGCGGGCTGATTCAATGATGACCAGAGGGGATGGCTGCGCAGTTGCCGTAACCATTTATCCCAGTTTTTTGGCAATTGGTTTTGTTGCTTCTGCCCGTCCACTTGATAATCTATTTTATCAAAACTGGCATGTCCTCTTTTTTGTAAGAGCGTTAACAGCCTAAGCTGCCTTAACCACAATACCTGCAGCGTTGTATCATTTAAGCAGATATAACGGTTGCCTTTAATTTTTGCCTGTATCTCATCATAATAGCGCTGCTTGACCCCCCATAATGCGCCGGCAATTCCCCCGCTTAATGCCGCCACACCTAAGGTCATTCCACCGGTAACCAGATCAACGGTGACTCCTAACCCGGCACCTTTAGCTATATTGCCCGTGAGCTTGATACCAAACTCCTGCAGGTTGTCCGCGGAAAAAAGATCCAACGGCCAGCCATCTTGTTCAACGGGTAACTCGCTGTTGTCTACATCCCCTTTACGAAATTGATAGAGAGTTAACAACCGTCGTACACACTTGCTTTCTACTTTGCGCACCACTTTTTGCAGCTTAAGCGTGGCCTGCTCAATCTGTTGCTCGGTATTAAGCGCTTTGTAGCGCACACAGGCAGATTCAATAAACAGGTTAGCAACAATAGAGGTGGCCGCATTAAAACGTTCAGACCACTGAATACGGCGCTGATCGATAAACTCCTGCAACAGCGCTTCTTTATCGGCCAGCAAGGTTTGCATTTTTTGGTAAATTTTAATTTCATCTGCAAATTTAAAGTGCACATTATCAAAACTCACAACAGCATGAAAATTTAACCGGGCCAACTGAGTTTTCCATTGCTCAAGATTTTCAGCACCTGCCTGAGTAAAATTAAGGACAGGGATAACCGGTTTTGCCGCGTAACTGAGGATCTGTAATTCGTCTCGATATTTGCCTAAAATTGGCTCACGCAAATCAACCACATAAAAAATAAGGTCCTCGCTTAACAAGCTGCGCAGTACTTTCGCTTCCTGTTCAAGTTCAGGGTATTCAGACTGGCGCGCAAGAAAGTGTTGCAGGCGCTCAACCCCATCAACAGACTGACCGCTAAAATAGCTACTTAAAATATGATGCAGGCGCATCGAGTCTTCCAGCCCGGGCGTATCAAACAGAGCGAGGTTATGACCGTCATCCATTAATAATGCACCGCCTTCAACATGGCGAGTGGTGCCGGCCTGATCGGCCACTTCACCAAAATCAGGATCCCGCAACAAGGTACGCATTAATGAGGTTTTTCCGGCATTTGCATGGCCAACTACTGCCACTGACAATCCTTTGTTACTCATTTAACCCCCGAGCTTTAAACTGAATAATATTTTCCAACGGAATATCAACCTGTGCCGCCAGCTGATACCAGTCGCTGCGCCGCTTGCTTACAAAAGAGGGCTCCATCAGACCTTCATCTATCAGTAATAAATAAAACGATTTTGAGGTTAAACAGGTGAATGATTTAATAAAAGTCAGCAAACCACGATCCGGCAGACGCGCCAGAGTGACGTATAATACCAGCGCTTTTTGCTCAATGGTTTTAACCTCATTTAATAAGTGTTGCTGAGTTTGAAAATCACAGACATTTTTTAATAGCACCAACTGCTCGGGAGAATAGTGCTTAACATGTTTCTGACATTCAATAAATTGAGATTCGGACAACTCGATTGCCACAGGATAAAAACAATTCGGCAGTGGCTGGTTTGTGGTTTCCAGGCTTGGAGGAAAGTGAGCTTTATTGTTAGACAAGTCAGGATCCTTGATGCCCAAAGAGGTGACATTGGGTTTTAACTGCTGCCGTAATTGTACGTAATAGGGCTGACTTAAGGTTAAAGTAAAGCGCTGGGTTTTTCTAATCAATAAAAAGCGCATCAATAACAATAACAAAAAGCGCGGCAATATACCGTAAATCAATAAGCTGCTGATCAGCAGACTGGACCAGACCAAGCGGCTGTTTTGCGCCTCGGCAAGCAGATTGACCGCCCCTAAATGGCTTTGCTGGATCTGCTCGGGATTAGGCACTGCTATTCCCAATAGATTGGGGATATAGGCAAGCAACTCGGTTAACCACTGAAAGCTTTGCTGCGATAAGATACTGGTCTCCCAGATAAAATCGACCTGATGGGTTGCCAGCATAATCACCAGCATCAGCGTTGCACCGGAAAAATAACTTAACCACAACAGATGGGTGACATAAGATAACTGATAACGTCCTAAATCACCGGAGAACGTGATTTTAAAATAACATTTAAAGAGCGCCCAAAAATGCTTATGCCGGACGGCTTGCGGATTAAAACGTTTTTCAACGGTTTTCAATAAAAACAGACTAAAATGCGCCAGCCAGCCGCTGCTTAATAGATTAGTTTGTAAAAACAGGAACAGCCAAAAACACAAGGCGATCAGATTGGGAATAAAAAACAGGCCAAACGCCCAAAAAAAGTTTATCTGCGTGCCCTGCTCAGTAAAGACAATCTGCCCGACACTGCTCGCTCCTATTACAAATAGAAGCACCGATAACAAAACAAAAAGGTTTTTAGTTAATCCTTTAAAATGGTTAAACAGCGCGGAGATTTGCAGCTTCTGATCAAGCTGCTCCGCACGGTCCAGCAGCAATAGTTCAAAGCTGCTTTCTGCCTTATTTAAGATGGGCGCGGATAAAACCGGGTAATCACCTTCAGCAGCGCGCACACCTTCGGCCAATAAACGTTGCTGAAATAGACTCAATGAAACTTCTCCTAACCTTATTTAGTTTTAAGACTCTTTGTCGTTGAACGAACCGCCAGCCACCAGTCATCGGAAGCATTAATTTGTCCCTCGTCATCCAGGGGAGGATAAGGAAGATTTCTCTCTTTGCATAATTGACTGAAAATAGGATGTCCTCCTTCAAATAAAATGCGATGCGCTTCCTCCTCGGGTAAAGTGCATTCTCCAGTATACATACCCGCCAGTTGACGCTGCCGTTGTGCTTCATATAAGATCAGTGCAGAGGCAACCGATACATTTAATGACTGGCACATCCCCACCATAGGAATAATCACATCCTGATCCGCCAGCGCCAAAGCTTCCTCACTGATACCATGCTTTTCCTGGCCCATTAAAATTGAAGTTGGCTTGGTATAATCCACCTCACGAAAGTCAATCGCACTATCGGAGAGGTTAGTTGCAATAATCTGCATGCCCTGATCGCGTAACGCTTTTACGGCATTTTCTAGCGTATCGTGAGAATGCACATTGACCCAATTTTGACTGCCCGTTGCCGTGCTGCCTGAAATCCGGGTTGTTTTATTTTCCCAAGTAGCATGCACATCGCTCACGCCAACAGCGTCCGCAGTGCGCACAATAGCCGCTAAGTTATGCGGTTTATGCACTTGCTCCAAAAATACGGTCAAGTCGGGTTGGCGATAATTTAGCATTTGCGTAATACGGGCAAAACGTTCGGGTGACATAATCGTTCTCAAGAATAGGGGTTATATATAAGCAGCTATTATACATGATATTAACAGGACAAGAAGACAGTCAAAGCGCGCATCTTAGACAAACTTCGACCTCAACCTCTAGCAATGCTTGCAATAAACACTTCTTTTCAACTCATTGAAATAAAAAGTGACAGTCAAATATATATTTTCGCGACGTTCTCACATGGTCACAAAGAATAAATCCAAGAAACGCCGCTGAAAAATTTTCGTGTGGCACTTTATTACTGATTTTCTGATACAGTTCAATAATAATGTCCGCATACCGTTAAAATTTTTACGAAGAAGGTTTTTACCATGAATTTTAGGGATTTAGAGTACTTAATCGCACTCGAAGAATTAAAACATTTTCGCAAAGCCGCTGAAAAATGCTTTGTCAGTCAACCGACGCTAAGCGGTCAAATACGTAAACTAGAAGATGAGCTGGGTATACAACTAATGGAACGCTCACCCCGCAAAGTACTTTTTACTCAGGCCGGGTTGGATATTGTTGCTAAAGCGAAAACAATTTTACTAGAGGCTAAGTCATTAAAAGAGATAGCCAAAAGTTACAATGAACCGATGCAGGGCACTCTGCATATCGGGCTTATTCCCACCATAGCCCCTTATCTGTTACCTTTGATCATTGCAGAAATAAAGGCACATTTTCCTGACTTGTCTTTGTATCTGCACGAAAAGCAGACTCAGGTGTTATTAAAACAGCTTGAGGAGGGGGAGCTCGATTGTCTGATCCTGGCGCTTTTACCCGGTATGGAATCCTTTGCTGAATATCCTCTTTATCAGGAGCCGTTAGAGCTGGCCATCGCCGATGTACACCCATGGGCAAAGAAATCGGAAATAGAGCTTGCCAGTCTCCGTGGTGAGCATATTTTAATGCTTGAAGATGGGCACTGTTTAAGGGATCAAACCAAGGGGTTTTGTTTTGCAGCAGGCGCCGTAGAAGATGGTAGTTTTCAAGCGACCAGTTTAGAGACATTGCGTCATATGATCAGTGCTGAAAACGGCATGACCTTATTACCGCAATTAGCCATTCCAATGGATAGGCATCAGGGAGGAGTAAAATACATTCCTTTCAAAAAGCCGCAACCAACCCGTGATATAAGTTTATTGTGCCGCAAAAACAGTGTTCGCAAAAGCTGTTTTGAACAATTAGCAAAACTCATCAGCACCACGGTACAGACTAAATTAGAACAATATGTCTAACAGCTATCTGCTATCAGCTAACAGCTGAATTCCAGATACAAAAAAGCCGAACAACTGTTCGGCTTTTTTAATGTCGCTTTAAACTAAGATTTACTCTTCGTCTTCAGCAACTACTGGGCGGTCTACTAAGGTGATGTAAGCCATAGGAGCTTTATCACCAGTACGGAAACCACATTTAATGATACTAGTGTATCCACCAGGACGAGTCGCATAGCGAGGACCTAGTTCATTAAATAATTTTGCTACTGTTGCATCATCACGAAGACGAGCAAAAGCTAAACGACGGTTAGCAACGCTATCCGTTTTAGCTAATGTAATTAATGGTTCAATTACACGGCGCAACTCTTTTGCTTTAGGCACGGTAGTTTTAATAACTTCGTGCATAGCAATAGAGATCGCCATATTACGAAACATAGCCTGACGGTGGCTGCTGTTTCGGTTAAGTTGACGTCCACTTTGACGATGGCGCATAACCTAATCCTTATTGTTCATGATTCGAATGACTGATTAATCTTCGCTGAGACTTGCAGGGGGCCAGTTTTCCAGGCGCATGCCCAGAGAAAGTCCACGTGATGCAAGCACATCTTTGATTTCAGTAAGTGACTTCTTGCCTAAATTAGGCGTTTTAAGAAGTTCAACTTCTGTTCTTTGTACCAGGTCACCGATATAGTGAATCGTTTCTGCTTTCAAACAGTTAGCAGAACGAACAGTTAATTCTAAATCATCTACTGGACGTAAGAGAATAGGATCAAACTCAGGTTTTTCTTCCTTCGCTACCGGCTCACTGACTTTACGTAAATCAACGAATGCGTCTAATTGTTCAGCCAAAATAGTGGCTGCACGACGAATCGCTTCTTCCGGATCAAGTGTGCCATCTGTTTCCATATCGATGACAAGTTTGTCTAAATCGGTACGCTGTTCAACACGAGCAGATTCAACACTGTAAGCAATACGCTCAACGGGGCTGAAAGTCGCATCTACTAATAGACGACCAATTGGACGCTCATCTTCTTCAGTATGAATACGTGATGAAGCTGGAACATAACCGCGACCTGATTCAATTTTAATACGCATGCTGATTTCAGCATTGCCCGTTAAATTACAGATCACATGTTCTGGGTTGACTATCTCTACATCACTACCATGAGTGATGTCACCTGCAGTTACAGGACCGGCCCCAGATTTAGTTAGGCTGACTAGAACACTGTCTTTACCTTCAAGTTTAACCGCTAGACCTTTAAGGTTAAGAAGAATCTCAAGGATATCTTCCTGTACGCCCTCTTTGGTGCTGTACTCATGTTGTACACCATCAATTTCGACTTCTGTTACCGCCGTGCCGGGCATGGAGGATAACAGGATACGACGAAGCGCATTGCCCAAAGTATGACCAAAACCACGTTCTAATGGTCCTAATGTCACTTTTGCTCTAGTTGCATTTATTTGTTCGATACCAACTAAATTCGGTTTTAGAAATTCAATTACAGAACCCTGCATTTGTGCCCTCTCTTATCGGTTAACTTTACTTGGAGTAAAGCTCGATGATTAACTGTTCGTTAATCTCAGCAGATAAATCTGAACGTTCAGGTTGACGAGTAAATACGCCTTCCATCTTCGTTGCATCAACAGAAACCCAAGTTGGGATTTCACGCTGACCGGCTATTTCAAGTGCTGCACCAATACGTGACTGCTTTTTAGCTTTTTCACGAATTGCGATAACATCACTTGTTTTAACGTTAAAAGAAGGAATATTTACAACTTTACCGTTTACCAGAATAGCTTTATGGCTAACCAGTTGACGAGACTCAGCGCGCGTTGCACCAAAACCCATACGGTAAACAACATTGTCTAAACGACCTTCAAGTAATTGAAGCAGGTTTTCACCTGTGTTGCCTTGTAAACGTGCCGATTCTTTGTAGTAGTTACGGAACTGCTTTTCAAGCACACCGTACATACGACGTACTTTTTGTTTTTCGCGTAATTGCAAACCGTAATCCGACAGACGCGGTTTACGTGCACCGTGAACACCTGGTGCATTATCGATTTTACACTTAGATTCAATCGCACGGACGCCAGATTTTAAGAAAAGATCTGTTCCTTCGCGACGGCTAAGCTTTAGCTTAGGACCTA
>NZ_JBLIED010000017.1:0-79993 GCF_047632955.1 Psychromonas sp. | reverse complement strand
GTCAATTAACTCAATGAGGCTGCGTGTCATTTTAATAGATTTACAAGCAGTTAATCGACGCTTGTCTGATGACATTTGAGCCTGCTTAATACGATAGCCACGCTTACCTGTATTACGCGAAAACTCCCTGCTAATGGTTGATTGGCTAACACTTAGTTGTTTATATGTTTTCATTGTTGCATCTCTTGCCGGAGAAAAAGCGATTAGCATATATTCAGCTGACCGCTTTTTCTACCTATTCAAGTTATGCACTTATTATTTGAATCCAAGTTTTATGAAAAGCGTTAAAATATCCATTTTACTGTTGACGAAAAAACTTTGTGACAAGCCCCCTTTTATGACGGCTTATTTTGGCGATCTAATAACTTAAGTTAAATGCCTAAACTTCCAGTTTTTCATAAAATGCGTGATTAGTTTAGCAACTAGCAACCCTAATATTATTCGTTATCCCATTGATAATAAACATCTACCGCTTGATCTAAGCCGTTTGATGCTTCTATAAAAAAACGTTCAAACAATTCGTAACGAATAGAAAATATTGTAAAACTATCAAATACGCCAACTCCATAACTGACCTCTAGATTTGGAGCAATACGGCCACTTACGCCTACTGTCTGTAACCCGCTTTCATCGCCCGAAGTAAGCGCAAAATCACTTATACCTACTTTATTACCGATTCCTCCCATCAGTTCAGTTGTTTGCCCAGTCCCCAAATTAATAAGCATGTTAGTATATTGATTGTCTTCTTGGCTATTGAGACTACTTGATATGGATTTCCCTCGTGTTATATAGGCCAAGGCATCCTGTTGAGACATGCTTGGATCTGAGAATATAACCAGTTCAAGCTGATCTGGCGTACCGTTCACACGCACACCAGCAGTAACATCATCTTCAATATTATCAGGATCGCGGATTGCTTCTATTGAGATATAGGGAGATTCGGGAATACCCTGGAATATTATTCTGCTATTTTGTAATACTAGTTGCTGACCTAATGCGCGATAACTGCCATCGACGAGTTTTAAGTCACCGTGTATGGTCAGATCTTTATCTAACCGTTTTCTAATTAATAACGCTCCCGTTACTGATGTATCTAAACCAAGCGCATCAATTTTTAATTTGTCGCCAAGATTAACGCTTAAATTAATAATTACCGGCAAGTCCGTGGTATCCGATTTCTTTTTAATATCAACAACGACGATATCTTTCGAAGTTGTAACAGCCCCCGCAGGTAATTCTTTTACGGTAACTTGCCCTTGATCAACAACGATCTTTCCACTTAAATTAACCGACTGATCAAATATTAATTCTAAATTTGGACTGACCAGTAAATAAATTTTAGAGTAATCGTTTATCAATAATTTATTGCCATATAAATTAACTTTTCCCTTAAACTTATCCTGCCATTCAAATTCACCGCTGATATAGGCTTTACCCTTTTCTATATCTTCTTTTTCTATTTTTTTGTTGTGCAGCAGCGGTTCAGTCACAAATTTAAGCGATGTATCAACAAGGCTCAGGGTTTTATTGATAAATCTAAAGGTTTTGTTACTTTGTTTTCCTTTTGGATCCTGACCATTAGTATCAAAGTAACCTTCTAAGGTTGCCGAGCTGTTATTGATTTTAACAAGGGTATTTAAATCATGTAATTGGATTGGGGCCCCTGCCGCTTTAATTGAAGTATCCGTAACCTGAATTTCTCCCTTAACGAGCGGATTTTTGATGGCACCGTTGATGCTCAAATTAGCCGTTAACATACCGGATAATTTTTCAAGTTCCGGGACCAATACTCGGAAAGGCGCAAAATCAGGAACATCAAGTACTACATTAGCTTGTATATTTGGGGTATCGGCATTGCCTGTTAATTGCCCCTGCAGCTGCGCATTGATTAATTTTTTTGATGAAATATTGGCCGAAAAATCTGTTTTTTTCTGGTCGGAAATAACATTTATAACAAAACTATCAACCGGATACTCAACAATTTTTTTATCATCGGATACGAGGTTTAGTTTCATTTTCATATCATTAGAATAGATTTTGATATTAGCTGTCGGCTTTTTATTTGCCTGCCATTTTATATCTGCATCTGCCGATACTGCACCATCAAAGCTAATTTCTTCAGGTAATATGTCATCAAGGCCCGCGAGCAGATAAGAGTTTATCTGCAATATAATATTATTAGCTTCACCTATATTGAATTTTTTCAGGCATAACTTGCCATTATTTTTTATGCTGCTGCTCGAAGCCGTCCAACAATGTGCCGTCAGTTGCACATTTTGTCCTTCTATAATCACATCAAAGGGAGTATCAAGCGTCAATTTTTGTTTCTGAAGATTTAAAACTGCGGCGCTCACGGCCGTCAGCCATTTATCACCGATCTGTTTTAGTTGCACCTGCATATCAGTGGTGAGCATTTCACTGACCAGCTGAAGGTCAATCTGATGATTTTCACCCTGCTTGGTACGACCGACATTTTTTACATTTATATCAATAGTATCAATGAGTTGATCTGAAACTTCGAGTTTTTCGGCGTGTACAGAAAGTGTTGCTTTGGGCTGTTTTGAAAGCAGCAGTTGACCATTAATTATTAATGAGTTGAGCGAAGATGTTTGATAACGGAGTGTATCTGCTTGTAAATCAGTATCGACTTTAACGGCGTCCATCGACCCTTCGATTTTAACCTTACCTTTCACTGCACCCGTGCTGTTAAGTAATGCATGACTTAAATCTTTAATATCGACTGCGACAGTCAAGTCATTGTGTTGTGCCAGTTTTCCATTGATAATAATTTGGTTGTCGGCATTATGCAGGTAAACATTGTTTAACTTTAAACCCTCTTTATCGTTGCCGTTAATGACACCGTTAATCGCAAAGGGCCGGTTTAAAAATTGTCCTGTCACGGCCATTTCCGGTATAGAGACTGACCACCCGGGCGCTTTATTATCGTTTAACTCAATGGCAACGTATTGTTTTAATTTACCGTTAAATTGGCCTGTATATTCCGTTTCCAATTGTTTCAAATCGATATCTTTGATATCTAATTGGCCATTCCAGGCGATTTTTTTTGACCAGTCCAGTAAACCGGTTAACTGCAATAATCCGTTAAGGGTATTGATTTTTAGGTTGTTTACATTTAATTTTTGTAAATCCCCCACCGCTTTTAAATCTACTTTTCCGCCCGGTATATTCTCTAATTCATAATTAGCTTTTAAGCTAAGTTGATAATCATTTAATTTACCCTGGCTGCTTAACTGCCCTGTTGGTGAAAAATATTCGGCTTTACCCTCAAAAGGCCAACCTAATTTCTGCCAATCAAGGGTTAAGCTGTAAGGTAAATTATCGGCTAATAAATTTACCGCTAATTTCATTTGTGCGCTTATTTTGTTGCTAAACTGTAAATCTGTTTTTAAATCAGAAAAATCACCGCTGCTTTTTAAACTAAAATGCTGAGCGTTCAATAAAGAGTGCGGCTGTAGGTATTTTGAATCTTTAATGTCACCGCTTAACTGTAGGTCGAGCGGATATTTACCGGTAAAGTTTACTTTTCCCATTAATTCCAGATCGGCATCGGGCATATCTACAGTGAATTTATCCACTTCTAATTTACTGTAAAAGAAGCGTAAAGCAGCCTGTGCCGAATTAACCGACACCAGCGTTTGTTTGTCATCTTGGGTTAATTTAAAGTCTGAAATTTGGATATTTTTAATATCTAAATTAAAAAATGATGAGATCTCCGCTAAGTCTTGTTCACTGATTAATGCCGGCAATGAGTTTAAAACCATTAAATTGCTTTTTTCGGTTGCAGCGTCTGGCTTATTGAGTTTGCTGGCATTTTCACTACCGGAAAGATCAACCACCAAACCTTCTGTGATTGAATTAAAAACCGTAACATTATCTTTAAAACCTTGTGCTTGGATTTCCCAACGTTTACTTGCAACAGATAACTTGCCAGGCAGAATAAAAGAACTGTTGTTTAAAATAAGCGATTGAATATCGATAAAGATCGGTAGCTGCAGTGAGGTAAAAGGATTATCCGCCAGTGCTTTAATTTCAGCTTCTGTCGGTGGCTCGGTTTTATCTAAATCTAAAACAATAACCATATCATCGGCATACAGCTTTTCGATACAAATTTTTGTAAAAGCACATGACCAATCAAATGTGTATTCTAATTTAGAAAAAGAGATCGAAAAAAAGTCAGATTGCCAACTGATATTAGAATAATGGGGATTCAAAAATAAACTGCCTGAATCAAGGGTGACGGCAAGTCGCGGTTCAAATTTGTTTGCCAGTTTAACAGCAAGATTAGTACCTGCATGTGTAAATAAAATAGACGTTACACTGACGACGGTAAATATAATTAATAACAATAATGTTAAAAAAGTTTTTCTAAATATTTTCTTTATTTTTAACTTGGTACTCATAACTCAGGTCCAATCATAAAGTGCACCATCCATTGATCAATGCTGGTATCGGCATTACTGACCGGCGCTGCTACATAAAATCTCACCGGGCCGATCGGAGATGACCAAACAACACCGATACCAGAGCCAACAGAAATAGGTTCGCTGAAGGTTGATGTAGCCGTTCCCGCATCAACAAAAGCCGCCAACTTCCAATTAGCCGCCACCGGATAACGATATTCTAAACGTTGCACCGCAAGATATTTTCCGCCAATTAAATAGCCATCATCATCTTCAGGGGCGATACTTTCATAACTGAAACCTCGAATACTTTGATCGCCTCCGGCAAAAAAGCGCATCGAAGCCGGCACGTTAAAAATAGAGTCCGTATAAAGCGCGCCAACTTCCGTGGAACTGAAAAATTGCTGTTCGTTATAGCTGCGCAGAAATTTTGCTTTTCCATAAACTTTCAATAAATTAGCACTTGAAAGCCAACTTTTATTGGATACCGCCACTTCGTATTGTTGGGAGTCTCCCCAAGTGGGACGAATACCACCACGCAATCTGGTGCGACTAAAACTTATGCCCGGCATAATTAATTCAGCCGAAAAATCGTCTTGGCCCTGCTCGCCTGTCTCATTATGATATTTAATAAAGACATCGCGTAACCAATTATTTTCTAAACGCTTAAAGCGTCCGACACTGAATACGTATTGTTCGGTATCGGTATCATCGTCATCAACAAACTTATAACCGGTTTGAATCGAATAATAATGGTAGAGAGGATCACTAATAGGAATGTTATAGGCTAAAGTGGCTTCTTGTTCGGGCACCGAGGCGACCACGTTACCCACGACACTGTGGCCATATTTATTTACCCAGGGGCGTGTCCAGCGGAATTTACCTCTCACTCCCTCATCGGTACTGAATCCTATACCGGCACTGAATGAGTCTTTAGGACGCATTTTGGCAACCACCAGAAGAGGAATCTCGCGTCCCTGTTTTTTGCTAATTTCCGGTAAAATGGAAATGCTTTTAAAGTAACCTGTTCTGTTTGTTTCCGTGTTAAATTTAATTAATGTTTGAGAGTCGTAGGGATCGCCCGCTTTAAAATTTTGTAATGCAGTGATAAATTGTTTGCTTGGTAAATCTTCTGAAGGAAAGATCAACTCACCAAATTGGTAGCGGATCCCGGTATCAAACCAAATATTAACGGTGGCACTGTTATTTTTTGAGATAACATCAACGGATGCTTTGACAAATTTTGCATCAATGTAACCATGTTGTTGAGCAAGATTTTTTAACTGACTTTTTCCTTGCTCATATTTACCATGGTGAAGGATGTCATTCTTTTTTAGCGGAAAATTTTTAATTAGAGATAAAAAGGCGGCATCTGTATTACCCTCACCCAGCAGCTTTAAATTTAATCCGATAATACGAGTGGGCTGCCCAAGATTTACCTGCAAGGTGAGCGTCTGTTTATCTGTTTCGCCTTCGACATTAATATCCAACTGCATTTGATAATAGCCTAAAGCCGTCACCGCTTGCTGGGTTGAAGTTTTTACCTGTTGCAGATAACTCTGACTATTAGCATCTTTGGGTTGCGACAAGCCCTTCAAAAAAACGTCTATATTCTCTTTTACGTCTTTATTGTCTACCCCTTTTATTGAGAATATAACATCCGCATAGAGACTCCCATGTGCGAGCAGTGTTAACAATAAAAATAAAAATTTAAACATTTTCATACAATTAATAATAGTTATTCCGATTTATAGAGAAGGTAATTTTAATAAAAAGGGTGAAAAAACAATCCTATTCCGCGCAATTGTCAGGTTATGGAATATTAGTCTGTTTGTCCAATAAGCACCCTACTTGCGTAGTGATTAATACAGTTGAGATTGTGGCAGAAAAATAAAATAAGGACAGATAAAACACCGCTATTTTGCAGAAAAACGGTGTTTTTTATTTAATAGTTGTTACAAATCATCATGCTTCCTGAAGCGCTTGTATTCGGCTTTCTAATGGCGGGTGAGACATAAATAATCCACCACTGCGCTTTCCTGAAATGCCGAAGGCCATCAAACTGCCCGCCAGATGAGGCTCCGATCCTTTTTGTAAACGCTGTAATGCGGCGATCATTTTGTTTTTCCCCACTAATTTAGCAGCCCCTGAATCGGCACTAAATTCGCGCTGACGGGAATAGTACATGACGATCGTACTTGCCAATACACCAAACACCATTTCTAAAACAAAAACAATAATATAATAAGAGAACCCACGCCCCTCGGATTGAGAATTATTGTTGTTTAATGCGCTATCAATAATATTCCCTAAAACCCGTGCAATAAAGATAACAAAGGTATTTACAACTCCTTGAAGCAGCGTCATGGTGACCATATCACCGCTGGCAATATGACTGATTTCATGTGCGAGTACTGCTTCAGCTTCATCGCGTGTCATGGATTTTAACAAACCGGAACTGACGGCCACTAAGGCTTTATTTTTATTCATCCCGGTGGCAAAAGCATTCATATCAGGTGCATCGTAAATAGCAACTTCAGGACAGCTAATGCCCGCTTTTTTAGCTTGTACTGCAACGGTATTAAGCAACCAGCGCTCAATTTCATTGTTAGCTTGGATAATAACCACGGCACCGGTACTGCGTTTAGCTATCCACTTTGACATAGCGAGAGAGATAAATGATCCACCAAAGCCAAAAACAGCAGCTAGTACCAGCAATCCCCCGGTACTCCGCGAGTCTAATCCGGTGAACCTGAAAACCAAACTCAGAACAATACCTAAGACTAAAATAACGGCTAAGTTTGTCAGTAAAAATAAAGCAATACGTTTCATATAAACCTCAAAATGGATGGGACAACAAAGACATAATATGGCTAAAATTTATTTTTTCAAGGGATGATTAAAAATAAATTTTAAAATCAAACTAATAACGATTTGCTTGATGCGTTAAAATAATTTATCGTTGACCATTACATAACACAAGTTATCGATTACATAATACAAAAGGAAAATAAAATGGCTCTAGCAAGTGCTCGTCATATTTTAGTAAGTTCTGAAGAGAGCTGTCTTGATCTTAAAAAACAAATTGAATCCGGTAGTGATTTCGCTGATCTTGCCAAAAAACACTCTTCATGCCCATCGGGTGCTCAAGGTGGTGCTTTAGGTGAATTTGGACCAGGTATGATGGTGCCAGAATTTGATAAAGTAGTATTTAGTGCACCTGTAGGTGCTGTTCAGGGTCCTGTAAAAACTCAGTTCGGTTACCACCTGTTAGAAGTAACAAGCCGTAAAGACTAGGTTGTATTAAAACCTAATGATCAAAAAAAGGCCTTTTATGTACGCATAAAAGGCCTTTTTTTGTCTTAGATAATCAACACTAAAGCATGGCTGAATCAAACGCAGATAACTTTTGTTTTGTAGAGCGCCCGACAAATTCTTTGGTGCGTTGATGTTGCGGGTTTTCAAATATCTGTTTTGGTGTGCCCTGCTCGACAATATTGCCGCCTTCCATGAAGATAACCCTATTAGCCACCTCTCGCGCAAACTGCATCTCATGGGTAACAATGATCATGGTCTGTTTTTGCAGCGCTAATTGCTTCATTACCGCCAACACTTCATCAACCCATTCAGGATCAAGCGACGAGGTTGGCTCATCAAACAGAATAATCTCACCTTTTGCTGCCATTGCACGGGCAATACCCACACGTTGTTGCTGTCCACCTGATAATTGTGATGGATACTGGTGAATTTTTTCGCCAAGCCCGACCTGATTTAAAATAGCTTCAGCTGATTTTAAGGCAACCGATTTTGGCTCTTTCCAAACGGTGATCAAACTTTCAGCGACATTTTGCAGTGCGGTTTTATTGGCAAATAAAGAATAGTTTTGAAATACGAAGCTGCTTTTTTTACGCAGATTGGTGATTTGTGCGGCCGTCGCCGTTGCACTGTCGACTATCACGCCGGCTATATTAATAATCCCTGACGTTGGGGTCTCCAGATAATTTAAACAACGTAATAACGTCGATTTGCCAGTACCCGATGGACCGATAATGACCACGATTTCACCGTGTGCCACTTCGAAATCAATTCCGTTTAAGACAATATTATCATCATATTTTTTGCTTAGATTTTGTACTTTAATCATTAGTAAGCTCTGTTCATTCGAATTTCAAGATAATGCTGCAGACGTGAAAACAGTTCAATTACAGCCCAGTAAATCAGTGCAACAGCTAAGAAACTTTCAAAGTATTTAAAGCTGGATGACGCTTCCATTTGTGCTTTTGCCATGATTTCAGCGACTCCCAGGGTAAATGCCAAGGAGGTACTTTTGATCATATCGATAAAGTAATTCATTAAAGATGGCGTCGCAACTCGTGCAGCTTGCGGTAAAATGATTCTGCGCATGGCTTGTAATCTGGTCATACCAATACTTAAACAAGCTTCCATCTGACTTTTATTAACGCCCATAATTGCGGCGCGGATACTTTCAGCCATATAGGCCGAAAAATGTAATGACAAACCAATAACTGCAGCACTAAAGGCATCAACGCCTGCAAATATAGGCATCACCTGCGGTAAACCGTAATACAATAAAAAAAGTTGTACTAACAGCGGCGTGCCACGGAAAAAGGAAATATATATACTCGCAAAGCGATGCAATACGGGTAACTTAAAGACTCGTATTACCGCTAAAATAACAGCGAATATGATTGCAAAGCAAAAACCCAGAATGGCCATTTCCATGGTAACGCTAAGATATTTAAGTAAAATTGGTATTAGTTCAAGCATATATTGAACATCTAATGGCATTTGCATAGGAAATGGCTCGTGTGGATATTGAAGAGTAGGCAACTAGCTAGCTACCGAAAATATAACTTTATTTTCAGTAGTTAACTTATAATATTTATTGGGTTACGTCTGAACCTAACCATTTAACAGAAATTTTTGCTAATGTGCCGTCATTTTTCATGCTTAATAACGCCGCATTAACTTGGTCTCGAATGACTCTCTGTTTGGGATTGTTTAAAAATGGCATTGCATTTTCTATTGTTTCAAAGGGTTGTCCTGCAAGCTTTAAAGGTAAACCCGATTTTTTGATTACAGCCGCTGAACTAACGCGATCCATAATAAAAGCATCAACACGCCCTATAACAACATCCTGCACAAAACCTGAATCATAAGTGATGATATTGATTTCATTTTCAGGATCCAGTGCCCGTAACGTCTCTTCAAAATTACTGCCTAAATTCACCGCTACTTTCTTACCTTTAAGATCATCCACTGAATTTATATCATCACGACCTTTTTTAGTCACAATTTGAACACCATCAACTACATAAGGCGTTGAAAATGCATATTGTTTTAAACGTGCAGGAGTAATCGTTATCTGGTTGGCAATAGTATCAATGTGGCCGGCTTCAAGCATGCCGAACAGGCCTGAAAAACTTGATAAAACAAACTTCACGTCATAATCAGAACGTAATCCAATTTCATTCCACAGGTCAACTTCAAAACCTTGCAGCACGTCTTTTGATGAGAAAGTAAAAGGGACATAATTACCTGACATTCCGACTTTGACCGTTTGCTGCGCAAATGCGGGAATACTAATAACGCTCGACACTGCAACTGCCGCTGCAATAATTAATTTGATGGGGTACTTCATGGTAATTCCTTATTATTAAACATTACTACTTATTAAATAAGATTATAACTGATATGAATCGGAGAAAAACATAACCAAATTACATATGATATGTTTTGTTGTTTGATCGGTTAAACTTTGCCCATTTTAATTAAATATTATGGTCAGTGAGTTTATTCACTGCTCGTTGTTTTTACTTATTTTGTATAGATTGTAGGTTGGGTCTGTTTGTTTTTGGAGATTAACTGCCTAATATGATATTGCTGGTGAGAATCCACCAGCCGGAAAATGAAAGTTTTTAAAAGAAAGAGTCACCTTGCTTTACATTATCTTATTATTTGTGAAGTCAAAATCAACATAAGAAGATAGATCCTGTTCACTTACATTATTTAAATAAGGGATTTCTGCAATCATAGGCGCGTGAATTTTATGTTTTAACAGTGCTAGGTTCTGCGCATAAAAAGACATCTCCTCTTCTACTTGATTGGCTATCCACCCGACTACCTTTAATCCGTCACTGATAATAGTTTCATAAGTTAACATTGCATGATTCAAACAACCCAATTTCATGCCAACCACTAAGATGACCGGTAGTTTTTGCATTGCCACCCAATCCGCTAGCGTTTCATCGGCATTTAAAGGTAAACGCCACCCACCAGCCCCTTCAATAATAATCACCTGACTCTGTAAAGACTTTAATCTTTCTAAACCCTGAGAAATATAACCCTGTTCAATGGGTTTGTTTTCTAATTGAGCCGCAATATGCGGCGCGATTGCGGCTGTAAATGCGATCGGATTAAGCAGCTCATAGGCAACTGTCAGGCTGCTTGCTTTTTGCAGCAGCAGCGCATCCTGATTACGTAATCCGTATTGGGTTAGCTCACACCCTGCCGCGATAGGTTTATAGGCTAAGGTGCTCAACTGTTGTCTGTTAGCAGCCTGTAACAAAGCCTGACAGCAAACAGTTTTGCCCGCATCGGTATCGGTCCCTGTTACAAAATAAACATCAGGTGTTAAACAATCTTGCATATTATTGGGTCACTTTTAGATAATAAGATGATAGAAAGAAGAGATACAATCGGCATAGCTTTAGCTAGTTTCACAAAAAAAGTTACAAAATTTTTAAGCTTTAAAACAAAGCGTCAGCCGAGTATGCCTATTATTTGCGGGCTTTGATATAACAAACCTGATAGGAAAGTGGTAATAAACCGGAACTGTTTTTACAGCTAGCATAACCCTGTTCAAGTTTATTAATTAAAGAGCGTCCCTGTGGTCTTTGGTGATTATGTCCATGTACCTGATTAGCCCCTATACCTTTAAGATCGCGCATCACATCAAGGACGTTTTTATAATAAAGGGTAATGGTCTCGGTCTTAATAGTGACCTTAGAGAAACCAATACTTTCTAACATTTCTTGAATATTAGTCAGGGTTAAAAATGTATTAGTATGCGGATAATTATCAACCTTTAACCAGGCATCGCTTAACTCTTTTAAGGTGCCTGCTAATAAGGTTGAAAAATTTAATTCCCCGCCCGATTTTAGAATACGTTTTAACTGTATCAGCAGCTGATTAAGATCACAGCTCCACTGCACAGCCAGGTTTGAAAATACGGTGGAGAACTGTTTATCCGCAAAAGGCAGAAGATCCATATCCCCCTGTATACAGCAGGCAGCTAAATTGCGATTATTTTGCAGAAAATTGAGCATGCCCACGGACATATCAAAACAAACCAAGGATTGTATTGCTGATTCATTAAGCAGTTTTTCACTAAAATAGCCGGTTCCACAACCGAGATCCAAACAGTTGCCCGGTTTTCTGATCTTTAATGAAGCAAAAAGCTGATTACCAATATCGCGTTGTAACTGCGCAAACTGATCATAGCGGGATGCCGCTTTAGAAAATGAGTTGGCGACCGCTATTTTATCTATTTCAAATTTCACGCTATTTATCATTAAGCACCCGATATATGGCATTCACTAGGTTAACCACATCTTGCTCCTGGTGATTGACTGTTAATGTGATTCTTAAGCGGGCTGTACCGCTAGCCACAGTAGGCGGACGAATAGCCGTCGTCCAAAATCCAAGGGTTTTTAATTTATCCGCTATTTGCAGGGTTTTAACACTGTCGCCAATAATAATAGGCTGAATGGCCGTCTGCGAGTCTGCAAGACTAATACCTAAGTTGGTCGCTGTGTTTCTAAAGGTGCGGATCAACGAATTCAATTTATGACGTCGCCAATCCTGGGTTTCTGCCATTTTAACGGCTTGAGTAATGGTATAGGCCATCGCGGGTGGAAGGCCGGTGCTGTAAATATAGGGTTTAGAAAAATTGTTTATATAATTAATCAACTCTTTACTGCCCGCAACAAATGCACCACCCACCCCTAATGCTTTACCAAAAGTGGCCATATAAATTTGCAGCTTATTATTATCTAGACCACCAGCCACCGCACTACCTTTACCATTTTCACCTAACACCCCTATTCCATGGGCATCATCAATCATTAACCAGGCATCATGTTGTTTAGCCTTGGTAAGCAGGTCATTAACAGGCGCGCTATCACCGTCCATGCTAAACACACCTTCGCTGATAATTAACTTATTAGCATCAATGGTACATTCCCTATTGCTTTTAGTTAGCAAACTTTCCAAATGTTCCACGTCATTGTGTTTAAAACGACGCATTTTACAATCAGATAGCGCAGCGGCTTCCATTAATGAGGCGTGATTAAGCTTATCCTGAAATAACAGATCCGGTTTTTTCAAAAGCAGTTTGATTATCGCCTGATTAGCCGAATAACCGGAACTAAACAGGGCAACGGCTTCAACCCTTAACCATGATTTAAGCTGGTCGCAAAGTGTCTGATGTGCCTGATTGAACCCGGTCACCAGATAAGAGCCCCCGCTGCCTATACCATAGAGCTCAGCACCCTTTTGCCAGGCTTTGATAAGATCAGGATCTGCGGCCAACCCTAAATAATCATTACTGGAAAAGTTTAAATAGGTTTTATCGGCAACTTTCAGCAAACGTCCCTGTGCACCGGACATAACAGTTGAAGAACGATACAGCCCCTGCTGATGACGCGCTGTTAGTTGCTCATTGATAAAATTAAACGCCATGCTTTAAACTTTACTGGTCGCGTCAGAAAACAGTTCATCTTTTTCTTCAAAACGAACGATTGCCGCATCCACCTTTTTTTCAGCTTCAGAGGGCGAGAAATTAATCGCTTCTTTGTTTATTCCCAATTTCTCAAATAACTGCGTATCTGAATTTTCATCGGGGTTTGCGGTGGTTAACAGTTTACAACCGTAAAAAATTGAATTGGCACCGGCCATAAAACATAAGGCTTGGGTTTGTTCATTCATATCATCACGGCCGGCCGATAGGCGCACGTGTGATTTGGGCATTAAGATACGCGCGATGGCAATGGTTTTAATAAAGGTGAAATCATCAAGGTCGTCAGCATTTTCAAGGGGTGTACCTTTTACCTTAACTAATTTATTAATAGGCACACTCTCAGGTTGCTGAGGTAGATTGGCAAGTTGTACCAATAAGCCGGAACGGTCAGAGCCCCCTTCCCCTAAACCAACAATCCCGCCACTGCAGACTTTCATACCGGAATTGCGCACATTCTCCAGTGTATCAAGGCGATCCTGATAGGTTCGAGTGGTGATAATTTTTCCATAATATTCAGGCGAGGTATCGAGGTTATGGTTGTAATAATCTAAACCGGCATCGGAAAGTTGTTCTGCTTGATTATTATCTAACATCCCTAGTGTCATACATGACTCAAGGCCTAATGATTTAACCTCTTTAATCATTTCCAGCAAGTACGGCATATCCCTTTGTTTAGGGTTTTTCCATGCAGCACCCATACAAAAACGCGTTGAGCCCGTGGCTTTTGCTTCTTTAGCGGCTTTAACCACCTTGGCAACTTCAATCAACTGCTCCTTTGCAAGCCCGGTATTATAACGTGCACTTTGCGGACAATATTTACAGTCTTCAGGACAAGCGCCGGTTTTAATTGATAATAGAGTACTAACCTGCACTTCGTTTAAAGGGAAATTTGCCCGGTGCGTCGTTTGCGCTTGAAAAAGCAGATCCATAAACGGCAAGGCAAATAGTTGATCAACTTCTGAGACAGTCCAGTTTTGGCGAATTGTTGTCGTATTTATCATTTAGTTCTCTCTATTACCGTTAAATTAGTTAGTTTAACTCTGTGAGTCATTAGCGCTTGAAAGAGCAGGCCTATAAACGGCGATGCAAACAGTTGATCAACTTCGCTAACAGTTCGATTTACGCGAATTGTTAGCGAATTTATCATTTGTTCCCTTTATTACCGTCAATTACCATTAAATTGTTTGGTTAGTTTAATGGCGAAAGATACACTGTCAACTTTTACACGATTATATCTTTACATCTGACCAAAAAGTGACCGTTATGAGCATCGACCTGCAATATGATAATAAACATTTATGGCATCCCTATACTTCCATGATTAATCCCCTGCCCTGTTACGCTGTTATTTCGGCAGATAAATGCTTATTGACCCTGGATAACGGCACACAATTAATCGATGGTATGTCATCCTGGTGGGCCTGTTTATTTGGTTATAATGTGCCGGAATTAAACGCAGCAGCCAAACAACAAATTGATAAAATGTCACACGTTATGTTTGGCGGTTTAACCCATCAACCCGCAATAGATCTGGCAAAAAAGTTAGTGGAAATAACCCCGGCCGGTTTAAATAAGGTTTTTTTATCGGATTCCGGCAGCGTCAGTGTTGAAGTGGCGTTGAAAATGGCATTGCAGTATTGGCACGCATTAGAAAAACCCAAAAGCCAATTTTTAACCGTGCGCAACGGTTATCATGGTGATACTTTTGGCGCAATGAGTGTGACTGACCCGGAAGGTTCGATGCATGAGCTCTATCATGATTTTTTAGCCAAACAGTTATTTGCTCCACAACCCGGCATTGCCTTTGACCAGCCATGGAATGATGCGGCCCTTGATGACATTACCCTGCTGGTTGAAAATAATCATACTAATATCGCCGCCATTATTCTCGAGCCTATCGTACAGGGCGCGGGTGGAATGTATTTTTACCACAGTAACTACCTGAAAGGCGTGCGTGCACTTTGTGATAAATATGGACTGATACTGATTGCCGATGAGATTGCCACCGGCTTTGGTCGTACCGGTAAACTGTTTGCCTGTGAACATGCCAATATCAGTCCCGATATTATCTGTGTGGGCAAAGCCATCACCGGCGGTTACATGAGTTTAGCGGCGACCTTGACCACAGATAAAATAGCGGAGACCATCAGCCGCGGTAAAGCGGGCGTCTTTATGCACGGACCAACCTTTATGGGCAATCCGCTTGCCTGCGCGGTGGCCAATGCCAACATTGATAAGCTCTTAGCCTTTGACTGGCAAAGCACAGTGTTAAACATTGAAAGCAGCTTAAAGACATATCTGGCTCCCTGCGTCGAACTTAAACAGGTGCAATCGGTTCGCGTGCTTGGCGCAATAGGAGTTGTTGAGCTTAAAAAAGCAGTCGATGTTGCGATTGTGCAGAAAAAATTTGTTGAACTGGGTGTGTGGATCCGCCCCTTTGGCAAACTTATTTATATTATGCCCCCCTATATTATTACTAAGCAGCAGTTACAACAATTGTGTAATGCTATTTTCAGTATCGTTAATGAACAAGATTAAGCTGGAATAGACACAAAACTACAGGCACTAAATCATTATTAATAAACTATGCTTTGTAATTATGCTTTGTAATTCATGCAGCTTGCATCAAGCGTTGTCAATAAAGTGTAATAAAAACTACGGCATTATTTAAGGATAGGCTTGTATATAAGCCTAGCCTAGGTAAAATATGCTTCTATTATTTTTAAAGTTAAATCACTGCCAATGGTGATTACGGAGCACTAATTCTAATGTCAAAAACAGCGATTGTTGAAATATTCAACAGTAAATTCCCGATCGGTACAGAAGTGACAGTTCAAGGCTGGATCCGCACTCGTCGCGATTCAAAAGCCGGTATCTCTTTTTTAGCTATTTATGATGGTTCATGTTTTGACCCTATCCAGGCTGTTGTTCCTGCCGCATTAGAAAATTACAGCGCTGAAGTGCTCAATTTGACTGCCGGTTGTTCTGTTCAAGTAACAGGTGAATTAGTTGAAAGCCCGGGCAAAGGTCAACAATTTGAAATTCAGGCAACCGAGGTGACAGTATTAGGTTTTGTTCAGGATCCCGATACCTACCCGATGTCTGCAAAACGTCACAGCATTGAATATATGCGCGAGCATGCACATTTGCGTGCACGTACCAATATGTTCGGTGCGGTAACACGGGTGCGTAACTGCCTGTCACATGCGATTCATAACTTCTTTTATGAAAAAGGTTTTAACTGGATCAGTACGCCAATCATTACCGGCAGTGATGCAGAAGGCGCCGGCGAAATGTTCCGTGTCAGCACCCTGGATTTAGAAAACTTACCAAAAAATGATGCCGGTGACATTGATTACAAAAAAGACTTTTTTGGCAAAGAAACCTTCCTAACGGTATCGGGTCAGTTAAATGCCGAAACCTATGCCTGTGCATTAAGTAATGTCTATACTTTCGGTCCGACTTTTCGGGCAGAAAATTCCCATACAACACGTCATCTGGCAGAGTTTTGGATGGTTGAACCTGAAATCGCCTTTGCAGATTTAGCCGATGCAGCACAACTTGCTGAAGATATGCTTAAATATGTCTTTAATGCAGTATTGACCGAACGTGCCGATGACATGGCCTTCTTTGCACAACGTGTCGATAAAGAAGCCATTACGCGTTTAGAAAAAATAGTCAGTTCAGAATTCGTGCGCATGGATTACACCGATGCGATTGAAATACTGCAAAACTGCGATAAAGAATTTGAATTCCCCGTTGCCTGGGGCGTTGATTTACAATCTGAGCATGAACGTTATCTTGCTGAAGTACATGTTGGTGCACCAATCATTTTACAAAACTATCCAAAAGATATTAAAGCCTTCTACATGAAATTAAATGCAGACGGTAAAACCGTTGCGGCAATGGATGTATTAGCGCCGGGCATTGGTGAAATCATTGGTGGCAGTCAGCGTGAAGAAGACTTGGTCGCGCTGGATAAACGTTTTGACGAAATGGGCATCAACAAAGAAGATTACAGCTGGTACCGTGATCTGCGTAAATACGGCACCGTGCCGCATGCAGGTTTTGGTCTGGGTTTTGAGCGCTTGGTTTCCTATGTAACGGGTGTGCAGAATATCCGTGATGTAATCGCCTTTCCGCGTGCGCCCGGCAGTGCAGACTTCTAAGATTAGATATTGTTTATAATAAAAAACCAGCATTGATTGCTGGTTTTTTTTGTCCGCTTGATTTTATCCGCTTGAAGTACTCATAGGTAGGCTACCAGTAGTATTAAAGAACAATAGTCATTAAAGTATAATAGCCATTATTTAACCATAAACAGGCGCATCGAAATTATGCCCCTCGTCTGTCATTAACTATCACGTCTGCAACTAATCCTGACTCTGGCTTTAACCTGCGTTTCAAAGAAGTGCTCAATTTGCTGGCGGCGACCATGCCTGTGCATCTTTCCAAATTTCATTAAATACAATAGTGTACTCATTGTTATGGCACAGAGTACTTATCACGTCCAACTGACCATAAATTAACTTTTCAGGTTGAGCAATTGTGCAAACAAGTCAAAAGCTGTATATAAATACAGTTACCGGTAGGAATTTATATCAACTCATTATTTATTTTTGCTTTCTATAGAAACAACTCTTTCTACAACAACTGCTATTTGTTAGCCTGTATTATCTGCCCAAAACGCTACACGGACACAAAAGGAATTACATTGATTAACTCGCATAAATATACGCTTGCAGGCTGCTTAGCCATCTTAATATGGAGCACAACGGTGGGACTGGTGCGCAATGTGGCAGAACAATTGGGGCCCATTGGGGGTGCAGCAATGATTTATTCTGTGAGTGCGGTGTTTCTTTTGATATTCCTTGGTGCGCCGCGCTTTAAAGTTTTCTCCTTAAAATACCTTGTGATCGGCGGTGCTCTTTTTGTCAGCTACGAAATTTGCTTATCGCTAGCATTGGGCATGGCCAACAACCGTATTCAAGCGGTTGAAATGGGCGTCATTAATTATTTGTGGCCCTCTTTAGTGGTATTGCTCGCGGTATTCAGCAGTGACAAACCCGTCGATAAAAGACTTTATCCGGCGATAGCATTGTCATTTTTTGGTGTGGCGTGGACCGTCGGAGGGGATCAAGGAATTTCCATCAGTCAACTGGCAGGCAATATAGCCACAAACCCTTTAAGTTATTCAATGGCCTTGGCGGGAGCTTTTATTTGGGCGTTTTATTGCAATATCACCAAGCAGCTTGCAAACGGTAAAAATGCCATTACCTGGTTTTTTATTGCAACGGCGATGGCTTTGTGGGTAACCTATTTTATCAGTGATGAACCTGCGATTGCTTTCACCTCGAATGCGGTGATTGATCTGGTGATAACGGGCGTTGCCATGGGTAGCGGATACGCATTATGGAATATAGGTATTATTGGCGGCAATATGATGCTTCTGGCCACCCTATCGTATTTCACGCCGCTATTATCAACTTTCTTCTCGGCATTGATTTTGGATATCGAACTCACTGCAACGTTTTGGCAAGGCGTGGTGATGGTTACTGTTGCTTCTCTGCTTTGCTGGTGGTTTACTCGGGATAAACCTTCTTCAGCCATAGAGGATAGCCGCTATATCAAAGCTGAATAAGTCAGCCTCATTCTTGGGAATTAAATAGGCTCCTATTTAATAACTTCCGTTTGTTCAGACTAACCCTGATGATGCTCGCGCTCCAAGAAATTGAGCATCATTCATAAAATAAATTTGATTTGGCAGAATAATCCCCAGGATCGATTTCCAGGAACATTGATTTCCAGGAACATTTATTTCCCAGAACATCAGGCTATTTATCGTTTTAGTTTTGAAATTGAGAGTCTCTCAAACTCGGTAACGAATATTCAGTACTTTCAAATACTGCTCATTATTTGTTTCGAAGAGTTGAGACTCTGCAGCATTCTAACTTTTTCACCCTTGCTTCGATTGTTCCAACAACAGTAGTGAAATTCCGCTTAATATTTAAATTAAGCTAAGAGGGCCTAAAATACACGATAGCACTGCGGTAACAGCTAAAATTATCGCTGCTATCAACATTTCATTGTTGAGTGAATTTTGTAGTTTTTTGATACCTCCTTGTTGTTGTACTTCTTCTACAAGATGGTATTTATGGTAAGCGGCAATTAATAAAATACTAACGGCAAAAATCAGTTTTAACAGCATGGCCAAACCATAAATTGTGGTAAATAACTCGAACGGATTTGCTAAAAATAAAAATAACAAACCGATACCACAAACAATTAACAAGCCCACCATATACATCGCAATTTGACCAAATAAGCACATTAACTTATACAGCGCAGGTGGTTGCAATAATTTACAACTAAGCCATAAGGGATACAGTGCACCTATCCACCAAGACACAGTGAAAATATGAAAAGCCAGCAACCATTTGGCCACACCGCCTAAATCAGCGCTATGGCCTATAAAGGTAAATGAATATACAAAACCAAAAATAGCAGCCACATATAAAACGGAGAACGCTGCATGCTTGAAGTTAAACATTCCGTATTTTGTATTAAGATTGCTCCAAAATAATGCCAACCCCAAAACGGCAAATGCGATCAAACGCCATAAAACAGAATCACCCACCGCACTTTGCCAAAGAAAACTCATCATGTCAGTATCAAACATACCTGACAATCCAGTTTCAGAAAAAGCGCCAACCTGAATGAAAAAGTTTATAATTACTGCGACAAAACCTAGAACACTACTTATGATAATATAATTAAAAATCGACTTTTTATTAACGCTGGTATTTATTAAAGCTGCAATAAAAGGGCCGCCAATCGCGGCGGCTGTTCCAATATATATCAACCACTTGGATACTATATTACTATAATCCCAAATAGTGATTTCAATCATAGATAGCTCATCTAATCTTGATCCTGACTACCAACTGTAAATGGAAGATCACCTTTTAATTTATGAGCATCTTTTCCCATCGCCATCCACTTAACGTTATAACTGCCACTATCAAGGATTGGCAATGCGATACTAAATGAAGTTTTAAAGTTTTCACTAGGTTTAACGTTAAGTTTAATCTTTTCCCCCGATTCATCTATTAGTTGCAATTTAACCAATTTAACTTGTGATGAAAATTCAAGGATTAAATCTTCAGGAGGTGTATTTAACTCACTACCATATTTAGGAAATGAAAGTTTCAGATGTGAATGAGCGATCGCCAAATTGCTCAATACAAGCAAACTTAATATTGCTATATTTATAAATATTTTCATTTTTATCTCAATGCTCCTTTAGTTAAAAACAAGCTAGAGTTCTACAACCAATTATGTCTGGTTATTTATATTCTCTTGCATAACAGTATTGCTGCAAAAGTTTCCAACGGTTAATTCAAAACTATCAGGTAAAGGTACCTTTGGCCATCAACTGGTTATGATAAAACACTTCTACTTAACATAACTATAACACAACATCAACATTTGCCGTTTTATTTATTGCTGGTTAGTGATTTTTTTGTTGAATAATGTTGTGCTTTTTACCTATTATTTCATATCGCGTGAAATAAATTTCTTTATTGTGAGGTCTATATTGTATACCCGTTACCAAGCACACTGGGATTGTTGAACCCTGAATGATAATGAGTATTACCTCCATCTACTACTATACTTGTACTGTACTAATAAAGTACTAACTGGTTAAAGAGGATAAAAAAATGAATACAATGACAAAAACCCTAGTAATGGTATTTTCACTATTTTTATTCGGCGCTAATGCTTACGCGGCAAAGGCTGTTCCTGGTCTTAGTCATACGAGTAACAGTAAGACTATCCACATACCGACAGTTGATAGCAAGGAAAAAGCCTATTCCCTTGGGTTTCAAGAGTTACAAAATTTGCAATCACAATCTGGTGAAATATTAAGTAATGAACTTCGACTCGGCCTGAATGATATGACAGAGAAGAAGAGTGTGACCCTAGAAGAGGGTAATGTTACCGTTCAAGAATTAATGAATGAGCAAGGCGAAATCGTTTACAGAGGCATGGTTAATGTCATATATCACTATTCAGTTAAGGTAGAGTCTAATTAACCCCAGTTATGAATAGCAAGATTCAATAATAAGGCAACTAATTGCTCGTTCCCAGATCAGGTTCCTCGACCAAAAAAAATTAGATCAACAAGGAACGAGCATTGAGAAATCAATTGAAATTTACTGCGATGTCGACAATTTCTTCCAATAATATATTGAACAGTGCCAACATACTTTATTATAAAATAGAAAAATTAATCACTATTGTACTTGCAAGCCCTCGCCTTCTAATATAATGACTTCATAAATAATAACAAAGCCAAACCTGATTATTCAAGGCTATTTTCTCCTGATCTATCTTCGAGCCAGTCAATGAAAAGTTAAACATTAACAATTTAGAGTATTTGATTAATAACTTTCATGACGCCGTTATTATTATTACTCTGTGCACTGAAACGGGCATATTTTTTAACTTCAGGGTGGGCATTTTCCATGGCATAACTGTGGAAAGCATTTTGCAGTAAAGTCACATCATTAAAATAATCACCGAACACCATGGTTTGTTCAAAACTGATATTAAACTTTTCTTGAATGAATTGAATTGCGGCACCTTTTGAGGCGGTTTTATGGGTAAGATCCAACCACCTTTTACCGGACACAGTCACTTGCAGTTTATCACCGTAATCGGGATAAAAAGCCAAATTGGCATTTGTTTCGGCGTCGGTAAAGTCACAAATACTGATTTTTAAGACATCATCCTGCACGTCCAGTAAATTATCGACCACTTCGCATTTTGCATAATATTTTTTTACTTCGTCAACAAAGCGTTGATCCGTAGATTCAATATACGCAGACCGTTTACCGCATAAAACCGTATAGGTGTTGTTGAGGCTTCTTGCAATGGATAACAGTTCCGACACATGTTGTTTTTCCAAAGGATGGAAATACAATTCTTCCTCTTTATACATTACCAGAGTACCGTTTTCGGCAATAAATAAAACATCCTCCTGTACCGCTGAAAAGGTCTCTTTTAAACTGAAATACTGCCTGCCCGATGCTGCGACAAATATAATCTTTTTCTCTTTTAAGCGCGCGAATGTGGCGGCAAAGTCCTCGGGTAATTGCCCTTGATCATTCAGTAAGGTGCCGTCCATATCCGTTGCAATAAGTTTTATCATTTAATCTCCCCACAAATTCAATACCATTAGAAAATCATTATCGCAAATATAGCGGTCAATACATATTAATTTTGACTTTAACCATAACAAAACTGTGGTTTATTTTATCAAGCTGAAGCGTGCATTTACCAATAAGAGAGAGACGAAAAATAACCGTTCGGCAGGCAAACGGCGCTAGGGTCTGTTGATAAAGTCATTTGAGATTAAGGTGTTAAGGTTTTGGTCTTAGACTCGGCAAATACCTCAGCTACAGCATTTCGGGTTAACTCCCCTATCAAGTTACCAGCCTGATCCACAACAGGCAGAGAGAAGTTTGTTGCCAGTGAAGTACTAAGGATGCTCTCAATAGTAGCTGCGGGCGAAACCGTGGGTAAATATTGATAGTCGCTCGATGCTAAGGATTGAGTCCCATGGATTTTTGCGGCAGCTTCAAGAGAATCTTGAGTCAGCAGACCTTGATAACCCTCGCCAGTAACATGATAAGCATCATTCCATTTTAACTGTTTCATCTGCTCTAAAGCCAGGTTAATGTTATCGGCGTTGATCAGGCGGGCTGCCGGCTGCATCACAGTTGCCACCGTTAATACTCGAGCACGATTGACATTTTTAACAAAGGATTCAACGTAAGTACTGCCAGGATGCAGTAAAATATCATCTGCAGAGCCCTGTTGTACGACCTCGCCATCCTTCAAGATCGCAATCCTATCACCAAGGCGTAAAGCTTCATCTAAGTCATGGGTAATAAAGATAATGGTTTTATGTAAACTCTGTTGTAATTCAATCAGTTGATCCTGCATCTCACTGCGGATCAAAGGGTCTAAAGCCGAAAAGGCTTCATCCATCAGCAGAATTTCGGCATCGGTGCACAATGCGCGCGCCAGCCCTATGCGCTGCTGCTCACCGCCGGACAGTTGCGAAGGATACTGTTGCTCATAGCCACCCAGTCCGACCCTGTCTAACCATTCTTGCGCTTTAGCCAGGCGTTGCACTTTTGCGACGCCTTGTACCTTTAAGCCGTAGGCCACATTTTCAATCACACTGCGGTGCGGCATTAAACCAAAATTTTGAAATACCATAGACATCTTATGACGGCGGAAATTCTGCAGCTGTTTTGGACTTAACTTTATGATGTCTGTGCCTTCAATGCTGATCACTCCTTTAGTCGGGTCGATTAAGCGGTTGAAATGGCGAATAAGCGTAGACTTACCGGAACCGGAAAGCCCCATTATTACAAAGACCTCGCCCCGTTTAATATCCAGATTAATATTCTTTAAACCTAAGGTATGCCCTGTTTCGGTGAGAATTTGCTCCTTAGATTTTCCCGCCTCGACCATTGCCATCACTTTTGAAGGGTTACGACCAAAGAGCTTATACAAGCCTTCTATTTTAATCAGCGACTTAGTCATGTTTGAGTCCTTGCAAATGTGCTTGAGTGCGTTTGGCGTAGGCCTGTGAGACCCGGTCAAAAATAATTGCAAGGGCCACAATCGCTAACCCATTTAACAAACCCAGAGTAAAATACTGATTAGTAATAGATTTAAGTACCGGCTGGCCTAACCCTTTGACGCCGATCATGGATGCAATAACCACCATCGATAAAGCCATCATAATGGTTTGGTTGATACCGGCCATAATGGTGGGCATTGCCAGTGGAATTTGTACCCCTAATAAACGTTGTGTTTCACTAGCGCCATAGGCCGTAGCGGCCTCCAGTACTTCTTTATCAACCAGGCGGATTCCTAAATTGGTTAAACGGATCACCGGAGGAATACCATAAATAACCACGGCGATAACCCCGGGAATTTTACCGATACCAAGCAGCATCACCACCGGTATAAGATAAACAAAGGCCGGCAACGTCTGCATGACATCAAGCAGTGGCGTAATAATGGCTTGGGCACGATTCGACCGTCCCATGAAGATGCCAATGGGAATGCCTAATGTTATTGCCAAAATTGTGCAAACCGTAATAATACTCATGGTGCGCATGGTATCTTCCCACATCCCAAAATAGCCCACCAGCAACAATGACACTAGCGTGCCTATCACCAACGTCCAAGAGCGGCTGGCGAGATAGACTAAGGTCGCACACACCATTAGAACCAACCACCACGGGGTGGTGATAAGTAATTTTTCAAACCACACTAAAAACTGCAATAAAGGATCGAAAAACGACTCGATAGCTTCGCCATATTCACGAGAAAAACTTAAGTAAACCCCGTCCAGTGTCTTACGAATATTGGTGAGATCGGCTCGGCTCATTTGCGGAAAAGTTTCCAGCCACGACGAATCAGCCATAAAAATCACCTCCTTATATAAATAAAAAAAGGCCAGCTTAAGACTGGCCTTATAACGCTAAATGACACATTGGTTGAATACGGCGTGTTACATACTGTCCAGTGCTTGGCTAATTTTAACAGCAACTTCAGGCGCGACCCAGGCCTTCCAAGTATCAGGATTTTCCGTCAAGAAGTGATACATAGCGGTATCACCGTCAGCTTGATTATCTTCCATCCAGGCGAGCAAAATATTCATTTGCGCATTGGTAAATGAACGCTTAGTAATGTATTCGTAAGCTTTAGGCGCTTTGCTGGCAAAAATTTCAGTGGTCACCGAATGCACAGCCGATGGCGGGTACATAGTGACTTTAGGATTGGCGCAGTTCTCCTGAGTGGTACAGTTCAAAAACTCTTGTTCGTTAATACCGCTACCGAAATCAACCTTGACCATTTTGTATTTACCTAATACGGGCGTGGGTGACCAGTAATAACCAAACCAGCCCTGCTCACGCGCAAAAGCTTTGGCGATTGACCCCGACAAACCAGCACCGGATCCCGGATCGATAAGCTCGAAACCGGATTCTTCCAGTTTAAGCGCCTTAAACAAGTTACCTGCCGCAATTTGACAGTTCCAGCCTGCAGGACAACCATAAAATCCGGCTAATTCATTGCTTTCCGGATGAGGGAAGAGATCTGCGTGTTGTTTAACACCTTCAATGGTGGCAAGTTCTGGATATTTATCAACGAGATATTTAGGAACCCAAAAACCTTCTTCACCGCCATCGGAAAGAGAACGTCCGGCAAAGCGAATACGATGCTCAGCAACCCCGCGCTCGAGGGCCTCTTTACCGGAGTTAGTCCAAAGTTCAGGGGCAATATCCGGCTCGCCCTTTTCGACCATCGAGAAAGTCGTCGGCATGGTATCACCGGGTACTAACTCAGCGTCACAGCCATATCCATTTTTTAAAATAAACTGGTCAACATGGGCTAACAGCGTTGCCGAACTCCAGTTCATGTCTGCAATAGTTACTCTGCCGCATCCCTCGTCTGCCTGAGCAAAACCACTGAATAAAAACAATGCCGCATATCTAAGCTTCATATTCATACATCCTTTATTGTGCTTGATTAGTGTAAACAACTGTAGAGCCCTATTAATCGTTTTTGCAGCTTGGCTAAGTATGGAATATTCTTCTAAAAACTCCATCCTAAAACGCTCTAAAACCTTCAATTACCCGATCAGATTATTACTCGCGCTAGGGGATCAGGACAAATTTACCGACATGTTTTTTCTCAACAAACTCTTTTTGGGCTTCGGCTATCGAAGTCAGAGGAAAGGTCTTTGCTAAAACCGGCTTAATTTCCCCCTGCTCGATATATCGTACAATATTAGGAAAAACCGTTTCGTCCCAAGCCGTTGTTCCCATTAGGGTAATGTCTTTCAGGTACATATCACGCATATCAAGCTCAACAATAGGTCCTGCAATCGCACCGGATGAGACAAACCGCCCGCCACGTTTTAATAGTTTAAGCATAGTAGGAAAACCGCTTCCGGCCACATTATCAACCACAAGATCGACAGATTGCTCTCCTAATTCAGCTATCAAATCAACGGATCTTCCAAGTAGAATGTCGGCACCAAGCTGCGTCATCTGGTCATGTTTTTCCTCCCCGGCAATAGCAATAACCTTTGCGCCCCTGCGCTTTGCAAGCTGCACAACAGCACAGCCAACACCTCCGGAAGCCCCCATTACCAAAACAGTTTCAGCAGATCTTAAATTAGCCCGGTGAAGCATGTTCTCCGATGTACCATAGGCACAAGGAACAGTGCCAAGTTCAGCATCAGTCCAGTCACACTCTACCGGGAACACCTCGCTTGCTCGAATTTTTACATATTGAGCAAATGCACCATCAAAATCGGAGCCCATCCAGATATTATCCAAAGAGTCAAAACCGTGTTCGCGAATACACGGGCGGATCAGTACCCGTTTGCCCATAAGGCCAGTGTCTACGTCGCTTGCCACACTCATTACCATCCCACAGCAATCGGTACCTTGAATAAACGGAAAAGCTGTTTGCTTATTCCAACCACCGTCAACTTTTGGCAGCTCAGGCTTTACGGCAGAAGTGTCGTTAGTGGAGCCGTGAACGGAAGAAGAATACCATCCCAGTCTCGTATTGATCTCGGTGTTGTTAACGCCGGCGGCTAACACTTTAACCAGCACTTCTCCATGGCTTATCACAGGGATTGGCATTTGTTTGCAGACTAATTGGTCGTAACCACCATTACCGGTGGTTACGATGGCTGTCATTGAACGAGGGGACACGTTTTGGGTTCCTTTTATTTTACAGAGCATCAGCCTAAATTTACACTAATGAAAAAATGAAATCTTTATTTCAGATACTTATAACAGATGTTGAGACAAAAAATCAACTCAAGTGAGCAACTTAAACTGGCAACGATTTTAGATTTGATCATCGCAGGAGCTCTGAATACGGGAATTTCACGAAGCAAAAATATAAGCCCTATTGCTCACTTTTTTAACACGGACTTTGATTAAGTGACAAATTTCATTACTGCGCGCCCAACTTTCTATTGATCGTCTATATTGTATTAATTAAAGGACTCTTTTTTCCAAAAAGGGATTTCTACAGAAGTTATTTTTCAAAGTAAATTAATCGTTTACCGACAAAAAATGGCTCTTCGGTAAGTTCTAGTCTGAACAGCTGCTCGGCTCTCAGATCATTTTTGACAAGGGAAAATTACATGAAAATTTCAAAACTAGTTTTAAGTGTTTCATTAGCATTAGGCCTTTCTGCGGCAGCTCAAGCTGCAGAAATAGAAGTATTGCACTGGTGGACTTCAGGTGGTGAAGCAAAATCAGTTGCAGAGCTGAAAAAAATGTTAGAAGCGAAAGGGCATGAATGGAAAGACTTCGCGGTGGCAGGCGGTGGCGGTGAAAGTGCCATGACCGTACTAAAAACGCGTGTTGTTTCAGGTAATCCACCAGCAGCGGCGCAGATCAAAGGACCAAGCATTCAGGAATGGGGAGACGAAGGTGTATTGGCTAACCTTGACGTTATCGCTAATGCAGAAGGTTGGGATAAATTACTGCCCGTTGTTGTTGCCGACGTTATGAAATATGAGGGCAAATATGTCGCCGTGCCGGTTAACGTACACCGGGTAAACTGGATGTGGGTAAACCCGGAAGTCTTCAATAAAGCAGGCGCAACCGTGCCAACAACCTGGAAGGAATTCTTTGTCGCTGCTGATAAAATTAAAGCGGCGGGCATGATACCCGTTGCCCATGGCGGACAGCCTTGGCAAGATGCAACGATGTTTGAATCCGTTGTTCTAGGTGTTGGTGGCGCTGAATTTTATAAGCAAGCCTTTGTTGCCTTAGACCCTGAAGCTTTAAACAGCGCAACCATGATTGACGCTCTGAAAACCTTTCATAAAATAAAGGATTACACTGACGTCGGCTCACCAGGACGTGACTGGAACCTGGCAACAGCGATGGTTATCAATGGTGAAGCCGGCATGCAGTTCATGGGTGACTGGGCAAAAGGAGAATTCACCGCCGCCGGCAAAGTGGCGGGTAAAGACTACATCTGTACCGCCGCACCGGGTACAGCAGGCGATTTCACCTTTAACATAGACAGTTTTGTTATGTTTGATCTGCAGGACAAAGAACTGCAGAAAGGTCAAAATGACTTGGCCAGTACTATCCTTAGCCCCGCTTTCCAGGAAATATTTAACCTCAACAAAGGCTCTATTCCAGCTCGCTTGAATATGCCTATGGATAAGTTTGATGATTGTGCAAAGCTGTCGGCAAAAGATTTTGTCAGTACAGCTGAAGCAGACACTCTGTTGCCAAGTATGGCGCACGGTATGTCAACATTCTCATCGACTCAAGGTGCTATCTTCGACACCGTGACTGAGTTCTACAACTCAGATTCCATCACTGCAGAAGAAGCCGCTGCCAAGCTTGTAAAAGCAGTCGCAGCAGCTAAATAAGTTCTAAGCTTTCAGACCTTTCGGATCTCAGGCATTGCAGCTGAGATCCAGCTCTTCCTTCTCGCTGCCCACAAGGATTAATCTAGTCATGAAGATATCCGGTGCACCCCGTCAATCGCTTGGGGACTTTATACCTAAACTAGTAGTGGCACCTACTTTTGTCGCTGCCGTGGTTTTTATCTACGGCTTTATGCTCTTAAATGCCTGGTTATCCTTTAGCTCATCGCGCATGTTGCCAAAGTATGATTGGGCCGGCACCATACAATACGAAAAACTGTTTGCCAATGATCGCTGGTGGGTTGCCGCTGAAAATCTTCTGCTATTTGGTGCTTTGTTCATTGGAATCTGTTTACTACTGGGATTATTTCTGGCAATTTTTCTGGATCAGAAAATTCGCACTGAAGGGGCGATTCGCACCATCTATTTATACCCGATGGCACTCTCCTTTATTGTTACCGGTACCGCCTGGAAATGGATCCTCAATCCCGAACTGGGCATTCAGCGTTTGGTACGTGAAATGGGCTTTGAATCATTCACCTTTGACTGGCTGGTCAATACCGAGATGGCGATTTATACGGTGGTTATCGCCGGGGTCTGGCAATCATCAGGGTTTGTGATGGCACTGTGCCTCGCGGGATTACGGGGAGTCGATGATAATATTATCAAAGCCGCCAGGGTTGATGGGGCATCTATGCCGCTCATCTACCGAAAAATAATTATTCCCGGACTACGCCCGGTGTTTTTCAGTGCCCTGATTGTACTGACGCATATTGCCATCAAAAGCTTTGATTTGATTATTGCCTTAACGGGAGGCGGCCCCGGCTTCGCAACCGATGTCCCTGCTACCTTTATGTATACCTATTCTTTCACTCGCGGACAAATCGGTCTTGGTTCCGCCGCCTCGATGATGATGTTAATGGCAGTCGCGGCCATTATTGTGCCTTATTTGTATTCGGAACTAAGGGAGAAGAATGATGAGCGTTAATAGAATATTGATTTATAGTTTACTGACCTTTGTAGCACTTTTATATTTAATGCCGCTCGTTGTGATGCTCATCACCTCCCTCAAGGACTTGGATGAGATCCGTTCAGGCACCCTGTTATCGTTGCCGCAGTCACTAAATTTTGACGCTTGGAGTAAAGCCTGGGGAACCGCCTGTACCGGAGTTAGCTGTGAAGGGTTAAAAGGCTACTTCTGGAATTCGGTACTGATCGTCGTACCCGCGGTTATGATTTCAACGGTATTAGGCGCATTAAATGGTTACGTATTGACTAAATGGAAATTCAGAGGCAGTGATCTGTTTTTTGGCATGTTGCTGATCGGCACTATGATTCCGTTTCAGGTGATCCTCTTACCGATGGCACGCACGCTTGGTTTCCTTGGTCTGGCGGGCACCACTTCGGGGCTTATCATGGTGCATACCATTTACGGTCTGGCATTTACCACTCTTTTTTTCCGCAACTATTACATCAGTATCCCCTCAGAATTGGTCAATGCAGCACGCATTGATGGTGCTGGTTTTTGGATGATTTTCTTGCGGATTATTGTGCCTGTATCAATACCCATCATAGTCGTGTCGGTGATCTGGCAGTTCACTCAAATCTGGAATGACTTCTTGTTTGGCGTGGTTTACTCCTCCGGTGATGCGCAGCCAATCACCGTTGCACTGAATAATCTGGTCAACACCAGTACCGGTGTCAAAGAATATAACGTTGATATGGCCGCGGCGGTTATTGCTGCACTACCAACCCTGCTTGTGTATGTGGTCGCCGGGAAGTATTTCGTTAAGGGTCTCACAGCGGGCGCTGTCAAAGGATAAGGAGCACTATTATGCACGCTTTAAAAATACAGAATATTGAAAAAACCTATGGCAAAGTGAAGGTCCTCAAGGGCATAGATTTAGAAATAGAACCGGGTCAATTTTTAATTTTAGTTGGCCCATCAGGCTGTGGTAAATCAACCCTGTTAAATATGATCGCAGGTTTAGAACCCGTGAGTAATGGTCAGATTTTCATTGGCGATCGGGATGTCACGGATTTGGATCCGAAAGACCGTGATATTGCGATGGTATTTCAATCCTATGCGCTTTACCCGAATATGACCGTTCGCCAGAATATTTCCTTTGGATTAACCATACGCAAAGTTGAAAAAACTGAGCAGAATGCGATTGTTGATAAAGTATCAAAGTTACTGCAGATCGAACCCTTGCTGGATCGCAAACCAAAGCAACTATCGGGCGGACAACGCCAGCGCGTGGCCATGGGAAGAGCCTTAGCACGCGATCCCTCGATATTCTTATTTGACGAACCCCTATCAAATCTGGATGCCAAATTACGTGTTGAGATGCGCAGTGAAATCAAGGAATTACACCAGCGTGTTGGAACGACCATAGTGTACGTCACCCATGACCAGATTGAAGCCATGACCCTCGGTGATGTGATTGCGGTGATGAAAGAAGGTGAAATACAACAAATGGGCTCACCGCAAGAGATCTATGACAATCCACGCAATCAATTTATCGCGGGTTTTATGGGCAGTCCCTCAATGAATTTTATTCCTTGCCAGATTGAGAAAGTGGATGGTGTTATGCAGATAAGTCTGGAAAGTGGTGGTGTAAAACAGCAATTGCCGATTAAACAAACTATCGCAGGCCTGGAGAGCTATGCAGGACAAACCGTTATTTTTGGTATTCGTCCGGAACAAATCACTCAGCAGGGTGAAGAAAAAGTTGATAGCGCCATGCTCAATTGCAGCGTAGAAATTATTGAGCCGACTGGACCAGACACGCTGATTACGGTTCGAATCAATGGTATAAAAACGGTTTGCCGGATTCACCCAACTAGCGAATGCAAATTAGATGTATTGATGCCACTGCTGCTAGATATGTCAAAAGTGGTCTTTTTTGATGCTCAGACAGAGCAACGTATATACTGATATAGGCCATCAACATATTGGCTTTCTTTGGTCTTGGTGGTTGCTTAGCAGAAAATAAGTAAAAAATTAGTGTCCGTTTAATTGTAAACGGCATTATTTGACTCGAACTGTGATACAAATATTATGCTTCTTTTCACGCTATATTGTTTGCCTTACACTTCTTTATCTGCTGTTTTTTATTAACTCTTTTTCGCTTTTTTATTTTAACTATTAATTTGACTGCTGGCTGGATTGATTTGTTTGAAATCCCGGTCAAAATGTTAGGTAATACGTTCATTTGGATAACGGTTTTGATATTCGGATCTTAGATGGATGTAATGGTTTGAAGACATTATTGCTATTCTCTGCAGCTAGACTTGTTTATTCGACTTTATGGAAGACCCGATTTTATCGGCTGCTGAAAGGTTATCTTTTGTGCTGATATTGAATATAATTCGTATCGATGCGGTGATCTATTTCGCCATGCTGGGTGGCAGTTATTTTCACCTTGCGAGTGAAAATAAATCAGTCAGTGATACGCTATTATTATCGCAGACCGCCGTCATCTGCATACACAAGAGCAGCGTGCTTATGATCTTGAGTGTCGTTGACATTCCCCCTCGAAAAGAAAGTAAGAAGTCGATGGAATAAACCTTTTTTGATATAAATTCTTTTAGGCTAGTTTCCTGTTTGCTTATCGTGACACTTCATTTGCTTGTAATAGTGTTTCAAAATAATTGCCTGTCCACTGCTTCTGATCACCAAGTTCCTGATCCTTTGTATTGTGATCTTTTAGCACAATACGAAGGAGCACTCACAAAAACAAAACAATTTTTTTAATAAATATGTTGTTAAAACTCGCAAGTTAACTTTTAGTGTTGCTCAAATCGTAGGACTGCTAACACGTAATTGATAGGACAGCGAATGATCATTTGTGTCAATTTTCAGTTCAATATTGTTAAGATCGTCACCCATTACCGGTAAAAAACTGTCGATATAAGAAGCCGCATCACTTGCTAATGTTTGTAAAGCATCAACATCAGCAGCATCATTACTGCTGTCGGCATCGAATTGTGTGGCCAGCGTGCGAGCCACTAAATATGCTTTACCATCCGCTGTTTTGACATAATCCCCGCCGACATCTGCTTCGTCGAGCTGCAGCACAACTGCAAGCTCTGATATTGATATTTGATTCATATAAGCCAGGGTTGTAAAAGGGGTCACCACTACCGAGTTTGCTGTACCACGCATTTCATAATTTTTTGTCACAAATCCAGCGTGATCACTGTCAGTGGTGTGCCCTGCTATGATCTTCGCTATCACTGCATATTCTTTATATTCATCAGAGATCTGTATTTGACCATTAGCATCTGTCTCACCAATTAGCGTTTTAATATTATCGGTTGGTGAAATAACATAAACTTCTGCTGCACTTAAATATCCATCGATAACGGTATAAGTTGTGCTATCCAAAGCAGGTGTAGGTCTATTCGAAGATGAAGATTCGCAGCCCGTTAGAATGGCAGCAAGAGCAACTGCCAGAGAATATTTGTTAAGCATGGAATTTCCTGTAATGTTTAATAGTTAAAAGTGTAAATGTAAATGTAAATGTAAATGTAAATAAAATCTTTAGGATTCAATCAGTAATTTAAATCAATCAAAATAAAACTCTTTTCCAAATCGATTTTAATTTCTGGTTATTTATCAGATTTAAGTCAAAAGTAGAGGATAAGAACCACTGTTCATGAAAAAAAATGAGTATTTATGAAATTGTTAGAGAAAAAATTGACGCTATCTTTTACTGTTCAGGTTCATCCTCTCTACTGGGGCAAACAAAAAAACCACAAACAAGTTTGTGGTTTTTTAACAGGATAAAATAAATTTAAGATTCGTTATACATCTCGAGACTTGCAATCTCTTCTTTCTGTTCTTGAATTATTTTAGCATCTTCACTGCGTAAACTTTCAACATATTCAAAGTAGTTTTCGTCTATATCACCGGTCACATAGATACCGTCAAAAACTGAACACTCAAAACCATCGGTATTCGGATTTTGTTTACGAAGCGCATCTTTAAGATCATCAAGATCTTGGTAAATAAGCCTGTCAGTACCGATACAATCACTGATCTGTTCGACCGTGCGGTTATAAGCAATCAATTCATTTGCTGTTGGCATATCAATGCCATATACATTTGGATGACAAACTTGTGGCGCGGCTGAAGCAAGGTACACTTTTTTAGCACCCGCATCGCGCACCATTTCTATAATCTGCTCCGACGTGGTACCGCGTACTATTGAGTCATCCACCAATAAAACCGATTTACCTTTAAACTCGGCTGAAATTGGATTCAATTTACGGCGAACAGCATTACGGCGCTGTGTTTGCCCCGGCATAATAAAGGTTCTACCAATGTAACGATTTTTAACAAAACCCTGACGGTAAGGCAAACCCATTTCTAAGGATATTTCCAGTGCAATATCATTCGACGTTTCCGGGATGGGCATGACCACATCAATTTCTAAATCAGCCCATTCACGCTTTATTTTTGCACCTAATTTACGGCCCATTTCTAAACGCGCTTCATAAACAGAAATACCACTTAATGTGGAATCGGGACGTGCTAAATAAACATATTCGAAAATACAAGGCGTTAAACGCGGATTTTCAGCACATTGTTGAGTAAATAACTGTCGGTCTTCGGTGATATAAACAGCTTCACCGGGTTCAACATCACGGATCACTTCAAAACCGATAGTATCAAGACCCACACTTTCCGAAGCAACAATATATTCTAAATCACCCTCGTCTGTCTTGCGAGAGCCTAATACTAACGGGCGGATACCATTGGGGTCTCGAAATGCAACCATACCGTGGCCAATGATCAATGATACAACAGCGTAGGCGCCCATAACGGTTTTATGAAGCTCTCTGATAGCTGAAAACACGTCATCTGGAGACAATTGATCATTTTCGACTTTATCAAGTTCTGCTGCAAAAATATTTAACAGGACTTCAGAATCGGAGGTTGTATTGATATGACGGCGGGACTTAACTAATGACTCACGTAAACTTTGAGCGTTGGTTAAATTGCCGTTATGTGCAAGAGAAATTCCCCAGGGAGAGTTAACATAAAATGGTTGAGCTTCTGCTGCACTGGAACTGCCTGCAGTGGGATAGCGAACATGGCCAATACCAGTATTACCTTTTAAACGTTGCATATGTTTAGCATCAAAAACATCTTTAACCATGCCATTGGCTTTACGCTGTTTAAAATTATTATCCGAAATAGTGACGATGCCGGCGGCATCTTGCCCTCGGTGTTGCAGTACGGTCAAAGCATCATAGATACTTTGATTAACGGGAGTTGATCCAACAATACCAACGATTCCACACATAAATAAGGCCTTAATTATTAGAAAAATAAGTTCTATCAGTCATACTAAATAACAGATTATTTAATACAAATGATATTGATTGTACATTTTAAATGAGCGTATATTATTCAGCAAACTAACCGCATGTTATTAAATCAGGCAGATATTTGCTTCAAAAAACTGGAGGAGTTTTCAATATGTTGAAAGAACCACTCAATAATGACACCAAACTCAGGTACCAAAGTTGATTCCTTCCACCAGTCGGTTTGGTTTAAATTAGTGAATGAATCAATAAAAAACAGCAGCGCACTGATAATTAAAACACCACGAATAGCACCAAAGACAATGCCCAGTAGTCTGTCCGTACCGGACAATCCGGTGACGGCAACCAAGCGGCTAATAATATAGTTGATTAAGGCGCCAAGTAATAACACCGCTATAAATAAAATAGCAATGGCGACCGAGTTGCGAATTAATTGATCTTCTAATTGTGTTAAATAGACAGCCACTTCAAGATAGAAATTACTGGCAATGAAAAAAGCGCAGAACCAAGTCGCTAAAGAGACCGCTTCTTTGGTAAAACCGCGTAATAAACTGATCAGAGATGAAACTGCTATAATGCCAAGAATGGCGATATCAAACCAACTCATTGCTGTCCTTAAATATTAAATTGAAAACCGCCGCAGTTTACCAGAGAAGTGCAGCAATTACTGTAAATAATCTATGGATTTGTTGCTTTAAAGGGTAATATTTTACCTTCTAATTGAGTTAATTTCTTTAACCGGGGTAATTGCTCTTTTAAGCGTTTTTCTGAAACGTCAGGCCCGACAAAGACGCGTGTTAATACTCCATCGGTAACCTCTCGAGGGACAGTATGAACTTGAAAGCCCGCTTTTTGTAGCTGATTTAATAATGCATTTATATTTTCTGCGCTTCGAAATGCGCCTAACTGAATTGTCCAGGCAGGATCGGTAAAGGACTTTTTCTGTACACTTTTTAGCGGCTCTTTGGAAACCGTGACTGATTTTGCAACTTCTTCAATCTCCCAATCAGCATTTTTAGTGAGCGGCATTTCCTGCGCTTTATCGTTTGCCACTTGATTTGTGTCGGTTGATAAATCTGATTCGCTTTGATCAACCTGATCAGTACTGCTCAAGAGGCTATGTTTTTTCATCTCCGGTTGGATCGGTGTTGCTGTAAACTCATCTTCATAAGACGTTTTTTTACCATCAATAATAGTTGGCAAAAAAATAACAACAGATGCAACTAAAATAGTTACCCCTACTAAACGATTTTTAAACTGAGAAGCCACAAATTATCCTTGTAAAAAATCAGAAACAGTATGAAAGGAGCCAAAGATGATAATTATATCAGATGGATCTACTTTATTAAGTACTGTTTCATAAGCCTTATTAACATTTTCGAAACAAACAGCTGTGGTTTGCGCATTTTTTGATTTTTTATAGTTTTGTAAAAGTAAGTCGGCTGTTACACCGCGATAACAATCCAAAGAAACAAGATTACAAAAATCAATTTCTGCGTTTATTTGATCAAAAGTCCCGATCATATCTTTATCGGCTAACATGCCGATAATAGCATGTACTTTACATTGTTCCGGTTTATCCGCCTTCATTAGCCGTAACTGACTTGCAAGGTATTTTGCCGATTGGGGATTATGAGCAACGTCTAAATATAGATCACAGGCAGAGGTTGTGCTTATTTTTTGCAGGCGACCGGCTAAACTTGCATTTTCAATGGCATTTTTAAGGTCAGCAGGATTTATATTGACCTGCAGCGCTTCAATAACCGCCAGTGCCGTTGACGCATTTTGAACAGGTAATAACGGTAAATGAATATCCTTGATTTTTTGTTTTCCTGACCAATGCCATTGTTTTCCGGTTATTTGATAGGAAAAATCTTTACCCGCGTATTTTATTTGGCAATTAAGATTTTTAGCATGAGCTTGCAGAGATAATGGCGGATCAAATTCGCCACAAATGACCGGTTTATTGGCACGAAAAACACCGGCTTTTTCAAAACCAATTTTTTCACGGTCGCTGCCTAACCAGTCAACATGGTCAATACCTATGGTGGTGATCACGGTGACGTCGGATTCAACAACATTGGTTGCATCTAAACGCCCTCCCAACCCTACTTCCAGTAAGATATAATCACACTCGGCTTGTTTTAATAAAGTCAAACAAGCCAATGTGACATACTCAAAATAACTTAATGAGGTCTCTTCCCGAATGTTTTCTATTGCCGCAAAAGCATCACAATGGGCTTGTTCGGATAATTCCTGTTTATTGATACGCAGGCGCTCGGTATATCTCTGGATATGTGGTGAGCTGTAAACCCCGACCTTATAACCCGCTTGAAGCAAAATCTCTTCAAGAAAAGCACAGGTTGTACCCTTGCCATTAGTCCCTGCAACGGTGATCACTTGCGCATCAAAATTGATTACCTGCAGATCTTTTGCGACCTTACCAATACGTAATAAACCTAATTCGATAACGTTGGGATGTAATTTTTCAACATAGGCCAACCATTGTGGCAGTGTTTGAGGACTCACATTATGCATATTTGACTCTTATTTATAATTCTAAAAATAGTGGCCCACAGGGCGGACGGGGTAAATCATACTGCGCGGGATAGTCAACTTCAACTAAATATAATCCTCCGGGTTTCGCTGTTGCTCCGGCTTTAGATCTGTCTTTATATGAGAGTAGGGTTTTTAACCAGTCGACGGGTTGCTTACCGCGTCCAATATCAATTAAGCTGCCGGCAATATTTCTGACCATATGGTGTAAAAAAGCATTGGCTTTAATATCGATAATGATGAATTGACTGCGCTGGCTAATGTTTAAATATTCAATGCACCTAACCGGGCTCTTGGCCTGACAATGTAGCGCACGGAAAGAAGTAAAGTCCTGCTCGCCAAGGAGCATCTGTCCAGCTAAATGCATTTTTGGGACGTCTAAATCCATATGATAATGGCTCAAGCCAGTTCCTAAAATGCCCGGACGAAATGCACCATTATAAATAATATAACGATAACGGCGCGCCGTTGCACTGAAGCGGGCATGGAATGATGAATCCACCTGTTTCACCCAACGTACTGCAATATCTTTGGGTAGGTTAGCATTAACACCCAGTGTCCAGGCAACGTCTTTACGAATAGCCTCGGTTTCAAAATGAACAACCTGACCGGTGCCGTGCACGCCTGAATCGGTTCGTCCCGCACAATGAACCGTGACAGTATGATTAGCGACGATTGACAGTGCTTTTTCTACTTCCTGTTGCACTGAGGTAACCTCTTTTTGGCGCTGCCAACCATAATAAGCAGCCCCATCATATTCAATTCCCAGCGCAATTCGCATTAATCATCCATCCTAAAATTCAAATTGCACAGTATATACTATGTATTTGTGCTTTTAAAAATGAATTGTATTTACAGCGGTTTAAATGCAGATTCCTTGGGCAGTTTAAGGTGATTTTATTAATGGTAAAAAAATCAATCAATTAAGGATGTACCATATTTTGCATTGCACAGTGGAATGACTTTTAGAAGCTCAACATTGTGATCATCGGTAATTTGCAGAGCAGAATGGATGCAACGCTTATTATTAGCGATGATGTCTATATCATAGCTGCGCTGTTCATATCTAAAACAAATTCGTAGAATGCCGCGATCTAAGCTCCAGACGCCATCAAAAATGGTCTCCTCAAATAAACTCCCCACCTTCAGGTAATTATTTTCTTGGAATTGTAAAACCAATGGCATGTTTTGCTTGGACATGATGATCCATGAATGCGAAATAACTTCATCCGCCAATAATTTTCTTTTACCCATCTCCCAGAGAATAAAATCACCTTCTGTGGAGATGAATGAACGATCATCATCACTTAATCTGGCAAAGGATAATAAACTGTGTTTCTGGCCTCTTTTTTCATAATTAAACAAGATAACTTTGCGTTCTAACTCACTTATTAATGAGTACTGCAACATAAATACTACTCCTTAATGGGTGAGTACGGATAACAGACAAGGGTGTTTAATTAGCTTTTACTATGGTGCTTTACTTATAAGATAAATCATATTTCAAGCAATGAAACTGCGCAGATCATTTAATTTGAATAAAATCAAAGAAAGGGATGGGTTAAAATAGCTTTTTTGAGGTTTGCTCACAAACTATAAAATATCTCTAAAACAATTTATAGTTTGTGAGTCAGGCGCTTGATCGAGAATGAGACTCAAACGCGATAAAGCTTCCAGGTAACAATATAAATTTATTAACTATCTTAGTTAATGGCTAATGAAGTAAAAAATCAGCGCAAAGCGTCTTTATTTCTTAGCTTTAACAACCCGTTTTTTAGTCTGTTCTTCAACCCATTTGCCATCAATGTACTTTGCGGTCCAACCGGTCGCTTTCTTCTCAATTTCAGTCATTACATACTGTTCTTTGTTTTTACGACTATAACGGACAACCGCTAAATTACCCTGAGGATCTTTTTCCGGCGCTTCGGTCAAATAATAAAATTTTGGCGAAATACGATCTTTGAAAAGCACCAGTTCGGCTACTTTAGGCGCACGTGTTTCTCGCGAACGAGGAAAAGTATTAGCGGCTAAGAAAATGCCAGAAGCGCCATCTCTGAGAATAAAATGGGCATCACTTTGTTCGCATTCGAGTTCCGGCAGATCAACAGGATCTTCCTTAGGAGGAGCCACCTCACCACTGCGTAAAATTTTACGGGTATTTTTGCACTCTTCATTAGTACAACCCATGTATTTACCAAAACGGCCGTCTTTTAACTGCATATCATTGCCGCACTTGTCACATTCAACAACCGGACCGTCATACCCTTTTATTTTGAATTCACCGTATTCAACAAGATGACCATCACACAGAGGGTTATTACCACAGACATGCAGTTTTCTTTTCTCATCAACCAGATAGCTGTCCATGGCCATGTCGCACTTAGGACAACGCTGTTTAGCCATTAATGCGGCGGTCTCTAAATCTTCACTTGATAAAAGATCAACAACCTCTTCACCATCGACTAAATTGATAGTTGTTTTACAACGCTCTTTCGGCGGAAGCGCATATCCGGAACAACCTAAAAAGACCCCCGTTGAAGCCGTTCTGATGCCCATTTCACGATCACAGGTAGGACAATGTATTTCTTTGATAATGACCGGTTCGTTAAGACGCATACCGCCTTCTTCAGGATCGCGTTCGGCTTTTTCTAAAAGTGTAGTGAGATCCTGATAAAAATCATCTAATTGTTCAGTCCAATTAGCTTTACCTTCTGCAATGGCATCAAGATTACGTTCCATTTGCGCGGTAAAATCATAACTCATCAATTCAACAAAATTTTCGCTGAGGCGATCGCTAACAATCTCCCCCATTTTAACCGCATAAAAGCGCCGTTTATCGACTTTTACATAACCGCGATCCTGAATGGTTGAAATAATACTGGCATAGGTCGATGGCCGACCGATACCTTGTTTCTCAAGCTCTTTTACTAAAGCCGCTTCAGTGAAACGCGCCGGCGGTTTGGTAAAATGCTGCTTGGGATCAAGCTCAATTAACTGCAGCGTCTCGCCAATGGCAAGCTCAGGAAACTGCACTTCATCAACCTGAGTTTTAGCCACGGGTTGCACTTTTGTCCAGCCGGCAAAGCGCAGTGTACGTCCCTTGGCACGCAACTGATAATCCCCTGCCTGTACAACCAGCGTGGTGGCATCATATAAAGCCGGAAGCATTTGGCAGGCTAAAAATTGACGCCAAATGAGCTCATACAAACGTTGTGCATCACGGTCGACGCCAACCAGTAAAGCGGCCAATTGACCGACATCGGACGGACGAATGGCTTCATGGGCTTCCTGCGCGCCAGATTTACTACTGTAAATCACCGGCTCTGCGGGAAGATAATTTTTACCAAATTCATCACCGATAAAGTCTCGCGCACTGCCGACAGCCTCTTTACTGAGGTTGGTCGAATCGGTACGCATGTAGGTGATATAACCGGCTTCATAAAGACGTTGCGCCAGCATCATGGTCTTTTTAACACCGAAGCTTAAACGGGTACTTGCAGCCTGCTGCAAAGTAGAAGTTATAAAAGGTGCACTCGGTTTACTTGTGGTTGGTTTGTCTTCACGTGAAAGTACTTTATATTCGGCTGATTCAAGATGCTTAACCGCATTTAGTGTGTCAGCTTCAGTCACCGGTTTAAAAAATTTACCTTTTTCCTTAAAGACTTCTAAACGCAAATCAGATTTGGTCTTATTCTGCACATCTGCATGCAAATCCCAGAACTCAACGGGGTTAAACACTTTAATTAAACGTTCACGTTCGACAACCAAACGCACCGCAACGGATTGCACCCGGCCGGCGGATAATCCTCGGGCGACTTTCTTCCAGAGTAATGGGGAAACCATAAAACCGACAACCCGGTCTAAAAAACGGCGAGTTTGCTGCGCGTTAACACCATCAATATTTAACTCGGTTGGATGCTCAAAAGCTTCCTGTATAGCCGTTTCAGTAATTTCATTAAAAACGACTCGTTTATATTTCTGATGTTCGCCACCAAGTACTTCTCTTAAGTGCCAGGCAATCGCTTCACCCTCTCTATCCAAATCCGTTGCGAGATAGATAATGGGGGCATCTTTTGCAAGTTTTTGTAATTCTGCGACAACTTTTTCTTTGCCGGGCAAAATTTCATAATTTGCTTTCCAATGATCATTGGGATCAATGCCCATTCTAGCGACCAAAGCACTTTGTGTTCGTTTAGCTTTTTCTTTCTCTTTTTTCGCGACCGTCATACCTGCCAAAGATTTAGCACCTTTAGCCTCTATTTTTTTCTTTGCACTGCCGCTGGTTGGAAGATCCCGAATATGACCTACGCTTGATTTTACAATAAAATCTTTACCCAGATATTTATTGATGGTTTTTGCTTTTGCCGGAGACTCCACAATAACAAGAAATTTGCTCATAATACTTACATACCTAAATAGTCATAATCGAGAAAAAGAAATTTAAATTTATATTCGTCTAGTGAATTTCCTTTTTATATAATCCAAACTTTAATCGAATAGCAACCTATTTTTTCAAAAACGCACTGTTTTGGACAAATAAGGCTGCTTTATTGAAGTTCGCTTTTATATTCGTTTAAAAAAAACACTATTACTTAAATAATTGATTAGACTGCATTTGAAATAGTTTTAACAGGCTACTTTCCAAAGCAACAGCGACAGCCTTGCCAAGTTTGTCCGCAAATTTCTTGCGTTGAGTGTACTTGATTTGAATAATATGGCGGTTATCAAGCTGAGATAATAAATAATCATCACTGGTCGAAATTTGATCAATTAAATTGCGTTCAATTGCTTGCAGCCCGTACCAATGTTCACCGGTTGCTACTTTATCGATATCAATTTGGCTGCGCTGTTGGGTGACAAATTGTTTAAAGAGATCGTGTGTTTCCTCTAATTCCTGCTTAAACTTGTCACGTCCTGCCTGGTCATTTTTGCCAAACATAGTTAATGTGCGTTTGTATTCACCCGCGGTTAATTGCTCAAATTCTATGTCGTGCTTTTCTAACAATTTATTAAAGTTGGGAATCTGGGCAATAACACCAATTGATCCCAAAATCGCAAAGGGCGCGGCAATGATTTTATTTGCAACACAGGCCATCATATAACCGCCACTGGCAGCGACTTTATCAACCGATATTGTTAAGGGAATATTATGATCTCTTAAGCGTTGCAGTTGCGAAGCAGCGAGACCGTAACCATGCACCATACCGCCGCCGCTTTCCAAACGGACAAAGACCTCATCCTGCTCCGTTGCCACCCCTAAAACAGCGGTTATTTCCTCACGCAGAGAGGTCACTTCTTTAGCATCAATACTACCTTTAAAATCAATCACATAAAGTTGCGCTAATGCTTTTTCATCGTGCCCTGCTTTGGCTGCTTTTTTTGCCGCTTTGTCTGCCACTTTTTGACTTTTTTTGTCTTTTTTATGACGCGCTTTTAACTGCTGATGAGTAAGCAATTTTTCTTCAATAGCTTTTTTTGTTTCATTTAATTGCTCAGACAGGTCGATCAGTTGTAAGTCCCCTTTCTTGTTTTTTTGTTTACTGGCGAGCGCGATAACAGTAGCGACGACGGCAATGATAGCAATAGCAAAAGTCGCTATTTTTGCGAAAAACAAACCATATTCGATTAAAAATTCCAAAATTTCATTCCTATTGTTAATTTTATTTGCCGTATAATGACAAAAAGCACGCTCAGGTACAAAAGAGATTGAGTCTTTTATTAAAATAAAGTTAAAATTGGTGCTTATTTAACAAGATGCGAGACAATATGAATGAATTTAAAGCACAACCTGACTCCTTAAGCGGAAAAACCATTCTAATTACCGGGGCTGGTGCGGGCATTGGTAAGGCGCTTGCTTTACAGTGTGCAAACCTAGGTGCAAAAGTCATCTTATTAGGAAAAACAGTCAAAAAATTAGCAGCGGTTTACGATCAGATAGAATTAATGGATAAACAACAAGCTGCAATTTTGCCCGTTGATTTAAATGGCGCTACCGAAGAACATTATATTGACTTGGCAGATACCATAAAACGTGAATATGGCAAACTTGATGCACTGGTGCATAACGCCAGTCAGTTGGGTGTATTGGGCCCTTTTGATCAAATTGAAAAGTCGGCCTGGGATGAGGTAATGCACACCAATGTCACCGCTCAATTTTTATTAACCAAAGCACTCATTCCAGTATTAAATCTCGCCCCGCAGGCATCGGTTATTTTTACCACCTCAAGCGTTGGTCATAAAGGCCGTGCGTACTGGGGGGCTTATAGTATTTCTAAATTTGCCAGCGAAGGTATGATGCAGGTTTTAGCCGATGAATATGAAAATAGTTCATTACGTTTTAACGCCATTAATCCCGGCGCTACACGCACCACAATGCGCGCCACAGCTTACCCGGCAGAAGACAGCTCTCTATTAAAAAGTACAGAAGATATCATGCCCAGCTATTTGTACTTATTAAGTGATGACAGTAAAGGTGTGACTGGTCAGCGAGTCAATGCGCAGTAATATAATTTACAGTCTGCTAAAAGATAGTCTGTGAAAGTCTGTTAATGACGGTTTAGATCCCTAAAAAGATATAAAAGGGGGAAATTTTGCACTGCCCCCAAAATAAATTATTTGTAGATCTTCAGTCCTTCCTCAGGGCGGGTTTTTAAGAGCTTAAGTGTCCACATATACTGCGCTCTGTTCTCATCTATCAGTTTTTCAATGGCACGGTTCATTATCTCAGTCTGCTGCTGTTCATCACCCACGAGGAGGTTTTGCAGCGGTGCATGACAAATCACGTCAATTTTGGAGGTGTTTGCGTTGTATGAAGTATAAACCGGAATGACCACAGCACGCCCGAGCTTAGCCAACCGCCCGATAACCGGCAGAGTCGCTTTTTTAGTGGCATAAAAATCGCTGAAAATACTATTTTCGCGGCCATGATCCTCATCGGGTAAATAATAAAAATGCGCTTTGTCACGTAAACTTTTAATCGCAGGCTTTAACCCCTCGGAACGATGGTACAAAGTCCCCTTTCCAGCAAGCTTGGTAAAACGAGTGCGGTAACCGGTTACAAACCAGTCAAAGATCGGATTACCATAATCTTTAAACATGCTTGATAGGGGGTAACCTCTTGCCGAAATAGCCGCGGCTCCGGCGAAATCGACACCATAACAATGCGGCGCCAAAAAAATTATTGCTTTACCCTGTGCTTCAGCTTCTTTAATGTAATGCTCACCAATAAAATTGACGCGCTTAATTAAAAAATCCTGACTGCGAAAAGCAATTTCACCAAGTGATAATAAGATTTGCGCAACCGAGCGGAAGTTTTCCCGCATCAGCGTATCTTTTTCAAGCTGAGTATATTCGGGGTAACACAATCCCAGATTTATAAATGCAATTTTTTTGCGTTTATTAAGGAATTTGGCATCATATAATTTATTAGCAATGAACGCAGCAAAGCGATCTCGCCATTTAATTGGAAAATAACTGAATAGGAATAATAAACCAAGCAATAACCATGTTCCCCAATATTTTGGAAGAAAATGCTGTTTTTTCAAGGAAGTATCAAATCTGGATTGATATTGAGTCATCATTAGACCTTTAAGACACTAAGAATGATTATAGGAGGAAGATTGGTGGTAGACTCCCCAGCTAACCCTCGGCACTTGAATCGCTTGCTATGGCTGCTGCCTTCCGACTCTGACCAGGTTAACAAGTTCTCAATGCGAGGAACCAAGAAGCCTACCATTGTTACTGTTATCAAGTGTTTAGGTAACGACTTGATGAACCGAATTATACTTAATGAAACACAGATTACAACCGCTATTTAACAAATTAAGATCGACTGCCTAATAATTACACGTTCAACTTAATTTAATTGGCTTAGTCTGAACTTTTAGTTGATTTACTCCAGCCAAGCCTAAAGAAGAGGCTTGCCGGAAGCAAAGTAATAATAACTAAAGCAGACCCTTTACCAATCTATCCGCTTTGAACCTGCGCATACGAATAAGCAGTTTTTTAACATTTTCGGGATAATCACTAATATCTTCAATTTCGCTGAAGTGATTTATTTTCCGAGTGTTGTCCAATATTCCGGACAGTTCCTTATCCAGCAACCCTTTAATCTGTTGTTTGGGATCGTCAATTAAAAGCGCATTTTCCAGGTCTAAACGCCATGCCCGCGGATTTAAATTATGCCCGGTTAACAAAACAAAACGATTATCGGCATAGAGCCCTTTAAGATGAAAACTGTTATGTTGATCTTCCCAAAGATGAATTTTCAATAACCCTTTATCGATTGACTGCTGATGTTTTGTCGCAAACTTTTTAATATTACTCTCATAAAGGTAAGGTAAAGTACCGATAGTTTTAAAGGGTTTATCCTCCGGAATATAAAAGTCATTTGCAGTTTTATCACCGACTACAATCGTAAGCTGTACGCCGCGCGATAATAACGCATTGATGTCCCGTGCAATAGCATTTGGCAGGTTAAAATAGGGGGTAAATATAATCACCTTCTGTTTACTGCTTTGAAATATTGTGCGAATCGTTTTATTGATATTATTTTTACGGGCACCTAATCCAAATAACGGAGAAACCGCTAATTGATCCGTCGACACTTGCCCCTCATACTGATAACTTGCCGTTTTCAAGTTTTGGGTTAATGTTTTATGCGCCAATTTTAGAGATTGGAAATCCGCGATGCTCTCGGTGTTGAGTGTTGCCACCGCATTTGAGGTTAAAAATTGATCTTCTAAAAAACTGACCAGAGAGTCGGTTAATGCTTTATTGTGTATTAACCAATAACGATCCAGTCGGTATTTATCCAGATTATGCAAATAGATATTATTTAAACTTGCACCGCTGTAGAGTACCTGGTGATCAAAAATAAAACCTTTTAAATGCTGTACACCGAACAGTTCCTTACGTTTAACCGGAATGCCAATAATTTTGACACCCACGCCTTCTGCTTTAGCCACTTTTTGATACCAGATTGCATTGGTTGACGCGGCTTTATCCGATCCTATTAAACCACGCTGTGCACGATGAAAATCAACACACACAACCACATCTAATGATGGTCTCTCTTTTTTAGCTTGATACAAAGCTAATAGAATTTCTTCGCCCGCCAGATCATCTTCAAGATAAAGAGCTGCCAGATAAATACGATTTTTAGCGCAGCTTATCTGTTTCAACAATTCAGTTTTAAATGATTTAGTAGTAAAAAGACAATCAACGTCCTCTACTGCAAGCGGAATTTTTTTAAGATTATTAAGAAATAATAAACTTTCTATCATTCGACTACTCATGATTTTTCAAACCCTGATATGTTGGAAAAAAACAAGATAAGGCTGCCTAAACAACCTTTCTTCATATTGACCAATTCAGGTTAGATTACTTTAACTAGCGCATCACATAAAGGTTGCATATTGTCTTTAGTCATACCTGCGACCGAAATACGCCCTGAACCTACAATGTACACAGCGAACTCTTCTTTTAAACGATTTACCTGTTCAACGGACAAACCGGAGAATGAGAACATACCATTCTGACGGCTGATAAAGCTGTAATCTTTTGTAACCCCCCTCTCTTTCAATGAGCGTACAAACAATTCACGCATCTCTTTAATACGATCACGCATATCTGCAACTTCTTTATCCCATTGTTGATAAAGTTCAGGATCGCTCAGAATAGTGGTTACAATAGCAGCGCCATGGACCGGAGGATTAGAGTAATTTGAACGTATTCCTGATTTAATTTGACTAAATGCAGACTCCGCAATCTCACTATCTTCGGCTACCAAAGTGAGGCCACCAACCCGTTCATTATACAAACCGAAGTTTTTAGAAAATGAGTTGGCAACTAACAGCTCTTTATTATATTCGGCAAAAATACGCAGTCCCTGAGCATCTTCTTCAATGCCTTTTGCAAAACCCTGGTAAGCAAAGTCAAAAAATGGAATAGCACCTAAGTCAGCCATCAATTTAGCTAAAATCTCCCACTGCTCCAAAGTTGGATCGATACCGGTAGGATTATGGCAGCAGCCATGAAAAAGCACTAAATCACCCGCTTCAACAGCCTCTAATGATTCCAGCATGGCATCGAAATCTAAGTCTTTTGTTGCTGCGTCGTAATAGTCATAGCTGGCGACAGCAAGACCTGCGGTTTTGAAAACATTGCCATGATTTGCCCAGGTTGGATTACTCACCCATATTTTTTTTATGCCCAATTTTTTGACAGCAAAATCAGCGGCGGTGCGCAGTGCGCCAGTTCCACCGGGAACCTGTGCAGTACGTGCCCGATTTGATTGTATAATCTCAGAATCCTGGCCAAATAACAATTTTTGAACAGCAACACCGTAAGCGGCAAGCCCTTCGATGCTTAAATAACTTTTTGTAGATTCGGTCGCTAGCAGGCGTTTTTCTGCTTCTTTAACGGTCGCTAAAATGGGGGTCTGTCCACTTTCATTTTTATAAATGCCAACACCCAAATTAATTTTTTCACTGCGTGGATCTTTTTTAAACGCATCCGTTAATCCTAAGATGGGATCTGCCGGCGCCATACTCACTTGTTCAAACATAATTGTTCCTTAACTATACTTAACGTTATCTTTGTATATCGTGTTATACCATCACTGCCTTTTCAAGCAATAAAAAACGTAATTATTACGTTAATTTATTAGCAATCTCTTCTATTTTAACTTTCCAGATGGCAGGTCCCTGCTCATGTACATTATTCCCTTTACTATCAACAGCCACGGTAACAGGCATATCTTCGACGTCAAATTCATAAATAGCTTCCATGCCTAAATCAGCAAAAGCCACCACTCGGGATTTTTTTATTGCCTTAGAAACTAAATAAGCAGCACCGCCAACAGCCATTAAATAAACAGACTTATGTTTGGCGATGGAGTCCACGGTCTGCTGTCCGCGTTCCGATTTTCCAATCATACCCAGTAACCCGGTTTCTTCGAGCATAAAGTCGGTATATTTATCCATTCTTGTGGCTGTTGTGGGTCCGGCAGGGCCGACCACTTCATCCCTTACTGCATCAACTGGTCCAACGTAATAAATAAATCTGCCATTAAAATCAACGCCTTCTGGCAAACCTTCTCCGGAACTTAACAGCGAATGAATACGTTTGTGCGCGGCATCTCGTCCAGTTAATATTTTACCTGACAAAAGAAGAGAATCGCCACTTTTCCAGGAAGCCATCTCGGCTTTAGTGAGGTTATTGACGTTAACACGATGAACATTCTCACCCTCTTCCCGAGTAATTTCAGGCCAGTCACTTAATTTTGGAGCGACTAATTCAGCTTCCCCGCTACCATCAAGGGTAAAATGCGCATGTCTGGTTGCGGCGCAATTGGGAATCATTACCACCGGCAGAGATGCAGCATGCGTCGGGCAACTTTTAATTTTAATATCAAGTACAGTGGTTAAACCACCTAAACCCTGCGCGCCAATACCCAGCGCATTAACACGCTGCATAATTTCTAAGCGCAGTTTTTCATCGGCATTTAACTGATCGGGATTATTTTTAGCCTTTTCATGCAGATCAAAGATATCCACAGATTCCATTAATGACTCTTTGGCCATAACCGCCGCTTTTTCTGCCGTTCCGCCGATGCCGATACCCAGCATCCCCGGCGGACACCAACCGGCTCCCATGCTGGGCACGGTTTTTTCTACCCAGTCAGCAATGGAATCCGACGGATTTAACATCACCATTTTGGATTTATTTTCAGAACCTCCGCCTTTTGCGGCGACCATCACTTCTACTTTATTACCCGTCACCATCTCAATATGAACAACTGAAGGGGTATTATCCTTGGTATTTTTACGTGCGCCGGCAGGATCTGCAACAATGGAAGCGCGCAGCGGATTACTCGGATCCGTATAAGCCTTTCTCACACCGGCATCGACCAACTCTTGTACTGTCAGCTCCCCTTCAAATTGAACCTTCATACCAATTTTGACAAACACAGTGACAATACCCGTGTCTTGACAAATCGGGCGCTTACCTTCAGCTGACATTCGAGAATTAATAAGGATCTGCGCAATCGCATCTTTTGCAGCCGGATTTTGCTCCGCCTGATACGCCTTATGCATGGCTTGTATAAAATCAAGAGGATGATAATAAGAGATAAACTGTAATGCATTCGCAACGCTGTTAACAAAATCTTGTTGCTTAATAATAGTCATGTAAAACTCCGTTAATATAAAAGAAGGTTATAAAGGGCAGATATCTAACACAGAGAATGTTAATCTGTAACACCCTATCCACCAAAACATTTGTTACAAAACTGTTGACTGAATTCTAAAAAATATGATTAATACCAATTCCACTATATTAATACAGCCTGTTGCATTAACCGTTAATGAACTTTCCAATATTAAAACGCAGTTGTCGGGCTTGGATTGGACGATTTTTCTTGAATCAGGCGGCATCGATCATGTTGATAGCAGGTGGTCTATTATTAGCGCCCAGCCTGTTGCTAATATAGTCACATATCAAGGCATTAGCACCATAACACAGGGTGACAAAACTATCAGCGATTGTTCTGATCCGCTGGCCTTACAACAAAATCTGCGCCAAAAATTATTCCACGACAGTAAAGCGGACACGGATATTCCCTTTACCGGTGGCGTGTTAGGTTATTATTCCTATGGGCTGGGCTGTTATTTTGAAGAGATCAAAAATGCCAGTAAACCGCTAGCACTGGAACTGCCTGACATGGCGGTGGGTTTTTATGACTGGGCGTTGCTCATTGATAATAAAAATCAACAGCATTATTTAGTTGTCCATAAAATCAAACGGAGCAGTGCAAGTATTCAGTCAATATGGCAACAAAGATTTGATTGGTTAAAAGCGCAAAACTTAAAAACAAACAATGAAAATTTTACATTATCATCGTCCTGGCAGGCGAATATGAGCAAATTACAATACGCAGAGAAATTTGCTCAAATACAGGAATACATAGTCGCAGGCGATTGCTATCAGGTGAATCTGGCGCAACGCTTTCGAGCAACTTACCAGGGGGATGAATATCAAGCTTACCAGGCTCTGCTGGCAGAAAACCGTCCGCCTTTTGCTGCTTTTATTCGTTTACCTGCACAGGCAATTATATCGCTGTCCCCGGAACGTTTTATAAAATTGCAGCATAATATTGTTGAAACTAAACCAATCAAAGGCACCACACCGCGTTTTAATGATTTTTTAAGCGATCAAAAAAGCAAACAAACATTGTTAGACTCACAAAAAGATCGCTCGGAAAACTTGATGATTGTGGATCTTTTGCGCAACGACATTGGCCGAGTCTGTACACCCGGCAGTGTCGCTGTGCCTAAGCTGTTCGAAATTGAAAGTTTTCCGGCGGTGCACCATCTAGTGAGCACAGTCATCGGACAATTAGACAGCATTCATAGCAGTGAAGATTTATTACGCGCCTGCTTTCCCGGCGGTTCAATTACCGGTGCGCCAAAAATCCGCGCGATGGAAATAATAGCCGAATTAGAGCCGCATAACAGACAGGTTTATTGCGGCAGCATTGGTTATATCAATGGCAATGGACAAACAGATACCAATATAGCCATTAGAACGCTGCTCTGTCATCAAGGCAATATTTACTGTTGGGCAGGAGGTGGTTTAATTGCTGATTCAAATGTTGATGCGGAATATCAAGAGTGTTTTGACAAGGTAAGTAAAATTTTACCTTGTCTGGAAATGTTGAACAAATGAATCATACCGACAAAGCTCTAAAACGTTAAGGCTTTATAGCTTTAAGGCTTACAGCTTTCTAGCTTCGAGCCTTCGATCATCGCACAGGCAGTTCAATGTCTTTAAATAATTCACTGACTTCAGCGTTATATTTTCTAACTGTATCGCTTTTTCTATCAGCGAACAGGTAATTCAATGTCCTTAAATAATTCACTGACTTCAGCGTTATATTTTTTAACTGTATCGCTTTTTCTATCAGCGAACAGGTAATTCAATGTCCTTAAATAATTCACTGACTTCAGCGTTATATTTTCTAACTGTATCGATTTTTCTATCAGCGAACAGGTAATTCAATGTCCTTAAATAATTCACTGACTTCAGCGTTATATTTTAATTGGATTGCTTTTTCAACCAGCGGACGATTCAAATGTGGCGCAAAGCGAACCATAAAATCATACATATAATCACGTAAAAAAGAGCCCTTTCTGAAACCAATGCTGGTGGTGCTTGATTTGAAAATATGACGGGCATCAATCACGCAAAAATCATCATCATCTTTATTGATAGCCATGCTCGCAACCACCCCAACCCCCAAGCCCAAACGCACATAAGTTTTAATCACATCGGCATCGGTTGCCGTAAACACAACATTAGGTTTAAATCCCGCAGAATTAAATGCTTCATCTAACTCGGAACGTCCGGTAAAACCAAAAACGTAAGTCACAATCGGGTACTTGGCAATGTCTGCAATGCTAATCTCTTTAATATTTGCCAGAGGGTGATCTTTAGGCACAATCACCGAACGATTCCAATGGTAACAAGGCAACATAATCAAATCGTGATAAAGATGCAGTGCTTCAGTTGCAATTGCAAAATCGGTTTTCCCTTTAGCGACCGATTCACTTATTTGCGTCGGTGTTCCCTGGTGCATATGCAGCGACACTTTTGGATAGCGTTTAATAAAACCTTGAATAACATCCGGTAAAGCATAACGCGCTTGAGTATGCGTAGTAGCAATATTTAAGGAGCCCTGATCCGGCTGAGTATATTGGCAGGCAATGGCTTTGATACTTTCAACTTTACCTAATATCTGCGAGGCATAACGAATGATCTCTTTTCCCGCGGGAGTAACCTTGGTTAAATGTTTTCCGCTTCTTTCAAACACTTGAATCCCCAACTCATCTTCGAGCATGCGGACTTGCTTGCTTATCCCGGGCTGCGAAGTGTACAAATTCTCAGCCGTTGCAGATACATTCAGATTATTGTTTAAAACTTCGACGATATAACGTAATTGTTGTAATTTCATATAAAAGCCATTGGTTATAGAAAGATGTTTTAGATTTGATATTCTATTTTATTCTAACAGAGTCCCATCAAAGGTATAGAACTAGTTATGCCACAGTGCCGGAAACTGACGAATTTAAAACCGAGTTCACTATCGCAGTTGTCGACGTGAAAAGTGATCCATGTCAAAAGTTGTTTAGTTCACTTTAAATTCACAAATAAAATTGATACAAATTGACATAAATCATAAGTTTACAATTAATTTGGCTCTAGTATGTCCTCCATGAATAGTAAACAGGCAATTATAATGGAACATATTGACGATACAAAATTAAAGATCTTCCAAACACAACTCCTATCGTCTCTCGAAAAGTTACGTAATGATGTTTCTGATATGCTTCTGAGTTCAAGTCATGTCGGACATAAGCTGGCGGCTAAACAATTGCAAAAATTATCAAATGATCAATTAGTTGAGTTAACCTCAAAACTTGATATCTCTTCGCTTGCTCATAAGACAAACGAGATTAAAAGTATTGATGCTTCGTTAAATGATATTGAATTGGGTTTATACGGTATTTGTTCCGATTGTGAGGCTGAAATCGCAATACAAAGATTGGAAACGGATGTCACAGCTAAACGCTGCGTTATTTGTGAAAAAAAATATCAAAAGCAAAAATATAATCAGTACAAATTATAAACTGAGAAAACAACTAATGAGTATTTAACTTACTCATTGCAACATTGACATTCGCTACTTATAATAGGCAAATTTAGAGTTGCTAATTTGCCTATTATAAATCCAAATATCCACCCTGAAGCTCAGCCGGACTGCGCCGATACAAACCAATTAAAACCGCTTGCTGCAGAACAGTGTTCAGCGGATTTCAGTGTCCAATTGTCAAAGCATAAGAATAATGAAAACAGTTGGTTGTCCATGTATCCGGTTGTTTCTCAAATCATCACGCATTTTGCAAAGTTACCACAGCCTTTGCTGGTCTTTAATTCTGTTTATTGGCAAGCGGCCACCACTGTGATTTTTGAATGTAGTGCGCCTGATTATCCACTTTTGGCGCTGCTTAATTACAATCAGGAAACCTTATTTGGACGGCTCACTCAGCAGAAAGAAAAAACCATTCATTTTGAACAGGGTGAAATTTTCAATTACAATCATGGCTGTTTAATCTTACATGTCAGCCCGCTTTTAGTTAATCCGGCCTTGTGGTTTTTAATTAAATCTTTTTTAATTACGCGCACCCTGCCTGCAACGTCAGCGGTAAACGGTGAAAAATTTAAGGAAAAACACCCCAAACAACCTTTGGATCAGCTCGACACTAAAATAATACTGGTGGCAAGTCGTTACCAGCTGGATGAATTATCGCAAATTGATCCGGAATATACTCAAGTCGGTTCACTGTTTACGGAATTGTCGGCACAGATAGATGCAACGGATGATAATATAAACAGTCTACAAGCTTTCTGTATGCAGTTGATAACCAAAAATAATTTAATCCCGTTATCTGCAGATGCCCTGTCTTTATTGTTCCATCATCTGTCAAGTTTGTGCGAACACCAGAAAAGACTGGTTTTTTCACCTGAAATTATTGAAAAAATGCTTCGTTATGCGCAGTTGTTCAGCCCTGAGGCAGAGCAGCTTGAAGCCGCTGATTTACAAAAAGTCATTGAATTACAATCTCAGGCGCAATCATTAGCACAAAATTTCAGTGACCAGGCTTTGCTTGAAAAACAGTTGAAAATACAGTTAAAAGGTAAAGAAACAGGACAAATAAATGGTTTGTCCGTGGTTGAATTAATAGGTTACCCCACTGAGTTTGGTGAAATATTTAGAGTATCCGCAAGTGATATGATAGGTGACGGTGAGATTGTTGACGTTGAAAGAAAAGTCGAAATGGCCGGTAATATACATGCTAAAAGTACCTTAATAGTACAAGGTTATTTAAATCATCTTTTTACTCATGTGCATAATTTCCCGCTTTCTTGTAATGTGGTTTTTGAACAGTCTTATCAGGAAAGTGACGGTGATAGCGCTGCATTGGCTATATTGTTGGCAGTAACGTCATGTTATGCGCAGGCCCCCGTACAACAAAATTTATTTGTGACCGGGGCATTAGACCAACATGGGAACGTCTTGGCAATAGGCGGGATTAATCAGAAAATACAGTCGGTGACACGTTTATTTTCGGTCGGGTTATTAAGTGACCCTATTACCATATTAATTCCCGCAGCGAATCAGATTAACTTGACGCTAGACGCACAAAGCATGCAATTGGTGAAAGACAAAAAAATTAATATATTCGGGATTAATCACTGCCAGGAGGCATTCCCCTTTGCATTAAACGCCTCATTTTATGACGTTGTCTCATTAATCAATAAACGTGTTGAATTATTACAAAAAGAAGTACATGAAGAGGCTGAACATAGTTTATTAAGCCGTTTTCTTTCCAAGTTCCATTAATTCATTTTGTGTATGCTTTATGATTTATAACAACTATTTATGAATAAAGTTGATTGTTATTTATCTGTCATATAAAGTGTGCTCAAAATTTTCTAGGGTATTTCTGTTTAGATGATGGAATACCTCACCATTGTAATCATGACTGATAAGTGAATTATGACTAAAATCGTATCCCAAAAAGAGATGGGTAAAAACTCTTATACAAAAGAAGAATTAATAAAATGTGGTCAAGGTGAGTTATTTGGAAAAGGAAATTGCCAACTACCTGTAGATAAAATGCTAATGCTGGACCGAATCATCTCCATTACCGAAACCGGTGGTGAATTTGGTAAAGGCGAATTGATTGCAGAATTAGATATCGATAAAGCATTATGGTTTTTTGAATGCCATTTCCCTGGCGACCCGGTTATGCCCGGTTGTTTAGGCCTTGATGCCATGTGGCAATTAGTCGGCTTCTTCCTTGGTTGGAGTGGCGGTCCGGGGAAAGGTCGCGCACTGGGCGTCGGTAGTGTTAAATTTACCGGACAAATTTTACCGACTTCTAAAAAAGTGACTTACCGGATCACCATCAAACGCCTGATTATGCGCAAACTTGTTATGGGTATTGCCGACGGTGTTGTTGAAGTGGATGGTAAAGTTATCTACACAGCAGAAGATCTTAAAGTCGGTCTGTTTGTTGATACCTCAAGTTTCTAATCTCACTAAAACGTACTAAAATCAAATAAAGCACTGTATATGAGAATATCAGTGCTTTATTTTTATCTTCCACCCTAAAATTTAAGGTTGAAAATGAAATCAATATATTCACTGCTTAAGAGCATGGCAAAAACCCTCAATGTAATGCGTCTACTTATTATCAATGTGCTTTTTTTTGCAATTCTGGCAGCCATTATTTTTGTTATCAACCTCGATCGACCCGCTTTAATCATTGCTGAGAACTCAACCCTGCAATTAAATTTTACCGGTAATATCGTCGAGCAGTCAGCCCCTGCCGATTTTGCCAGTGAAATGTCCAAGCAGATGACGTCATCCGCTGGAAATCAAAGCAACGAATATCAAATTGATGCGGTTTTAAATACCATTCGTCATGCCGAGCAGGATCCCAAAATTAGCGCGATTTTATTAGATCTTGACGGATTAAGCGGTGCAGCAATTAATCACATTGCAGATATCGGCAAGGCATTAAATGATTTTAAATCAACCGGAAAATCGGTTACTGCCGTGGCAGATAATTACTCCCAGACACAGTATATGTTGGCAAGTTACGCGGATAAAATTTATCTCAACCCGCAGGGCATGGTTTTACTGCCCGGTTACTCGGTGTACCGTTTGTATTTTAAAGAGGCATTAGACAACTTACTCATTACACCTCATATATTTAAGGTTGGTACTTACAAATCTTTTGTTGAACCTTTTACCGAAAATAAAATGTCGGAAGCCAGTAAACTTGCCAATAAACATTGGTTAAATCAACTCTGGGAAAATTATATCGATACCGTGATTATGCAGCGTAAAGATATCAGTGATATATCAGTACAATCTATTTCACCTTCTTTAGCGCAATTAAAATCATCTCTCATAAAGGCGTCTGGCAATACCGCGCTCTATGCTTTACAAACAGGCTTGGTGGATGCGCTTAAAAGTCGTCATGACGTGATCGACGAATTAAGCAATCAGGCGGAAACAGCGGGTCATGGACTTAATTTGCTCAGTTATGCGAATTATCTATCCACTCTGTCAGAGATGTATCAAGAAAGCGGAGCAAAAAATCAAATTGCGCTTGTTCATGCAACGGGTGAAATTTTATCGGGAACGCAGCCTTCCAATGTCATTGGCGGAGACAGTTTTAGTCAATTATTGGAAAGTGCACTGAATGATGACAATATTAAAGCCGTTGTTATTCGTATTGACAGTCCCGGGGGCAGCGCCTTTGCATCGGAAAAAATTCGTCAACAAATTTTGGCATTAAAAAAAGCAGATAAAAAAGTGGTGGTCTCAATGGCCAGTGTAGCCGCATCGGGTGGTTACTGGATAGCATCGGCTGCAGATTATATCGTTGCCACCCCAACCACCTTAACAGGATCAATAGGCATCTTTGGTATGTATGCAAGCGCCGACAAAGCATTAAATAATTTTGGTATATTTAATGATGGCATTGGCACCACTGAATTGTCCAGTTTGAACCCAACACGTGCGCTCAACCCTGAACTTGGTGAGATTATCCAATTAGGAATAGAAAGTGGCTACCAACAGTTTTTAAAGGTTGTTGCGCAGGGCCGTAACATGACACTTAAGGAAGTCGATAAAATAGCGCAGGGTCGCGTCTGGACCGGTGTTGATGCAAAAGAACTTGGTTTGGTAGATGAATTGGGTACTTTACAAGATGCTATCTATAAAGCTGCCAGCCTGGCCAAGCTACAGGATTACGACGTGAAGCTTATTCAACCTGTACTGTCAACCAAACAACAGCTCATTAATGAACTGTTGGTAAGTGCAGTCAAAATCATGCCCCAGAGTTTGCATATCAACTCAGCTTTATACAAAACCCTGAGTACCCTGGAATCTCAAACCGCGATATTAACCCGCTTTAATGATCCGCAGGGACATTATGCTTATTGCCCTATGTGTATTTCGGCTGAATAAAATAGCCCTCTTATTAAGAGGCGTGGTATAAACAAACATAGCATAAAGAGACTTCTGACTTTTTCAGACGTCTCTTTATTTTTAATATAGCAGGAAGACAAGATGAACGGTGTTTTGAAAATGATGTGTTCATGAATATCAGACTTTACCCTCTGGACTGTTACAGCCCTTCTGGTAATTTAAAACCGCCAAAATTTTTCTATCTGGTATTGCTGTTTCTGGCGCGAACCTGGACAGTCTTTATTATTTCAGTGGTTTTACGCGATTCTGGCAATCCATTGTTACTGCTATTTTATCCAAACAAAATCCATTTTTATTTAGGTTTAGCCTCGGGTTGTATCGCCCTGTTGTTGTTTTTTTTATCGGGCAGGGATCATGATAAACATCGATACTTCTCAATATTGTGGCAGAGTAGTTATCCGTTATTATTGGTAGGGGTGGTGAGTGACTTGGCACTGCAGTTGTATTATTTGTCGGGCAAACATTTCCAGTATTCTTTTATCGCCTCTGTGCAGCTGGTTTTTGCCATTTGGGTACTTTTATATTGCCTGCGCAGCAAACAGCTTAAAGACTGTTTTAAACGCAGCAGCCATAGCTGAAAGGCTTGAACATGGATAAATTAGAAAGTGGGAAAGCGGTTTGGTTATAATAAAAAACGGGGATTAATCCCCGTTTTTTTATTACATTCTCAGACGTTTTACATTTATAGTGTAATTTAGTGTAATTTTAAACGCGGACGTAATATTTTATTAATACTTTGGACCAGCGTAATTAAACCCGTACGAATATAACCATGAAGCGCAACCTGGTGCATACGATACAGTGAAATATATACTAAGCGGGCGAGAGCCCCTTCGACCTTCATCGATCCCTTAGTTAAATTCCCCATTAAACTGCCCACGGTACTGTAATTACTTAATGACACTAATGAACCATAATCCGTGTATTTATAGGGAGATAAGGGTTTATTCTTAAGTGATGCTCTAATGTTTTTAGCCACTAAAGAAGCCATTTGATGCGCCGATTGAGCACGAGGAGGCACAAAACCGCCACTTGGCAAAGGACAGCTCGCACAGTCGCCTATTGCATAAATGCTATCATCTAAAGTAGTTTGCAATGTTGGCTTAACCGCCAGTTGATTTACCCTGTTCGTTTCTAATCCGGCTATCTCCTTCATAAAATCAGGCGCTTTGATTCCGGCGGCCCAAACAATTAAATCAGCTTCGATTAATTCACCGTCTTTAGTGAGCAATCCGCCTGCAGTTGCTTCGACAACCATGGTATTGGTACGCACAGAAACACCTAATTTTAAAAGTTCCTGGTGTGCTGAACTGGAAATTCTTTCAGGCAGCGCCGGTAAAATTTTATCACCCGCTTCAACAAGGCTGACTTTAAGATCCGAGGTTTTAATATCTTCAAAACCATAGCTGGTCACTTGTTCTAAAGAGTTATAAAGCTCAGCGGACAATTCAACACCCGTTGCTCCTGCTCCGACAATAGCGACACTTACTTTCTTAGTTTCATGCACGGCAAGTTGTAAATATTTATTCAACATACGGTGATGGAATTTTTTTGCCTGTTGCGGACTGTCCAGGAAGATGCAATGATCGCGCACGCCCTTCGTATTAAAATCATTACTGACGCTGCCAAGGGCAATCACTAAAGTGTCATAACTAATGCGGCATTCAGGTAAAATCTTGATACCGTCATTATCTAACAGTTCAGCTAGCTGTATTTCTTTATTGTCCCGATCGATATCAGACAGCGCGCCAAGTTGAAAACTAAAACCGTGATTTTTTGCATGCGCACGATAACTTAAGGCATCAATTCCATCATCAAGGGAGCCGGCTGCAACTTCATGCAATAAAGGTTTCCATAAGTGAGTTCTGTTTTTATCGACGAGCGTAATATGAGCCTTTTTTTTCCGTCCCAGCTTATGACCCAGTTCCGTCGCTAATTCAAGGCCACCTGCTCCTCCCCCAACGATCACTATTTTATCCATATACACCTCAAGTTTTGTTAATAGTCTAAATTTATTATATTTAGCCAGTCAGATTCGATTACATTACTGCACTACTCAATAACAATGACCTTGCTAAAAGGGCATTAAAATCATCCCCCATACTCCGAAGAAACAAGCTCATGATGGTTATCAATTTTAGTGTATTAAGGTAATAGAATGAGGATCTTTGCTGATAGTGATCCAGATCAAATATGTGAGGTGATTATCGCTAGATTAAAAAATTAAGTAAAGAGGATGAGACAAAAAAAAGATAAAAAATGGCAATGATGACTGCCATTTGCTGAGATTTATTGTTCTTTGAACTTCTTGATTGTCTGCAGATGATGCGATATATCTTGAAATTTATGTCCCTGCTTTTCATCAAATATTATTTGATAGAATTTTGTCAACTCATAATCACTTTCGGTTGAATCAATAACGTCATCGGTTCGGGAAAGAATGCATAAACAATTATCTTTGTTTTTAGCACGGAAATCACTGACGCATTTAGTTTCAATATCTAAATATTCTTCCGGCCACTCTATTTTTCCAACCATGTTATCTTCAGGATGCAAATTAGGATTAAAGATAACTTGTTTAATACCGCAAAGAAAACCAATTCGTTCACACCAAAACCCGCCCAGTCCAACACCACAAATTAAAGGTGCTTTATCGTCACTGCTTTGAATATGTTTGTGCACTTCTTTTAAAATATGGCTCATATCATGCTTAGGATGAATAGTGCTGTAATGAACAAAACGCACATCATCATCAATAAACTTTAACTGCATCACCTTTTCATGGTTTCCCGGACTCGTTGCATCAAAACCGTGTATGTAAATGATCATTGTAGTCTCCCAACCTTCTTATTTTAATTATTCAACAAGTTTATTGAAATTAACGCAGAGTGCAAGCATTGCACTTCACTTATTAGAACTGCTCGCTAAGCGGCATTAACATTTGCTGGTTTTTGATCCAAATAGGATTTTTATTTAAAGGTAATGTAAATTTATTTTTAAGACAGCGTAATTGATTAACAGCATGATATTCAGCCGTCTGTTTTACCTTAAGATTATCCAGAATAGAAACAGCACCAGGTCTATCGTTACAGGCTAATATTAAATCACATCCTGCCTGTATTGCCATTTCTGCGCGGCTTAAATGATCTCCTGCAAAACTGGCGCCGTGCATCGATAAATCATCACTGATAACCACCCCTTTGAAGGCTAATCGAGTCCTTAAAACATCACTCAGCCAGTAGGATGAAAAACCTGCAGGTTGCAAGTCACATTGAGAATAAACAACATGTGATGGCATTACCGCATCTAGCGCCCCTTTTTTAATCAGAGTTTCAAAAGGTTTAATATCGTTAGTGAATATTTCCAGTTCGCTGCGTGAATCAACCGCTAAAGCCTTATGAGAATCAGCTTTAACACTGCCATGGCCGGGAAAATGTTTGCCCGTGGAGGCCATACCGGCAGCTCTCATTCCATTAATATAAGCCTCGGCAATAGTCACCGTTTCTGTTATCGAGGATGAAAAGGCTCTATTTTGAATAACGTCTGAAATACCGTTTAAATCTAAAACAGGGGCAAAACTTAAGTCAATATCACAGGCGATCAATTCACTGGCCATTATCCATGCGCTGCTAAAGGCTAACTCGCAGGCCGTTTTCAGATCATTATTTTCAATTAATGAACCCGCTGACGGTAACCGGGTAAAACCCTCTCTAAATCGTTGTACCCTCCCCCCCTCATGGTCAACCGCAATAATAAGTTCATTTTTAGCATACCGACGAATCGCTTTTACCAGCGCTTTTAATTGTTTGAGGTCGTGATAATTACGCGTAAACAGTATCACCCCGGCAACCAAAGGATGCGTTAAGATTTCTTTCTCTTCCGAATCTAATTCATAACCTTGAACATCAAGGATAACTGGTTTCATAAAATGGTCTCTTAAATATCTGCGTAAAGATCAGCATAAAACCGCACGTTGCGGTTTCTAATAGTGTTGATTTGATACTGAGGTGATGGGAACAACCTATCAATCACGCTTTTATCATCAAAGGGGGCAGCCCCTTAAAGGAGAGTGAGTAATTTATTGATTTCTAGACGCTGTTCCACATTGCTGTTTTTTATCGCAGCCATCAATATTTTCCTGGCACTTATCTTATCATCTATCTCCAAATAAGCACGGGCCAAATCCAGGTGAGCACTAATACCGTACTCATCATCATCAATATCAATTGCGCTATGTTCTCCTAACATATCAGGGAATTCATCTAGGCCGAGATCAAAATCAAACTCAGTATAAATATCATCCGGGCTGTCTTTTTCACTGTTTTTTAATATTGTTTCAATATCAATATAGGCTTCAGCATTTTTTAAGTTAATAGCCTCTGTGAGTTGCTCTTTTTCCACAGGCTCCTTAGCCTTTTTGTGGTTTTGTTCGGCTTGGGCGGCAGCGTCTTGTAATTGCTCAACTTCATCCGGCCCCTTATCAAAGGGAGTGCCGGATTTAATATCTGCAGGCATAGGTTGTTGTGGTTTCTGCTCGTCATAGCTTGGTTCAGGGGAAGCAACAAAAGATTTATCCGGTCCGTTAATGCATTTTGGTTTTTCATCCAATAAGTATTTTGCCTTACGACGAAATAGCAGTGAAAAAATGAAAGTCATAAACAATAATCCGAAGCCTGCAATAAGCAATACATTGCTTAATGATCCTGATATCCATGATCCATTTTGTCCCTGTACTTGTGCATGATTAATAACCGGCTGTGGGGCTGAAATGGACTCAGATTTATATTGTTCAACGAGTTCTAAAAGCGACAGTTGAGCTGCACTTTCACCTTCGATTTTATCTTTCAGAAGATCTATTTCATCGATTAACAGCTGCAGTTTTGATTTAAATTCCTGATTTATTTTTGTTGTCGCGGCTAATTGCTCATTAACCATGTTTAATTCTGTTTGCAGCGTTTGTATTTTTATTAAAGACTGACTAACCGCTGAGTTTGGGGCCGGTAAATATTTTTCATCGATTAACGAAGCAGTTAATGATTGATCGCTAACTTCCAGCGCTTGCGACTTAGAAAGAGAGCCAGAGGTTGCTCGCAGAGCATCTGCGTTTTTTTCTGCGGCCACTGTTTCTGAGACAGCTGTTTCTGCAACCACTGTGTTGCTTGGCACTTTCTGCTTGTCTGAATACTTGTTAATCAGGTTAATTGCATCCTGATTACTTTGTTTTTTTATAAAAGACTCTGTCGGTACCTTAATCACCGAATCTTCAATAAGAAGATTAATATCACCTGCTAAAAAAACATTCGGGTTCAATTTATAAATGGCAACGAGTGTCTGTTGAATACTGACCAGGTTACTGGGGCGCAATTTTTTTGATACCGACCAGAGAGATTCATAATAGCGAATTGGGCCGTATTTTTTATAAACAATATTTTCTGCTGCTGTGACAATGGTTGAATCAAGTGCGAAACTACTAGCAGGAGATAAAATCAAGGGGGAGCAGCAGGTAATAATTAATAGTAAACGCTTCATTGTCATTCCTTGATAAAAGCAATCTAACGGGTTATATCCGAATGCACTTTGAATTCTAATATAAAAATCAATAATAAACCAACGGGACCCACTATTATGTAAAAAAAAAAGAGTAAGGCTAGAATTGAGATCTAGCCCACTTAAACAATAATAACAATAGCTTAAATGTATGTTTGAATCAGTTTTTCAGCAACTTTGATAGCATTAGTCGCCACTCCAAAATAAACATTATCCGCACACACCCAAAGATTTATACCACTGGCATCACATACATCTTTGCGTAAACGGCCTATTTTAACGTCAGCATTACCCACAACATTATCGATCATATTCGGATAATCACATACGGAATCGGCTAAACTTAGCCCTTCAGTATGATGTAAAGCATGGGCAACTTCTTCTAAATCAAGGGGGTAATGTGTCTGTAAATGGACAGCTTGTGCACAACCGTAAAACATCGGCACTACAACCTGAGTGGATGAAACGATAATCGAAGGATCATTTAATAATGAACGTATCTCATTTACCAATCGTAACTCACCGAAACTAACACCTTCCTCATTTAATTCACCTACCTGCGGGAATACATTAAATGCAGTTTGTTGCGGGAAAGTAGACGTTTCAACGGTTTTTGCATTTAATAAACGCGCCGTTTCACCGGCCAGTGTTGTCACTCCTGGTTTACCGGCAACGGAAACCGAATGGTAACTGCACACGTTTATACGCACTAACCCAACCTCTTGCTGAATCTGTTTAATAGCAAGGCTTAATTGTGCAGATTCACTGCTCGGAATCGAGATAATATTTTTCTCGGTGTAACGGGCTAAACTTTCTTCATTCACATCAACCTGCAGCAAAGGAACATTTTCATCTTCTAAAAAGGTCCCGCTGTTATCAATAACAACACAAAATTCACTTGCGACAGTCGCCCATTTTTTTGTTGTTTCAATATCGGTTAAGAAAAAAGCAATATCAACCTGCTGCCAATCAAAAGTTTCAATATCAATCACATCAACGGTTTTTCCCGAAAACATCACTGAATTAATATTCGATTCAAATTCGTTTTCATTTTCATTTTCTTCAAAATCTTCATCGGATGGCGAGCTACTGTTGGTTTTGAATATATCGCCAGCATTGACTAAAGGAAATACTTTACCAACGGGAAAGTCACGTTGAGCCAGAACTTCCAATGTTGTTTCGATACAACCGTTTAATTCACCCACCAGTGCGATATTATATTCAGATTTCATGTGTTTCCTTTGTCTCATTTTGTACGTTGGTAGAAAAACCTAACAACTGTAATAATGTATTTTGTTCAGCGCTTGAATCAACCGTTAAAGTCGATAGTTCGCGGCGTTCTTGGTATGTTTTGCGCATGGTATCAAAACCATCAACTTGTTCAATCATTTCTCTGAAAAGGGCATCATCCCGGCGCACATCAAAGATCAGATGTATTAATGATTTCAGTAATGGTTGATCGACTTTTTGGGAAATAGAAACCCTATTGATGGCTGCACGATGAACAAAATCGGACGTTGTATGTTTTACCTTGAGCTGCAAAAAATCGCACAGTGCCTGGTATAACATTTCAGTACCGCGTAATCGGCCATCGAGGCTGTATCCTGCAATGTGCGGTGTTGCAATGGTCACATAGGGTAATAATTGTTGATTAATCTGCGGCTCATTTTCCCACACGTCAAGCACTAAAATCGGCGTTAAGCCCTGCTCGGCAAGTGTTAATAAAGCCTGATTGTCAATGACATCACCGCGGGAAGCATTTAATAATATCTGCCGGGGACTAAGCTGACTTAAGACTTGCTGATCAAACAAATGTACCGTTGGAAATTCTCCCCCTACAACCTTCGGCACATGTAAACTGATAATATCCGCTTCAAGTACCTCTTTAAAGGTACAAAATTGCCTTTTATCACCCGCCAGTTCTAACGGCGGATCGTAAAGTTTACAGTTCATTCCCAATGCATTTAAACGTTGGTATACCGCGCTGCCGGTATTGCCGGCGCCGACTATCGCGATACTTTTATCGTTTAAAATAAATTGTTTCTGCTCTGCCAGTACCAGTAAACTGCTTAAAATATATTCTGCGACAGATACTTTGTTACAGCCCGGTGCGCTGCTGAAGGCAACACCTCTTTTTTTCAGGTAAGTCTGATCAATATGATCGGTACCAATGGTCGCAGTGCCAACAAATTTAAGGTTTTTATTTAATCTGAGTAGCTTTTCATTAACCTGAGTAATAGAACGAACCAGTAAAACATCAGCATCAATGAGCTGTTCGGCGCTGACCTTGCGACCCGAGAAAAGATGCAGATTGCCATGGTCAGTAAAAAAATCCCGCGCGTAGGGAATATTTTCATCAATATATATATTCATTTTTTTCCTGATACCAAAAAGATTAATTAAGATATTAATGATTGCAGGGATAAAGTAACACTAACAAGGCGAGAATCGCATTCGAACCTTATTCTCAACAAAATCCGATGAAACGATTTTGAACAGTGTTAACTGACCAGCAAGTGGTGAAGAATAGAATGCTTTCAATATAATTCACAACACAGTTAGGGATAATCTTACCCGGCAAGGGTGATCTCCCGTTTTACTCTTTTGGTATAATAATATAACAGAATAAATAGCGACAAAAAAAGGAGCTATAAGCTCCTTTATCTATTTAATCAGCTTTAAACTATTTAGAGAAGCGTTTAAAGACCAATGTTGCGTTTGTACCACCAAAACCAAAACTGTTTGACATAACAATGTTAAGTTTTGCATCAATAGCCTTATTGGCCACGATTGGCAGATTCACCGCTTGTTCATCTATTTCTTCGATATTGATAGAAGGTGAGATGAAATCATTTTCCATCATCAGCAAGCTGTAGATAGTTTCATGAACACCCGCGGCGCCAAGAGAATGACCCGTTTGAGATTTAGTTGCACTGATTTTTGGTGCGTTCTCAGGGAATACGATATTAATCGCTTCTAATTCTTTGGTGTCCCCAACGGGGGTAGAAGTTCCATGGGTATTTAAGTAATCAACGTCACCGTCAACGGTTGCCAGTGCTTGACGCATACAGCGAACAGCACCTTCACCCGATGGTGCAACCATATCATAACCGTCAGATGTTGCGCCGTAACCGACGATCTCAGCATAAATCTTAGCGCCACGCGCTAAAGCATGCTCAAGCTCTTCAACGACAACAATACCACCACCGCCGGAGATAACAAAACCATCACGCTTGCTATCATAAGTGCGCGAAGCACTTGCAGGGGTGTCATTAAATTTGCTTGATAGTGCGCCCATCGCATCAAATTCACATGCCATAGTCCAGTCTAATTCTTCACCGCCACCAGCAAACACAATATCCTGTTTACCTAATTGAATTTGTTCCAGTGCATTACCAATACAGTGAGAACTTGTCGCACAGGCGCTGCTCATTGAATAGTTAATACCTTTAATTTTGAACGGTGTTGCGAGACAGGCAGATGTGGTGCTCGCCATAGTACGGGGAACCATGTAAGGACCGACACGTCGCACACCTTTTTCGACCATAAGTTTGCAGGCTTCAACCTGGTTTTTTGAAGAACCACCGCCGGATCCGGCCACTAAACCAGTACGTTCATCAGAAACCATTTCATCGGTCAACTGCGCATCGGCAATAGCTTGTTCCATAGAAAGATAAGCATAAGCTGCAGCATCACCCATAAAACGCATAATTTTGCGGTCAATATGATCTTTAGGTACGATTTTCAGATCGCCCCAAACTTGACTGCGCATTTTCATCTCGGCAAATTGCTCCGAGAAGGTGATGCCTGATTTTCCGCTTTTAAGGGACGCTAAAACTTCTTCTTTGTTGTTACCAATACTAGAAACAATACCAATACCTGTAATTACTGCTCTTTTCATTTTTAAGCCTTTATTGCTAGAGGGACTAATTATATGATGGATCTAAGGGGTACAATAGATCAATTAAACTCTAATAAATTAAACTAAATTATCGCATTTAATGGGAAATATATATTGTCTGACGCTAAATACAAGTTAATTAAGCATGCCCAAATACACTGGTCTGATCAGTTAGAACCTTTTTCAAGACAATTTGATGATGTCTATTTCAACACAGAGCAAGGAATTAATGAAGCAAATCATGTGTTTTTTGAAGGAAATAATTTAGCAAAACGCTGGGTAAATTATTCAGAACAACACTTTTCAATAGCCGAAACGGGTTTTGGTAGCGGCTTGAATTTTCTACTTACCTGCCATAAATTTGCTGAATTTAGTCAATTAAATCCCGATAGTCCCCTCAAAGAGTTACATTTTAGCAGTTTTGAAAAATACCCCTTAACCAAGTCGGATTTAATCACTGCATTACAGCAATGGCCGCAATTAAGCGCATTTATAACTCCCCTTTTGGAGCAGTACCCGCTTGCTCTAACGGGATGCCATCGTATAGCATTAAATGAGTTTAATATTACTCTGGATTTATGGCTTGGCGATATAGCAGAAACGCTACCGTCATTACATATTTATGATTCCGGACTTTTTGACTGCTGGTATCTGGACGGATTCACGCCCAGTAAAAATCCGGCCATGTGGAGCGACGAACTGTTTCAATTAATCCGTTTATCCTGTAAAGCAAATGCCACCCTCGCGACATTTACTGCGGCCAGCTTTGTCCGCAAAGGATTAATTAAAGCGGGTTTTGAAGTGGGGAAACAAAAAGGATACGGTAAAAAAAGAGAGATGTTAGTCGCTCATGTCGATGCCAACGCAAACGCTGACAATAAACTTAAACAACATGGACAACATTACCGCCCTGCAAAATTCGACAATCCCGGACACAAAATAACCGATGTTGCAATTATCGGCGGAGGGATTGCCAGTGCTTGTTTATCATTAGCCCTGATCCGCCGCGGTTATAAAGTCAGCTTATACTGCAAAGAGTCGACCCTCGCCTTTGGCGCATCGGGTAACCAGCAAGGCGCTTTATACCCTCTTCTGAACAAACAGCACGACTCCTTAAGTCAATTTTTCGCTAATGCATTTTTATACAGTCGAAATTACATTAAACAGTTAGATCAAACACAGCCGCTTGATCATGACTTTTCAGGATTACTGCAGCTCTACTACGATCCAACTGCCGCCAAAAAACTCGACAAAATTTTACAGGCAGGTCTTCCCGAAGCATTAGTGGAGCAATTAAGCGAAACTGAAACAGATAACATTGCGCAGCTGTCAATTGCACAAAAATCATTACATTATCCCCTAGGCGGCTGGTTAAGTCCCAAGCAACTGGTGGAGGCAATCTTCGAGCAGGCAAAAAATGAAGGCGACCTAAGCGTTTACCTAAATGAAGAATTATTAACCTTTGAGCAAAGCCCGTCAGACAATCCGGGACTAAATACGGCACAGTCGATAAACGGTTGGAATTTACATTTCGCCGAGCACAGCGTAAAACATTCACTGCTGGTACTGACAACGGCTAATAACACCCTTAATTTTAAACAATGTGAAGCGCTGCCACTTTCCGCAGCTCGCGGTCAAGTCACCCATATTCCGACCAACCCAGAAATTAAGCCGTTACGAATAACACTTTGTCATGAGGGATATTTAACCCCGGCGAATAATCAACAACACTGCATGGGGGCAACCTTCAAACGCCATGACCTTAACCAGGATTTTTCTCCGCAGGAACAACGCGACAACAAAGATAAATTAGAAAAATGTATTCCCGGACAGGCATGGACAGAGCAGATAAAGATCGATCATCAGGATGCGCATGTGGGTTTGCGCTGCACCACACGAGATCACTTCCCCTACGCGGGAGCCATGGCCGATTATCAGGCCACTAAGATTTTTTATAAAAATGCAGCTAAAAAGCTTAACCCGGGCAATGCCCCTTTTCACCCTAATTTATACCTGTTGACCGGATTAGGCTCGAGGGGTTTATGCACAGCTCCGCTGTTAGCTGAAATGTTAGCGAGCCAGATAAATAAAGAGCCTTTACCCTTTGGGCAGGAAGTCTTAAATGCGCTGCAGGTTAACAGGCAGTGGATAAACTATCTAAAAAAAGGAAAGCCACTGCGTTACTAATTTGATTGTTAGCAAAGCAAAAAACCTAAAAAGTGCTGCTCGCTTCTTTATAGAACTTTGTAACTGTTAACAATTTACGGTAATCTACGCGCTCGATTTGACAGTATGGCTAGATTGGTCGATATTGACTCTTTTTATGTAAAATTATGAAAAATAAAGCACATTAATGAAATACTCTAACGTTTTTATCAATAGTTTATCTTACGAATTGGCTCCCCAGGTCATTTCAAGCTTTGAATTAGAATCGCGCCTTGCGCCTTTGTACCAAAAGCTGCGTATACCCATGGGACAACTTGCGGCTTTAACCGGTATCGAAGAACGACGCTGGTGGCCCGCGGATCATATTTTATCCGATGGTGCGATAGCGGCGGCACACAAAACAATCGCAGAAACCGGTGTCAATATTAATGATCTGGGTGCGGTTATTTATACCGGAGTATGCCGGGATCAACACGAGCCGGCAACGGCGTGCCGCATTGCTGCCGCACTCGGCGTTAACAGCAGCACCGCTATCTATGATATCAGTAATGCCTGCCTAGGGGTGTTATCGGGCATATTAGACATTGCCAATCGTATTGAGCTTGGGCAAATCAAAGCCGGATTAGTGGTCTCCTGTGAATCAGCTCGGCATATCGTTGATATAACGATTGAAAATATGCTTGAAAATAAAACCATTCAAAATTTTTCGCAATCATTAGCCACCTTAACCGGTGGCTCTGGTGCAGTGGCGGTTTTATTAACCGACGGATCACTGCCGCTTAAAAATACCCGTCAACATAAATTACTGGGTGCAAGCCATCTTTCGGCTCCCGAGCACTATGACTTATGTAAATGGGGCTCACAGCCGGTCGGTTTAAAACTGCACCGTGAATATATGCGCACCAATGCAGTGCCGCTTCTGAAAGAAGGTGTGGCACTGGCGTTAAATACCTGGCAACACTTTTTAGATCAGCGTAGCTGGTCTGTCGATCAAGTAGATAAAGTGATTTGCCATCAGGTCGGTTCGGCAAATCAAAAACAGGTGTTAGCCGCCTTAAAGATACCTGCGCATAAAGAGTTTCCAACTTTCAAAAAACTGGGCAACATGGGCACCGTTTCACTGCCCGTGACCGCGGCTATAGCGCATGATCAGGGTTTCCTGATTAAAGGCGATAAAGTAAGCTTTTTAGGCATAGGCAGCGGACTTAACTGCATGATGCTAGGACTTGAGTGGTAACATGAATTTAGATACTTTATTCCCTTTTAAACGCAATTATTTGAATCGTAACGGTCAGCAGTATCATTATCTCAACGAAGGTTCAGGTGAGCCCGTTGTAATGGTACACGGCAACCCGAGCTGGTCTTTTTATTACCGCAACTTAGTCAAATCCTTAAGCGCCAATTATCAATGTATTGTCCCTGATCATATCGGCTGCGGATTATCTGATAAACCAGCGGATAAAGATTATGAATACACCCTCAAAAATCGCATTGATGACCTGGAAGCATTATTGGATTCGCTTAATATTAAAAACAATATCACCTTAGTCGTTCATGACTGGGGCGGCATGATAGGGATGGGTTACGCGGCGCGACACCCCGAGCGTATTAAACGTTTAGTTATTTTAAATACCGGCGCTTTTCATCTTCCTGAAAAAAAATCTTTCCCCATCCCATTATATATTTGTCGCAATACCTTTGTGGGTACGGTGTTAATACGCGGATTGAATGCTTTTTCATCGATCGCATCCTACGTGGGAGTGAAACGTAAACCCATGGCAAAAGAGATTCGCCAGGCTTATGTCGCGCCCTTTAATTCATGGAAAAATCGCATCTCAACGCTAAGATTCGTCCAGGATATCCCGCTGTTACCGCATCATAAAAATTATCAGTTGGTTTCGGATATCGGCGACAGCCTGGTTCACTTTCAGAAAATTCCCACCATCATCTGCTGGGGACTGAAAGATTTTATCTTCGATAAATATTTCCTGGATATCTGGAAACAAAAAATGCCCCATGCACAGATCAATGAATTTGCCGATTGCGGTCATTATATTTTAGAAGATGCCAGCGAGCAGGTGATCCCGCTGATAGAAACATTTATGGCAGAAAATCCTTAACTTATGTCCGATCATCAAACCTTCAACCTTTGCCGTCATTTAATCAATGCGGCAAATGACTTCCCTGACTCGCTGGCTGTTGCTGTTCAAAAAAAACAGTTCCATAAGCTGACTTACCAGGAAATTGATTTTTTCACGCTCAATAAGCGCAGCGATCGAATTGCCCATGCGCTCAATCAATTTGGCCTGAAAAGTGGTGATAAAGCGGTTCTGATGGTCAAGCCCGGTTTAGACTTTTTTGCATTAACCTTTGCTCTGTTTAAAGCGGGCATAGTCCCGGTATTAATAGATCCCGGAATGGGCATTAAAAACCTCAAACAGTGTATCGCAGAAGTAAATCCGGACGCCTTTATCGGTATTCCCAAGGCGCATATTGCCCGGCGCTTATTAGGTTGGGGAAAAGACTCCGTTAAATACAATATCACCGTCGGTGGCGCCAGTATTTGGGGAGGCGCTAGCTTAAATAAAATAATCGACCATTGCCCTCGACAAGACCCCTACCCCATGGTGAAACTTGCGCAACACCAGATGGCTGCCATTTTATTTACCAGCGGCAGTACCGGCTCACCGAAAGGCGTTGTTTATAGCCACCGCATGTTTGAAGCACAAATCACGGTTTTAAAAAATGATTACAAAATAGCACACGGCGAGCGAGATTTAGCGACCTTTCCATTGTTTTCACTTTTTGGTCCGGCGCTGGGCATGGCTTCCATCATTCCAGCAATGGATGCCAGTAAACCTATCACAGCCAACCCCGATTATATTTTTGCGGCTATTAACAAATACCACTGTACTAATCTTTTCGCCAATCCGGCATTGATAGAGTTATTAGGCCGTGCCGGTAAGTCCAAAGCTATTAAACTTTCGAGTCTGCAGCGGGTTATCTCAGCCGGTGCACCGGCAACATTGTCTTCTATTAAACGCTTCACGACTTTACTTAATTCCGGTGTAGAAATCCTCACCTCCTACGGCGCAACAGAAGCCTTACCGGTCAGTAAAATTGCCAGCTCTGCCTTACTTAAAACCACCAAACAGACAGATGCAGGCGGCGGAATTTGTGTCGGTTATCCGGTTGATAATATGACCGTTACTATTATTAACATTAGCGAAAAAATTATCAGCACATGGCAGGATGATCTTAGCCTTCCACCCTATGAAATAGGTGAGATTGTGGTTCAAGGCCCGCAGGTAAGCCAGTGTTATTATCAGCGCAACGACGCCTCGCTTGCCGCTAAAATAGATGATGTTACAGATGCGCGCCACCGTATGGGTGATTTGGGTTATCTGGACGCCGATGGACAATTATGGATGTGTGGTCGAAAGGCGCATCGGGTTGATTCAAACCACCTTGAAATTGAAAAAAGATATTATTCTATTTCCTGCGAGCGTATTTTTAATTCCCATTCGGCCATTAAACGCAGCGCATTGGTTACAGTCAAGACAGACGGAAAATCAGCCCCTTTATTATGTATTGAGCTGCACAACAGATCCGCCCAAGCGCCTGAAAAATTATTTGCAGATTTGCGGGAAATAGCCAATAAGCATTCTCAAACCAAGGGTATCACTCTGTTTTTAATTCATAAAAGCTTCCCCATGGATATTCGCCATAATGCAAAAATATACCGTGAAAAATTGGCCGTTTGGGCACAAACACAACTAACAAATTAAGTAGAAGCCGTTATGTCAGTCAACAGCATTCCAACATTCAGCGACTTAGATGAAAAACAACAGCTGGTTTTAAGGCGTTTATCGACCCAGGTTAACAAAGTATTTGTGACCGGTGCAGGCGGTTTTTTAGGTAAAGCCCTATGCCGATTTTTATGCTCTGCTGGTATTAATGTGGTTGGTTTTGCCCGTGGCGATTACCCCGAACTTGAGCAAATGGGCGTGCTCATGGTTAAGGGAGACATCTGTGATAAACAAGCTCTTACTGATGCCATGCAGGGCGCTGACTTGGTCTTTCATGTTGCTTCTAAGGCCGGCGTCTGGGGCAGTAAAGCGTCTTATTTTGATGCTAATGTCAGCGGCACAGAAAATATTATCAGTGTTTGTCAGGCGCTTAATATAAGGCGCTTGGTTTATACCAGCACCCCTAGCGTGACCTTTGTGGGCAAAGATGAAAACGCAATCGACGAATCACATCCCTACGCAACACATTTTTTAAATTTTTATGCCTTATCCAAAGCCATTGCCGAACAAAAAATACTCGCTGCAAATTCAGAAACGCTTAAAACTCTTGCCCTTCGCCCGCACCTTATTTGGGGGCCCGGCGATCCGCACCTGGTGCCCCGCGTATTACAACGCGCCAAAGCGGGACGGCTTAAACTGGTCGGTAAAACAGATAAGCTGGTTGATACCATCTATATTGATAATGCGGTTTACGCGCATCTCTTAGCAGCGGTCAGCCTAAATCAGCCAACATCAAACTGCGCAGGAAAAGCTTATTTCGTCAGTAACGATCAACCGATATTAATGGCCGAGATGCTTAATAAAATTCTCGCCTGCCAAGGTTTAAAACCAATCAACGCACGCATCCCCGCCCCCCTTGCTTATCTTATTGGCGCCACGCTGGAATGGGTTTATTTAAAACTCAATAAAGAACAAGAGCCCCCCATTACCCGTTTTGTCGCACGGCAGCTATCCACCAGCCATTATTTTGATATCAGCGCCGCTAAAAAGGATCTTGGTTATCAACCTATCGTCAGTATCGATCAGGGTATGGAAAAACTGAAAGATTCATTGTGCGATAGCCGCGAGCTATGAGTGGCGAGCTGTCGGCTGTCGGCTGTCGGCTGTCGGCTCATGATATGAAACATTCCTGATACCTAGTTAAAAACACTCTGAGAAACTTACATACCGGCATGACCGGAACTTATTAATGGGTGATTCCGTTGATTTGTAGGGTGCCATTTTAAAGATTTTTCCAGTGATAGGTATCACCCTGCAGGTTATATTTAAGGGTTACTGAATTTAGTTTATAAATTAATAGGTTAAGCTCTTTTTTTTGAAATGGGATAGATGGCACGTTAACACCTATCCCAAAGTGAAATTTATTAGATTGTCACTTAAAATATTGATTTATTGAGATTAAATAGATATTGTTGTGATTATTTGTTATGAGATAGGTATCGCGGCTTTTCGTGCATAGTGATGCTTATAAAGCTGTTAGGTGAATATGGAGTTAATTATGGACACTGAGTCTAGTAAAATATCATACGCAATTGTTCCAATGTGGATTATTTCAATCCTTATGGCCTTAATGTTGCTGGGGTATGCTGTATTTTCGTTTTCTTACGCAAAGTCATATAACGTGGATTCATCGAGTGGCTTTGTCTTAATTGCTTTGGCATTCATACAAATTGGTGGTGCTTATGTCATCCATAAGGGGCTAAAAAATTGCAAAAGGTGGGCGTATTATTTAACTTTAGTGTCTTTCATCTTTTTGTCGCTAGGAGTAATAAACATCCTTTTCACTGGCTTTGGTCTATATGGGTTATTAGTTAAGGAAACTAGAAAAGATTTTGGTTTTTTAAACTAGCAAATAATTCACCTAACAAGTTGCTTAAACGGAACTAAAACAGTGGGTTACGCTTCGCTTCGCTACACATTTTAACCCACTATTTTAGTCCGCTTAGCAAGGCGTTAGTTTCTGCTCTTTTACTTTTTGATTGTTTTAGGGTGCGGTAGCCGTTGTTTTTTGTATTTTGTTCTTCGATCTATCTTTGCTTAAAGACTGCAAATTGGCAATGATAATCGCGGTATTAAAAGGGGATGTTTTGTAATTCACCTTGTGCTAAACGGGCTAATTTAATTTGCCGAACGTCCAGCTATAAAGTGCAAAGTTGTTCAATTTAAAGTGGAGCAACTTCGCGTTAAAATCTTTAAGAAAATCAATGTGTTTGTGTTTCAAGTAAACCCAAATACGCATTAATTATTTCGTATTGGCTAAGTTAAAACCTTAATCAATCGCAGTAAACTAACAAAGCAATTAAATCGGACGTTTTAGTCTTGTCACTGTTTTTGCAAAAAGCCGCAAAAACACCGCCAATCCTAAACGCCGTTTATTGCAGGCGTTAAGTGGCTTTTGTTGAACTTTATTAGGCTTATGATTTTCAAGTCTAATTTGTACAAAGTAGTTTGCGAAGTTTGTTTCATTAGTTTCATTTTAAGGTGTTAGGATCTGTTTTTAGATCAATACCTAAAATGTAGTTCGTTACTTGTGGCATTAATTTATCATCAAGTGCGGTAGCGTGTTTGAGTGATCAAAACCGTCTCGTGCAAATTAAATAGAAACGCGGTTTGGCTTCGTTCATCAGCTCGCTTCATTTAAAATTCACAGGTTGCAGTTCCTTTGAGTTAGCCGCTTTAGTGCCAATGGAATGATTGCTATGCTCCACTCGTATTAGTATTGAGGGAGCGGAACTACACCCAAACCAATAATGGTCGACACACCGAATTGCAGCTTCAATTCATTGTGAAATTTAGGCCATTTAACAAGTTAATCAACTGGACGTATTACGGTTGGTCATTGTTTTTGCAAAAGAAAAACCGCAAAAACAACGCCAACCTACACGCCAGTTATTAAGGCGTTAGCTCACTTCAATCAGGAAAAATCATGTTAATCCGTATAATTTTATTAATCTTAACCTTTAATTTAATTTCAGGTTGCAGCAGTATCAATGATTCACTTACACCCTCATTGTCTATTCAACAAAATCAATTTGATGGTTCAGTTAGTATCATTCAACCACCAGTTAGTGCAGCTTCAAGTTTGTCTGAGGCTTGGCATACCTTGGGTTTTCAATGGAACAAAAAATTTCCAGAAGTTGTTTTTATTGATGTTGGCGTGGATGGTATTACTAATGTGATGGGTGCTGCTTTCAATGTCGACGGTCAATTCATTGAAAACATCAAAGAAGCTAGTTCATTTACTGAATATGGTGATTGGTCAACTCGTCGTTTAGTCATGCCTCTCGCCGATTTTATTAAAGTAGCACAAGGACATGATGTGAAGATGAAAGTGATGCAAATAGATACATATTCAGTATCTTCATTTGGTTCATCTAATTCAGGTGCAGTTGTAAATTCGAAATTCCCACCATTTATTCAAAAAATTAAAGAGCTAAATGTACTAGCAAACTAATGAGCTAACAAGGCATTTAAACGGAACTAAAACAGTTGGTTAGGTTTCGCTTCGCTACACATTATAACCAACAATTTTAGTCCGCTTAATGCGGCGTTGAGGCTGTAGAATAACTCGTTTTTTATAAATTTATGAAAATTTATACTTTTTAAATTATTGTTTTAAAAGTAAATTAAATTTCGAGAAAGTGTGTTTTTTCTGAAAATGGAGAAATTCTACAGCCTCGTTAGGCGTACAGGAGGTTAAATGGTTAGTAAAGTCGATTGGTTCTGTAGGGCTGTAAGGGTGGGAAGTGCATTTAATCCCGTGGCGGCTGTTTTTCTTCAATTGCAATCTGAATTAGACGGCATTGAAATAAACCGTCGACTGGATAATTTAGAAGACCCAATTAGTGCTTGTTGCGATAGTTCACCGCAACTATGCAAAGCACTATATGAATGCCTAGACAGTATTGAGCTTAGTAATGAAGTATACAAACAGTATTCTCGTCCACTTGCGGTATTTGAGTCAAAGGGTTACTTAAAAAGAGAAATGCATCTCGGAAGCCCATATGCGCAAGGAATAGAATTAGTTGATCCTTCATTTACACTTTATCTAGCGAGATTATTTGAAAAACAGGCGAATATGTCTGAGCTTTATGATCTTGTTGAGAACTGCAACATTGGCGTATGGATAGACGGGATTCAGTTGGCAGAATCTCTAAATATTCCTTTAGAAGTGGTACGTTCAATCTTCAAGATTTACGTAGAGAATGGGCTAGGAAACTTATCCAATGAAAGAGGTACGTGCAACTATCTGAGTATCGCCTAACAAGGCGTTGCACTCGGACTCGATACAGTTGTCGCGGTTTTTGCTAAGAGAAAAGGCAGCAAAAACAGCACCAACATACTCGCCGGTGAACGCGGCGTTAAATGTAAAATTTATATTAATCGATTTAGAGAGGCTAGTTTGGACATTTCACTTTTTTCATGTCAAAAAGATATAGATAACAATCATGATCTTTTCTTTACTTCTGTCTTGAAGCTTTCATTATTTACTGATGAAATGTTTTCGTCGGGAGTATCACAAAAAGAATTAATTTATTTTCACATAAAACAATTGATTTCATATGGGCAAGGAACTTTTTTTTGCGCTATTGAAGATGGTAAATACGCTTATGGATTAATTTCTTTTGGTGGTAAAAATAAAGAACAGAAAAGTTTAGAATTTTTTGGAGTTGATGCAAATAGTCGTCGTTGTGGATTTGGTTCAAAAGTTATAAAAGAGTTTATATGCTCTCAAGTCGATTTGGATTTTGGAATTTGTCTGCGTTGCACAAAAAAATTGTATAAATTTTATTCTAAATTGGGCTTCGTAAAACATAAAAATAAAGCCACATCAAAACAAGATATTATTATGTTTATCAGTAATAACCGTCGTTACAAAGTTCCCATAATATACCAATATTCTCCTGAGTTAATTAAGGAGAAAATACCGTATTATGTATTAATGTCAAAATGGGTGGAGCTTAATAATGACTTCGGTTTGGCTACGAATTAATAACATTTAACAAGTTAATCAACTGGACGTATTACGGTTGTCATCATTTTTGCAAAAGAAAAAACCGCAAAAATAACACCAACCTACACGCCAGTTATTAAGGCGTTGAGGTTGTAGAATAACTCTTTTTTTGAAATTTAGGACGTATTTGGGAGTTACAAATGCATTACCTAAGCACTTTAAATAGCTTAGACTGTGTTATAGGAACTCGTTTTTTAATGGTATTTGGCTGCAAGAGTAATTCTACAGCCTCGTTAGCAATATCAAGAGGTAGTATGGATCTTCGACAAAATTCTTTATCAAGCAACAGTATGAGTTTCAAAAAACAATCACTAATTTTTGGTTTATTAATAATTTTAATTAGTAGCCCATTTCGATATTTTGCAATTTATAAAGCAGGCGTAGACGTTGGCTTAATACTATTTAGCATTAGTTGTGCTCTTTTTGGTCTTTTTGGTGGCTTCGGTTTTCTTATGGGGCAATTAATAGTCAAGAAAACTATCCCTACAAAACACCTAATTACAGCTGCATTGTTGGTCTATTTTACTGCGCATCACATTAGTAATGCATTTGGAATTTATGCAATATCTGGATTTTTACATATGGGTGTAATTTCATTGTTTGCATTTATTGTCGCTATTCGAGCGCCTAAAATGTTTAATAAAAAGAAAGAGCGTTGGTAGTTATCGCTAGTAGTATTGGTTCGTGGCTAATCTTGCTAACAAGGCAATTAAATCGGACGCATTACGGCTGTCGCGGTTTTTGCTAAAAACAAAAAGCCAGCAAAAACAGCGCCAACCTACGCGCCGTTTATTGCGGCGTTAGGCATCAAGTTTATTTATCGAGGATTTACCCATTAAAGTAATTAATGCGCTTATATCAAATGCTGAAAAGAGAGCCGAAGAGTTTACATACCCTGTATTTATTACAGCAAAAAATGGGAAGCCTGATTTAATTGCAACATCTGTTGTAATCGAACTAGATCGTAAATACTTTTTAATTACAGCCGCTCATGTTTTACTTGATGTTCAGCAAGAAAAAAGTCCGTTTATAATCGATGTTAACGGTAAGTATGTTCAAATAAATACAGAATGGTGTTACTCCTCTTCTAATGGAGGAGAGCATTTTGACATTGCATTCACTGAATTAGGCAATGAAATTATCACTTCCAGTAAAATAATGGCATTGCCTGAAAAAAACTTATATATGCAAAATGAAATTAATAGTTCACATTTGTGTTTTGTTAATGGGTATCCTGCATCAAAAAATAAGCAAGGTAAGGCTTTACGGATATCGCCAGTTTTTAATGCAAAGTCTTATTCATTTGCATCGTATATAAAACTAGATTTTGACAACTGGTTAAAATATAGCAAAAAATCAGAGTGGCATATTTGCAGTGCTTATGGAAAAAAAACAGGGAACGAGTCTCCTATAAAGCCAAATGGCTTAAGCGGTGGAGGACTTTGGATTATACCCAATGTAGCAAACCCTGCTCTTTATTTGTGTGGTGTTTTTATTGAATATTACGGTACTGAGCAATTAGCATTTTCAACAAAATTACTAGAAGTTGTAGATTTTATAAAAAATGCCTAACAAGCTAATCAACTGGACGCATAACAGTTGTCATCGTTTTTGCAAAAGAAAAACATGGCAAAAACAACGCCAACCTACGCGCCAGTTATTAGGGCGTTGAGGCTGTAGAATTTCTCCAAAAAGCATATTTTTCGTTATTTTCTTATTACTTCAAGTTGTACGAAAAATGTACTTTATTGCACTGATCGTCTGTGATCTAATGGTTATTATTCGCTCT
>NZ_JBLIED010000016.1:0-89984 GCF_047632955.1 Psychromonas sp. | reverse complement strand
CAGGGTTTTATAATAACCTTTGGGCAATTTTTTCCGACGTTAACAACAAGCAAGATTCGGCCGCACTTCGCCAGGCATTAACGCCAAAAGTCAATGAGGTTGAGGGTCAGTTCGTTGATACCAATCTAAAAAAACGTGATGACTTTTACACCGCACTGACTGCATTTTCCAATTGCATGAAAGTGGCATTACAATCCGCCACCTTCTTTGAAGATAAATCCTTTGACGGCCCTGCATCGTCTAAAAGATCGCGTCAGCACCTTAAAGAGACGTTAAAAATGTTTGTAAACTTGCGCAAACAAGTCCGTGAAGATGCCAATGAAACGATTAATTACGACGAATACGCCGAGGATATTCGCAGCTTGCTCGACAAACATATTGCAGGCATTGAAGTAAAAGAGCCTGAAGGCGCTTATTTGGTTGGTAACCTAGGCAAGAACGTCAAACCGCAAGACTTGTCCGACGACGAAGCCCGTAACCAGACCGACAAGATCACGGGCCGCATCACTAAAATGATTGAACAAGATTTGGCAGATGATCCTTATGCGCAGGAGTATTTCTCTAACCTGCTGAAAAAGGCAATTGAAGATGCCAAAGCAATGTTTGATGCGCCGGTTAAACAATACATCTTGTTTGCTGATTTTGAGCAGGAAGTGATCGATCGCAAAGTGGCTGATGTGCCTAGTACATTCACTGATAGCGAAGGCAAGCTAAATAAACATGCCCAAGCTTACTTTGGCCTGTTCAAACATTTGTTTGAAGCTGATTTCATCGCAGAGCATGAGCTGGATAATGACAAGCTGGTTAAGTATGCATTTGAAATTGATGAAGTCGTGAATAATGCGGTGGCAGAGTATTCAATTAATCCGGCTGAGATTGAGAATGCCGTCAGCATGAAGCTGTTGCCTATGTTGTTCGCTGATTTGGGGATTGAGAATGCACAACGTTACATTCAAGAAGTGCTGAAAATCACGCGTCTTGGCCTTTCCCGCAGTCAAGGTTAATGAAATGGTAACGCAATCTATCGCAGCAGAAATTCGCACCACCACAACCGAACGGGGTGTGTTTTCTTACGGTAATGACATTATTCATTATGACATTATCCGTAAGAGCACCGATCAAAATAGTAAAACACGTAAGGTATTAATTAAGGTTCATCCTGATCAACGCGTTGTAGCAACAGTTCCGCATGATGCTACCGACGAAACAATCCAACAAGCCATGCTAAAACGCGCTCGTTGGATTTGGCAAAACATTCAAGAGTTTGCATCGCAACATGATTATGTTTTACCAAAGCGTTATGTCAGCGGTGAAACGCAATTTTATCTTGGCAGACGCTACGTTTTAAAGGTCTTGGTAGATCCAGAACAAGTATCAAACGTGAAACTCAGTCGCGGTAAATTGAATGTCACTTTACGTCAGGATTGTGATAATCGAGTGATTAAAATAAAACCATTGATCGACAAATGGTATCAGCACAAAGCTAAAGCCATTTTTCATGAGCGCCTCAATGAAATGCTGCCAAAAGCGACTTGGGTAAAAGACATTCCATCGTTTCGTGTAATGGCAATGAAAAAGCAATGGGGAAGCTGCTCTACCAAAGGCAACCTGATGCTTAACCCTCACTTGGTTAAGGCATCAAAAGAATGCATCGACTACGTGATACTGCACGAGCTTTGCCACATAGCAGAGCACAACCACAGTGAGAATTTTTGGCGTTTATTAACCCAAGTAATGCCAAATTGGAAAGAAGTTAAAGCCAAGCTAGATGATATGGCAGAACGGTATTTAAATGAGTGATTTTGGGGAAGGAATGGCAAAATAAAGCAGAAAATCTACTTAATAACGGGTGTAACTGTCAGCTCCGTTACCATAGGCGCAACACTCGATACAAGTCGTTGTTAAAACATTACCTAACAAACCCTGCAAGAATAATCGGGTTTAGTCGCTCCCAGCACACACTCTAAGCGTCTTAAAAGCGTAAAATGGAGAATGATACGACCGTATTGAGATTGCTTGAAATCGCCACGCAGAAGGTCTGCCACTGACCAGAGAAATGCAGCTGTTGAAGAGAAGTTATTATTAGTCATTAAAATCAGTTAATTTAAAATTCTGTTCTTCACTTCAATGCATAATTTCTAACTCGTGTTGTGGCCCTTTATGCCTTAGAAAGCTAACAGCATAATACTTTTAAATCGAAGCTTTCACTTCGTTTAAAAGCATCCTCAATGATGGATTAGAGCTGGATAATTCACCCACCTTCCTAATAAATGCTAGTTGTTTATCCACTTGTTTTTTTAATATCTCATTTTCGGCTTTTAAGCGTTCAATTCGCTCAAAACTATCAATATCAGATTTAACAAACGTATTGAACTCGAGGCTTGGCACGCCTCTAAGCTCCTGTTTTTTTGAATCGTAACTTGATTTTATACTATTGTACGTTACTAATGTTTGCCTTGTTGTGTTTATTCCCAAGTCGGACTCAATACGATTTACTAATAACTCCCATGTGAGTTTAGTTTTCCACCTGTTTATTAACGTTTCAATTCTACGCATTTCGGCTGTACTTAGTGAAGGCAAGGCCATGTATTATAATCCTCTAAATAATATTAAGCATATCGGCTAACATGTTTTTCACCTGGGAAGGCTTAGATTTAACCTCAAGTAATTTAGCTAACACATCTTCTGTGTTGGGTAACGCTATCGTGCGTTTTTCAACTGTTTTGTTACGTACATTGGTAATTCTAACTTCTTGTTTATTAAATAAATATCTAACGATAGAACCTTCTTCTGTATCTTTACTTTCTAATATCTGTACTAGATCGCGAAGGATTGTGGTGTTGCTATAGTGTAATGAGAACCAATCCTGTAACCCTCTATTGCAGTCAAAGTTTTCCCTATTCTGAACATTATCTAAACGACGTTCTTGTACTTGTAAATCTTTTTTAAGTAAAGCGATACTCTCTTTATCATGTGCGATATGACAAGATGAAGGACATAATGAGCACTGTGTAACAAAATTATTCAAGTATTCGCAGGGTGAATAGACTAAATCTTGGGAACAAAACCCCACACTGGTAACCGTAGTTGCAGTATTAACAGCCTTCTCATATTCCTGTTGACCCATCAATTTTATTGAAATTTCTTGAACATCGTCTTGAAATAAAATGTCTGAAATTTCGCTAGATTTGTCATTATGTGTTCGGTGTACGTAGTGCAAAATTTGTTCCGGCGTTTTTCGACCGCTCCAAAGGTTAATAATCGAATGAGGGACACCTTCTCGTTCAGCTATGTCATTTAGCCAATGTCTAAACTGATGTGCATTAATTCCAAAATCTTTGGAAAAACCCTTACGAATAAAAATATTTTGAAGTTGCGAATTTGTGCTAATGCCTTCCGTAAACATCCGACTTAAACTTGATATGGGTACCAAAGCGAAATGCGACATCCCCCCCATATAACCAGCCCTGCCAGAAATCATTTGCCTACCTAGAAAAGAAAATAGGCCGTAGCGATAATCAGTATGACCCTCTTTTGTCATATTATGTGCAGCTGGGAATCCAGGCAGTCTCTCGTAAATATGTTTTATCCATCGCTTCTGAAAATCCTTAACCGTTATGGGATAACCTCCGAATACAGCTTTTAATAAATCAGAATTCACAGCCATCCCCATGAGTGATAATGTATAAAGGCAGTTTGAAGCAAGCTTTAAATGATCTTTTTCTTGGATATCTATAATGTTTTTAACATAACTACTTGCACCTCGTTTAGATTTGGCTCGAAATGCTCCACTAGTATTGGAAGTTACACGTAACATGCCATCGTCAGAATCAAAAAAACCTAATAGATAACCTAGATGAATTAGGTGTAAAGGTTTATCCATATTAGGTATGAGTGCTTTCAAGTTTTTGTCGCTTGGGCAAAAATCCCCTAATATTTTTTTTAAAGGTAATGTCGGGTTTGCATAGAAACGTGCAAGTACTCTGGCTGGTTCCGTAATAATATTAGTGTATTTTAAACATCGACTGACAGTATCAGCCATTGAAGACAATATATGATTTTTATTATTTTTAAACCCTTTACTGCCTTGCCAATCAAGGTAGTAAGTGCACTGCTTCTTACCGTCAACAATTTGATTAATGGATTTTAATTGTTGTTTTTGTAGAACTGTTTGTTCTGCTGCAACACGATTGGGAGAGCTTAATGCAAGTGCTGACATAGTGCATATAAATGTGTCTCGTTGATTATTTGTGGCAGAAGTATTCCATTTATCAGGGTCTTGTGAAATAACATCATGAGTAATAGCGCCAAGCGCGAGTAATGTTTTTTCATTTGGTATTTTAGTTTTCTTTTTATCTAGAATGTCATCACCAGCCTCTCTTGTTTCGGATTCAATCACTGGCAACTTTAAGCTTGGCTGAATAAAAAAGTGGGCGTATAACCAATGGAAAAACACAGGCAAACTTTTGGGTGATAGAAGTTTATTTACAGCGTTATCAAGTTCTTTCTTTGTAATGTTAGCTGGGTTGCCTGTAATACCAAGCAGTTGTCTCGCAACTTGAATTTTTTTCCTCTTAGTGACGATACTTGAGTTTTCTGTATTTATATCTAAAGTATAAGCCATTAAAAGGTGCCGAAGATTTGAGGCAAGTACCTTGTCGTCGCTATAAATACTCTTAATGTTTGCTGACTTTACCTTTTCATTAGTAAAAAAATAGTTAATTCTCTTTCCGTCCGGATATGTAAATGTCCAACCTGCATCATCCCAGCTTGCCGGCTGTCCAACCTGATTTGTAAATCCGGTTAATGGGTATGCTTGTGATTTTTTTATATGCGCAACTTGATTATCAATAAAACGATTAAGTTTCATTACGTAGCCCCTGTTTATTTATTTTATACTCAGCACAGAGATTTATTGTTGCTTGAATATATAGGATGATTTTTCGTAATTTACCAAGAACAACTTTATCCGATTGATTTTGATTTAACTTATATTTAGCCATTGCTTTATCAAGATATAATTGATGATTTGCATCTTCGTTAGCTATAAAATTTTCACAGGGATAACACCCTAGAGGTGCGCCAAGTTTTGCCGCACAACTCTCACAATTAACTTTATTACGCTGAATACCGATCTCTTCATCGAACTCATTCCGAATAGCAAAGCCTTCTTGATATTGAAGGTCGTTAACGCCTATGCGGGAGTATTTATTTAAGACGTCTTTATTAGCAAAAGCTTGGTCAATATCTAACCTTGCCTCTACACTCAAATCTAAGTAGGGTTTTACCGCCTTTTCCGTAACGCCTGTTATTTTTGCCAGATATGGGCCAGATAAACCTTGTCTAGCAGCTTCCGTTAACACATGATGACGAAGACGATTATTTGTAAACAAAATCTTATCATTGTCAATACGGTCACTTTTCAAATCTAGTTTTTTTAAACAATCACGCATACCTCTGATTAATGAAATACTTGTTTTGTGAAACCTATCAGACATATAGCCAACAGATCCAAAGAGACATTTTTTTGAACCAAAGACCGTAGAGAAAAGAATTAATCCCGGAAAAATAGGGCACTGCATTATAAATTGATATAGCTCTTCGGCGGTAAGGATGACTTCTTGTTCACGTAGTGACTTTGTTAATAGTTGCTCATATTTTTCACGATACAGGAGTATAAGTGCGGATAAATTTGGCTCTATACGATGTGATGTTCTTTCCACTGACGATCGAAACATTCCATCTTTACCTCGAAATGTTCGTATATGCAGTACATCAATATCGCTAAATAGATATTCGTATTTTGGTACTGATTCACTTTTATTATATCGGTGATCAGTAAAGCTTTGACCAACAGGTAATACATCACACCATTTTAGCTGGCATAGCTGAACAGGACGCCTAACTAATGCATGCATTAATTGATTAGCAATCAAATTACTAAAAGCATTTAGTTTCGAAGGAGTATAATGTGCTTGATGTGCGAGTTTAATATTTTCGTCGGTTTGCAATCTAAATTGTTCTTTAATTACTTGATACTCATATTCACTATAAGTCCCTTTACTTGGATCCAAAATATTCTTACTGACGTTAAACGAAGGACGATTACGGCTTGTAAATTCATATAGTCCGTATGCATCCATATTTTTTTTGTTGGCAAAAGAAAATATTGTTGCAAGATTAAATTTGTATGAATCACCCAACGTTGGCCAAATTCGTTGAAAGGCAATTTCCTCAAGGTTATTCCCAATTTTTTTAAAAGTTGCTAAGTATCGTTTAGCCGAGCCAACTGCAGTCATACTTGCTAATTTGGCTAATAAGACACGTACATAAATAAATGTCTTTTCATCGTAATCAACATTATGCATCCAATTTAATACCAAGTAATCTTTGGTTCCTAACTGCCAAATATCATCCAGTACATCAAAACTGAATCTATCATTATTTGCTCGATATATACGCTGACCTTCAAATAAATCTTGAAACTTTCTATTATCAACAATCATCTACTCATCCTCTTTAGGCATGAATTCACTTTGACGGACTTGAGATAATTCATGTGCTTTCATAGCGCATTTAAAATCATTATAACGTTCCGCCATTTGACTACCTTCAGACCAGCCCATGGCATATTTTCTGATGTCTTCAATTTGCGCAGCGGTATAGCCTGCCTCAATTGCTTTATTGTCAAACACCTCATTCCACTTATGGCGAAATAAATGTGGCGTCAGTTTAAAATCAAGTGCGATAGCAAGAACGTTTGTAAGCCTATAAATCGAGTTTAAAGAAATTGGCATTCCTTTTGTTACCCCCTTTTCCGCCACAAATATAAAATCATGCTTAGAACTTTTTACGTATTTTTCTCGTTCAGTTTCAATATATAACTTCAATAGGTTTAACGTGTTTTTTGTAATGCCTGATGAGTGTGATTTTGTTTTTTGTGCGGGGGGTTTATATCGAGAATCTGTCGCATCATTCGGAGTGCGTGTAACCATTAAACGCGGGCTGTGCCAATCAAACTTAATGTCTCTCACTTTTAATTTAGCAAGCGCACCTTCACGCATACCTGTTTCAATAAAAATATTGATTATAAGTTGATTGCGAAGCCTAGAGTTTTTCCAAGGATTCCCTATGCTGTAAGGTTTAATTATTTCCAGCATCTTAAAATAAATAGAATCTGGAATTGCTTGTTCAAAAGGATCTCGTACATCCGTATTCGTACTCTTCATTTTTTTTATATCAGAACTTACCATGGCCTTTAAATCGGTTATTGCTTGATACACGTTAATAGGTGAAAAATTTCCAAAATGAAAAATTTTATATAAATAATCTAGGTACTGAACAAATGAACTCAAACGATTCTTAGCTGTGAATGCGGAAACACGATTATCTGAGTATTGTTTTGAATTTAAAAGGTTATCAAGTTGTTTATCTGAAAATTTACTGAAGCTGATGATATTATTTGAGTGTGTGAGACCTTCTGATTTATAAAAGCAATGTCGTTTAAAGTCTTCGTATTCATTGTAACTAAGAAATTCTCCGGTTTTAGATCGGCCGACTAAATCAATGGATTGAGATTCAAAATAATTATAGACAAATGATAATACCCGAGCATACGATAGCTTTGTATTAAAGGCTTTTAACGAAAAGGATTCTTTTAGGTGACCGTCTAGAAAGAAGCAAACAGGTAACCTATTCTCATCGACAATACATACATCACTATGTTCTTCTAAATCTTTATAAATATAAACCATGATGGCAACAATCCTTTACAAAAAACAATATAAGATAAACTCAGTAACAACATATAAGAAATACAATGTGTTTGTAAAACTATTATTGGAATAATGATTTTATTTCAATATGTTGTAGATAATTTGATTCTTTACTTTTGTTATTATAAGGATAATTTGCGGGTTTTATGATGGTAGAAAAGTTTGGTTATAGTGTCAGTGAAATCACCGCCCTGTTTCTGATCAACTATGTTATCAACCTGTTATTCGCGCCGGCTATCGGTCGTTTTATTGGCCGTATTGGAGAACAACGGGCACTGACCATTGAATACGTCGGGCTTATTATCGTCTTTACCGGTTATGCTTTTGTTGAGCAGGCGCATCTGGCAGCCGCTTTATATGTGAGCGATCACCTGCTGTTTGCCATGGCAATCGCACTGAAAACCTATTTCCAAAAAATAGCCGATAAAAAAGACATTGCTGCGACCATGTCAGTCAGTTTTACCATTAATCATATTGCCGCGGTGTTTATTCCCGCCCTGCTTGGTCTTTTATGGCTGCACTCGCCACAGGCGGTGTTTTTTATAGGTACCGGTATTGCCGTCTGCTCGCTGCTGCTGGCGCGTAATATTCCACTTTCACCCTCACAAGGTAATGAAGTCAATTGGGATTTGATTACAAAAAACCGTCCTGTAGTATTAGATAACAAGCGCGACTGACTGAAAAAAAGTAAAAAGACACAGAATCATTTATTGTGAAAAATCATTCTGTTGCAGTTGCTAGAAATGCAGATTATCCCCAGTTTATTAATGATATTACGGGGTATAGTTTAAGTTCATACGAATACTTTATTTTAAAGTTAGTATTCGGATACTATATTAATGATGGAGAGCGTAATGGGTACAGGTAAATATTTAAAATGGGAAGATGCTGAGGGTAACGTATTTAGACCCGTTTCTCTTAATGGAAATCAACTACTTAGCAATAGAACGCTGAATAAGAGCACTGCATTTACTTATCAGGAGCGTGAAGATTTTGGTCTTGATGGTCTTTTACCCCCACGAGTACAAACCTTTGAAGATCAACTTAAACGGGTCTACCATGGATTTAGCACTTCCTCTACGGATATTGAAAAGTACCAATATTTACGTGCCCTGCAGGATAGAAATGAAACCTTATTTTATGCCCTTCTGTCACGTCACATTGAAGAGATGACGCCTATTATCTATACCCCGACAGTCGGTAAAGCCTGTCAAGAATTCAGCCATAGATTTCAGATAGCCCGAGGACTCTATTTAACCACGGATAATATCCATGATATCGGTGGCATGGCACGACAGTTTACCGGTAAAGATATCCAAATTATCGTGGTAACAGACAGCCAGGGTATTCTCGGCATAGGCGATCAAGGTGTTGGCGGTATGGGCATCCCCATTGGTAAATTATCACTTTATACTTTAGGGGCGGGTATTCATCCAGACCATTGTATGCCGATCGTCTTAGATGTAGGCACAGATAATCAGGATTTGCTTTCTGATCCTATGTACTTAGGGGTTCCTAAAAAACGTTTAACGGGCGAACCCTATAAAGCCTTTATTAAAACTTTTGTTGAACAGGTTAAATTACATTTTCCAAAAGTGGTTTTACAATGGGAAGATTTCAGTAAATCTAACGCCTTTGATAACTTATCTAATTACGAAGATGAATTGCCATCGTTTAATGATGATGTACAGGGTACCGGTGCTGTTGTTCTAGCCGGAATCATTGGCTCTACAAAAATTAAAGGTGAAAAGTTAGCAGACCAGACTTATGCGGTTTACGGCGCAGGCGCTGGTGGTGTCGGAGTTGCCGACCAAATCTTTGCAGGTTTACTTAAAGAAGGTCTGAGCCACCAGGAAGCACGCGATAAAATATTTATTCTCGACTCGCGCGGTGTGGTATTTGCAGACAGAGAAGGTTTAGATGAGTATAAAAAACGTTTCGCTAAACCCGTTGAATTGGCAAAAGATTGGCAACGGGCAGATACCAATAAGACAGGTCTCACGGAGTTAATCGATAATATTCCGGTTACTGTTTTATTAGGCTGTAGTGGTGTCGGCGGTGCATTTCAAGAGCATCATATTAAGAAGATGTTAGAGTACACAACACGCCCGATGATCTTCCCGCTTTCTAACCCGACCAGCTGCTGTGAAGCGGTGCCGGAAGATATTTACAACTGGTCTGATGGTCAGGCTATTGTTGCAACGGGCAGTCCCTTTGATGCTCTGAATTTTAAGGACCATGTCTATCGTATCGGACAGGGTAATAACGTCTTTATTTTCCCCGGTGTCGGCCTTGCAGCGATCACCGCTGAAGTTAAAAAAATCACCAAGGATATGTTTACCACGGCCTCTTTTGCATTAGCCGATTATGTCTCACAGGAAGATCTTGATGAGGGTTGTGTCTTTCCGAAAATCAGTGAACTAAGGGAAGTTTCGATCCACGTTGCCACAGCCATACTTGAACAAATTCAGCAGACCGATGCAGAAGGGATTATGCGTGATAAAGATATCACTCAGGAGCTTGCATTGCGGATGTGGGAGCCGGCGTACCTACCCTACCGCCGAGTTTAAATCCACCAGCCCTGTTATTTAACAGGGCTTTTTTATGACGGCTAAGCGATTATTGTTGAGCGTATAAATTTAGAAACTATCAACAAACTAAAATAAGCAGGTTATTTTAGTTTTCCCCAGGGGTTGCTCGGATCATAGGCAGGCTCAGTTTTGTTGGCTTTATGATCGCGATCATTGCCGCGTTCCCGCTTAGGAGAGACTCTATCTTTAGAATGCTGCTGTGTTTTCTCTTTAAAGTTTGATGCGGCTTTAGCCTGAGAAAGCTCTATTGATTCCACCGTCAGGATCATCGGCTCACGTTCCTCTAAGCCAGATACAAAACCTCGCTCACGGGGCGCTAATTCATACTCTTGCGGATCAGGTCTGGGCATGCGTTTAAAACGGTATAAATAAAAATCTTCTAATTTTACTCTTGCCCATTCGGTTTTTCTAAGGAACTTTAGACTGCCTTCAATGGATGGATTAGTTTTAAAACAATGAAAACGTAAAGCGGTAGACAGTATCTCCCAACCGTAACACTCAACTAATTCAGTGAGCAGCACTTCTAATTTAAGGCCGTGTAACGGGTTGTTCTGTTGTTCTTTGATCATGGTGGTTCCTAATAGAGAGAGATAATACCAAATCCATTAAATTCATGCCCATTTATACTTGTTAAAACACATGCTAGCTTCGTTATTAATCTGATAATTAGAATAACTAGTTACTGCAATTAATGCCTTGCTTTCATGCGTTTTTCCGGCGCCTAAATAGGTCATCTAATTAGTGGAATTGGTATAGACTGTATTTTTTAGATGGTTATTATACGTATTGGTGGCACACAAGCACTAACTAAAAACAGTTTTAACAATACATAAAAAACAGCCGGGATTACAGATCCCTGTTAAGCGCGCCTAAAGAGTCCGTTCAGCTATTGCCTATAAAATAAAAAAGGCAGTCTGTTTTAGCGATAAACGGATTGGTTGTCATCATAAAGACTTTAATTGGATGACGGGAGAACAGTTTGCCTTCTCGCTTTTCAAAAAATTCATCGAGCCGTTCATTGCCTAAATGATCAATGGCGGTCAATTGCGCAAAACCATCTTCATTCAAATAACCGATAAATTCATCCTTGGTGAGCATGCCATAGTTAAACTTATAGGCCTGCTCCGGCAACGTTATCACGGCAGCAGCACAGGGTGCTTTCGCATAGGCCACTTCCCCGTGGTTTTTAGTTTCTAAGCGAATCGGATTGTGAAACACATTGATCGGGTATTGATCATCAACGCCAGCCATCACCCGTTCGGCAGATAAATAACGGTGTAATCCTTCATGGGCAATAATTTGTGAGGATTTATCCTGTGCACCACCACATTCAACGGTCACGGTGATCATATTTTGCTCACTTTGTTCCATTAATGCACCCAGGCGTAAATCAGTGACAATCAGATCATTGGTAAATAACGATGTGATCGCAATGTGGTTTGCATCTTCGGCAATGGCAACACCAAATGACGGGCCGGATCCCGAGGTATTATGAATATCAATCAGGCATTCGGGTTTAACTTGTTTTAATAAATCTAAAATAGCTTTCGCTATTTGTCCCTGCGAGTCATCATAGGGCGGTCTAAAGCAGCGATTTAAATCCCGTTTTCCGACCTCCATGCGCTGCGAAAAAAACGGCTTAACGCAAGCGGCTTGTACCGAGCCAATAATAAATAAGGTATCAAATCTCGGTTTTTGTTTAGATTTTAAATAATTAAAAACAGCCTCTGTACCCGAGGGTTCATTGCCATGCAGTAAGGTGCATACCGCGCGTCTTTTACTGGAGTCCTGGCCGCTCAGAAAAATTGCGGTGGCTTTTTGTAAATAGTGTAAAAAGCTTTCAACCGATTCACCAAAGTCATCGGGATTCGGGTTCTCAAAATAGTTTAAACAGTCAGACTGCGATATTAAGGTGCTCAAATTTTTTCACTCCATTCATGGACAGCTTTACCGCTTTGGTATTGTTTATAATAAAGCTCAACCAACTGGGTTAACGCTGTATTTCTATCTTCTTTTTGAATCAGTTTATCGAACACATTAATTTGCCACTGTGCCCCGTTCATTCGACTTTCCAGCCCCGCATTAATAATATCCATTTGCTCTGTTATCTCGGTTTCCGCTATTCCCAATTGGTAAAGACCGTCTTGTGCACAGGGAAGCAGATCCTTGAGTATACCAATGACCGGACGTTCCTGCAGATCTCCGGTTTTTAAATCAGGCCAAAACAAGCACGCTTTCAAGCCGTATTTTGCAGCGCGATAAAAATTTTTTCGAGCATAATAAAAAGGAATAGCCGGCAGTATATTACTTAAATGACCTTGTAAACCGCGCATCAAACCACTCATCAGCGCAGCACTTGCGAGCATATTTTTCGGAGTAGGCCCGGCAGGAAGAGAGCGTAATTCAATGCGTAAATGACCGTTATCGTGCGGATCATAGATAGGACGATTCCAATTCCAAATACTGCCCAGGTGCAGTCTTAATTCACTCAGTGATGGCGCTTGACCCGAGCTTAGCTGATCAAATGGATCGTCGTGGTAGCAAACGGGCATAACCGGCTCAAACAGGGAAACACCTTCGGCAAACAGCTCGTAAATATCTTTGCGGATCCAGCCAAGACCATAATAGACACGCGCAGGGAAATGGTTGTCTAACGCGTATTGAGTGCGACAATCCGTTGCCTGTTTAAATAATGGAATACGTGTTTCCTGCCAAAGTTTGCGGCCTAAAAAAAACGGTGAATTAGCAGAGAGCGCAAGCACCAGCGGCATTGTCAGCTGGGCTGCGTTATAGGCATCGGCAAAATCCTCGGGATTAACACGGTAGTGGAATTGAAAGGATGTTGCAGCGCCTTCTGCCGAGACATCGGGCCAATGAAGGTCTAAAGCGTCTTCACCGCTGATCTGAAGATGAAAATCCGAACCGCGTTTACGCCTCAAGGTTTTTGCCAGCAGATGGTAGCGAGGTATATCTGTTAAGGCTTTAAGCCCGAGATCTTGCGCTTGCAGGGTCGGTAAAATACCGATCGGCAATATTCTAGCTTGCATTTTTTTTGCGTAATCGCTCAAGCCGGACAGCACATCAACCATCTGTTCCTTAATTTTTGTAAAGGGAGCTTTATCCTGCGCCACCGGAGTAAAGTTATATTCAAGATTAAAACGGTTCAACTCCAGGGTTAACTGTTTATCATTCACTAAACTCTGCAGATCTATATTGATTGGTTTTGCGGCACCTTGTTTATCGATAATATAAAGCTCTAATTCAGCTCCATAAGAAGGGCTACCCCGCCCAAATTCCGGTTGCGCCAGGAGTGTTTTCAAGGCTTTGAGGTTTTCACGCAAGCGTTCCCTGTAGCGTTGAAAGTCCTGCGCCGTAAACTCGGTTTGCTCTATATATTTTCCCAAATAAAAATCCTCAGGATGCCAAGCAGTGTGCTACAACTAAGAATAGTCTTTTTTAGATAGGATGCATTTTCAGCCATTCTGTCCGGCTTTTCTGTGCGCTAAAAAAAGGGATCAAAGCTAAGCATCATCTAAGCGGCAACTGCGCAGTTATTTACGGATACCTCCGCTGGTGAGTGCAGCAGGATCCAGTATTTTAATTAATTGCTCGCGACTGAGATCGGTTTCTTGCTCAGCCACATCAATAATATTCCGTCCACTGTGATAGGCCTTTTTGGCAATCTCAGCGGCTTTTGCATATCCGATAATAGGATTAAGGGCGGTCACTAAGATCGGGTTGCGGGCCAGCGAACGCTGCAGATTATCCGTTTTGACAATAAAATCTGCGATCGCTTTATCGGCTAACAAACTCGAAGCATTAGCCAGTATTTCGATGCTTTGCAGCAGATTAAGAGCAATCACAGGTAACATGACGTTAAGCTCAAAATTACCCGATTGCCCCGCAATAGTGATGGTGGTGTCATTGCCTATCACCTGCGCAGAGACCATGGCGACCGCTTCAGGTATCACTGGATTTACCTTGCCCGGCATGATTGATGATCCCGGCTGCAATGCTTCCAGCGCTATTTCGCCAATACCACTTAAGGGGCCCGAGTTCATCCAGCGTAAATCGTTGGCTATTTTCATCAAACTCACCGCAACTACTTTTAATTGTCCGGACAATGCGACGGCAACTTCTTGACCGGCTAAACTTGCAAAATAATTAGTACTGGGCTTAAATTCCAGGCCGGTATCGGCATTTAACGCGGTGCAAAATGTTTGCGCAAAGTCCGGGTGGGTATTGATGCCGGTTCCCACTGCCGTGCCGCCCAGAGCTAAACGGTGTAAGCGCTTAAGCACCGACTCCAGTCCTTCAATACCTTGTTCAATCTGTCCTGCCCAACCGAGTAGTTCCTGTCCCATGCTGAGCGGCATGGCATCCATCAGGTGGGTACGCCCGGTTTTAATGTGTGTTTTTACACTCTCGGATTTGTTCAAGATAGTTTTATGAAGGTGTTTTAAGGCGGGGAAAAGCTGATTACTGAGTGCAATAGCGGCACTGATATGAATAGTACTTGGAATAACATCGTTGCTGCTCTGTCCCATATTAACGTGGTCATTGGCATCAACGTGCTTGCCCGAAAGCTTTGCAATAACCTCATTGATATTCATATTGGTACTGGTACCCGAGCCAGTTTGAAAAACATCAACCGGAAACTGATTCGAGTGTTTGCCTAAGGCAATCAAGTTTGCGCTGTTGATAATAGCCTTGGCCCTTTTCTGATCCAGCAAACCTAATTCAACATTAGCCTGTGCAGCCGACTTTTTGAGTAAAGCCAATGCCTGAATAAAAGCTTTTGGAAGGGTCAGCCCACTGATGGGGAAATTGATTATTGCGCGCTGGGTTTGTGCACCATAAAGAGCCGACGCAGGAACATTAATATCACCCAGACTGTCACTTTCAACTCTAAAGTTGCTCATAGTACACTTCCTTTGTTAAATATAAGTTATTAAAAAATGCTCAAACCGCTGCATAAACAATTAATTATTAAACTCTAAGGATCACCCAAAACGCTGTTTTTACTGTGTTCTCTGAGCGCATCAACACAGCACTCAGCAATAGATTAATGATAGCCCACATTAATTTTCAATAAAATAAGCTGTGAACGGCAATCTTTTTTTACTTTCTAGCATACTGGTCTATTCTTTTATAAATCAATGAATAAGGCATCCCCAGATACACTAAAACAAGGATCCGTTTGAATTTTCTGGTTCACCTTCAAGCATAGCTTCATAAACACAAGTTAAAACACTGCTCTACACCTAATCGAATTTGATTAAGTTTAGAGCTGATCAAACTTATAGTGCAATGTCTCATGTTTTGAAAATGAACTATAGTGCTAAACAAGTAATAACTGAATACAATCTACTGTCCATAGGAGAACGGTATGCCGTTAAACCCAACTGATAAAAATCACCAACATGAATATGCACGTACGATAGAGAGTAATAAAGTTAAAATTTCAGCCCCTCTACATTGGTTATTACTAGGCGTAAAAGATTTTATAGCCGCACCATTAATTAGCCTTATTTATGGTGTTATTTTCAGCATAATACCGGTTGTTATTATGTATCTTTACCGTGAAACAGATAACCATCTCATTAATATAAGTATGACTATTACTTTTACCCTGATTGCTCCTATTTTCGCCGCTGCACTTTATGATATTTCCTGGGAGTTAGAAAAAGGTCATAAACCCACTTTTTCTCATAGTGTTAAATCGATGTTTCGTAACCCGGTCGGTGCATGGGCATTTGCCGTTATTTTACTGCTGATCATGACGGCCTGGCTGCGCGTTGGGACTCTGGTTTATGTTCTTTATCCCGATTCAGCTAATCCGACCTTTGAAGAGCTGTTAGCTTTTTTGAGTCTGGGTAGTATATTAGGGGCATTAATATTAGCCGCAGTGATGGTGCTTTCTGCGTTTACACCACAAATATTATTAGAGCGTAAAGTGGATATTATGACGGCTATATTTACCTCAACTAAGGCTGTCATGAATAATTTTTATGTCATGATAGTGTGGGGATTAATCCTTATTGTGTTGGTATTCGTGGGCTTTTTAACCTCAGCGCTAGGCTTTATCGTAATTATGCCTATTCTTGCCTTTGCCAGCTGGCATGCCTATATTGCGGTTATCAAAACGAAAAAGAAACGCGTCTATGAATAATTATTAATTGTTGATTGTTGATTGTTGATTGTTGAACATTGTGACCGTTGACTTCCCACCCCAGTGAATCGGCAAGCTGATTTACTGGGGTGTTTCTTTATCACTTTATTCTCTCTCCGTCGGTACTTGTTTTGCTTAAAAAATGCATTGTAAATTGTTATTACGCGTGGAAATCGACTTAAAATAAGCCATTCTATTTTCATTTTTTACAAATTGTTGCGGAGGAGAGATAACCTGCAGGCGGTAATCGCCACCTCCTTCCTTAAGCGTATCCTCGACACCGACAGGTGTCACTATCACTACCTTCAAACCAGGCGCTCTGCGCAGAATACTCGCCGCAATCCCGAGACCGTTTTCAACATGGAAGCTGCCGGCAATGTGCATCACCTGCTTGTCAGAATGCTTATCTAAATAACGTACGATACTTTCCGCCATGGTCTCATCCCAGGCCATCTGCGCCGCAAATTGTTTATTATTTTGCCTTTCATCACCATGGTGCATTGAGGACATAAAGCGTCTTTTATATGCACTCTGTTTGGTAGAGATTCGCTCGGCAAGCCAGGCCCTTTGATTTGCCGGCAGTCTATTAATATAATCAAGCCCTTCTCTGGCGATACAACTTATCAGGTTATCAGGTGCATTGGCGGCTATCAGATCAAGTTTATTAAATTTTGCGAACTCAACCAAAGGGCGATAATCACTTTCATAGTTCGGCCATGCATTGGCTTTTGATATCAAGGTTGTTTCACCAATTTCACCCGCCAGATACTGATTTACAATTTCTTGGCTGTCTCGCGAAAACTGCTCCATGGAGAGTGTTAAATTGGGATCCTGCAAAAATAGAGTGTGCAACAATTCCGTTTCAAAACGATGAATAGCACTGTGAGTATGCCACTCGCCAATCAGCACCACATCGGCATTTTTGATTTCCCGCGACAAATCCTCAAGTGTAATGGTTTTATTGTTCGGTGAGACTATTTGATAATCAAAATAGGTAGTGATTGCTTGAGGCTGCCTGGACAGTGAAGAATTTTGTGGCATAAAAGCAGTACAGGCGGATAACATGGTTAATAAGCCTAAATTGATACTGCCTTTTATATATCGAATAAATAACTTGCGGGGATAAATAATAACTGACCTCCTGATAATCCTCTGCTGAGTTTACTGCTGGAATTATTCAAATTTAAAAATAAGTTTTTGATCAATCAAAGCAGCTTTCATTGACCTTTAGGAGGAAAATCACTGAGCATTAATGTGATTTGTGCACTAATAAATTCCGCACGTTTATCCGTTCCCATGGTCTCATTTAACGGGCTCTGTGAAATAGAAGACCATACTATGGACTGGCTGTTTGGATTTAAGAATTCGAGCACTAACTTACCATAGTTACGTTCGCGGTAACGTGTGGGACTGCTCATGCCAATGCCTCCCCTACCGCCGAATATGCCAACACCTATGCTACTGCCAAATGATTCAAGCTCAGTTGCCTTCTCTATATGATAATCCACTAAAAAGTCAGCCTGCTCCTTGGTTGTTTGACTAATTCCTTTTTGGCTCAGTGATGTAACCACGGCAGTTTCTATTCTCGCACTGTCTATACTGACAACTGCATCTTTGGGTGTGGTAACAAATGCAAAACTCTGATATTGCGAAAAATCATGTCCGATAACATAATCAGTTGCGGGTTTTACGCTGCAGGCTGACACAGATAATGTGAGTAATACTGCGGCAATAATACGTAACATAAATACTCCAATATTTTTCAGCAAATAACCTTGTACGGCTGATCTTAATGAACGAGTTAGCAGACGATAAATTGCAGCATGCACCTCTCGTAGCAAAAACAACAACCCATTATTTTAAATGATTTAAATGACTCATTGCATCTTTAAGCTGTTCATTAAGCTCGGCATGTATCAACAGTTGCTTTTTCGAATCAAAATTATCAAAAAAACTCGGTATTGCTAAGCTCGCTTTAACGATACCGTTAAAATAGGGAGCGGCCTGTACCGCGGTTGCTAAGACACTTGCGCCGCCCCTTGCTCCGGGGGAGGTTGATAAAAAAACCATGGGTTTATTTTGGAATATTTTAGGCTCTATGCGCGAGCACCAGTCGAATAAGTTTTTATAAGCCGCTGTATAGGAACCATTATGCTCGGCAAAAGAGATGACAATGCCATCACAGGTCGAGAGCTTTTCCAGAAATGCTTTTGCAATTGCCGGATGCCCTATTTGTTGCTCTTTATCCTGGCTGTATAAGGGCAGCTCATAATCATTTAAATCTAAGATTTCAACCTCATGATCTTTTAAAAACGAACATCCATATTCCACTATTTGATAGTTAATCGATTTCTTGTGGTTAGTGGCAGCAAATCCAATAATTTTCATGCGTATGTTCCTAATATGAATCAAAATAAGGGCGGGAAAGGGATTTTCGACGACACAAAATCAGTATAAATTATTGATGCTTGCATCTTAAATCCGGTTGGACAGCGACCGCGACTTTTTATATAAATGAGTATATTCAACTATCCTGTTTTGTCTATTTTCAGACACAGCTCAACAAAACCTTGCCGATGAAAAAGCACGGCAGGATTAATCCTTCTTTGATGCGGTACTCGGAGTATTTTCACTATCTTCTTCAATTTCGCTGTGATCAACAATATCAAGCCTTTCACGTTTCTTTTTTATACTCGCTTTTAGTTGCGGTTTGTTTTCATTGGAGCTGGTTTTTAGGGTGCTTTCTAAATCTTTTATACCGTCCATTAATTCCTTTTTTTCATCTTCTATCTGCGCTGCTTGTTCGGCTTTATCAAAAATAATTCCTTCTGCATCAACTACTTTTTTTTCTGGCGCTGCGTGCACAAAAGTTGGAATAACCTTCTTACCATCATCCATTTTACGTTGATTCATAAAAGCCGGTGACATAATTTCAATCCCTTCACTGTGCAGGGTTTCCAGAATGCATCGAAATAAATTTGAACGAGCAGTAAGCAGTCCTTTTACCTCTACCAGTAATCCGGAAATGCGGTAAGTAATAGAAAAATCGCCAAGCTCAATAATATGAACAAAGGGGCTGGTAAGTCCGCTTATCTGTGCCGCTTTGATAAGTAAAGGTTCAATCTGTAAATGATGCAGATCGTATCCTAATGACAAGGTCGCTGAAACGATGGTACCGGACTTACGGATGGTAGAGACCGGATTATTAACCAGATATGTATTAGGTAATGCCACAAATTCGCGGTTTTCCGATTGAATTTCCGTGTCGAATAAGCCGCGCTCAGCCACTCGACCAAAAAAATCACCGACGCGTATAAAATCGCCGGTTTGGAAAGGTTTTGTTATGCGCAGCAAAACACCGGACATTAAGTTTGAGATAATATTGGTTGATGAAAAGGCAATCATGCCCGAAAGGAGGATACCAATTAAACCCATTATCTGGTTACGAGAAATTTCGTTTATGGGTAAGGTAATGACCACTGCCAACACCGATATGATAGTCAGAGCCAACATTAAAATCTGGATCGGGAATTTTCGTTCATTACCCAGTTCGGGACGCCGCCCGAGCAGAAACCAATAACATCCCGCCAGCATCAGAACAGAGAAAATAAATATACTCAAGGATGGCAGAAACGCAAAAAAAATATCTACTACTTGATCAGACAACTGCATAGATTCCTTCCATTTTTAGCTTGCCCGTTGTAAAAAAGATGCTTTTTCCCCACAACAGAGCACAAGATTGGCTAGATAAGCGTATGTTTTTATAAGATTATACTAGAACAGATCAAAAAATCTGCACTGTGCTTTATAAGTCCACAAACAGCAGTGGTGATTACTTCTCGAAATGCTAATATTAACGTTTCCAGACTGTAAGTAAATAATTAATGCGTAAACAAGCCGCACCGACCTCATCCAAGACGACAGAGCACAAGCTGGGCACCTTTGCCGGTGTCTTTACCCCAAGTGTGTTAACTATACTCGGACTGATTTTATTCCTGCGGCTCGGCTATGTGGTCGGTACGGGCGGTTTGCTGCAGACTCTGCTGATTATTTGTATTGCCTACACTATCTCCATACTGACCAGCATTTCTCTGTCGGCCATCGCCACCAATTTAAAAGTTCGCGGCGGCGGTGATTATTATCTGATATCCAGAACCCTCGGGCTTGAGTTTGGCGGCGCGCTGGGGCTGGTGCTGTTCATGGCTCAATCGGTTTCGATCGGTTTTTACTGCATCGGCTTTGGCGAAGTGGTTGCCGGACTGTTTGCCATGAGCGACGGCATGGCACAGATCATTGCACTTTTACCTCTTGCTGGATTGTTTTTTTTAGCCTGGCAAGGAGCGGATTGGGCGATACGTTTTCAATATGTTGTGATGGCCACTCTCTGCCTGGCACTGATCTCCTTTTTTATCGGCGCGCTATCACATTGGGACGTTGCTCTGCTGCAGGAAAACTGGCAATCAACAGCGCAATCTCCGCCCTTCTGGGTGCTGTTCGCGGTATTTTTCCCTGCCGTTACCGGCTTCACTCAAGGGGTAAGCATGTCAGGGGATCTGCGCGATCCCAGTATTAGTTTGCCCAAGGGTACCTTTCTCGCCGTAGGCATCTCACTGATAGTTTATTTAATCGCGGCGATCTTTTTTGCCGGCAGCCTGCCCCAACAGTTATTGGTCAGTGATTATTCCTCCATGAACCGGATTGCCTGGCTGCCTGTATTTATTATCGCCGGGGTATTTGCCGCCACCCTTTCGTCGGCGATGGCTTCTTTTCTCGGTGCGCCGCGGATTCTGCAGTCATTGGCGGCGGATAAAATTTTTCCGCTGTTAAACCCTTTTGCCGCAGGCGTTGGCTCGTCCAACAATCCGCAACGGGGAGTGCTGCTGGCCGCTGCTATCGCGGTATTGACTATCAGTCTGGGTGATCTCAATCTGATCGCCAGTATCGTCGCAATGTTTTTTCTCATCTCCTATGGGCTGCTCAATTACGCCACTTATTTTGAAGCCAGAACTGCCAGTCCCTCATTTCGCCCGCGTTTTAAATGGTTTCATAAATATGCAAGTCTGGCCGGCGCGTGCGTCTGTTTACTAGCCATGTTAGCTATTAACTGGGAATCAGCTGCGCTGGCGGTGTCGCTGATCTTCGCCATTTATCAATATCTGCAGCGCACCGCCAAGCAAAGCCGTTGGGCCGATGGACGCCGTTCCTACCACCTGCAGCAGGTACGCGAGCATCTGCTGCAGGTATCACTCGAGCCGGAACATCCGCGCGACTGGCGGCCGCAAATTCTGGCTTTTTCCAGCAGCAGAACAAGGCGCGAGCGACTGCTGAAATTTTCCTCTTGGCTTGAAGCGGGCAGTGGTCTGACGACACTGGTGCACATATTGGAAAACAGACCATCGCAAAAGAGGCTGGCCGAAAATGAGCTCTACGAAGATATCACCGCCAGTGGCGTACGCGCTTTCCCGCTGGTGATCAATGCTCCATCACTTGAGATAGGCAGCACCTTATTACTGCAATCCTTTGGCGTCGGCCCCCTAAGGGCCAACACTATCCTGCTCAATTATCTGGATAGCTACACGGAATATTTTTTTACTTCGCAGCTGAAAAGCTTTGGCAAAAATCTGCATTCCGCGCTGCGCCTTGGTTATAATCTTGTCGTCCTAGACGCCAAGGAAGCTGAATGGCAAAAGCTGGCACAGCAAGCACCCGAGGAGCGCCGCATTGATATCTGGTATATTCCGGGAAACAGTGGTTCGCTGATGTTGCTGCTGGCACATCTGATGACCCGTTCACCCTTTTGGGCACAATCTGAGTTGCGCGTGCTGAGCGCGGTCGAGGACGATGGCCATGAGGCGGCACTACAAGCGCTACAGCAGGAACTAGTGGATAGTAGAATCAATGCCGAGGCGATGATTGTAGAGGATTTTAGCAGTGCAACAGTGCGCAGATATTCAGCCGATGCCAGCTTGATCTTCCTGCCACTGACCATTAAAGCGGATCAGCTTGTCGACTGTTCCGGGCTATCTGTCGACAAGTTACTGCCTGTGCTGCCCCTGGTTGCACTAGTTATCGCGGCACAAAAAATTGACCTTGATGCGGAGCCGGAGCAAGGTATCGCCGGATTACTGGCAGCGGCCGAAGATAAATTGAATGCCGCGCAGGAACGTGAAAAACAGGCAGAAGAAGAAGTACAGAGGGTCAATTTGGCCCTTGAAGATAATTTAAAAGCACTGTTGAAAATTCGTCAGCATGGCAGTGAAGAAGCGCAGAGCCAACTCTATAACGAATTGGCCAAGCTTCGCCGGCAACTTGATAAAGCCACCCGTCAATCCGCCAAAGCCGAAGCAAAACTGGAATCAGAAAAAATGCAACTCGAGCACTTACATAAAAGATATCACATAAATGATAGCGCCGAGCAAAACAATGGAGACGAAACCTAGCCTGTTATCGTCGCCATCAATCTGATTATTAACCATGCCGTTAAGTGCCGATCTAAACCCACTTAAATAGATCATGAACAAAGAAAATAACTATCTCAACCGCAATTAACCAGATGATAATCCACTCGAGTACGGCGGAGTGCTGATGATTTGTTTCATCGGCAAGAAGATTAAGCATCTCCTGAATCACTTCTAATTTCCGATTGAGAATATCCAGGCGAGTGGTCAATTCTTGATATTCTTCGGTTTGATGATAATAATGATCAAGTTCCGGATATTCCCAAAAAAAATCCGGTTTATCCAGCAGTTCGTAATGTAAATTCACGCTGGATTTGGTCAGATAGAGGCTTCCGCGCATGCGCGCAATTTGATTGCGACTGAGTTTTATTTTCCCATGTTCAGCAAGGTATTTGGGAATCGGCGATGTTTCTTTAATCGTTTGTTCGACCTGCTCTTCAAACATCTCTAATTTAACTGATTGCGCCAGGGTATGTGATATCGCCAACTTGACTAAAGGCAGCTTACTATCCAATACAAGATGATCATTATGTAACGTGAAACTTTCCCCATAACTAAAACTTAATTCATCCTGTAAACATTGCGCCATGGGTTCGCTCAAAAAAGGTAAGATTGATTGCTCGATTTGTTGCCTTAGTGGATCGCTTATATTCCAATAAACAATCGTTGCATAAGCAAACACATAGACATCACCCTCTCCCATCTCAAGGTGTAAAGTGCTGCGATAACGAGTCGAGCGGTAATGTTGTTCACAATATTTAATTAAATCATTAAACTCAAAATGCTTTCCATAACAGACGGTAATAACACTGGCTTGATTTTCTTGAGAACTCACGATTCGATTCCTTGATAACATGTAATAAAAGACACTAAGCTTAGCGCCCCTGTTTTTAAAACCTGCAAAGCACTATCAATACTTTTATATCTATCAATATGGATTGTTATTATTAACTTGGCAAGTCGAGAATACAGCGTATGAGAAAAGGAAATTAATGATGAATAACTGCTGAATATTTAGGAGTAAAACGGTCTTCAAATACAATGAAAAAAGGATTAAAAGGCGTTTTGTTAAAATGGCCCCGAGTAAGTTAAATAGGTTAAGATCGGTGTCTGCTTATAACCATTTTTTTCTTCTGAAATACACCAGCAGTGCTATCGGCAATATTATAAAAACACACCAAAGAGCCGGGTACGCCCATTGCCACTTTAACTCCGGCATATATTCAAAGTTCATCCCGTATATTCCGGTCAGAAAAGTTAACGGAATGAATATTGATGCAAAAACCGTCAACACTTTCATTGTTTCATTCATTTTATTGCTGACACTGGAAATATAGATATCTAATAAGCCGGTTAATATCTCTCGGTATGATTCGATTGACTCGGTTACCCGTATCGCATGATCAGAGACATCCCTTAAATAAATATGCGTTTTTGGGTCAATCAAAGGCGATTCACTGCGTAGCATTTCTGCGATTAATTCTCGCACCGGAGAGACGTGTCTTCTGATGCGAATTATTTCTCTTTTGAGTTTTTGAATGGTATTAAGGGTATTTTTAACGGGTTCAGATGTTAATAAAACATCTTCCAGCGAAGTGATGGCTTCATCCAATGAATCGATGAGAATAAAGTTCTGGTCAACAATGGTATCGAGAATGCTATAGGTAAGGTAATCCGCCTTGAGGTTTCTTAATCGGCCGTTGCTGGAGCGAATGCGCTGCATAATTGGCTGGAAAAGGTCATCTTTTTTCTCTTTAAATGCAAAAACAAAATTCTTAAGCACTAACAGGCTTACCTGTTCATAGGTAACCGAAAATTGCTCAGTTTCAGGTAATAAACATTTAAGTACGATGAAAAGGTGGTCATCATACTCCTCGAATTTAGGCCTTTGATGGGTATTTAAAATATCTTCGAGCACCAGCTGATGTATGTCAAACATGGTACCGATGCGCTTTACAATATCAACATCGGTTAACCCTTCGATAATGACCCAGGTGACAGTATCACTCTCTTTGTATTTTAAAATTTCATCTATCGATTGAATTTTATGCTCTTTAATATTTTCCGCACCGTAGTCAATCACTGACATTTGAGTGACAGCTTCTCTAACATCACCGACATGAATCAGTGAGCCGGGCGGTAAACCTGATTTTTCCGAGAGCGTAGTTAAAGATTCAAACATTTATTTCCTCCATAAAGTATAAATCAGCGGTGTTTATATTTCGGGAAAACCATTAGCTAGTGGTTTTATTCACCATCGAACCTCAGATTTTTGTAATAATAGGTTTTGTCTCTGTCGTTTATTTCGCGCAGGATGCGGCACGGATTGCCGACGGCTACAACGTTTGCAGGAATGTTTTTTGTCACTATACTGCCCGCGCCAATGACACTGTTATCACCAATAGTCACGCCCGGTAAAATAACACAATTTGCACCTATCCAGACATTATTACCAATATAGACCGGAATATTGAACTGCGCTGCTTTTTGGCGCAGTGCCGGGGTAATAGGATGTCCCGCGGTTGCTATGGTGACGTTAGGTCCAAACATTACATAATTTCCGATATAGATATGGGTATCATCGACTAAGGTCAGATTAAAGTTTGCATAAACGTGATCGCCTAAATGGGTATGCTTACCCCAGTTAGCATGAAGGGGTGGCTCGATATAACAACCATCCCCTATTTCAGCAAATAGTTTAGTGAGAATCTCTGCTCTTTTTTTCTGTTCAGTAGGCCGAGTAAGATTAAAGTCATAAAGTCTTTCCAAACATTGCATTTGCTCCGAAACCAGCTCCTCATCATCACAAAAATACACTTTTTGATCATGCATTTTATCCTTAGCTTCCATCATGACTCCTCTATAACTTGGCTTCATCCCTGACAAAATCAGGGAGGCGAAAACAGAAAATCGACAAGTACCCTATTGAGAAATTTTCACCAGACTCGGATCGATTCCATACTGACTAGCCAGATATTGTAAATAACCCAAATCTTCACACATACTTTTACCCGGTTCATCGGATATTTTTGCTATCGGCCGGCCATTAGCCGCAACCATTTTAATAACAATATTCAGAGGCTCATTGCCAACATCATTGGTCAGATTTGTGCCGATACCAAAGGAGATTTTAGCGCGACCCTTGAAGCGCTTCCAGATTTCCAGCATGCGTGGAAAATTTAATCCGTCGCTAAAGACCAGGGTTTTACTGAGCGGGTCAATGCCCATCTGCTGATACATTAGAATCGCTTTTTCCCCCCACACAAAGGGACAACCACTGTCGTGGCGCAGACCATCGTAAAGTTTACCAAAATAGGGATCGGAAAAATCCCGAATAAAAGAATCCATTGAATAACAGTCGGTCAGCGCAATCCCCAATCGTCCGCGATATTCATGTACCCAGCCTTCGAGTGCAGCTGTCTGGGCATCGGCAAGCCTGGTTACTGCCTGCCAGCTTTGAAACCATTCATGGGCCATGGTGCCGATCGGAGGTAAGCCTAATTTGCGTGCGAAATGCAGGCTGCTGGTGCCGGAAAAGCACTTCGGTAACTGCTCTTTCAGGGTGAACAGCACTTCTTCCTGCCAGGCTTTACTGGCACGTCGTCGAGTACCAAAATCGGCAAAATTAAAACCGGACAGATCATCTTCAGCTTTAAGATAGGCGATCTTTTCAGCCAGATTTTGCCGTGCAACGTTCAGATCGATACCGCCACAATTCATAAAAGTATGCAGCTCACTGATAATTGCCAGCGTATAAATCTCCAGCAGAGAGACATGCAATAATGGCCCGCTAAAGCGCAGGTTAATGTCTTCACCTTTGGGCTCGATATGGACAAAGCGCATGTCGAGTCGAAAGATACGTAGAAATTCGATAAAATCCGGTTTGATAAAAGCAAAACCGCTCAGATAGTCGAGTTCTACATCGCTAAAAGAGAGTGTGCAGAGATGCTCAAGCTGACGAGAAATTTCCGGAATCAGCGTGCTCAGGTCGAGGCCGTTGCGGTTACGGCAGGCAAACTTCCACTCGATATCAACAAGGCGGAACTCAGACGAATGATAATAGGCCTGCAGCATGGTAATTTTGTAGAGATCGGTGTCCATCAAAGACTCGATTAGCCAGCGATCCATGGTTTTTGTACTCATTGCAACTCCAGTTTACTACTGTCTTTAATCAGTTCAGCCCCGGCCGCAGACATTTCTGCGCAGGCTGTTTCGGTGGTTTCGCTTGCGACTGCCCGGCAGGCTCCGAGATTAACAATCACTCGAAATCCGGCCCGGCAAAGCTGCAGCACCGTCATTTTGACACAATAATCGGTTGCCAGTCCCCCTACAATAACGACTTTTATCTGCCGTTCATACAACCATTCAATCACGCCGGTACTTTCACTTTCGCCAAGGTCATGATAACAAGCGCCATAGGGATGTTTAACAGGATCCATGCCCTTTTTAATGAGCAAATCATAATCCGCCTCGTTGGGCAGTCCGGGAATCAGCAGATTCCCTTCAGTACCAATGACGCAATGTGCTGGCCATTTGACATCTAAATTAGGATAATCTCCGGCAACGGGTGTCATTACCTCATCGGTCGAGTTAGCAATCCAAGGCGCTTCTGCGGGATGGCAATCCTTACTGACCAGACGATAAGCTGCAAATTGTGCTTGAGCGTTTAACTGATCGCTAATCTGGTCACCCTCACTAATAGGAAGTTCCTTGGGACACAATGGGCTGAAACCGCGCTGCGGATCAACATCAAAGCTGGCGGTATAAGATTTATTGACTTTAATCATAATATTCTCCTGGCACTGCAAAACGTTGTGCTAACAGCAGACGAGCAAGAAACTAAAAAACCATTCGTCTGGTAATACTTAGCACACACGTTAAATAATCCGCGAAATAGTAGAGATCAATTCCTTCGTTCGGTACGGTGTAGGTGCCGCATCATGGGCTTTCTTATATCTCAAACTGCAGTTGAGAAATGATGATAAACTTCACATATAACGTAGCATAACACGCTTTAATTACAATAACTTATAGCAAAGTGAAGTTGATCAATAAAATCCGGTCGATAATAATTTATTGTATTAATTTTGCATACGCCGTTCATTATGAAGATATTATTATGTTTCGGAAATTATCTTGACTGGTAATATTTTAACCTAAAGCGGGAAAATAAACGTGTTTTTTAAACTATGTGAGCACTTGAACCTGATTCACAAGTTAAAAACGTTTGTATCCAACGGCAAATAACCGGCATTGTTTGCATAAAGAAAATATTGATTTTGTTGAAGTACAATATGCTGATAAAGCAACTTCAATAAAGACCGTCAGTACGGCACAGATAACAGGCTCATACTCACTTGATAGTATAAGAGTCAGCCACAATATCCAGATTAAAATAACTTCTGACAAAAAAGGATTTTGTCATTCAAATATATAAAATCAGTCACTTTCGATGAAAGTGAATCTTTAACCTTTTAATACTTGAGTTTATTTCATGAAGAAATCAGTTAGTTACCATCGATATATTTTTACAGCTCTCATTTTATTGAATCAAATCCTTATGGTTAGTAGTGCTGGGGCTGATCCTGGACCCGCAAACTATGATCTGGATGAACTTCCAAGTCTTGATTTTGATGAATTAATGGCAACCGATGTGCAGGTCACGTCTGCCATGAAACGCTTGCAGAATATGTCTGAAACTGCCGCATCTATCTATGTGTTAACCAATAAAGAGATAATACAGTCAGGTGTCACCTCTGTTGCGCAGGCACTGACGTTAGTGCCCGGCATGCAGGTACGTCGGCTCGATAAAAATCAGTGGGCTATCACATCACGAAGCGTTGCGGGTCGATACTCCAGTAAATTATTAGTCATGGTCGATGGACAGAGTATTTATAACCCCGGTTTTGCAGGTGTCTATTGGGAAGCCTTGAATATACCTTTATACGATATTGATCGTATTGAAGTCATTCGCGGTCAGGGTGGATTATTATGGGGGAGTAATGCAACCAACGGTGTTGTCAATATTATCAGTAAACATACCGCTGATACCCGCAGTACCTTGGCGCAGGCTGAAGCGGGATCTCAGATAAATCACAAGCTAAATTTCAGAGTCGGTGGTGATTTAGCGAATTACAGTTCATTTCGTATTTTCGGTGCCTTTGAAGATACGGAGGCGTCATCTGAAAGTAGCAAATCTCTTTCACCCGGCGATGATGGTAAAAAGAAAAGCATCGGCGGACGGGTTGATTTAAATCTAAATGATAATATATCTTTACTTGCACAAACTCAGTATACCCATATTGAGATGGGACAAAATTTAAAACTGGCCAATTTAAGCACCTATCAAAATGAATATATTGGCGATCAATATACGCGCGATCATCTTCAAGTAATGACCCGACTAGAGCATAGAATATCATCGGTTTCCAATCAGATGCTGCAGGCTTCAATCAGTTCTCAAAAAGGTCAGCAGCTCTATTATAAAGATGATTTTCTTATTGCCGATATTGATTATCAGATGAACACTTTAATCAATAACATCCAATTTGATTGGGGAGTCAATTATCGTTATACCGCAATCTCTGTAAATGATACCGACTATATTACCAATATTGATGACATTGATTCATACCAACACTTTGGTGGTTTCCTTCAGGGCCAATTTAATCTTATGCCGGAAAAACTTAAGTTAATACTCGGCAACAGATCGGAAAGAAACAGTTTTACCGGTTGGGAACATCAACCTATGGCCCGCTTACTGTGGACCCCCTATTCAAGCCATACATTCTGGGGTGCGATTTCTCAAGGGGTAAGAATTCCATCATTAATTGAATATAATGGAACCGCGCTTGGTACTTCTGCGTATGGTATTAAAGCTGAAATCAACGGTAGCGCGGATATTGAAGCTGAAAAGTCAATTTCCGAAGAATTAGGCTACCGCTATACGGCTAATTCCTGGGGGCTTGACCTTTCTCTTTTTCATACCAAAGCGCGCAATGTACTTGTGGTCGATAAGAGTGTTAATGCGACCTATACACTTATTAGCATTGATTTTGTCTCCGATGCAGAGCTGACTACCTATGGGGGGGAAGCTGTTCTTAAATGGCAGCCCTATCAGCAGTTAACCACGGAACTGGGTTATAGTTTTAGCTCTTATAAATATGACCTGCCATCGGGTACATCGGCCGCTATTGGTGATGACTCTTACCTACGCCAGATTATGGCTAAAATGCACTTTTCAATAACAGCAAATCACTCACTCTCGGCTATCTACCGCATTGAAAACGGTGGAGCATATGAAACCGATGATTATAGCATTTTAGATTTAAGCTGGAACTGGAAGATAACACCGGCTGCAACATTCACTTTAACCGGCAATAATCTTTTATATGGCAAGCATTTGGAGTATAACAACAGCTCTGAAACTTACACTGTCTCAACCTACACAGAGCCCAGTTATCTTGTTAGAATTACAGCAGAGTTTTAGACACAGCATTATGTTGATATTAGGTAAGCGATTTTCTTTAGGGTTTTTAATGATAACAGTTTTGTTGTCAGGACGGACTGTCGCCAGCCCAAGAGAAGATGCCATTAAATCGGGTTTTCTTTACAACTTTGCCCGATATTCTCAAGGTGACTGGTTTAATGCTGAGCTGCAGCCTCGTTATAATATCTGCAGCTTTGATCCTCAATTTGTCGATATTGCCAGGCAGACACTTAAAGCTCGAACGATTAAAAAGGTGCTTGTTACGGTTCATCTTTTAAGCACAAAATTCGACAGCATAGCTGACTGTAATACACTTTATTTAACAAAAAATGACGTTGATGAATGGTTATATTTGATAAATAACGTGACATTGTCGAAGATGATGTTGGTCGGTGAATTTAATGGTTTTATTGAATCTGGCGGGCATATCAATTTCTTTATTGTGGGTGGAAAGGTTCGTTTTGAGGTCAATATTCCTAAATTAAAGGCATCCGGTATCTATATGAGTTCTAAAGTTTTGCGTTTAGGCAGAATTCATAAAGGAGATAATGAATGAGTGTAAAACGTCCCTTATTTGTGTCCTTAAATGCAAAGTTATTAATGACACTAATGGTCGTTGCATTATTTGCCAGTGTATCGATTGCTGGCATCTTTATTTTTTATGAATTGAATAGCGTTACTAAAGCTGAACAGGGTCGACTCAATTCTATTGCCAATATTTTAGCTCCAAACTTAACCGCAGCGATTATTTTCCAGGATGACGATACCGTAAAAGAGTTGATCAAGCCGTTACTCAGTCAAACGAATATAGTTAGTGCACGGGTTCTCAGTGCTGATGGTGATGCACTTGTTGAGCTCTTTGCTGAAAAATCTAACCGCACCTTCATATTTAAGGATCTGATGGTGATCAAAACCCCTTTAAAAATGACAGATGTCGATTATGGAAAGCTGATAATCACTGCAGATTATTCCTTAATAGAGAAAGGTCTGATATTTTTCAGTGTTTTTTTATTCGCTATTATAATTTTAATATTGGGGCTCAGTTTTGTGCTCGCACTGTTTTTACGTAAAAATCTTATCCATCCCCTTATCCACCTCGCCGCCGTTGCAGATCGTGTCACAAGAACCAATAATTATAGTTTGCGTTCAGAGGTTTTATCTTCAGATGAAGTCGGTAACCTTGCTCATTGTTTTAATTTAATGCTCATAACCATAGAAAAGAGAGAGTATTTATTAGAAGAACAAGTTGAGCAACGTACCAAAGCATTAAAAATTGCCAATAGTAAACTTACCGAGCAAGCTTACAGCGACGCCCTTTCCGGTTTACCAAATCGCCGTTATATTTTAGATAAGTTATCGGATCTTATCGCGCGTCCTAGTATTCATAATTTTGCGCTTCTGGGTCTGGATCTTGACGGTTTTAAAGAAATTAACGATACCATGGGCCACGATTCCGGCGACATTTTATTAATAGCCGTGAGTAAGCGGATCGAAGGAATGTTGCCCGATTCTGCACTTATCGGACGGTTGGGCGGAGATGAGTTTATTGTACTTATCGAAAATATTGAAAATATTGAAAACAAAAAAATTGTCGAACAACTTGCCAAAAATATTCAAGCCATCATCGCAGATAGTTTTATCATCAAAGGGCAAAAAGTATACGTCACTGCAAGCATTGGCATTGCTATTTTCCCCGATGACGGTCTGACGGTTGAAAGCATTGTTAAACATGCAGATTTGGCCATGTATAAATCAAAAAACAACGGTCGAAACTGCCATCACTTTTTCCATCGGGCGATGTTAGAAAATTTAGTTAAAAAACGGGAATTGATTGAAGATCTGCGCGACAGTCTTAATAAAGGCGAGTTTGAACTTTATTATCAACCTATTGTAGATTTAAAATTGAATAAAATATGTAAGGCAGAGGCCTTGATCCGCTGGAATCATCCCGTTAGAGGCATGGTCCCGCCATTAGAGTTTATCGCCATAGCTGAAGAGGTTGGTTTAATAGAAGAGATAGGTGAATGGGTGGCACGAACAGCAGCACGCGATCTCGCTGAAATCAGGAAAATGGGTGAAGCAGATTTTCAGTTAAGTATTAATGTCTCTCCCCTGCAATTTAAAGGTGATGGCCAGTGGATGTTAAATTGGATTGATTATATGGCAGCGCTTGGATTAAGCCGAGAAGCGATTATTGTTGAGATCACTGAAAATTTATTGATGGAAAATGAATCATCAATTCGCGCTAATTTAGGTAAATTAAAAGATCACGGCATAAGCATTGCCATTGATGACTTTGGTGTCGGCTACTCTTCTTTATCCTACCTGCAAAAAATGGATGTAGATTTTCTCAAAATTGATAAATCATTTGTAGATCACTTAATCACAAAAAGTAGTAGCCGGAATTTATGCCGAACCATGATAATGATGGCGAGTCATCTAGGTATTCAGGTTGTTGCAGAGGGTATTGAAACTGAAGAGCAAAAGGATATATTGGCAGAATCGGGTTGTCAATTTGGCCAGGGATACCTGTTTTCTAAACCATTACCGCTGGCAGAGTTTAAGCAGCAATTTTTAAAAAATTCATCAAAAACTAATTTGCACCCTGCTCTTTTGCGACCAATATCTTCCTTAATGATAAAGACAGTACTGCCGCAGTAGAGTTGGAAATCTCTTGATAGTCATATTTATGTAGCGTGCACAGGTATCGATTGCCGTAACGACAAACGGCAGAAGGCATTTTTTTGTGTAATATAAACTGGCACTGTCACCACATACTCCCCGAAAGAATAATCATTCCAGTTTCTGTTATTGCATGTAATTAGACAATAATCACACTTTCCGTGACTGAAAATGACGGCTTGCCTGCTTGATATTGAGATCCCGCCAGCGCTTTATCAATCAACCCTTTGGCATCTTCATCGGTGCTTTCACACCCGTTTCGATGACCTTTTTCAAGTGCTTCTGCCGCAAGGTTGGTATGAGCAACTCCCGCAGGACAACCTGTAGCGCCAATAATAAAGCCTTTGCTTGGCGCAGAAGAAACTTTGGTCAGCGCTACTTTTTCAAAGAGAATTTCCAGCGCCTGGGCGGTATTTTTAGCATTTAGAAATTTATCAATAAAGTCGTCTTCAATCAGTTTTGAAGAAAGCTCTGCTAACACGTCAAGGTGTTGGTTCGATCTATCATCTGGAGAGGCAATCATAAAAAACAGTTTTGATGGTTTTCCATCTTCAGTGCAGTAGTCAACCCCCGCTTTACTTACGCCAATGGCAACCGTTGGTTTTATTGCAGATCCGCCCTGGTGCTATGCCTGTTGGACAAGCTGTAACTGCAGCAATTTTTATTTATGGGGGCACTTCTGCGAGTTATTATTAATTGGAGGATATTCAACTTTAAAAAATGGGGGGTTCTTACTAATGAAATAAAGAAAGAGTGTCTAATGTGATCAATGAGGTTATAAACACAATAACGATTAGTTTTACTTTTTTAAATCCTACAGCTCAAATAGAAGACGCGCGACACTGATACCGTTCACCTAATCTCTGCTGTTGATACTGAATGCAGAAACGGCGGTACCAGTTCAGCACTCAAAGAACCGACTGGATTCTAATCAGCTTCTATCTAGAGGTTTAATGCAAAACTCAATAATACCCGTTTGCCCGATTCAATTTTAGAAACACTGTGATCATATTTATCCGGACGAAATAAATAGATACGATTAAATAAATTTATAATGCATTTTGAGCACTTAAAAACACCACCGGCTTTAGGCTTTATAAGCACAAAATTAAGCTTGTAATAACGCCCCTGTTGTACCGGATCAATATGCTGCATTACGCTATGATTGGTAGGATAAGTGACAAGATTGATAGAAAATATGCTGCTGCTTAAAATTGCTTTATTTGTTACTTTGCCGCTCATAGCCACTCCATTAATTTTACTTGCAGCATTGTACCATAGGCTGAAATAGCGATGCTTTTCTTCCACCGGACCAATACGCAATAAGATAGAGTTTTTATTCAGAAGATCCTGTTCTTTAAAACTTTGTGGTCAGCTAAAGCGGTTCAAAATCGGTCCATAAAATTTAGTGAAGCGGGCATAACGATCAAATGCAAGACACGCCTTGTTAAGGCTGATCTTTCCTTGGCAATCATTGCTCACTTCATTAATTATTTTAGCGGTTCTACTTAGGTTGCGCTCTGCGCACTTTTATATTATAAAAAATACCGATCGCGATAAAATAAAGATGCGTCAATGAGACAAGCAGACTGGCTATAGGTAATTCAATTTGTTGGCTGATGGCCTGGGTAAAGGGCTCGAGTATAAGACCTGTACTGAGGATCAGCACAGCAACGGGATGGAAGTGGAATCGCTGACATATTTTTGTCCAATCAAACAGATCAAATAGTGCGAAAAGAAAAAACAGGAGGCCAACAGCGGCGGTCATAGCGTGAGCGGATTGAACTTCTAACTGCATTTTTTAAACCTTAATTGGGTTGACAGAATAAATTTACTTTTAGGTTGTTTTTTTAAGAAAAAAACAACGTCTTAACTTATTAAGCTTACCCTATTCATTTCTTAAACGGTAATGTAAATGCGCCTGTGCAGAGTTATTTCAATAAGTTGTTTGCATTTTAATTCACTTTTAATAAAAAAATTCAAAATAGTGCTTTTCATGTGCCGGATAATGCCTATCATAGATTCTTTATCGCTCTCGGACATAGAACATGACCCAATGGACCCCGTCAAGCTGGAGAAACAAACCAGTACAGCAACTTCCCACTTACCCAGATCAACAAAAACTTCAACAAACCGAGCAGTATTTGTCTGCTCAACCGCCATTGGTCTTTGCCGGTGAAGCTCGCTCCTTACGTGAAGATTTAGCAAAAGTGTCCAGAGGGGAAGCATTTTTACTGCAGGGGGGCGATTGCGCAGAGAGTTTTGATGAGTTTCATACCAGCCATATTCGCGATACTTTTAAAGCCTTAATGCAAATGGCAGTGGTATTAACCTTTGGCGGACAAAAGCCGGTGGTTAAAATTGGCCGTATTGCTGGACAATTTGCCAAACCGCGCAGCGCCGACATGGAAACCATCAACGGCATAAGCTTACCTTCCTACCGCGGTGATATTATTAATGGCATTGATTTTAATGAAAAGAGTCGTGTACCCGATCCGCAACGTATGATCACCGCTTATAACCAGTCAACGTCTACGCTTAACTTGCTGCGCGCTTTTGCGCAAGGTGGTATGGCCGATCTAAACGAGGTTGGTAAATGGAACTTAGACTTTATTAAGAAAAGTCCGCTGGGTGAGCGCTATCAAGCATTAGCCGGCAGCATTGATGACTCGCTTGCTTTTATGAATGCCTGCGGCATTAATGCGGCTACTGCGCCACAGCTGCGTGCAACCAACTTATACACTTCACACGAATCGCTGTTACTGCCCTACGAGCAAGCGTTAACCCGTTGCGACAGCCTTACGGGTAAATGGTATGACTGCTCGGCGCACATGCTGTGGATTGGTGATCGCACTCGGCAAATCGACCACGCCCATGTAGAATTCCTGCGCGGAGTAGAAAACGCAATTGGTCTGAAAGTGGGTCCAACCACTGATCCTGAAGAACTGCTGCGTATTATCGACATCCTTAATCCAAACAACGAAGCGGGTCGTTTAAACTTAATTGTGCGTATGGGCGCAGATAAAGTGGCAGATCATCTGCCCGCACTTATTCGGGCGATCAAGCGTGAAGGTAAAGACGTAGTATGGAGTTCCGACCCGATGCACGGCAATACCATTAAAGCGCCAAACGGCTACAAAACTCGCCGCGTGGACGATATATTACGTGAAGTGAAGCAATTTTTTCAAATTCATAAAACCGAAGGATCTTACGCAGGCGGTGTGCACTTTGAGATGACCGGTCGTAACGTCACCGAATGTGTGGGCGGCGCGTTCCAAATTACCGAGCACGACCTGGCACAGCGTTACCATACCTACTGTGATCCGCGCTTAAATGCCGACCAGGCATTAGAATTAGCATTTTTGATTGCTGAGCACATTAAAGCGGCAAGATAATGCATAGTGATATGCAATAAATCGTTCAAGGGTGGTTACTGAGGTTATGTTTCTAATGTAGCGGTGTTGGTAAGGAATTAAAATTTGGGCCGATAGACTGTTCGGCCCAAGAGATTCATTGTAATGAACAACTCAAACAAGATGAGTTGTTGATCATAAACAAAAGCCTGAAGAGATTATTTAAACACTCTCTGACGAACTTTTTCAAGACGTTTAAGGATATCATCGAGGCGCTCAGGGTGAACCATAAACTCCTGGAATCCTTTCATGCCTTCTTTAGCCATCGCAGGATCAGTATCACGATCGTAGAATTGTGCGGTACCCTCTGCTGCATTCAATATTTTTACACCGGTCTGTAAAAACTCATTGTCTGCAACTGCGGCTTTATTGTTGGTTGGAATCTGCAACATTTTTTTGTTGATCAATTCTTGATTTTCTGCGCGAGCAACAAACTCAAGAAATTTACGTGCATCAACTTTATTCTTAGCTTTAGACGGGATATGTACCGTATCCATTGGTGCGTCTTCCGCCATTGGAACGTTTGCATCGATAGATGGGAACTGGAAGAAGCCCATTTTTCCGTCGAGCTCTTTCGGGAAACTTGGGGTAATAAAGTTACCGATCAAGTACATAGCAGCTTCACCGTTATACAAAAACGGTTGTGCTTCCTGCCAGGAATAAGCGGCGTGGTTTTCCAGGTAATAACCAGGCTCTACTATCTCTTTCCAATTTTCAAAGGTCTTTTTAACCCGCGGATCGGTATAAGCAACTTTCCCTTCCATTAATTTAATATGGAAATCTAAACCATTAGTTCGCATGTTGAGGTAATCGAACCAACCCGCGGCTGTCCATAGGAATTTAGTGCCAATAGTGAAGGGTGCGATCTCATTTTTCTTCAGTGTTGCCGCAGCAGTTTTCAGCTCTTCCCAGGTTTTAGGCTCAGCAATATCGTATTTTTGGAAAATATCTTTACGGTAGTAAAGACCCCATTGATAATAAGTATACGGCACACCATATTGTTTACCGTCAACGGTCATCGCAGCCGCAGCAGAGGTAAAGTCAGCCTTAAGATCATTCTTTTCCCAGATATCACTGACATCTTCAAAAAGGCCACGATCAACGAAGGTTTTCATACGATTACCCGCGTACCAGAAAACCACATCAGGTGGTGAAGTGACTAGCCAGTTACGAATGGTTGTTTTATAGGATTCATGGTCATAGAGATTATATTTAACTGTTATGTCCGGATTTTCAGCTTCGAAAAGACTGATTATTTCCCCCCATGCAGCTTTTGGCGCAGGATCAGAGGCATCTGAGTTAATCACTAGCGTACTCGCAAAAGCCGAAGCAGAGAGAGTTGCTGTAAGTATTGCCGATGCAGCAATTTGCTTTACATATTTCATATTGAGGTCCTTGTTGGCGAGCAAATGCTCGTTGTTGTTCAATGACAATTAGCGTGTCATCAAGTTATTTCTCAACCTGTTGTGAATATTTATACCTTGCGGTACGTGCGTCACTATTGTTTGCCAGCCGGTAAAGCAAGCTGGCAAGCTACAGTTATCCTTTTGTCGCACCTAACGTTAAACCAGTTATAAAATGGCGTTGCATAGTAAAGAACAGGATCACGGGTGGAATCGCTGCAACAACGGCACCGGCAGACATAAATTGCCATGATGATAACCACTGCCCCTGCAATGAACTTAACCCGGCGGTAACCGGACGAACTTCATCACTCTGCACCAATACTAAGGCCCAGAAAAAGTCGTTCCAGATGAAGGTAAATACCAGCACTGCAAGCGCCGCTAATGCAGGACGAACCAGAGGTAATACAATGTGCCAGAATATTTTCCATTCACTGACCCCTTCAACGCGCGCGGCTTCAATCAAAGCATTTGGAATGCCAACAATAAAGTTGCGCATAAACAGCGTACAGAAACCGGCTTGGAACGCGATATGGAAGAAAATAAGTGCCCAATGCGTATCGTAAAGCCCCAAACCGATGGTCAAATCACGTACCGGAATCATCAGGATTTGAAAGGGTACAAAGTTACCTGCAATAAAAGCGGCAAAGATCCACATATTGCCTCTAAAGCTATACTTCGCTAGTGCAAATCCGGCCAACGTCGACAGTGCGACAGCACCGGCAACCGCAGGCAAGGTAATAAGCAAACTGTTGAGCAGATACTGGCCCATCGAAGTGGAGACAAATACCTCCGTATAGTTTTCAATAAAGTTAAACGACTCTGGCCAACCCCAGTAATTACCCTTATTAATATCTTCTATCGAACGGATAGAGGTCATCATCACGGCAATCAGCGGCAGTAACCACAGTACAATTGAAATAGGTAGGGCAACACGATAGCTGATATTGGCAAAGCGGCCTGATTTTTTTATTGGTTTAGGAAACATTATTTTTCACTCCTAAGCATACGCCACAAGAAATATGCGATATAAACATCCATGATTAAGAACAGCACAACAGATACTGCAGCACCGTAACCCATGCGATAGTTAAAGATAGACTCTTCATACATTTGATAGGCAAGCACTGACGAACTGCCCCATGGACCGCCCGCAGTCATGGTTGCCACGAGGTCAAATGAGCGTAAAGCACCAATCACCGTCACCACGATAGCAATAAAGGTTGCGGGTCTTAACTGAGGAAGCACCACATACCAGAGCATTTTGAATTTTTTAGCGCCATCTAAACGCGCGGCTTCCAATTGCTCAGCATCAAGATTATTAAGCCCGGTCATATAAAGGATCATGCAGTAAGCTATCTGCGGCCAAAGACCCGCAGCAATAATGCCGAAAGTGACATATTCCTCATTCGCCAGAATGGCTATCGGTTCAAAACCCAATGCGCCTATGGCCACATTAAACAGACCAAAACTCGGGTCATAGAACCATGCAAACACTAAACCAACCACCACTTGGGAGATAACAAATGGAAAGAAGAACAGGGATTTTACAATGCGAATGCCCCTAACTTGCTGATTTAGGAAAAGTGCGATGGCCAGACCTATCGGCGGCGCAAGCATATAGAAAATTAACCATAATAAGTTATTTTTCAAAGAGGTATAAAAAGCTTGTGAATCAAATAGTTCAACATAGTTGCCAAAACCGACCCAGGTTTTTGCCCCCATACCATCCCAGTTGTAAAAGCTTAAGGAAATACTGGATAATATGGGATATAGAACATAAACAGAAAAAACTATCATTGCCGGGGCTAAAAACAGCCATGGGGATAATTTCGCACTAATTCGCCTTTTTTTACTAACCGAAGGCAATCGGCTTTTTGGGTACGTTGTTTTCACTGAACACTCCACCTTTCCGAGTTTCGACACTTGCACAATTATCATCATCAATAGGGTGAATCCTCGCATAAAAATTAATTTCAATTTTCATTAAAGGTCACAATAAACACGATGGGTTAAAGAGAGTAAAACCTAATTCAGCCTTTACACCGGCATAAAATGTTTTTGAAAACATCTGTTAAAAGGCATTGCAGTCAATATAAAGCAATACAACATAGCTTTAAAACTAACGCGTCATGATTTCGCAAACAACATCACAAAATCTATTTTAAACATCTCATAAACATGAGGTAGGTCAACAATTGGATATTATTGACTAACAAATTTTGACAAAAAGCATATCTTAAAAAGCACATTAGATATTTGTCTACAAATCAGCCATAAAAAGGAGCCCGTAATGGAAGACATTACACTTAAGAAGGTCATTAAACGATTCGACGATGTTCAAATTATCCATGGCATTGATTTAGAAATAAGTCATGGTGAGTTTGTCGTATTCGTTGGACCGTCCGGCTGCGGTAAATCAACATTGCTGCGACTGATAGCCGGTCTTGAAGATATTACGGAAGGTGAAATTTATATTGACGGCAAACTAGTCAACGACATTGATCCCGCCGAACGTGGCGTCGCGATGGTATTCCAATCCTATGCCCTTTACCCGCATATGACGGTTAAAGAAAATATGGGCTTCGGCTTAAAGATGAATGGCCACACTAAAGAAACGATTGATAAACAAGTCAGCCTTGCTGCGAAAACACTACAGCTTGAAGATCATCTAAACCGCAAACCCAAAGAACTTTCCGGGGGGCAGCGTCAACGTGTTGCTATTGGCCGCGCTATCGTACGGGACCCTAAAGTATTCCTGTTTGATGAGCCGCTGTCTAACCTGGATGCTGAACTTCGTGTGGAAATGCGGCTGCAAATAGCCAAACTACACCAGGAGCTTAAAAATACCATGGTTTACGTTACCCATGATCAGGTCGAAGCAATGACACTTGCAGACAAAATTGTGGTACTGCGTTTAGGTCGCATCGAACAAGTAGGCTCTCCATTACAGCTTTATCATAAACCAGTAAACGAATTCGTTGCGGGATTTATCGGCTCTCCGAAAATGAACTTTATTCCAACATCAGTCACCGCTACTGACGATGATAGCGTCACCTTAACCACCAAAGATAATCAGAAATTAATCATTCCGACTCCCAAAATAAGCGTGAATATTGGTGACCAAATAACCTTTGGTATTCGACCTGAACATCTTCTTATTCATGGAGACGATGAAATTAAGCTCACATTCAACAGTGAAGTCGTCGAGCGTTTGGGTAATAGTACCTATATGTACGGTCAATCTTCAGGCGTTGATGTTTTTACCGTGCACCTTCCGGGCGATCAGGAAGTTAAAAAATTCCAGTCAGTACAACTGAGTTGTGCCAGCGACAATATTCATCTTTTTAACGACAAAGGTATCTGCATAACAAGTTGAGTAATCAGCAACAATGAAATGCTTTGGCAATCTTAAGTTTGAGCGAATTCTTATAAGGTTCGCTTTTTTGTTGGAAAATTGTCTTAACCATATATATGAGGTTAGCAGTTAACGCTACATTTTCAATCACAACAGCTGATTGAAAGACCATCAACTATGACAATCTCCAAACCAGAGTGAAAATACATCTGAAGATAAATGTTATTAAAATACAGAGGAGAGAAGAGATGCAAAATAAACTGTCAGACTCACAAATGGCTGCAGCGCTTATAACGGCGTTCGGCGGTGAGCAGAATATCGAAGCACTTGATGCCTGTCTAACGCGTCTCAGAATTTCGGTTAAAAACACAGAAGAGGTAGATCAAGCACGGCTAAAAGAACTCGGCGCTATCGGCGTTGTGATCCTTGGCAACGTTATTCAAGCAATATTAGGTACCAAGTCCGACGATTATAGAGAATCGATGCAAAATTGGATAGATGCTAACCCGAAAATGGGTATTGCGTCTGTTTTAGTGGCAGCATTTGGTGGTAAAGACAATATCCTGGCATTAGATGCATGCCTAACACGTCTAAGAGTTTCTGTTAAAAACATTGAAGGTGTTGATCAAGCGAAATTAAAAGAACTGGGTGCAAATGGCGTAGTAGTTATGAGTGCAGATAAAAAAATTCAAGCCATTTTTGGCAGAGAATCAGATGAGCTTAAAGAGGCAATGCAAGCTTTAATTAAGCAATGATGATTGCGTTAACCTTATTGGGCAATCGTGTTGGTCGCTCTTCCGCTTTATAATATGGTCCTAATTTAGTCAGAAGAACCTTAATAATATCACTGGCATTGCTGATAGGATCTTGAGCTTATAAATTCATCCTTGTTTAACTAAAAAGCCAGAATCAGAGTTAGATGTTCTGGCTTTTTTATTATACAAAAAAGACTGGGCATATCTCTCCGCAATGATAATGGATAAAGAAAACGCGAGGCAAAATCAGAAAACCAGATCAAGATCTATTTTGGGGTAGTTATAATGCCTACTTTTCGAATCCTGATGGTTATTTATGGAAAATTGTTTATCCTGATTGCTGGGATTTCAGTCAGAATGGCAGCTAAGCCATTGACCAAAAAAATCATACTGCTGCATTTTACCTTTTATTGGCTATCATGAGTGGTTATTTTGGATTATTTAATTTTCAGCGTTTTATATTACCCGTACAAGGTTTTTAAGGTGCAGATAGTAATGAGAGAAAAAAATGGCATTTATTAAAAAATGGTGGCAAAAATATTGTGCGGCACTTGACGAGTTAGGCTTAACTCAAGAAAATATTCGCTGCTGTATCCCGCTGGATGAGCGGGCACAAAAAGCCATCAAAGAAGGTGAAAAAGAGTTAAAACCGCAACACCAGGATAACAAACCGCTTTAAGTGTCCCGTAATAACGGTCAGCGACTACAAAATTGTCAGCGCTTTTTATCTTAATTTTCACTGCTATTATTTATATCAGAGACTACTTTTTGAGTGTTTTGACCGATTGATTGTACTATGTCACGAGAAGTATGACCTATAGTTGTAGTCACCTCTTTTGTACCTTGACCAATAGTTTTACCAGTATCTTTAAGTTCAGCGCAAGCTGACAAAGCATAAATACTGATAATGCATAAAATCATTTGAAATATCTTCAACTTCATTCTCTACCTATATATTTATTTAAGTTTTAGGGGATAGCACGCAAACACCGCCCCCAACCGCGCCTACAACAGCTTATTATTTACCTTACAGTTCTTTTAACATCCAAACGTCACAGCCGTTGTGAGTAGAACCTGCTAACGGTTTATCCAGAGACTGAAACCCTAACTTTTCATATAAAGCGATAGCCGATTTCATGCTTGTCAAGGTATCCAAATAACATTTCTTATAACCTTTACTTTTGGCATACTCGAGACAATCTTGGGTAAGCTTTTTGCCAATTCCCTGACCTCGGCTTTCGGGTAAAAGAAATAACTTTCGTAATTCACAAATTTCATCACTGTTATCAAAAGAAGCAATACCACTGCCTCCGACGAGATGACCTTCTATACTGGCAACGAGATAGAGACTGCCATTTTCATTTTTGTAATACTGGCTCATGGCATTAACTTCGGTATCCGAAGGACCAAACCCTTCGCCAATTGCACCGTATTCCCTACCCACCCTTCGAATAATTTCGCACACTTTAAGGTCGTGCTGCGATTTTATTTGTTGGACTATATAATTCATTAAGGATCTCCAGAGTCGACTTGTGCAGATAACAGCACTTATTGGTGATCTGACTGGTTAACGACCAAACTCATTTAAGGCCGCTATCGCCATCTCTGCTTTTTCAGCTTGTACAAATATATGATCGTGATAGTAAGCTGCAATCACATTAGCGCTGATCCCTTTTTCTGCCAGCTTATTTGAGACTGCAGCCGTTAAACCAACAGCTTCAAGACTGGAATGAACCGTTAATGTAATGCCTTTAAATACGCCCTCATATTGAAAATTAGCTTTATCTGCATTATCTTTGCTGAGCAAAAGTGTTAAACCTTCAGATTCAAGATATGACGCTAAGGGCAAGGTTTCAGCATAATCGCCGTATTTTGCTCCATCAATAGTACAAAAAACATATTCTTCATCTAACAATACCGGCTTCATTGAAGCCAATAATTTAATTAAGTTTGTCTCTCCTGTCACAATAATCTCCCAGTTAGCTTATTAGACTGTTTGTATATAATAAAAACCAAAGTAGTCTATATTCTATGGGTTATTCTGTTGTTAATAAAGGACTGATTAAATTTAGTAATAGACCGATTTCTGATTAGCCAGACACCCTGTTTTTTATTGTATAAATAAAATTAAAAAAAGAGCTGCACAAACTATCAGCGAAGTTATTTGATTGATTTTTTAGCAGGCGGACTATAGTCACTAACCATCATAAAAAAAGGAAAAACCCTACTTTTAATTCCCCAGTAAATGATGTTTATTAGGTTTAAAAATGATATAAATAACACCTTTTCCTTTACTTATGAACCAGCATTAGGCAAGCTGATTATTTGCATCTTGAAAGCAAATGGAGAAACCAGAAAAATACAGGCACTCTCTAGCACAAATTATGTGTTTTGGGTTCTCTTATCGTTAGCAAGCACAAATATATAAATAAGGTAGAAAAAGGGTCAATAGTCACTCAGCCCATTGATTTTAAATTTTTTTCAATAATTGGTTACAGAATTTTTCAATAACCGGCAGTTAGCAAAATATTTAATTTAGAGGCACAGAGGTTCCTATGACCTATACAAAACCAAAGGTAGAAGTTGTTAATGAAAAAGATACATCTCTTCAAAATAACGAGCAAACAAAGCAAACTACTAAGTTGGTCATGGTCAATAAAGAACTCAATTTTCAAAATAACGAGAAACAAAAATGTGCGGCCGAGCTTGCCATCGCCTGCGCAAAAGATGCCGTCGGCCAGGCACCTCGCAAGAATGACGAACTCTACTCTGAATATCTACATATTAAAGCAGTTAAAAATGCTCAAGGCATGGTCACCAACTACGTAGAAAAACTCACTGACATCACTACTATTAAAGCTGCATCCGATGAAATTGAAAGGCTGGCTTTCTATGACCCACTCACACAGTTACCTAACCGCCGTCTTTTTCTTGACCGCCTCAACCAAGCTTTAGCTGTCAGTACCCATAGTGGTCGGCGAGGTGCTCTGCTGTTTCTCGACTTGGATCACTTCAAAACTCTAAATGACACTCGAGGACATGATATTGGTGATTTGCTGTTGCAACAAGTTTCAGGACGCCTAACTGCATGCCTAAGAGAAAGCGATACCGTAGCCCGTTTTGGGGGTGATGAGTTTGTGGTATTATTGGAGAACCTGAGCGTTCATACTCTTGAGGCGGCAGCTCAAACTAAAGATATCGCCACAAAAATGAGACTCTCTCTCAACCAACCTTATCAACTTAGCGCACACGTTTACCATAATACCCCGAGCATAGGCGCTACATTGTTCATCGGCCATGAACTAGTAGCAGAGGAACTGTTAAAACAGGCCGATATTGCCATGTATCAATCCAAGGCCGAAGGCCGAAATACCCTGCGCTTTTTTGACCAGATGATGCAGGAGACTATCGTTGCCCGTGTTAATCTTGAAAATGATCTACGCAAAGCCATTGAACAACAGCAATTCCAATTACGCTATCAAATTCAAGTAAACCACACCGGTCAACCTTCCGGTGCAGAGGTTTTAATCAGTTGGCAACATCCACAACGTGGCATCGTTTCCCCGCGACACTTTATTCCCTTGGCAGAAGACATAGGATTGATTCTGCCTATTGGACAATGGGTGCTGGATGAGGTTTGTGCGCAACTAAAAACATGGCAGCAAGACCCTCTGACCAAGGACATCGTGCTTGCGGTGAATGTCAGTGCCAAACAATTACATCAAGTCGACTTTGTGGAACAAGTACTGGCCACCCTGGATCGCCACGGCGCTAACCCGGCGCGACTCAAACTAGAGCTTACGGAAAACATGCTGCTTGAAAATATTAACGATATTATTGGCAAAATGAATGCCCTGAACAAAATGGGTATTCGCTTCTCATTAGATGACTTTGGTAGCGGTTATTCGTCTTTACGATATCTAAAAATGCTACCGCTGGACGAATTAAAAATAGACCAGTCATTTGTCCGTGATATTGCCACCGATAGCAGTAATAGAACAATAGTGCGCATCATTATTACGATGGCAGCAAACTTGGGTATAAACGTCATTGCTGAAGGGGTGGAAACCGCTGAACAACGGCAATTTCTGCTCGATAACGGATGTTTTTATTATCAAGGTTATTTATTTAGCAAACCACTGCCTATTGAAAAATTTGAACCTATTCTGAAAAGGTTCAAGTTAAGTTCTGAAAGTAAAGAAAGCTGACCGCCCCTTTAAAAAATCGTGGTTATACCAAAGGTATTAATGAAGTGAGCAAGTATTGCGAAGGAAAAATTAACACTAACAAGGCGAGAGTTGCATTCGATCATTGTTCTCCTTCACAAAATCGTCTGCAACGATTTTGAACAGCTTTAGCTGACCACGTAGTGGTGAAGAACAGGATGTTCTGAATAAAATTCACAACACTGTTAGAGGTGATTTTAACCAGCAAGAGTGATCACTTTTTTAGCTCTTTTGGCATTAGTTAGGTTTTTACACTCTTTATCGCAACCTGCTGATGACAAACATAAAAAAACTGCCCCAAACCAAGCAACAGGTTAAGTCATTTAGCGTTTCCATAAGACGTTAATTAACGCCCCAGCCATGATGCAAGTTCCCCCTATTATGGTAGTGATAATGGGGATTTCACTAAAATAAACCCAGCCAATAAAGATTGAAAATATAACCTGAACGTAAGCATAAGCAGTTGCTTTATTAGCATCTGAACTGTGCAGGGCTTTGGTTAAACCTATTTGACCTATTTGCGTAAAGATACCCACCAGGACTAATACACCTGTTGCCGCCAAACTGGGCAGAACAAAATCACTGCCTAATAAAACCATGGAAATAGGGAACGCTATAATAGGGAAATAAAACACAATCACCGAGCTATCATCGGTTTTGGTGAGCTTCTTAACAATAACATAAGCCGTTGCACTACCAAAAGCACCCAACATACCTGCCGCAATACTTAACCATGAATAGTGTGTACTACTATCGGGCAGAAAATTAGGCTGAATCATAATACTCAGGCCGAGCAGACTCAAAACAATACAAGCAATAGTGGAACGCTGTATATTTTCCTTTAAAAAAAGTAACGCTAATATCGCCGTAAACACCGGGTGCAAATACTGCAGGATAGTGGCTTCTGCTAACGGCAGCGTGGTAACGGCATAATAAACAAGCATCAGGGCAAATGCACCGACTATGCCGCGTGCGATAAGCCATGGTTTATTATTACCCCAGATCGATATTTTTTTGCGTTTAACGTCAGCGTAACTGATGATCGCTGAAACAATGGCTCTGGCGGCAACAATCTCAAGTACCGGAATACTATAGGTGGTGCTTGCTGTTTTTACGCATGCCGCCATCAGGGCAAAGCCAAGTGCAGACAGCATCATGTACCAGGCACTGATTGGAACATGATTTTTTAAAGGTGCATACATGTAATGATTTACCTTAAATGAGGTGACTAAAACTGAACATAAATAACAATTTGGCTCCTAACAGACTAGAAATACCCATTGCCTAGGCTGTTGTATTTCACATTTTCAACCTATCTGTTTAAAATAAAAACTAAGGTAGAGTATATTCACTTGATATTCAACGGATGGTTATGATTTTAAACATTTATTTATAATTGAGTTGATTGAGGCGGCACGGCGGGATCATTTACTCTTAAGCTTAGGGTAAACTTTTTTTAACTTTTCTGTTTTATGGGCTCAGGAAAACTGTCTTTTGCTGCTCCGGAATCACATTTTTTACAATTTAATTGGTATCCTAACATTGAACAACGACCTTTTTGCGTTGTTACCCAGGGTCGACAGATAAAGGGTGGGTTATTACGAACATGCTGAAAATGACCGCAGAGAAGTTCAGCAACCCAATCATTTTCTTGATCTTTATGGTAAGCGATAATTGCTTGCTTCATTAATTCACACAACTGCTCATTAAGGGCTTAAATAAAACTTGCCTGAAATAGCGAGCCAATTGATATAATTGAACTTCGCTTGAGTGACTTACTTTGCGAGCCTGTCCGCCCATTTCCCGTTGTTATTTTTATCACAATTCTCCTGCGTATCGTAGAAAATAGGAATAGAAATACTGTTCATTTTCATACCCATTTCAAAAAGCTTGTTCTGAATTAGGCCTTGCTGACTTTCCGTTGCCTTAAAGCGGTTAAGGTTATCATTACTATCAAAGACACAAATGACCTTTAAACTTTTAGGAAAATTAGCGTAGTTAACAACATGAGTTAACCATTGAAATCCGGCAACTTCCTTTAAGGTGCTTTCGCATATCTCGGTTAAAGCGCCCCGAAGCTGATTATCTATTTTTTTATCTGTTTTACGCATATTTGAATATTTACCTGTACTCGTTTAATAAAAAAAAGTTGACGAACATTAGCCAACTTTTTTTGTTATTTATTTAATGGTTATGTGTTTTTATGACTGCCATCGCAGAGGGGTTGTTTTGCTGTTTGTTTACAGCCGCAAAAAAACACTTTTTTAGATTCTGTCGCGGTAAATCTTACCGGCGAAAATTCAGAACCTTGATGAGATCCATCACAAAAAGGTTGTTTTTCGCTTTTGCCACAAGCACACCAGGCGTATTTTTTACCTTCTTCAACTTCTACTGCAAAAGGTGTATCAGATACTCGTACTGGTTTAGTCATGATAATTCTCCATAAGTTGATATTAAAAAACGCCCTGCTGACTGACGAGTAAGTTGGTGCTGTTTTTGTTTAGAGCAAAAACAGCGACGACCGCACTGAATATAAGTGCGGATAAGAGTTATATTTCTTACTTGCAGCGAGACAAGTGTAGCTCTTTATTTATATTGGGTGAGCAGATGAATTTAATCTAGTTCAAATTCATCTGGTTAATATTTAAGAGTCGCGCCCGTTGTTGTTCTACCCGCTTACATCAGCCATTTCCACCATATAAACAGTGCTAAGAAACCAAATAAATACGTCAAACCTAACCACGACAATACTTTCATTTTTTTGGTTAAGGCCAACCCTTCCGGTAAATTACTGCCGTTAACCAACTTGTAGTTAAGCAGAGCAAAAATGGGGGTAGTCATAAAGGCTAAGACCATCGCAAAATTCAGCATCGCCATCAAAGATGAAACAAAGAACAAAATAACCGCCATCGCACAAGCGCTAATCAATAACATCCAGCTATTATGGAGCGGCTCATCGTCGGATTTTTGCAGCTGTGCTTTGGCTTCTGCAAGCGCACGCGCATAACCATCGATGACGGTAATGGTGCTGCCAAAAATACAACCGAAGGCAATAACTGCAATCAAGATTCGAGACCATTCACCGATAGTACTGGCATACATGCCGACCAGTTGATGGGAAAAAGCAATGCCTGATTTTTCTAAAGTATCTGTCTGACCGTGCAAAACCAAGGCCCCAAGCGCTAAAAATGCGATAGCCAATAACGCGGTGATGATATAACCGACGTTAAAATCAAATAAAGCCGATTGATTGGTTACCTTGATCGTTTGCCGTTGTCGTTTTAACCATAACGATGTTAAGCAAGAGATTTCAATCGGCGCCGGCATCCAGCCCATGGTAATCACAATAAATCCGATAGAAGCAATGGTCCACGGCGAAGGGGAAGTAAAGTCAGCAGGCACAGCTTGTACTTGATTTGCAGCAACCACCACCGCAATCAGAGTGGTCACGGTTAACACCCCCATGATGATTTTTGCTAACCCTTCTAAGGCATTAAAGTGTCCGCGTAATAAAATTGCCAGACAAGCAATAATAACAATCCCTGATAGCACAGAGAGTGACAAATCAAAGGGTAAAAATATGCCTAATAAACTGGCACTAAAAATAGCTAACGCGGCGGTATTAATCACAGATGAAATAGCGGTTAATATAGTAAACAACCATAAATAACCTCTACCCATTTTCCCATAACCGGCGATCAAGCTTTGCCCGGTGCCCATAGTATAAGTGACACCCGCCCTGAAAAATGGATATTTAAGGAAATTAACCAGTAAAATCAGCAGCGCTAATTGCCATCCAAAAATAGCCCCGGCTTTGGTTGACGCGACAAGGTGCGAGCCGCCAACGGCAGCGGTTGCCATCATGATCCCCGGTCCAAGGGATTGAAAAAGGTGGCTGAGTTTACTTTTGGGTGTGATATCTACTATTGCGCTACTTTCCATGAACATTCCTAAATAATTTTAATGGATCATAGAAGAACACAGCGTGCAAAACAACGCAATAACCCAGCTCATAAAATGTATTTAACTTCATATAAATTAAGTGAAAGATAGTAACAGACAGGAAAACATGGACTTTACATCAAAGCCCATGAATAAATTTTGAGATGAAAAATTAATTAAAGTTTTCGAATGGTGGTATTTTGTTCAAGTTGTAAAATTAAAAGCCACTCTGTGCGCTGCGAAAAATACCACCGCGCAGCTATTTTAGAAGACCGGAGCGTTTGACCAACTCAACCGTCGTCAAAAAAACCACAATAATTACGACAAGTTCAATCACCCCGGAAACATTAGTGGGAACAATCAATTTGTCACTGATAAACGTTGCGCCTCGTATCCCGAAGGTATCACTCGCAATTTCCGAAGCCCAGGCTCCGCAAAAAGTCCCTGCGATCAAACCAATTGCATAGACTAACAAAGGTTTTAATTTTACCATTTTAACTCCCTTTATAATTGTAATGTTAGCAAATATCTTCTCTGTAAAAATACTACAGATAAGAGTGTGATTGTTGGTAACTTTATTATCTGATACTGATAAATTAAACCGCTAGATAATCTTTACTGCTGCGTAACAGATTCTCCATATCCCGAGCAATCAGTGGTCTGCTAAAATAATAGCCTTGCACTTCTTCGCATTTATTCTGGCGTAGAAATTCCAGTTGAGATGCCTCTTCAACACCTTCCGCCGTAACTGTCAACCCCATATTATGCGCCAGAGCAATAATCGCCTGAGTGACAGAAGCATCCCCCTTATCCGTGGTCACATTAATAATAAAAGAGCGATCAACCTTAAGTTTATCAATCGGGAAACGTTTTAAATAACTGAGACTTGAATAACCGGTACCAAAGTCATCAATCGCCAGATAGACACCTAATGCTTTCAGTCTATGCAAGGTTTCAACAGAACCCTCAACATCGTCCATCAACATATTTTCGGTAATTTCAAGCTCCAGGCAATGGACTGGCAGGCCGGTATCTAACAATACTTGGGACACCAGTTGATCTACACTTTGTTTAGCGAACTGTCGTGCTGATAAGTTTACTGCCACTTTAATCTCGGGCAAACCGTCATCTTGCCATTTTTTCACCTGACGGCACGCTTCTCTGAGCACCCACTCACCGATCGGTGAAATCAATCCGCTCTCCTCTGCAACCGGAATAAATTCAACCGGAGAAACTATTCCCAGTTGGGCACTGTTCCAGCGAAGCAAAGCTTCAACACCGATAATACGTCCACTTTCAAGATGTACCTGAGGTTGATAATTGATCGACAGTTCTTTATCATCGATAGCACGGCGCAAACAATTTTCTATTTCTAGTCGACGTTTACCTCCTACATTCATAGAGTCAACAAAAAGGTCATAGCCATTTTTGCCCGCATGCTTAACGAAATACATCGCGGCATCGACATTTTTAAGCAGACTTTCAACATCCTCACCGTGATCTGGAAAGATAGCAATACCGATACTGGTGCTGACAACAAAGTCATGCCCAGAAAGGTGAATACTGGATTCCATGGAGTCCAGTATTCGTTTAGCAATATTTTCGGCATCTTCTATCTGCCGGATCTCTGGCAGTAATATGGTAAACTCATCTCCACCGAGGCGGGCAAGCGTATTCTTATTTGAATATGTCTCGCAGAGACTATCGCTGCCACGAACAGTATCAGTTAAACGCCTGGCTACCTCTTGTAAAAGCTGATCACCTATACTGTGGCCATAGGTATCGTTAATTCTTTTAAAGTTATCCAAATCCAAAAATAATACCGCCCCAATTTGAGCATGGCGTTTTGCCCTTGCCACCGCCACCGCCACCCGGTCACGAAATACACTGCGGTTAGCCAATCCGGTAAGGCTATCAAAGTGAGCCATCTCAACAATCTTGTCCTGTGCCTGTTTCAATTCAGTCACATCAAGTACGGTACCTGATACCAGCCTTGCTGCACCGTTTTTGTCATAGAAGACTTCAGCCTGATGCTGTACATTTATGTGTCTGCCGTCGCACTGAGCAATACTGTGATTCAGCCCCTGGTGCTGATCCTCCTGATTTCCATTGACCAGGCCATGAATCCAACCAAGAACCTCCTTTCGTTCACTATGAGGCAGTTTGCTGATAAAACTGCGATAACTCAGCTTGGAAACTCCTCGATTCATTTCTATCATCTGATAAAGCTGCTCTGATAAATACATTTCGTTATTATTGAGGTTCCACTCCCAATTACCCAGTCGGGCAATGCGTTGTGCATTTCCTAAACGAGACTCACTTTTCTGTAATTCCTGTAACTGCTCGCTGGTATCACTAGCTCTTACCATATAACGTAATCGGTGTGCCAAAACCTTCCAATTGAAGGGCTTAGTGACAAAATCAGTCGCACCCGCTTCATAAGCCTGACGTACCGAATCAATATCGTCCTGTCCTGTCGCCATCAGTATCGGAATTAATTTACCGCAGGGGAAACTACGCAATTGTTCGCAGACTTCAAAACCACTCAGGCCCGGCATTTGCACATCCAGCAGCACGATATCCGGCTGCATTTCCTGAAACAATGCTAATGCTGTAAAACCATCTTGCGCTTCTATAACTACGAAATTTTCTTTACCCAAGGCCTGACTGGCCATCAGTCGTGCCGTGATATCATCATCAACCACTAATACTTTGGTCAATTCAGGGGGTTCGCTGATGATCTGAATTTTATGCATTATTATTCTCTTTAATTTCAATTAATGCGTCTCTGACTCGCTTATATTCTTCTTCGATACCGGCACATAGCGATTCAGCCTGATCAAGATTTTTGTCCCGCCCCCTTATTTCCAAGGTTTTACACAATTCTGCCAGGTGATGAGCGCCGAGGTTATAGCTGCTGGATTTAAAACTATGGGCCGCCTGACTCAGTGCTTCAGCATCAGACTGCGCCAGTCCCTGATTTAAGCGTTCGATATCTGTAGGGGATTTGTCCAGATACGCGTCAATAATACGATTAATGAAATGACCGTCATCATCCATCTCCCGCAGCTGCTCAATCGCAGTCGTCAGAAGCGGCCCATCTGCTACAACCATTGCGGAGTCAACAGCACAGGTAACAATCGCTTTTTTAATAACCACTTCCTCGACAACAGCAACAGAATCTGAAGCATTAGGAAGCCAGCGCTGCAGCAGGATCGCGATTTGCAATTTATTGAATGGCTTGGACAAATAATCATCCATACCGGCACTAATACAGCGCTGCCGGTCTTCTAACATGGCGTTTGCGGTAAGTGCAATGATAGGCAGACGCGGTGATCCGTTTTGCTGTTCTCCCTGGCGGATTAGCTGCGTTGCCCGATAGCCATCCATTACTGGCATCTGACAGTCCATTAACACTAAATCATAGTGCTGTTGTTGTAATTGGTTCAGTGCATCGGCACCATTACCGGCCAAATCCACCTCAACACCTAACCCCGTCAACGCTTGAAGAGCATATTCCTGATTGACCGGATGATCTTCCACCAGTAGTATTTTGCCCTGCAGTTCTATCTGTTTTTTGGCGATAGTGCGCACGAGCAAAGGATCTTCACTCAAAATCTGATCAGTTTTATTGAGCTTAAGATTAAACCAGAAAGTCGTTCCGTGACCTAACTCACTGCGAAAGCCAATATTTCCCCCCATCATTTCTATTAGCTGTTTGGAGATAGCCAGACCTAAACCAGTCCCGCCATAATTACGGGTGGTCGAACTATCAGCCTGAGAAAATGATTCAAAGATCCTATCCTGATGCTCAGCCGCAATACCTATACCTGTATCCTGCACCCGTATCTGCAGTGATAATTGCGTCACCGATGGCTCAAAAATGACCGCCGACACTGATACTTCACCTCTCTGTGTAAACTTAATAGCGTTACTGATCAAATTAGTTAATACCTGACGTAAACGAACCTTATCACCTAATACCCACGTATTTATTTCCTGAGGCAAATGGCAACTTAACTGTAATCCTTTTTTACCGGCCTGAGGGTTAAGCACAGTCACCAAATTGTCAATCAACACCCGTAATTGCATTGGGTGATTGTCAAGCTGCAGTTTACCCGCCTCTATTTTAGAAAAATCCAGAATATCATTGATAATATCCAGCAAGCCAACACCGGAGTATTTGATCAATTCCATAAAACGACGCTGCTCGGTGCTTAGTTCTGTTTCCATAACCAGGTCAGTCATCCCCAGCACACCGTTCATTGGGGTGCGAATCTCATGACTCATGGTTGCCAGAAATTCACTTTTTGCCAGACTGGCTTTCTCCGCGATTTCTTTTTCATGCCGTACCTGCAGAATATTCTCGCGAATAGATGCCTCCATAAACACAAAAGACTCTGCCAGACGCCCCACTTCATCACGGTATTTCATCGCCAAACATTGAATTTTTATGGTGTCGGGGTTTTGCTGACTGAAATCCTGTGTTGGTAATGCCTTCGCATAGGACGCCAGAGTATTCAGCGGACGGGATATGCGAAACACCAAAATCAGTGCGGCAGCTAAACTGAGCAGCGAAATCAGCCCAATAATAATGCTCTGCCGCTTGATCAGATTTTTACCCGGAGCTTTAATTTCTTCCACCGGGACGACTACCCCCAGATACCAGTCAAAGGCTTTAAAGTAGCTAATAAAAACTTCTACCTCCCGATCTCCGGAAAAAGGGTCGTTATAACTGATAGCGCTCTCATTTTTGCCATTGGCAGAAATAATTTTATCCAAAGCAATACTGTATTTAGGCAACGACCTGGATGGATCACCAATCGGATCGAAACTATCTTCCGGAGAAGCAATAAGAATTTTTTTATCACCATTAAAGAGAAAAGCATAACCGGTTTTTGCTATCTGAATTTTAGTAAAGGTCTGGGTCAGGGTGGCAATAATACTGTCCATTTTACGCTGACTTTCTTGCTCAACATTATCAAAATTAACAATTACAGCCAAGGTCCAGGGCCATCCATCGACGGGCAGAAACTGCCCCAAAAATTGACTCGATTTTACCTGTCCTGGTTGCTGCCAGGAAAAGATCGCCGTGTCGCCTTGCGGCCGCAACTGATCATCCCTCATCGCCTGATAGAGTAAACGTCCTTTAACATCCCGGATATCAGTAATAGTCTTCCCATAGAGCTCCGGTTTACTAGCAGCGAGAACAGTGCCATCATGATTAAATAGAAAAAATTCTCCTCTGGGGTAATCAATTTTACGCAACCAGTTTTTTGCTTTTTGCTGCGTTTCCTTCTCTGAAAAATTGGTATCTCTGTTGAGCAGCATAAATTCGCGCAGAACAGAGTTGCTCATCTTGGCGGTATGCACCATCTCTGCTTTTAACTGCGTTAACAACTCAATTTTGTCACTGATCAGCTGATCGTAATTAGCTCTAATATTCAGTTCAACTAATTGCAGCACGTTTTCTGCGGATGACTGCTCAGCCCGAAGCATCGCGCTGCCGACATCACGTTGCGTGAAATACAAAGTCCCCATCGAGGTGATCACCAGCACCAGTAAAATCAGTGCCACAATTTTAAATTTAAGTGAAGTTAAGATCATTCAGGAAGCTCAATCTGCCATAATAGATTATCAGCTGCTGCAAGCAGGTCTGCATTCACGTACAGACCTATATTTTCAGCGGTTTTCATATTCATTACCATACTGAATGAGCCATCAAATACCTGTTTTAAATTACGCGGTTTAGCACCATTGATAATTTTTCCTACATTATCCGCCAGAAAAACCCCTTCAGGTCCTAATCCCGATCGCCGGATTAACCCCAGAAGGTAACCATAACGAACTTGCTGTTCACCATGCTGTGCAAATGTTGGAATACCGTACCGATTAGCAATTTTAACAAGCTTTGGAGTGGTTTTGGCGTTTACTCCGCCTTGACTGGAAACGAAAATAGCATCAACTTTCGGCGCGAGCTCATCAAAGCAATCTACGACACTCTGTTCTGCCATCTGTTGTTCGGCAATATCACTCAGTGTATAACAAGGCACTATTTCAAATCCCAAATCTGCCGAGGCTTGTTCAATCAAGTCCATACCAGCATAGCTTCTGCCACTGACTGTATTTTCATAGGGTACACCCAGTTTTTTAAATCCGATCAGCTGGTGAAAAACCTGTATCTGTTGTTGTTGAAGCCTAGGATCGTAACTGGAAAACAGATGATCATAGCCTGAATCATCTATATTTTTAATAATGCCGGAACGTAACGGATCAGAAGCAGAGACCACAATAGTGGGTACCCGATGAAGATTATTTGCCAGGTCCTGTCCTGCCCATGTCCCCATCGCAAAAACCATGTCGATATCTTTATTATGATTAAGTCTCGATATCAGACTATTGCTAATTTTATGACGGCTAATATTGTCCCAATCCGCTGAATAGTAACCATCAGGAACAAACTCCAGATACTGACTATTAATATTAAGCGACAACCACTGCCACAATTTCAGGGTATCTCTATCGGGATAGTCTGGCAGTGATAGTGGTTCAATCCAGCCGAGCTTGCTCAGACCTTTCGTCATTGCATACAGATAATCATAATAATACTCATACTCACCGCCCTGATAATAAGCGATACGCCAACGTTGTTCTGGCTTAACCTGTGGACGACTACTGAAATCCTCAGCAGCGACACTGACAGTGAGAACACTGCAGCACAGCATCAAGCAGATAAAAATCTCTTGTGTTTTTTTCATCATTTTTCAGTATTCTATGATTATGGTTAATATTAATGACCGATTTTGCATATCATTCACCATCCTGAATTTTGAGGTAAATCTCATCGGCAGCCCCTAGTAGCAAAAGGGGAGGATTAAAACCGACGATCTCAGCAGTTTTCAGATTCAGTGCCACCTTTGGAGGCTCTTCGAACAGTTGGGTCAGTTGATTTGGCTTAGCACCATTAAAAACTTTTGCAAAAGTCATCGCGTGGAATGCACCAATATACTTATAGCCTGCGCGGGAAAGGCTTAACATGAAACCATATTTCACCTCTTCCACACCCGTTTGGGAGAATGTTGGAATACGATTACGGTTCGTAATACCTACCAATTTTGAAATACTATTCGCATTTATTCCACCTTGACTCGTAACGTAAATCGCATCGACTTGCTTTGACAGTTTTTCAAAACACTCTATGACGCTCTGTTCAGCAATGTTCAAGTCAATGACATCACTTTTTGTGTAGCAAGCGACCATTTTAAAGTTTAGTTTAAGAGATTGCTCTTTAATAACTTCAACTGCAGCATAGCTTCTACCACTCACAGTATTTTCATATGCAACGCCTAATCTTTTAAAGTCTACGAGTTCATGAAAAATACGTAACTGCCTTTCATGAAGCGAGGGATCAATAGTCGCGTTAATGTGATCAAACCCTGAATCATCTACACTTTTAATGATACCGGCAGCAAGAGGATCACTGGCGGAAATGACCATTGTCGGAGTACTATGCTGATTGTTAGCTAGGTCCTTTCCTGCCCAAGTGCCCATCGCAATCATCAGGTCAATGTCATTTTTATTGTTCATCCTGCTAATAACTTCTTGAGCAGTCTTAGCTCTGACATCCTCATCCCACGCCGAACTGTAGTGAGCATTCTGAACAAACTCTATATAATCGCTTTGTTCCCCATGTTCCAACCACTTCCAAAACCCAGCCGTTTGCTCACCTTTTAGCTCGGGTATATCCCGGTTTTCAACCCAACCAAGACGCATTAATCCCTTAATTGTTTCAACAAAAAGCTTCTGGTACTCGATATACTCGCCGCCTTCATAATACCCAACACGCCAGCGTTTTCCATCATTTAATACAGGTTCAAGCGAAAACGGATGATCAGTGATTTTAGCTACGGCAGGCATAATGCTCAAGGCAAATACCCCCACCAGAATGCATAGCAGATTTTTAATTATACTCATACTTTATCCTCTATAATTATCCAACATCTAAAATTACATTTAGCTAATACTCACTACCAAATTAGTAGATTGTCTTAATTATTAGTTTGTTGGGCATACTATTCTCTATTCCAGATGAAAACGACGATCTAAAGTCTTCATTGTGAGCTAACTCGACGGCAACATCATTGACAGTTTCATACAGTGATGCGGCATGCGCCTCGGCAACTGTCATACTATTGATCCTGTCAATCTCATCGTTTTCCAGCCCTCCAGATGCAATGATCTCGATGGGACCTGCGGGCATAAGACCACCATTGCGGCTTCGATACATCACTGCTTGCATTCCTGAAAGATAGCTATCAACAGGCGCATTTTCTATTGAAGAAATGACCCGACTGGATAATTTTGATTGTCTTATAACTAAGCCTAACTGATCACGCATCTCAGTCAGATAATCCCCTTGGTAATAGCCTCCCGCACAAGTCACTCCACGTGCAAAGGTAAGCGCGATGAAGCACGCCATGACAGAAGGCAACAAACGTCCCTGATCCAATGCCTCATATAGATTACTGGGAGTAAGCTCGATTTGCCAGAATTCCCCACTATCATCAACACCTACCAGCTTAAACTCGTTTCCTTCCTGTATGGGCAACAAAGGAATTTTTTGGCCATCATCCCCTACTCCCCAGAACATGAAGGTACCACTGGCTTTAGATGATTGGTGACGCAGGTCCTCTTTTTCTGTTAAGCGTCGAGTCAACTCACAGGCAGTCCAGCACCCCTTTATGCCGTCTAATCCGACCAGAAAATTTTCTCGAAGGGTGGTGCAGAACAACAATTGATACGCTAGACTATCGCTATTTTGTAGATCTTTACGTAACAGGATAGAAACGATCTTCTCCAACTCCATATAAATAAGAACGGGTTTGGTGGTCACATTACCCAGTATTTTTTCCCAGATATGCTGGTTTACAAACATGGACTGCTCGCTGTAACCTGCAACAGTCGGCGATCTTTCATTGACACAATATTTATTCAACACGCTCGATAAAGTCGACGATACTCGTTGTGGGATAGAGCATTCGGCGACACGTTTTCCTAAAACTTTCTGCGCACGTACGATCATTCCTTCATCGACACTTGCCACCTCAGACACCATTTTTCGTTTCATTCTATCTGGAAATAGTGGCAAGCGAAGTGGCAGCTTGCTCCCTTCAGTGGCATATAACAAAGCTCCTCGAGGATAAGTCAAATTATCCAACGGGATACTACCACAGGCAAAAACGGGTACTGTTTTAGCCTTCTGACCATTTGGCAGTTTGCGCTGGCTGAACAGCAGCGTACCCTGAACTGACTGGGCAAAGTAGTCTACTCCATGGTGGTTAGCCGTCAGAACCACGGGGCTCTGTTTGAGCTCTTCGCGCGCTATTGCAGCAGCCTCTTCACCGAGCAGCGGTAAGGCATATTCATAAACAGCATCCCCCAGATCTTCGTGTGACTGGTAGCGCTCGCTGGCGGTTTCGGTAACCACGTCAAGATATTCGCTCAGCGGCATATCACCGTATAACGCCAATGTTCTGTCAACGACCGGCACCCGCTTTCTGATTTCAGTCAGATAATGCTCGATCAATGAATCACCTTCCGCGGAACCGTCATCATTATTCAGATTATTCATACTACAAAATTCCTTTTTATATTTGTTGCAGTTGCTCAACTTCACGACCTGTCAAGCAGATAAAAATGAGTGCCATGACGATGTATGCCAGCCCCAGATATGTCACGCCAATACCTATATCCTCGAACACAAACAGCCAGGCGAAAATAATCGGCCCGAGCATCTGCCCGAGACGGCTGCTGGAACGAAATATTCCCATAGCCTTGCCTTCACCAAGCTCCTGAGTGATATCCAGTTTTAGTAGATATACACTTTGCGCTGACAGTACCAGACAATTGGAAAGTCCTAGTAAACAAATGGCAATGGTTGTCGCTAGCAGTCCGTCCCAGAGACTAAAGGTAAGGAATGCGAGCGCGCCGAGCAAACTGCCGATAAACACCAGCTGTTGTTTGTTTTCGGTGGCATCGATCAGCCGCCCAACTCTTGGACCGAGCACCGCCAGGCAGACACCAAAGAGCATCAACACCTGACCGATAGTGGATTCGGAGATCCCTTGTTGATTAAGATAAACCGGACTGAAATAGTTAAGAAAACCAACCACGGCAATAGACGCTGGCATACTGCTGAAAAAGATCGCAGCCAGTACCCGTTTGTCCAGCAAGAAACGCCGCAAGACAGACTTACCGGAATGCTGAAGCGGTACGGTTTTAGTCTTGCTTGGAGTAATGACCGGATATCCCAGAATCAGCAGGCTATATATCACCACGGACGTAATAATCACTGCACCGCTGAGAAACACAGCCTCGTAACCGAACTGCTCGGCCATCACCGCACCAGTTGCTGCACCGCAAATACTGCCCGCATAAAGACCGGCAGCCAAATGAGACATTCCTTGCGCCTTGGTGGATTTGTCCGTATTACGAATAACGAAACCATGAGAAGAGAGTTGTACCAGACCGTAACCAAGTCCTACCAGCCCGCGAGAGAGGATAAAATGTAGGGCATCTGGTGCCATCCAAGAATACAGTGCACCTAACGTTGCCAGTGCCAGTCCCGCATAGAAAGGCTCCTGCCAGCCGCGTCGGTCAAACCAGACACCCGCTAGCAGAATTGTCACCCCAACACAAAAAAACTCAACGGAAATGGGCAGTCCCATCATTACATTTTGCGATAGTCCGAAAAAGTTTTGGTCCATCTTTCCCATATACAGCGGAATAAAAGCCATCGACAGATCGATACCAAAAAGAAAAACGAAAATCGCCGGACGCATCAGCCGGAAGTCAACGGCTTCTTTTTGGCCCTGAATAGTTTTGGTCCGGGCAGTGAGTCTGGAGATTAAGACAAATGAGACCTCGAGGCAGATAAGTACCGCAATCAAGGTCGCAGTAACCCCGGCAGCCAGCAATTCAGGCAGAGCAGATGAGCTGGTACTAGTAGCGTAAAGCGGTTTTATATATAAGCCAAGAAACGTCACAAGCGCCACGCCTAACACCAGACTGAGTCCAGCTGCAGGTTTTCGTTGCAGCCAGAAACGGACTGCCGGCCGATATAGGTTTAACATTGCCAGAACCAGCAGACCTGCCAACAGCGACCATAATACAGCCTGAAGTTCTATCACCTCAGCTGTATGAATGCAATCATCTGCAAGAGCAGAACCCATACTGAGCAGCAGATAGGTGATTATCAGGCTCATGGGCAACATAACCAGTGCCGTAATAGTGACCGGACGTATTGAAACGGAATGAGTCATCACCACTTAAACCACCCGTTTATCTTTTTCCGGGACCGCAACAACAGACCCCTCATTTAATGCTTGAGCCAAGTTGTTATTTATAAGCGGCAGACGGTACAACGCATCAAATAACATCACAGGATTAGAGCTTATCTGCCATCCTTCCGATGTGTGTTTAATACGAATATTCGCTTGCTCATCATGCCAACGACAACGATGGGGTAAAACGTTAATATCTGAGATTTTCAGGTTTTGCATTCTATTATAAATATATGCCACCGCCAATGCACCGGTGCCACAAGCCAGCGTTTCCCTGTTGATACCCCGTTCATAACAGCGATTTTCTATCACCGCAGGATCGATACGACGGGCAAAATTAACATTTATGCCCGCACGGAAAATATGCTGCATCCGGTTGTTTATATAGTTGCCAATATGCTCCACCAGCCAGGTTCCAAAGCTTTCACGGCGCTCCGAGACTACGCTGTTATCGGAACCGGCAAAGATATAATCCGCCAGTTCCGGTGCAGAAAAGTCACTGTCTGGGAAAATAACCAAATGGGGTTCACCGGTAAACACCAACGAAGCACGGATACGTAACTCTCGTGCGCTTGTGTAACTCTTTAGGTCATCTGCACGAAACTTAACGGTCAGTTCCTGCATCTGATGAATTGTCGAAGAAATCTGTTCTGTATACTCTAAATTCACCAATTCCGGAGGCGTTAATCGCGGATACCCGAGATTAACCCAACTACCGGCCTGGTTTTTGCTTGCCCCTATATTGATAATCTTAGGCGTTGCCAGCGGGATCTCTGTCATTATGGAAGCACTGCTTATACCATGTTGGTTTAACAAATGACTAGCGATACACATCAAACCATTACCGCAACAAAGCGCTTCTTCTCCCGAAGGTTCAAACATTCGAAACAAGAATTCAGCTTTTTCAGCAAGTGGTGGTTGTACCCAGTAAGGCCGGCTTTGAGTAATTGATTGCAGCGTAGACTCATTACAACGCTGAATAACCAGCAGATTATCGCAGCCTACACCAAAACTGATATTAGTTGCCTGGAAGGCAAAACGAGACATATCATCTTCGCTGAGAACACTCTGATCAGTCTCATCAATAATAACAAAACTATTACCACAGGATGTATATTTAACTAAAGGGATCAGATTCATAATACGTGTCGGGCCTGTTATTTTATAGTTTGAGAACAACTCTCAAAATCCTTTTTATTCTACTTTTAGCTGCAGTATGATATCCATAAACCGACTTAAACATGGGCCCTGTATAAAATTCCGTTACCTATAGATACAACTAAAGAGCACAGATTAAATCCCTGCCCTATTTTCCACCAAGTTGTAACGGCACAAAAAATAACCAATTAAAACATGATCTTAAAATATTTTTTATGGTACAAAAAAACGGTAATTGAACACAATACCTAATAAATATCTTTTATACAAACATATACTCGCCATCAAAATCACACAAAAAACCAGAAAAACAAAATCTTTTATAAAATCTACATTAATAAAAAATAATGACCTATCCATAAATAATCTGGTATAGGTATATAAAGAAATGTTTATTGTAGAAGCGCAAAATATCGCTTTTATTGTTGAGTTTAAAATAGTCCACCTTTCACAAACTTCTCATAAAGAAATATATCGTTAATAAAGACTTTAAATGCAGACGTTGCTTGTATATATTTTCACCCGATATGTAGCACTGTTCCGTGCGTTTTAATCAACCTATTTTATTTCGAGTCTTATATTATTTATAACATTATTTGGTATGACAATAAAATGAGTATTTGACCTTGCACCGTTGACTTTGTTAATGCTAACAGGGGTACGCTGAACTTAACGCAATTTACAAAAACACTTCATCCAGCTGCGGGACAATCGGCATTTAATTCTATTAACAGCTCAAAATTGCATTTTTATTAACGGCCATTTTATTGGGAGCAGTACGGTGAGAAAATCAGAAACGCTAAAGTAATTTTTAATAAAGGACGGATAATCGCCTCAAGGAATGACGCGGTTATTACTGACAGTTCAGATAGATAAGATATATTACCCACAAAGTAAGCGGATGCCGCCGCTTCAGTATGCATCTGAGTCGACAGCCTCATTTGTCACAATAATGTATTTAGCCTCAAAGAAAATATTTTTATGATAAAAGCTATATGAACCGTTTTTTTGCTATGTGAAGCAATAAATATAATCCGCGCCAAGAATAAAATCGAGCTGAACAACTAAGTCAGCGCTAACAAAATACCTTTGTAAAAACTGAAATTATCACTGCTGATGAGCTTTCCTGCAGGAGTGGGAGCAAAGCAAAGATATGAAATATGCTTATCATAGTGCATATTCAACCGCTTTCTGAGCATGGATTGTTGTTGTATCTAAAAGTATCACTTGGGTATCAGCTTGCTCAACCAGCATGCCAATTTCAGTGCAGCCAAGAATGACAGCCTCGGCGCCTTGATTCGCTAAAGATTCAATAATTCGCAAATATTCGGCTTTAGATGCCGGCACTGCTTTCCCTAAACAAAGTTCTTGGTAAATAACATCATGAACAATTGCTCTGTCTGCTTGATTCGGAACCAAAACGCTTAAACCATAATTTTCGCTTAATCTGCCCTTATAAAATTGCTGCTCCATTGTAAAAGCGGTTCCCAGTAAACCTACTGTTTCAATGCCTTTTTTTGCCAGCACCTCAGCCGTTGCATCGGCTATATGAAGCAGGGGAATATCAATAGCCGCTTCTATCTGTGGCGCTACTCTATGCATAGTATTGGTACAGATAAGTAAAAAATCCGCTCCAGCCGCTTGCACATTCTTAGCAGCTTCAATAAGTATTTCCGCTGTTCCTTCCCAGTCCCCCTGCTGCTGTAATTTTTCAATGGGATCAAAATCAACACTATAAATAGCGATTTTTGCTGAGTGCAGCCCGCCAAGCGAATCTTTTATACCTTCATTGATGGCACGGTAATAACCGAGCGTACTTTCCCAGCTCATTCCGCCTAAAAGCCCAATTGTTTTCATATTATTTCTCTGCCTGTATTTATACCAAACGCATTAATAAAGTGATCTAATTTGCTATTTAAAATTGAACATAAATTTAATAGTTGTCTTATTTGAACGCCAACTAGCACCAACCATAACAACAAACGCATAGCTCGTAGGGTGCATTCTATGCACCGATTTCCGCTGCCCGCGGAACATAGAATGCACCCTACCGATAACACCATATCAAATGAATTCATAAAGTAATCAGATTTACTATTCAAAATCATACCGGCGCCCAACAGCAAAATCGCAAACCAATCATCACATAGTATGATCACTCCGACGCGGCAATCAGGCTTACATCACCACCCGCTGCCGTAGTGTCGACACACAGGTGCCGTGCTATGACAAAACGCTCCGTAGCATCAAGCTCGGTGATCAGCGGCAGTAATGCACCCTTGCGTTTCGCCAGAGCTACTCGATATGCATGCAGGGTTGGTTGTGTCGCAGAACTGGTCACTGCCGCAAATCCGTTAACGTGCTCAAGCGCTTGCGGCTGCAGCAGACCGTCCAGTGCGATCATCGCAACGCCTTCAGAGATCGCGGCAGCAAAGCGCGCTTCCGCGCCGGGAGCAACGACCACTACAGAATTGCCCTGCGACAGTGCGATGCCCGCCTGCTTAAAGGCGCATTGCAGATTGGGGCCGAGACAAACAACCACACCGCGCGGATGAAAGGAAAGACGATTGAGCTCTCCCGTTGGTCCGGGCATTTCTTTCGCAGTAATTGCCAAAGTGGCGGGCAGAACGCCAAAGAGCGGCCTGAGTCGCTTAGCACAATCGACAGTCTGGCAGGCGTTTTGATCTTTGCCGTCCAACTGATCAATGACACTTTGTAATTGCGCTGCACTGACGGCTGGTCTTGCGGCAGCCTCAACCTCATCGATGTTTTTGGATTTCATAAAGCGGCGCACATAATGAGGTCCACCAGCCTTCGGACCTGTACCGGAAAGTCCTTCTCCACCAAAAGGCTGGGAACCGACGATAGCACCAATCTGGTTGCGGTTGACGTAGATATTGCCCATTTTAACCCGCTTGACGATTCGCGCTATCTGCGTATCCATGCGTGTATGCAATCCGAAGGTCAGACCAAAACCTTTGGCGTTAATCTGATCGATGACCTTGTCAATCTCATTAGCCTTGAACGTCGCAACATGCAGAACCGGACCGAATATCTCCTCTTCCAGCTCCTCAATACCTGCAAGTTTAATCACAGTCGGCGATACAAAGAAACCCTGCTGTGGAGCCGGTAAAGTTTTCATCACCCGTCCCAAGTCTGCAAATTTCCGGCAATGCGCTTCAATTTTCTGCTTAGATTTAAGGTCGATCACCGGCCCGACATCCGTCGAAAGTAACCAGGGATCACCTATACTGAGCAAATCCATAGCACCGTATAACATGGTCAGTAAATGCTCTGCAATATCTTCCTGAACATAGAGCATGCGCAGCGCGGAACAACGCTGCCCGGCACTCTGAAACGCTGAAGAAAGCACATCTCGTACAACCTGTTCCGGCAAAGCGGTTGAATCGACAATCATGGCATTCAATCCCCCCGTTTCGGCAATCAGCGGCGCATTCGCAGCTAACGAGTTGGCCATCACTCGGTTAATATGCTGAGCTGTGTCCGTCGATCCGGTGAAACAAACGCCCGCAATGCGGGGATCACCGGTTAACGCGGCGCCGACTGACTTTCCGGAACCGGGTAACAGTTGTATAACCGCTTTGGGGATCCCGGCCTGATGCATCAGCTCGACAGCCCGTGTTGCTATCAACACGGTATTGCTGGCCGGTTTAGCAATAACGGTGTTACCCGCCGCCACTGCTGCGAGCGCCTGTCCTGCAAAGATGGCAAGCGGAAAATTCCAGGGAGAGATGCAGGCAAACACCCCGCGACCCGAGCCAAATTCCTTGTTTTCTTGCGCCTCATCCGCATAATAACGGGCAAAGTCCACCGCTTCGCGGATCTCGGCGATCGCATCCGCCATGTTCTTACCCGCTTCCCGAGTTGCCAGCGCAAACAACTCATAGGCATGGCTTTCAAACAGATCCGCCACGCGCCGTATACAGACGTTACGCTGATCAATCGGCAGTGCCGACCAGGCTGGAAAAGCGGATTGGGCTGCTTCGATCGCAGTCTCGATATCTGTGGCGGAAGCTTGAATAACGTGCCCGAGCAGATCGTCAGGGTCCGCCGGATTTCGTACTTCCAGCGTTTCTGTGCTGTGCACCTTAGCAGCTAAAACAGGTCCGCCTTGCCACTGATGATCCTTGAATTTCGCACGCGCCATGTCAATCATATTGACTTCGTCGGCATTACTGATATCCCAACCTTTGGAATTGCGACGTTTAGCGCCGTAAAGAGCATGTGGTCGTATAATCGTTTTACTGGTCAAGACGTTTTTCATGACTTCCACAACGCCAAAGGGATCGCGGGCAATCTCATCAGGTTTAATACTGTCATCGACAATCTGGTTAACAAAGGAGCTGTTAGCACCGTTCTCAAGCAGACGCCTGACCAGATAAGCTAATAAATCCTGATGTTGTCCGACCGGCGCGTAGATTCGGCAGTGCGCCTGCTTGTTGCTGACAATAGCATCGAACAGTGATTCGCCCATGCCGTGCAGACGCTGAAACTCAAAGCTGTCGGGATCTTTGCATAATTTCAGTACGACAGACACCGAATGCGCGTTGTGAGAGGCAAACTGCGGATAAAAACGGTCAGTCATACTCAACAATTTTTTGGCGCAAGCGATGTAAGACAGGTCACTGTTAACCTTGCGGGTAAACACCGGAAAGCCTTTCAGCCCCATCACTTGTGCACGCTTGATTTCCGCATCCCAATAGGCACCTTTCACCAGTCGCACTATCATGCGTCGATCCAGCTTGTGCGCTAACGCATACAACCAGTCAATTACGTGAGGAGCGCGCGGTCCAAAGGCCTGCACAGCAAAACCGAAACCATCCCACCCGGCTAAAGAAGGATCAGAGAATACCGCTTCAACGATATCCAAAGAAAGATCCAGTCTATCGGCCTCTTCAGCATCAATGCTAAAGCCCATATTGGCAGCCTTCGACTTCTGCGCCAGTTCCAAAACGCGGGGCACCAGTTCCTTCATGACCCGATCTTTTTGAGCAAACTCATAACGGGCGTACAGCGCGGATAATTTAACCGAAATCCCTGGATTCTTACGTACTTCGTTTGATTTGACTAAGGGTGCCAGGTTATCGAGAGCGACCAAATAGGCACGGTGGTAGCGCAGAGCATCAGCGTCCGTTCGAGCCGCTTCCCCGAGCATATCGTATGAATAGGTATAACCCCGCGCCTCATATTTTTTGCTGTGTTTAATCGCTTCCGGAAGGTCACGCCCCAACACAAATTGCCGTCCCATTCCCTTCATCGCCTGATCAAAGGCGGCACGTACCACCGGCACACCGACCCGCTTGATCATTTTGCGCAGCGTATGTGCGATGCCCTTCTTTTCAACCGGTTTGATAAGCTTGCCGGTCACAAATAGCCCAAGACTGGCGGCATTAACCACAGAAAATTTGGACTCTCCCAGATGCTTATTCCAGTCGGCAGAGGATATTTTATCTTCAATCAGGGCATCAATAGTATGCTTGTCCGGCACTCTCAACAGCGCCTCGGCCAGACACATAAGTGCAACACCTTCGTGGTTATTTAGCCCGTACACAGAGAGAAACATTTCCATTACTGTCGGCTTGGATTCAGTGCGCACAGTGCGCACCAATTCTGCCGCATGAGCACAGATAGACGTTCGCTGATCAAGAGAAAGTTGGGTATCGGCCACCAAGGTATTTACGACTTCGGTTTCATCTGCCAGATAGTGAACACGGATATTTTCACGGTATTCAGCCATGGACTGTAATTTATTAGCCCCCATTAACTTATCTCCCCTGTTGTTTATTTATTTAAAACATACATTCTCTGCTTTGAACTGAGTTTTGATAGCCTGAGACGGAGCTGCGCACAAGCGGTAGACGGTGCGAATAACCCGCAAGGTTGATCACGACAAGCCGCTCTATTGATTACCATCGTCATTAATTTTTCCTCCCCGAATGCAGAGAAAATCTCTAACCAAAAGTAAACAATATAACCGATTGATTTTAAAGTCGCATAAAAAAGCCCCAAGCAGTTAAATAACTTGAGGCTAACCATAAAAATAGAAGATTTTATGTCTGACTTTTTGGATTAACGCTCAACCCTCGCTGGTCTTTAAAAAAACAAGGTCTCTGCTGGGCGTTATGGTTAGACAGTTAAAGTGCAGATGACGGTTTTTCAAAACACATTACGGCTGCTGTATTGGTTTTATTAGCGGTAGTGTACTCGGACATGTAAATCATTCTCCAACCATCATAATTTTTAAGAATCTCATTGGTATCCTCATCATCGCCGGTTGTGTAATTAGCACAACGCGTCATCATACTAGAGCCTTCGCTAGCAGATTCTCTGGCTTGAGAACTGATATTGGCTGCAGCGCAGCCCGTTAAAAGAACAACAACACTTAAACTTAATAACAACTTCATTCTATTTCCTTATATGTGCACCCTGTCATTCAACCTTCGGCCTCGGGTGCTAAAAAGCCTGAAAGACTATCTCGCCTTGATTCTGTTTTTGCTGTTTTTTTTAAGAAAAAACGCGACAACCCTTATGCCAATGCACCAAGTTGTTCTCTATTTTGTTAATCAAGGTAGCCTTTTTTCTTCAGCTCTTTTTCACTCAGGTATTCTTTACAAACTAAAGTAATTCCCAGCGCGACAATGAAAAAAGCACCCAAGGTAATCAGTAACTTCCAAAATAATGCCGTTTCCATGATAGAAAACCACATTTGAACCAGAGACAGTAAGACCGCTAATACAAAAAGAGCCGTGCAAATTATGGCGCCGCCTTTCATCGTGCTCTCCCCAAGACCACTACATAGGCTTCTCTTTTCCAAAGCAGCAGCATTCTACGGATGTCTTTCTCCATGGTTTGTACTCTCCAGCCTTGAGAAGCATTTTCATTAAGAAAATTCGAGAATTTAACGGGATCAACTTTTGAGTTACCAAGTAACAGTGACCCTAACATTCCCTCTTGATATATAACGACTTTGTATTCCATTGTAATTCCTTTATATTTAGTTTATTGCTGATGCCGTAAACATTAGCGCATAGATTGGTACTGTTTTTCTTCTTTGATTTTTTAGCAAAAAAAGAGAAAAATGTATCGAGTCCGAGTGCAACAATTTGTTATAAGCTATTTTATTACCTTCAGATAGGATGGCAGACGAATTTTCCCAACCTTCTGAGTTTCTTGATTAAGAAACTCCTTTTTAGCACTATCAATTAATATTTCTAATTTATTTAAATAATATTCACACAACTCTTCAATGGACTTGTTCTTTAACTTATTGTCTTCAGGAACGGGCAATTCACTAAAATGTTGTTGTACCTTAGCCATGCTTTCTGGAATGTTTACGTAATAATGTTCTTCCGTACCGTCAGCAAGTTCTATAACCCAACCACTACCGCCAGTTTGATCTCCAATAAAAAAACCTTTATAGCCTGGTGGAGGGGTTCCTAGCTTAGCTATATCATTAGAAGAAAAGCTTGCAGAAACAGAAGTACTAATAGGTAGTTTTCCTTGTTTTAATATTTCGTTTCTTAACGTCACGAAGTATTTCATTAAAACATTTGCTTTCATTTCTTCTTGTAGTGGCAAATACCATTCATTAAATTTATCTTCTCCGACAGGAGTTTTTAAGTTTTGCAGTACAAAAGTTACTGACCGACCAAAAACGACAAGATTACGTAACCCTGAGAAGCGGCGACCTCTATTTGCTAAAGTAAGGTCATCAAATCCAAATCTGGCCGTTTGATATGTATCTTCAGCTTTTTGAATTATTGCTTGAATTTCAATACTCACGATATCTCCATTGGCTTATAACAGCGTATTAGTCTCCATTCTCACTAATACACATTTTAAATCTTATTTATTAATGAAAACTATATCACAACAGACTTATAAAACAGTTAGATAGATTCAATGATTGATTGTAAATTGATTGGTTGTATTGGGAGATAAATGAAAAGTAGAACAGCTAATCAACAGATGGAAAGTCAAACTTATAACCATTCAATTAAGGAGATGATCTGATTAATTGGATGGTTATTGTTTGAAGATAAATAAGATTTACGCATTTTCCGCTGGTAAGTATGACTTTATAATTTCATATAAGCGGGGACGGAATTGGGCAATTTCTTGATTAGAAAGCCCTTCCAGAGAATGCGGATATTTTAACCATGCATCTGTCTCATGAAGATAATAGTCTGGAATGCGATCCGTCTTATTACGTGTCGGTTTAAAATAAGGGACTGCAACTCTCACATCTGCAGGCATATTGAGCCGGGTCTGCTTGTGCAATTCATCGATAATAGCCTCAATTGAGCGACCGGTATCAAATACATCATCGACCAGTAATAATTTGTCATGCTGCTGGAGATTCTTGACTAAATAGTTAAGCCCGTGGACTCTGACTTCTTTGGCCTGCTGATCGATTGCTGCGGCATAGGAGGATGTCCTGATGGCAATATGATCTGATGTAATGCCATGTACCGCCAAAAACTCCTGAACGGCGATACCGATTGGCGCACCTCCGCGCCATATTGCGACAATAAAGGTGGGCTCAAAACCACTGTCTAGAATCTGACGTGCAAGTGCGTATGAATCTTCTAATAAAGATTGCGCTGTTAAGTACTGTTTTTCTGCCATATTAATTCCAGTTAAATAGTCATCACGTTGTGCCTTGCCTTGCTATTCTAGTGAGTGACTGAATGCGGCACCTTGGTTGGCAACGGGGTTAGATATACAGTCGCTAAACCTTGAAAAAACACTGCGTTTATGTTCTAATTCGCGACCTAAATGATTGATAATATACCACATTCAATCGGTAATTTCTTGGTAAAAAATCGTGAAAAAAATATTTTTAGATGAAGATTCATTAATCGAACAGTCCTTTCAATTAGCAACCCAAATAATGGCCAGCGGTTTTAAACCGACCTTTATTGTCGGATTATGGCGTGGTGGCAGTTCGGTTGGTATTTATGTGCAGGAATGCCTGCAGACATTAGGTGTTAAAACGGATCACATCTCCATTCGCACCTCCTACGGCGGTTACGACAGTTACCAGCAAAACAGTGATTGTGCACAACCGATTCAGGTGCATGGTCTGACTTATTTAGTTAAAATGCTAAATGCGGATGATAAATTGCTGATCGTTGATGATATGTATCGTTCCGGAAAAAGTGCTCAAGCCGTTATTGATGAGCTGCAAAAAAGACTCAGACGCAATATGCCGTCCGATGTTCGAATTGCGACCGTGTGGAAAAAAGCCTCATTAACCGAGCAGAAAAGTCCTCACTTTTATGTAAATGCAACCAATGACTGGGTTGTCTTTCCCTATGAGCTGCAGGGTTTATCCCTTGATGAAATTAAAGAGCATAAGTCTTTTGCTTATAACTCGATTGATTCGGACTTATTTATTAAAAGTTAAACCGGTTATATTAACCCCGTATACGTTTATCTGAGAGCAATTAGGCAACATATGGGGTCATTCTATTTTCCGTTCTATCCAATATACCCGCACGGCCTAAGCACTTTGAGAGTAGTAATGATTTTAAATGATAAAGCGGATCACTTAACTAATACGTTTGCGATGATCATTTTTGTTAGGATATTTTTTACAAAACAGTGCCCCGCCTGAAGGCGCGATTCCAAATGATAAAGTCTGCCCGGCTCTCGGAACTGAGCCTTTAGGCTCGGCATTTGGTATTTTTCTGAAGTAACGTATTGATAACAAACATATTAAATTTATACTCAATGCCTTCAAAGACAAAATTGACACTCATAAAGTAGTAGTGATGATTTTAAATGATAAAGCTGATCACTTAATTAATGCGTTTGCGATGATCATTTTTGTTAGGATATTTTTTACAAAATATTGCCCCGCCTGAAGGCGCGATTCCAAATGATAAAGTCTGCCCGGCTCTCGGAACTGAGCCTCTAGGCTCGGCATTTGGTGTTTTTCTGAAGTGGCGTATTGATAACAAACATATTAAATTTATGCTCAATGCCTTCAAAGGCAAAATTGACACTCATAAAGCAGTAGTAATGATTTTTGATGATAAAGCGGATCACTTAACTAATACGTTTGCGATGATCATTTTTGTTAGGATATTTTTTACAAAACAGTGCCCCGCCTGAAGGCGCGATTCAAAATGATAAAGTCTGCCCGGCTCTCGGAACTGAGCCTTTAGGCTCGGCATTTGGTGTTTTTCTGAAGTGGCGTATTGATAACAAACATATTAAATTTATGCTCAATGCCTTCAAAGGCAAAATTGACACTCATAAAGCAGTAGTGATGATTTTGAATGATAAAGCGGATCACTTAACTAATACGTTTGCTATGATCATTTTTATTAGGATATTTTTTACAAAATATTGCCCCGCCTGAAGGCGCGATTCCAAATGATAAAGTCTGCCCGGCTCTCGGAACTGAGCCTTTAGGCTCGGCATTTGGTATTTTTCTGACTGCGGGCTAATTAAGCTATGTGGCATTTTGGTCACTCCAGCCGATTGATTTTTTCAATCTGCAGGAGTGACCAACTTAAGCATTCACTTGCTATTAATCTTTCATATCTTCCGGCAGCACCAGATTCAGGATAATCGCAGTGATCCCACCAGCTGCCATGCCTGAGGATAAAACGCCTTTTACCCATTCCGGCATGAACTGCAGGATTTCAGGATTCTGTCCAATACCCAGCCCCATTGAAAATGACAATGCCATGATCAGAATGGCACGACGGTCGAGATCGCAGCGCGAGATAATGCGTATTCCGGAAGCGGCAATAGTACCGAACATCACAATAGTCGCACCGCCTAAGACAGGTTCAGGAATCAGCTGAACTAAGTTTGCCACACCCGGAAACAGGCCAAGCAGTACCAGCATACCTGCCACAAAGTAGCCGATATAACGGCTGGCAACACCGGTCAGTTGGATAATACCGTTGTTCTGGCTGAAGGTTGAATTAGGGAAGCTGTTCAATACCGATGCAAGCGCCGAATTAATACCATCTGCCAGTACCCCGCCCTTGATACGCTTAAGGTAAAGGGGCCCCGCGACCGGTTGCTCAGAAGTTTCTGATGTAGCAGTGATATCGCCGATAGCTTCCAGCGAAGTAATAGCAAAAACAATAATCAGCGGGATCAATAGCCCCCAGTCAAACCCTAAGCCGTATTGCATCGGCATCGGAATAGCAATCAAAGCGGTCTCTGATACGCTGGAGGTGTCCAGCATATCCGTAAACCATGCCAGTAATGTGCCCGCTGCCATAGCAATGACGATCGACGAGACCCGCAGATAGGGATTTTTCATCCGATTTAATAACACGATGAACCCCAAAACCGTGCCGGCCAGCATTAAGTTATCCAGGCTGCCGAAGCTGTTATTTTCAATGGCAGCATAACCGCCCCCCATAGAGGTTAAGCCAATCTGGATCAGGGTGAGTCCTATCAAAGTGACCACTATGCCCGAGATGAGCGGAGTAATAATACGCTGAGTGTATTGCAGTATTCGAGAAATAAACACTTCCGTCAGAGAGGCAAACAGAATGGTACCGAAGATAGCGGCCATCATAGTGGGAATATCGGCTCCCCCTGCTTTGAGTGCTAAACCGGCGCCAATGATCGGACCGAGGAAGTTAAAGCTGGTGCCCTGAATCGACAGCAAGCCGGAGCCTATCGGACCAAAGGTGCGAATTTGAATAAACGAGGCTATCCCGGAGGCAAACAATGACATGCTGACAATAGTATTGGTATCGCTGGCGGGTAAACCAAGTGCCTGACAAATGATCAGCGATGGCGTGATCACCGCGACAAACATCGCCAATAGGTGTTGGGTGGCTGCAAAAAGGGTTTCCGGTAGTGGTGGTCGGTCTTCTAAACGATAGATCAGATCAGAGTTACGGGGAATTTTTATCTCGCTATGCGGGTGGGACATGGGTGTTATTTTCCTTGGTTTTATAGCAACCTTATTAATTTTCTGATCTGTTTTGCTCACTCAAATTGATGTTTACAGAGCTACTACTCATTCAAATAAACTTATTATCATCATTCATAATGCTTTGCTCTCATTGCTTTTTTGCTGCACATAACCTGATCATCCCTTTAACTCGGACGGTAGACTTCTTTATCCCTATCGATGCGCTGAATGGGCATCAATACGCGAAAGCTGGATAGTTCTGTGATTGCTGTTACTCAGATCCAGACCAACACAAGGAGAAGTGAAAGTGGGTAAAATTGGTGCGCTATTTTAAATGTCTGACGGTAAATAGCAAACGATAGCGTTGTTACGGATGATAAAATGTCATATTGATGACAATTAGGAGGTCAGTAGACAGGTTTTCTATTTGAATCAAAAGGTAAGCATTTTAAACAGCCTATAAAAAGTGCTTTGCTGGCGCAATAAAGCTAATAAAAAACTAAATCAGTCAGCAATAATTTGCTGACTGAGCACCGGAAAAAGCTATATTACAGCTTATTTAAAAGCCGGCTATTTTTAATTTTCTTTCCTTATTTACAACACAAAAATTGCCGCGTTTGGTACGACATTTTGAGCATCTTTCACAATCAACGGGCGCTCTGTCACCTTCTTTCCAGCGTTTGATTAAATCAGGCTCAGACAACAAAGGTCTGGAGAGGGCAAAGTATTGAATATTAGTTTTATCGGCAATCTCTTCTATCGCATTAATATCCGTTAATCCGCCAACGGTAATAACGGGAACACTCACCTCTTCACTAATAACATGCCCATATTCATGAAAATAGCCTTCTTGTTGAATCTTATATCCATCAAAACACTCGCCAATCATAGTATCAGCCTTACCATGGATATTGCCTGAGATGATGATGGCATCGACGCCAATGGCTTGCAGTTTTTGACAAATAAGGCGGGTTTCAGCAAAGGTCAAACCACCCTCAAAAAACTCAGATGCCGTCAATTTAACTAATACCGGATAGTTATCACCGACAACTTTCCTTATTTCAGCATAAATTTCTAACAACAATCTCATTCGATTATTCAGGCTGCCGCCATAGCTATCTTCTCTGCGATTGTAATAAGGGCTTAAAAACTGATTAATTAAATAGCTATGTGCAGCGTGTATTTCAACCCCGTCAAATCCTGATTCACAAGCTCTGCGGCTTGCCTGCGCGAATGCTCGAACGATGTAATCAATTTCATCCTGCGTCATCGCTTTGCCTAATGTTTGCGTGCCTCTTTCGCACACCTCACTGGGCGCATAGATAACCCTTTCACCAACGTTAAAAGTAGTTTTTGTGCCGCCGTAGGCAAGCTGCATGACTATTTTAGCGTCATTTTGGTGTACCAACTCGGTGAGCTTTTGGTATTCACAGATAAAGGAATCATTGTACATTCCCATCATGCCCGCATTGGGTTTCTCTTCTTCTACAATATTTGCATAGCCAGTGACAATCAGAGCCACTTCACCTTTAGCCAATTCTTCATAGATGGCGTATAACTTATCGGTCATATGGCCATTTTCTGTGGCCATATTTTCCCACGTAGCGCTGCGTATAAAGCGGTTTTTTAATAGCATGTTGCCAATACGACTTTCTGTATACAAAGTACTCAAATCTAATCCTCTTAAAAATTGTTTTATATTTTTGAGCTGCATTATAAAGGACAGCCCTAATATTGAACAATGAGGAAGGATAAATAAAATAATTAAACTAATAGAAAGACAAAATTTAATGGAGCGGATTAACCTGAAGAACGACCATTAATGGGAGCTTTATTTACCGGAATGAAGGTATTTAGAAAACAATTTTTAGCTCCACTTATGTAGCTTAAGATGCCTTGTTTAGCACATCAATAATCTTGGGTGTATGTTAATTATTTTCAATAGTAAAAATTCAGGTTAAAACGGGAGGCGTTGAACCATCGATTGTCTACGATGTTCAAAGCGTTGCCCGGTGAAGTTATCATTACCGCATAAAAAAGTACGAAATACACAACGGGAAATACAATGACAAATTTTTAGGGAATAAATTTGAACAGCTTCAGCTGGCTTCGAAGAAGTGCATAACAGGGATGTTATTCATAAAGTAAGGTGTATCAACAAGGGAAACCTGTGTTGCACGTAATTGCGTCATAATGCGCTCCTAATCATTCAGAATAGTGTCTGAATAAAATAATACAGAAACGAATTAATATTTAGCAAACCAGGTGGGTGTCCAGTTATTTCAGTTATTTTACTTCCAACTAAAATCTCGATTTATTGCACTATTGCACTAAGCACTCATTTCATTTTGTAACACTTTTAATTGATCAAGAATGCTAATAAATTTTTTACCAAAAGGGGTTGTAACATACTCAACCTTTGGAGGTACTTCGTTGTATTCAATTCGTTCAATGATACCAAATTCTATGTTTTTCCGCAGACACTCATTAAGTACCTTTGTTGATAGCCCTTCAACACTGCGTACCATTTCGCCAGGTCGATTAATGCCTTCAGCTAGCAACTGATAAACTGTCAATGACCACTTACATCGAAAAACAGTTTCTATCATACGTGCACTTCGCTCTGGCGCTGAGTTTCTTGTAAATATTTTTCTGTTATTAATCATAAAGATGTACCCATTTGTACCTACCTTACCAAAATGTACCTACTTTTATCACACAACCAACAGTTGTAATCTCAGTCTCACTTTATACATACCTAAAAGGGTTATCAAATGGAAAATACAACTCAACCTATCGCACTTATCATTGGCGGAACGAGTGGAATGGGGCTAGAAAGTGCAAAGCTGTTATTAAAGCGTAACATTAAAACCTTCATTGTTGGTCGTAATCTAGAAAAATTAAATAAAGCGAAAGAAGCACTTTCTGAATTTGGAGACATTAACACAATACAGGCTGATTTATACCAACCTAATGATGTTAAAAAGATTATTGAATTTGCTAACAGCAATAACCTACACATCAAATATTTACTAAACTCCGCAGGTTACTTTAAACCGAAAGCATTTATTGAACATGATAATAATGATTTTGATATTTATCACGAGCTAAATCGTGCCATCTTCTTTATCTCACAAGCTGTTGCTCAAAACATGATTTCAAATAATGGCGGTTCTATTGTCAACATTGGCTCTATGTGGGCAAAACAAGCCATTAAAGCAACCCCCTCTTCCGCTTATTCTATGGCAAAAGCCGGGCTGCATTCACTGACACAACATATGGCAATGGAATTAGCAGATCATAATATTCGTGTAAATGCGATTTCACCCGCTTTGGTTAAATCAACAATTTTTGAATCATTCATTGAGCCAGAAGTAATGGACGAGACACTTGCTACGTTTAATGCCTTTCATCCCATTGGCCGCATTGGCCAACCCGAAGACATCGCTAAAATAGTGAGTCTTTTATTAAGTGATCAAACAAGCTGGGTTACTGGTGCAATATGGGACGTTGATGGCGGAGTGATCGCGGGTCGAAACTAAAATAATAGGTCATCAATAACATTATTGGTTATACCAAAGGAATTAATGAAGTGATCAAGTATTGCGAAGGAAAAATTAGCACTAACAAGACGAGAGTTGCATTCGATCATTGTTCTCCTTCACAAAATCGTCTGGAACGATTTTGAACAGCTTTAGCTGACCACGTAGTGGTGAAGAACAGGATGTTCTGAATAAAATTCACAACACTGTTAGAGGTGATTTTAACCAGCAAGGGTGATCACCTTTTTAGTTCTTTTGGTATTCCTTGCTACCAACATTAAAAAATTCAACTCTTAGCTTTAAAGGATTAGGGATGAAATGGTTAAAAAAATATTGAGAAATCACCCCCATACAACTTCTACCAAGCATTGAGCCGGTTAACATCCAGTTATGTTAGTCTAGTTATTTTATTGTTAGCTCAGCAAGATCCGCGTTATGCATTTTTATCCACAAGTTCTAATCTCAGGTGCCAATCCGCAAGCGACTCTTGCGGATACTCTTCAAATAATTTGTCTGACGGTCCAGAATGGACTTCAACCCACGCAGCTTTTGAGTTCAACATCATATGCGTATGCTCAGGAGGTACGGGTAAATCAGTATCAATTGCCGAGGCGAATGGGTGAACAAGTTTCGGCCACCTCGAATCCCATTGCCAGAGAGCACTTCCGCACTTTTTACAAAAATGTCTTTTCCCAGGGCTTTGCTGAATCTCCGCGGTTTCTGAATTTCGAATCTCGGCCTGATAGACACTGATATACTTCTCTCCTTCCACTTTTAGGGTCTCGTAGTCCGCCCCCAAATTAATAGCATAACCGCCACCACCCGCAGTTTTGCGGCAGATAGAGCAATAACATTTGTTAAATGGATAGGGATTAGCAGAATTAACGATAAAGTGGACACTACCACAATGACAAGAACCTTCGAGCAGCATTTCTTATTCTCCAAATATCATAAATGAATAACAGTGTTACAAACATCAGTATGCACAAAAACCTGCACTACTGATCTCATCTAAAATAACCTTAACAATATCTATTTAAACTCATAAAATCAACGCATTAAGACAAGGTTTAGTAAATATAACGTGTTACTTTAGCATCATTTCCACCACATATTGATAAACCAGCACCTTGAGCTGCCGCTTGTAGTGCTAATGTACTTCACTCGTCGCCAATGACGCTTTTTCAAAAGACATTAAGACAACAAAAGCGATCAGCAAACAGCTTAGGCTCAGTAATAAAGGTGCCTTGAAACCAAAATATTGAGAGATTACCCCCATACAACTTGTACCAAGCATTGAGCCGGTTAACATTGCATTACTATAGAATGCGGATATTTTACCAATAGAATTAGGCGCGAAATCCTGCATGATAGTGACGCCTAAACCAACGAAAATACCGTAAAATAAACCGTTAAAAATTTGTAATGCTAAAAATAGATAAAAGGATGAAGAATAATACATGCAAGCATAAAAAATAACACCAGCTGCAAGGCCACCTTTTAAGACCCTGCTTTTACCAAATCGACGCGACCACCCCACTGCAAGCAACATGGCCGGAATTTCTACTGCGGCGGTAAGACCCAGTAATAACCCTGGATAAGATGTTGGAAAGCCGAGTTCTTCTGTTATATAAATGGGGATGGCAGTGATATATGCGCCATTGGCCATGTTCGTCAGTAAAATTACACCGGCTAAAAACCACACCGGACGCGGTAATTTTACAGCAATGACATGATGATTAATCGTTGCAGCCATCCGTTGAGGTTTAAACAGAGCGACTGCTAACACTATCACTACACACGCTATTAATGCAGCAAAGTAAAAGTTTGATTTAAAGCCAAGTGTGTCCACGGACATAAAAGCAAATGGCGGTCCAACTATCCACAATAGTGATACCGTTGAGCGCATTTGGGAATTAAGACGAGCGCTATCTTTGCCAGATGCATCTGCGTGCCTTCTGATAATCGCGAGAATAATAGAGACAGAGGATGAGGCAAAAGGCATCAGAATACAGCCAATTAATAAAGCATGCCAAAACTCAGTAGCTAATGAAAAACCTATTGCTGCGAAAATGATTCCGAGCAGCGAGATAACTAACAATAATAGAGAAGAAATGCCTTTATCAATCAACCCGGTGAGCTTTTGGCTGACCACTATGGTCATGATTGCCGTTAATGAAGTATAAATACCAATGGATGCAGGCTGTGCATTTAATTCACTCACCAGGAATAAACTCATGATCGGCAACACCACTGAAAATGCCAATGCAGTCAAACCATTTAATGTGAAGAGCACATTGGTTTGATTTAACAGCACCATCTTCGTACCTAAAGCAGGAGGTTGTCTAGCCGGCATTACATTGCTCCTGATAGTTTAGGTGATTGATATTTGGAATAGTATGAGAAAAAACCAAATTTAATAGCCTAATGATAGCGCCGTAAAAAGAGTAAAAACAGGTTGCTTGCAAAGCTATTATTGCAGTGCTGATAACATTATTTGAATGCATGTCAGGATTGATTTTAATTAATAGATGAGCACTTACAGCGCAACTTTCTTTCATCTTTGTAATCCAATTGAACGATAGAAAATCGACCATTGTGTTCTCTTTTTTGTGAATTGTGTATATACCCGTCATCGTTCAAAATGCAATAATCAGCATAATATCTGCAGGTATATTGTTTAGTATTTAAGGTGTTTAGTCACCCTATTATTTAATAACCATATTTTTAATAGCCATGTTTTTAATAGCCATGTTATTCACTAACAAGGCGATGGGTGTTATAACAATGCTTTTTCAGTCTTCTGGCAAAGTTTTAATACGATGTCCTGCATCATATTGTTATTTTATATTCTGACTTTTTGAGCCGGATTGGAATAAGGTAACTGATAAATAAAATACGTTAATTGGGAAACATATAGATGAAAGAAGTCTGTTTCAGCAGCATCGATAATACCGATACGCTTACGAAACAATTAAGCGCCTTTGGTGAAAGTCTTTCTGCGCCAGAAAATAATGCCACGCAGATGAATTTTTCCCGAACCATGAACAATTCAGAAAATTGGATTGGCTGTGGTTATATGAAAAAATCTACAAGCCATATGGCCTATGAAAATGTCCGTTTTCCATTTTATTCCATCGTCATTGTTATCAAAGGCAGTGGTTCATACATTGCTCAAAATGGTAGCCGCCATAAATTAACACCCGGTAGCGTATTTCAACGCTTTCCTGAAACACCTCACTCATCTTATGTGGATATTGGCTCTGGTTGGCGCGAGTATTATATTGATTGTGATAGAGGCCTTTACACGCATTTATGTTCAATGGGCATTATTGATAGTACGACGCCTGTTTTCTCAATCAACATGGAAGCGCTATTCCTCGCTAAAATAGAAACCTATTTTAAACGCCTTGGAACGGTCCCACAAACACAGCTGCCGGATCTATATGTTGAGTACCTGAGTATATTAAGATGTCTATTTTCGCAGTCAATACACAGGGAAAATAGTATCTCGGGCGACCGTATGGTTGATATCGCTTGTCATGATTTTAAAACAAAATATAAGCAACGTTTTGATCTAAAAGTTTATTGTGCAGAGAAAGGCTGGGGTTATGATAGCTTCCGTAAGCGATTTAAACATCAGTTGGGTTTATCTCCCCTTGAATACCTGGTGAGAAAACGCATGGAAATAGCTTGTCAATTACTGCGCTCCGGCTCAAAGCAGATTACTGTTATTGCCGCTGAACTGGGTTACGCTTCCCCCTACGAGTTTTCCAATCAGTTCCACAAACATTTTGGTATCTATCCGAAACATTTTCGAAATGGCACAACTGCAACTATCGAATAGATTTCAATAAGCGAATATTGTTCAGGAATTAACTAACTGGGTTCAGGAACTAACTAAGCCATCATTCATTACCTGCAAGTAAATATAGATAACTAAAGACTAAAACAGTGGTTAAATATTCATCAACAATCTTGGGTGGCCATGTTACTTTGACCTACCCAGCACGCTACCTATACCGCTTTGTGATCAGTGAGCAGAATATATTGTCTCTTGATAACGGGCAGGTAACATTCCAGTATAAAGAGAGTAAAAGTAAACAGTTTAAGGCCATTACCGAGCCCTAGGTGGATTTTTTATGGCAAGTTTTACAGCATGTGCTGGCGAAAAGATTTCGACCGATACCCAAACGCCTACAGCTCATACTTGAAATAACGCTCAAAGTGATTCCTGTTAGACAGAAAAAATGCATTTACTGTGCGCAATGTTAGGGGAAGATGCAGCTGTATTTAATGCGCATCGGCACGCGCCTTATCATCAACGGCCACACGATCTAAAACAAGGAAGTGTTCAAGCAAAGGGAGTTGTGGCGAAATCAGCATTAATATTAAAAATGAAAGTGAATGGGTAAATAAAATATTTTAAATTCAATAAATTGCAGATAAACGCCCGGGCTTGTCCAACAACAGGATTAAGTCATGATTAGTGTTGCTCACACGACCTATCCTTATTAGTTAGCTGTTTATGTAAAGAACTGACTTTGACCTCTACCTTGCCATTTTTTTATTACTTTTTCAGCTGTTTTTTCTATGCTAAGTTTACTTGTATCAACTTCAAAGTCATACACTGAATAGGTATGAACATGGCGCAAATGATACTCTGCTTCTCCTAAGTACCGATTACCAATATGCCTATCAGAGCGTTGCTCCTCCCGCTGTTGAATGATTTGCAATGGACAATGCACCCCAACAAAAAACATATCAAATTTACTCAACTCTTGTTGTAGCTCCTTAAACCATTCCTGAGATTCAATGATGTGATCAAGAATGATATTGTTATCTGCTAATAAAATTGACTTAATACAACCATGAAAAGCATTAAAAAATTTAGGCCTGTTAATCTTCCAGTCAAACTCACCGCCATCATTAACTCTTTTAGGAAGCATACCAGCCTCAACAAGTCAATCCGCTGCCACATGCCAAAAAGGTATATCCGCTTGCTTCTGGATTTCACGAGCTAAAGTAGATTTACCTGAGCTTGATGTTCCATTCAAAAATATTATATATGCCATTTATGCCCTTTTTAGTGAGATCCATAGGGCGACAAAAGCAGCGAGTTAGTTAAAGTCACCCGTATATTATTAGCAACCATCAGCCTCAATAGCTTACTAGCTATTACCTACTGATTGCCCTTCTCGTTTATTTACATTTTATCTGTAAAAAAATGGACGTTATTACGTCCTTGTGTTTTAGCACTATACATTGCTTGGTCAGCATTTTTTAGTAAGGTGTCAATGTTCGAAGCATCATTTGGGTAAAACGTAATTCCGATGCTTGCTGTACAACAAACACTCTTTTCTTGAATGGTATAAGGTTTAGCCAGCGCGTTTGATAATTTATTTCCTATTTTGTGCATATCTTCAGGTAGTGCAACACCAACAAAAACAATAATAAATTCATCCCCTCCTAAACGTGCTGCAATATCATTTTTTCTAATGCAACCTTTAATACGTTTTGAACATTCGATAAGTAAAGTATCTCCGGCACCATGGCCTAAAGTGTCATTAACCTCTTTAAATTTATCAAGATCTAACATAGCAATAGCGAGTTGTTTGTTTTCTCGTTGGGCATTGGCAATTGCACTTGTTAGATGCTCATGTAATAAATTACGATTTGGCAACTTGGTTAAGTTGTCAAAATTAGCTTGTTGCCATATTATTTGATCTGATTTTTCTCGCTCTATTGCGATACGCGTGAGATTTACAAACTGTTCAATAAGTTTGAATTCAGAGGGTTTTGGCGTCGATATTTTATGATGATAGATAGACAAAGTACCGAGCAGATTTCCTTGATTACCAATGATAGGCTCTGACCAGCAAGAAGCTAATTTAGCTTCTTTTACTAAAACTGACCAAGCAGCCCAAGAAGGGTGTGTTGCTACATCAGTGACTATGACTCTTTTCCCGGTATAAGCTGCAGTTGCACTTGAACCTACCTGACTAATCGCTAAGCCATTTAGGAGTTTATGATAACGCGGATCTATGCTGGGAGCGGCTCCTAACACTAAGTATTTGCTTGTTTTCTCAAGTAATAGAATACTGCATTTCGCGTCAGTAAGTTCATTTTCAACAGCATGTGCCACAGCATTCAATATTTTGGATAACTTGCTTGAACTGGCGATTAACTCGAGAATATTATTGTGATGTTGACTTATTTTGTCTTTTTTTAATAACTGACTATTTTGATTTTTCATAAACATTGAAAATAGTAACGAAAATATATTCGTTACTACGAACGAAGCAATAAGGCGTGTCAAAGTGAAACTATCAAATTGCTGATAAGTAAAATAACAAGCAATAGTAACTAATAGGATATTAAATGTGCTAGCAACGAAGAGCGGCAATAAATAATAACTGGCTATTATTATTGGGTAAAGCCAATAAATTAACCCCACTCCTTTTAAATAAATACCGATTAAAATATTAACATGGGCAAGCACAGCGAAAATGCCACTAAAAAGTTTAATTTTTCTCGTAAACCAAACACCGATAAATATAGAAAAAATACCACCGACCGCGACGGAATCTACAAAAATATGTGCTCTGTCGTGAGATAAAATGCTTGTAATAAGGAAAGGGAATAATATCAGGGTTGCTGCAGCAGTAATTGCCAAGAGAATTTTTTCTTCTAAAGTACGGTCTTTCATTTTATCTAGCATACAAGATTCGCTTGTTATTCATAGCAACGGTAAAACAGACCTATCTTAATATCATCTGTTTGTGAACTTAGTTAGGCTTTTGAAACTGTTTCAAAAGAATAATAAGATGGTCTTATCTAATTGTTCAGCGTTTTTCAACGATGCATTATCGAGATAATCTTTAGCATCTTCAAATGTTTTTCTATTCAGAGACCCTATAACCATGACTATTCCTTGAATGCAACGCCGCAAACACTGGCGCGTAGGTTGGTGTTGTTTTTGCGGGTTTTCTTTTCAAAAACGATGACAACCGTAATACGTCCAGTTGATTGTTAGAATTGAATGCTGCACCTATTGGGGAAACACTTTTTGAAAACGCTCAAGTACAAGTTCTGAACTTTCGTTGAATGTTTTGCCGATTTCTTTTGCATGCATTGTAAAGAAACCAATGTGTGCTTCTCGCCACCATTCATAGCTGCCGTCACCTTCCCCTTCGGACTCTGCAAACTCTCTTGTTACTTTGCTAAAAGGACAAATAGAAACTTCAGTTAACCTAACAATACAGACTGGTTCCTGATTCCAATTTAAAACAACTGTAATTCGCCCAACTTCTGGAAGTGGTTCATTTTCAAGCTCATACACTACTTTTAAGCTACACGAAGCACGTTTAATTCGATTATCTATTAATCTCGCACACTCATTTGCATTATATTCATCTCCACAAAAGTATTCAGCTAAGAATTGAGGAATAGAATCTCGCTCAGCTTGGCTTAGCGTAGACAAATATTGTTCTAAGAATTCTTCTTGCTTTTCGTTCATATCAATCCTTGAAAATACTACGGTTAAAAAATTTCAACGCCGCAGACACTGGCGCGTAGGTTGGCGCTATTTTTGCTGCCTTTTCTTTTAGTAAAAACCGCAACAACTGTATCAACTTCGAGTGCAGCAACTTGTTAAGCATCTATACAACCAAACAATTTTGTATAATTTTCTTTAAACACTTTGGGGGTTAAAAAACATGCCCAATATAAAGAAATAACTATATTAACCAACATGAGTATTCCGGTGACCAATAATGACACCAATTCGTAACCAAACAATAATGAAGCAATAAGTGGTAATAAATAGGTAATCAACGTATGTAGTTTATAACTCTGGTCATGCTTTATTAAAACAAGGATTTCATCATCACTTTTAAAACTCAAAAAAGATAAAAATATGAGTAGTAAAGAGATAAAAATAATAGCCCAATTAGTTAAAGCCAAAACATACAGATAGCATCCAGCGAAATATAACATCCAAGTCATAGATGCCCCTTTTCCAAGAAGCGTTAAATCGATTTTATTAGTAGAAAATTTAGTTGGGTATTTCACTCTAAATCCTGATACATAACGAGGCTGTAGAATTTCTCCATCTTCAGAAAAAACACAATTTCTCTAAATTTAATTTATTTTTAAAACAACAAGTTAAAAAGTATAAATTTTGATAAATTTATAAAAAACGAGTTATTCTTCACCCTCAACGCCTTAATAACTGGCGTGTAGGTTGGTGTTATTTTTGCAGATTTTTCTTTCGCAAAAATGATGACAACCGTAACACCTCCAGTTGATTAACTTGTAGCTGTATTTTATATTTCTGTTTCTAACTGAAGCAGATATTCTCGCATGAATCTGGTTCGATGCTGCCCCTCTATTCTTGCAGATTCTGTATTCATTGTATCGGCAAGACTAAACAACTTCGCATAGAAATGATCAATTGTATACTTACGGTCATCAGGTAAGCGTTGTTTGCAAAATGTATCACTATTACGATATAGAGGCACCTCAAGATAAGTACCAACTTGTAAACATCGCGTTATACCAATTGCACCTAAAGAATCGAGGCGATCAGCGTCTTGGACTATTTCCCCCTCCAATGTCCGCGGTTTAACATTTGCGCTATAGCTATGTGCCGTGATGGCATGGTGAATATCATCGAGGTAAGTACTTGGATAGCCAATTAGCTTTAGAAATTCAATCGCCTTATCTGCTGCTATTTTTGAGCTATTTGCTCTATTTGGATGATTTTTTGCAAAAGAAAAACAATCATGAAGGTAGGCGGCAGGCAAAACGACTTCCAATTTACCTTTTTCATGATGGCATAAATCCTTTGCCGTTTTTACAACACGCAACACATGATTAATATCATGAGCGGGATCTTGAATCATTTCTTTTTTAACGAATGCTAAAAGCTCATTTTCATATTTCTCAGGCACTTTCAATTATACTCCATACTCAATGTAGACGGCTAACGCCAGCAATAAACGGCGCTAGGTTTGGCGACGTTTTTGCAGCTTTTTATTTTAGCAAAAACCGCGACAACTGTAACGAGTCCGAGTGCAGCAACTTGTTGAATTTATTTTACTAAGAAGTGAATGTTCTATCGGTTTCATTTAGTTCTGGTTCTTCAAAAAAACCATCAAAAAACGCAACATCCTTCTCTTTGATTTTGAAAGAGTGATTGTCATTACCAAGATTTCTCTTGCGATTTCTTTCGAGCCTAATTTCTAGAGGAATATCAAAGTAATATTGATACGCTTCAATTCCTTCATTTTCAAAAAAATCACGAATTTCATGTCGAGAAGACTGTTCCCAAAATCCCCAATCTAAATACACATCAAGACCATTTTTCACAAGTTTAATAGCTAACCGTTTTTGATGTTCAAAGCACCCTGAATAAGTACTATCAAGTTGCTCTCTAGTCGGACTTTCACCAAAAATATCAAGCTGAAGTTCATCAAGTGAGAGAAAGATCGCTCTTTCTTGTTCCTGCATTTGTCTTGCGTATGTAGTTTTCCCACATGCCACTTTCCCTATTAAAAGCACTACCTTTCCGTGTGTATTTTTCTCTAGCATAATTACACTTTACTCACTTTCTATTTGCGATCTTAATTCGACAGTATTGCCTTCGGGGTCTTTAATATAAATTGATTTACCAACCCCCTGAGCACCATATCGATCATGAAAGCTTCCTCCATCGATTCCATGCTTCGATAAATGTTTTTCGATTTCAGTTTCCGATATGGGTTTTAACTGAAGGCAAAAATGATCTAAATTGTTTTCAGTTTCTGTAGGTGCACCTCCGCCCATCCTCCCTAGGTCGCTTTCAACGGTAACTAAATCAATCAGTGCGCTTCCCGCGCGTAACTGAGTTAATCCTGTTTCGGAAGTTGTTTCTCGTTCAACGGTGCAGCCCAGCACATTACAGTAAAAATCCAACATAGCTTTGATCTTTGAAGTTCTTAGCACAATGTGATCAATGGATGAAATTTCAATCATATTTTCCGTTCCTCAAAAAATCTAGGGTATTTCTCATTGCCATTTAACGCCTTGCTCACCGGCGAGTAAGTTGGTGCTGTTTTTGCCATGTTTTTCTTTTGCAAAAACGATGACAACCGTAATGCGTCCAGTTGATTAGCTTGTATGGAGTTTTATACTCGTTCACAATATGCTAAAGCTTCATGCACATTTATATCAATGTATTCTTTTGGTTTTCCAGTTGCAAACCAAATAAATCGATACTCAGACTCATGTACAAATCTACTATGCTTCAGAAAAAATCCTTCCATACTTTGCCGAAAATGAAGCGAAGCGTAATAGCCCGCACTTTTTAGTCCTTGTTGATTTTCTTGTTATGTTCTTGTTGAACGAAGCCGCTGTGCGGCAGAAAAACAAAATACAAACAACACGCATACTTATATTTACATCACTTTTCGGTGATGTTTAATAGGAGTATAAACGATGAACAACTCAGAACAACAACACTTTAACCTTTTATATCAACAACATTTGACCAACTTGGCATTACAGGGCATGAGACCTGCCACTATCGATGCCTATTCCCGTGCAGTGCGTAGGATAACCACCTTTTTCGACCGCTCACCTGACACATTAACCAAAGCAGATTTAAAGTGCTACTTTGCACAACTTATTCAAACCCACTCATGGAGCACCATAAAATTAGACCGTAATGGTTTGCAGTTTTTCTATAAGCATACTCTTGAACGTCAATGGGAATGGTTAAATATTGTCAAACCGCCGCAAGTAAAACGCATTCCAGATATCATCACCAATAAGCAAATTGGCCAGTTAATTACCGCCACTCGCGCTTTACGCTACCAGGTGTTTTTTCTTGTCCTGTACAGCATGGGTTTACGTTTAGGTGAAGCACTTCATTTAACCGTTAATGATATTGATAGCGAAACGATGCAAGTTCATATACGTGAAGGTAAAGGAGGCAAAGACCGTTTAGTACCACTCCCAAAACGTACATTAGATGCACTACGACATTACTGGAAAATACATCGCCATCCTGTGCTGTTATTTCCTCGTGCCGGACAAGATAAACAAGTGCCTCTTCATTGCACTCCAATGGATAAAGGCAGTGTTCAAAAAGCGTTGAAAAAAGTGATGACAGAATTGGAAATTAAAAAGAATATAAGCCCACACTCATTACGACACTGTTTTGCGACACACCTATTAGAGCAAGGCATTGACCTGCGCTCACTACAAATACTGTTAGGCCATCATAGCCTCAACACCACGGCTAAATACACACAACTTACAACACTCAAACGCAAAAATAATGTGGCTGCACTTAATCAGTTAACCGATAAATTACCCATTGAATGGGAGGCTTTATGAATAAATTTATCACACTGCTTGAGCGCTACCATCAACAATTGGAAGCCCAATATGGTGGATTATTAAATCAAGATATTCGCCGCGCTATCACTGATATGTTGCATTGTAAAAGTGATGCGACTCGTTACACCCAGTGGCATTGCGGACATTGTCAGCATGACCAACAACACCCTGCATCATGTGGTAACAGAAGTTGTCCGCAATGCTTACATCAAACCACTTCAAATTGGCTCGCAAGACAAACGGATAAACTGACGTGGTCAACTAAATTCACTCACCCTAGTTAAGCTACTTTTTTCAAATACCCGTTCATCATTTCAAAAGTGTTTGGGCAACAATAACCCAGGTAAGAATGAAGCCTATTACCGTTGTACCACAT
>NZ_JBLIED010000015.1:0-90027 GCF_047632955.1 Psychromonas sp. | reverse complement strand
GTGTAAGTGCAGTAATGTATTGAGCTAACTTGTACTAATTACCCGTGAGGCTTAACCATACAACTCCTAAAAGGTGTTGGACTGACCAAATAAGCGAAGAGTATCAGAGAAGATTATTAATCTTCTCTTTGAAAACTCAACGTGGGTTAGTGTGTGACCAAGAAATAAATATGCTTGCGAAACATATTTTACAAAGATTTATAATTGCTTGATAAAACAACAATAAAACCAGCTTTTCTAATTAACTTTTTATGCTTGGCGACCATAGCATTGTGGTACCACCTGATCCCATTCCGAACTCAGCAGTGAAACGCAATTGCGCCGATGGTAGTGTGGGGTCTCCCCATGTGAGAGTAGGTCATCGCCAAGCGCCTAATAAACGATAAATCCCTGTTGACTAACGTCAGCAGGGATTTTTTCGTTTATGCGCTTGTGGTGATGACTCTTAGATGAGGAAAGGTTAAGAGTGCCAACAAAATTGGTTTCAACTCATGTGATAGTAAGGCGAATTTTGCGACAGCAAAGTATCATACCAAACGCATTAATAAAGTGATCTGATTTGCTATTTAAAATTGATCATAAATTTAATGGCTGTCTTATTTGAACGCTAACTAGCACGAACCATGACAACAAACGCATCGCTCGTAGGGTGCATTCTATGCACCGATTTTCGCTGCCCGCGGTACATAGAATACACCCTACCGATAACACCATATCAAATGCATTAATAAAGTAATCAGATTTACTATTCAAAATTATACCGACGGCTTTGTGAGTGTAAATTTTTCCTTTGAAGCAACTGATCATAAATTAAATTCTTTTGGTATGACTAACGTCAGCAGGGATTTTTTCATTTAAGCGGTATCTTCAAGCTGCTTATACCAAAAGAATTAATGAAGTGATCAATGATTGCGAAGGAAAAATAAGCACTAATAAGGCGTGAGTTGCAGGAGATAGTTGTTCTCACTTCAAAACTCACAACGCAGTCAGGGATGATTTTAACCAGCAAGGGTGATCACCTTTTTAGTTCTTTTGGTATTAGGTATAGATAAGTGTATTTGGTGTTATAATCGCCGGCGAAATGAATTTAATTGGATAGCTTAATGCAACATACTCTCGAAATTCTGATCTCTAAAGAAGAGATTGATGCCCGAATCAATATCCTTGCTGCAGAAATTAATGAACACTACAAAGACAGTAAATCCATTCTTCTGGTCGGTTTATTACGTGGTTCTGCCATTTTTCTGGCCGACTTAGCTCGGCAACTTACAGGTCCCGTCGCGTTAGATTTTATGGCGACATCCAGTTATGGCAGTGGCACGACAACCAAGGGTGAAGTGAGAATTCTCAAAGAATTTGATGAGCAGATACATGGTCGCGACGTGATAATTGTTGAAGATATTATCGATACCGGTAACACCTTAAATAAAATAAGGGAGATGTTATTGTTACGTGACCCGAAATCATTGGCTATCTGTACTCTGTTAAATAAAACTTCCCGTCACCAGGTTGATGTCAAAATTGATTGGCAAGGTTTCTCGGTTGAAAATAAGTTTGTTGTGGGCTATGGGATTGATTTTAATCAGCTTTATCGCAACCTTCCTTATATCGCCAGTGTCAATTTTAATTCTTAATTAAGGCCGTTATTACATGTATGCAATCGATTTAGAAAATATCAGAAAAGTTTATAAGGGTGGGGTTGAAGCACTCAAAGGCATCTCTTTACAGGTTAAAGAGGGGGATTTTTATGCGTTGCTCGGCCCTAATGGCGCAGGTAAATCAACCACCATCGGGATTGTGTCATCACTGGTCAACAAAACCGGCGGAAAGGTAAAGGTCTTTGATTATGATCTAGATACACAATTGGAATTGGTTAAAACGCAGATAGGGTTAGTACCACAAGAATTTAACTTTAATCAATTTGAACCTCCGATTCAGATACTGGTGAATCAAGCGGGTTTTTATGGCATTAAACGCAAAGACGCTTTGATCCGTGCCGAAAAATACCTCAGGCAATTAGATCTCTGGGGAAAGCGCAATGAACCGTCCCGTGAATTATCCGGCGGCATGAAACGCCGTTTAATGATCGCACGCGCATTAATGCATGAGCCTAGGTTATTGATTTTAGATGAACCAACCGCCGGTGTGGATATTGAGGTTCGCCGCTCTATGTGGGCATTCTTAAAAGAAATCAATAAGCAGGGTGTGACCATCGTTTTAACCACGCATTATCTTGAAGAAGCTGAGATGCTGTGTCGCCATATTGGTATTATTGACAAGGGCATTCTGGTGGAAAATACCAGCATGAAAGAATTGCTGGCACGCTTAGATAGTGAAATTTTTATTCTTGATGTTGATCCCCTTGAAAATGCACCAGAGAGTGAACATTTTAATATCACTAAAAGCGATGATATTACCTTGGAAATTGAAGTAAAAAAATGCCAATCATTAAACAAGGTTTTTGCAGAGTTAACCGCTCTGGGCGTTCGTGTTAACAGCTTACGTAATAAATCCAATAGATTAGAAGAGTTATTTGTGGGACTTGTAGAAAAAGGCAATTTAAATGATGAATAGTACTTATTTTACCGCGTTAAAAAGTATTTGGAGAAAAGAAGTTAATCGGTTTTTACGGATTTGGGTGCAAACGCTTATCCCTCCTGCGATAACTATGTCCCTTTATTTTGTTATTTTTGGCAATTTAATAGGCAAACGTATAGGTGAAATGAGTGGTTTCAGTTATATGTCATTTATTGTCCCCGGGATCATTATGATGGCAGTGATCACCAACTCCTATTCAAACGTGGCGTCTTCTTTTTTCAGTGCCAAGTTCCAGCGTAATGTCGAAGAGTTAATAGTCGCACCTGTCCCTAATTATATTATTATTTGGGGCTACGTCGGCGGCGGCGTGATCCGCGGTTTATTGGTCGGGTTTATCGTCACTTGTGTTTCTGTGTTTTTTGTTGATTTACATATTTTCAATCTGTTCGCCCTGTTATTAAGCGTGTTATGCACTTCGGTGTTGTTTTCACTGGCGGGTTTGTTAAATGCAATATTTGCCCGCTCTTTTGATGATATCAGCATTATTCCTACCTTTGTACTAACCCCCTTAACTTATCTGGGCGGGGTGTTTTATTCAATCGATCTGCTCCCTGATTTTTGGCAAACCGTATCGCACTTCAACCCCGTATTTTATATGATCAATGCTTTCCGTTATGGTTTTCTTGGCATTGCTGATGTGTCACTGCTTTGGTCCTTTACAATGATAGGCAGCTTTATTGTTTTGCTTTATGGACTGATCATGCTGTTACTGAGAAAAGGGGTGGGTATCCGCACATGAATGAATTAGGTAATTCCAGAGTGATAAGCTCTAATCAATCGGGTTTACATGAACAGCTAGATGAAATTGTGTTAAAACATCTTAAGCATAAGTTCCTTAAACCTTATCAAAAACATACTTTGGATGCTTTTATTGCCTGTGAAAAGTGGGTACAACAACAGGGTAAACCCATTATTTTTGACTCCTGCTGTGGTGTTGGCGAAAGTACTTATCATCTTGCCGAAAGACACCCCGAGGCAATTGTGCTGGGCATGGACAAATCGGCTGATCGCTTGTCTAAACACCCACAGTCCAGCGCTGATAATTATCGTTTATTACAGGTTAACCTTAATGATTTTTGGCGCTTGGCTGTCGAGGCTAACTGGCAGCTAAGTCATCACTACCTGCTTTATCCTAATCCCTGGCCGAAAGCTAAACATGTCCAGCGTCGTTGGCACGGCAGCGCTGTTTTTCCTTCTATTATGCAGTTGGGAGGGGAGTTGGAGGTGCGCAGTAACTGGTTTACTTATATCCATGAGTTCTCCCGTGCATTAGAGCTTGGCGGACAAAGCTGTGAGCTGGAAGAGTTTCAAAACAGTACACCTATTACTCCTTTTGAACGTAAATACTGGGCGAGCGGTCAAAAGTCATTACGTTTAACCGCAAAGCTTAATCAATAGCCAGATTACTTAAAAAGACAGAAATATATTTCTGTCTTTTTTATATTAAGTGAAATTAATTTCTATCTTGCAGGGTCTTACTCTTACGATTAACTTGGTTCGGGGTAGGTTATGCTTATAAAAGTAAGAAAAAAATCGGATATTAAAGAGTCTCAGTTAACCGATCAAAAGGTTTATAAAAATCGCCGGGTGGTGCTTAAAGCATTAGGATTATCTGCACTGAGTATTCCTCTGGCAAATTCTGCGCAAGCAGGGCTGTTCGATATTTTTTCCGATAAAAAACAAACCGACAACTCGAATTTCCTCTTTCAACGCAATGAGTTAATTTATTCAAAAAATAGTCAGTTCCAATCTTTAACGCCTCTTACGCCCGAAGAAAAAATATTGCAGTACAATAATTTTTATGAATTTGGTACTGGTAAGGGGGACCCCTTCTCATTTTCGCAACAGTTTAAAGTTGATCCCTGGCAGCTTGTTATTGATGGCCTGGTTGATAAACCAATAACCCTTAATTATGAGGATTTATTAAGCCGTTTTGCTATTGAAGAGCGTTTATATCGTATGCGCTGCGTTGAAGCATGGTCGATGAACATTCCCTGGTTAGGTTTCAGCCTGGCAACGCTACTTAAAATAGCCTCTCCTAAAAGCAATGCCAAATACGTGCGTTTTGAAACGCTCAATGATCCCAAGCAGATGCGCGGTCAAAGTTCCGGTTATATTGGGGGAGGCATTGATTATCCTTATGTTGAAGGATTGCGTCTTGATGAAGCGATGAATCCGCTGGCCTTATTATCAGTGGGTTTGTACGGTAAAACGCTGGCGCCTCAAAACGGTGCCCCTATTCGTTTGGTTGTTCCCTGGAAGTATGGTTTTAAAAGTATTAAATCCATTGTCAAAATCACTTTAACGGATAAAGCCCCGGTTAATACCTGGCAAAAAATTGCCGCCAGTGAGTATGGTTTTTATGCCAATGTTAACCCGCAAGTTGATCATCCGCGCTGGAGCCAGGCAAGTGAACGTTTTATAGGTCCGGGTAATCTTTTTTCAGCATCTCGCCAGCCGACCCTGCCTTTTAATGGTTATCAGGAAGAGGTTGCCTCCCTGTATAAAGGGTTAGATTTAACCCGCAATTTTTAAAAAGGAGCTGCTGTGAAAATTTCCACAACGGATATATTGTCTGCCAAGGCGCTGATTCATTTGGCTTCTTTGTTCACATTTTTATACCTATGGCTGTTGGTGGAGCAAAATGCATTAGGCGCCGATCCGGTTAAAGAGATGACTCATTTTCTGGGAAAAACAGCGCTTAATTATCTGTTAATAACACTGTGCATCTCACCCTTAGCACGGCGTTTTAAACAACCTTTATTAATTCAATTACGGCGTGTATTAGGTTTATATTGTTTTTTTTGGGCGTGTTTGCATCTGTTGGTTTTTATTTGGTTAGATCTTAATTGGCAGGTGATGTTATTTGCCGAAGAGGTGGTTAAACGTCCTTATATGACCCTTGGTGCATTAACTTGGGTGATTTTGTTAGCATTAAGCATCACTTCAATTAATGTTATCCGCAGGCGGATGAAGCGTGCGTGGTTAACCTTACACCGAACCGTTTACTGGGCTGCCCTATTGGCAACTATTCATTATTACTGGTCGGTAAAATCAGGTTTGATAGAGCCGAGCATTTATTTTGTGATCTGTTTTTTCCTTCTGGCGCAGCGCAAAGATTACTTTAAATCTTTGCTAAGACGTTACGCTAAGAAAAAATTAGTTTAAGGATTTTGTCGTAAATTTAATGCGGTAAGATAATATTTATAGAGATGAGTATTAATTTTTTGATGGATAATAAAAAACCGAGAATATGAATAATTATTCTCGGTTTTTTATTTTTTACTGATTATAAAAGCGCTTAAGCCACTTGTACCGGGACGTCTTTACTCGTACGTACAATGTTATTTTGCGCATCTAAATACACTAAACTTGGTTTATGATTTACAATTTCCGCTGCATCTAAGCTTGCGTAGGTACAGATTATTACGCGATCGCCAACAGCCGCCATGCGCGCCGCAGCACCATTTAGAGAGATGATTTTTGAACCACGTTCGCCGATAATAGCGTAGGTTGAAAAACGTGCTCCATTCTCGATATTGTAAATTTCAATCTTCTCGTATTCTAGAATTCCAGCTTGCTCGAGGAGGTCTTGATCGATAGCACATGAACCTTCATAATTTAATTCGGCGTGCGTCACTCTCGCTTGGTGGAGTTTGCCCGTAAGCATTGTTTTTTTCATACAAAAAACCTTTTTCTAGTAAGTAATCGCTGTTTTTTTCAACAGGGCGACTATAAAGTAAAATCCTTAATGGTGCAAATTAAACCCTATTCTAATAGGCAGGGTCATAATGGATATTGATAAAAGTCAAATTTATAATATTAAGGGGAAATGGTGTATTCATTAAACAGTGATAACACTAAGAAGTTAAGCTTGAATTTTTGTTTGATGGTTATTCAAGCTAACGACTTTATTATCAATTAAACGTGTTTTTCCTAAAAAAGCCGCCATTAAAATAACCGCTTCCTCACTATTCTCACCCAGCGCCTGTAAGGTCTGAGCATCAACAATATGGATCGCGTCAGTATTAAAACCGGCGTTATTAAGCTCGCTCGAGGCATCCGCTATTAACTGTGAAAGTTCGGTTTTCTGCGCTTGCAGATCGGCAGCTAAGCGGTTCATCACTGTCGCTAAAAAAGGCGCGGTTTGTTTTTCTGCGGCGTTCAGTTTACTGTTGCGAGAACTCAAGGCCAGGCCATTTTCTGCGCGCTTTGTGGCAACCGGAATGATCTCAATGGGCATGGCTAAATCTTCAACCATCTGTTTGATAATGGCTAACTGCTGAAAATCCTTTTCACCAAAAAAAGCATAATCAGGCTGAACGAGGTTAAACAGTTTATTAACTATGGTGCTCATGCCGCGGAAATGCCCGGGACGAAGTTGACCTTCTAAGCAATTGGATAAAAAGGGCACCTCAACATAGGTTTGCGCATTCAAACCCTTTGGATAAATGCTCTTCGCCGAGGGAGTAAAAACAATATTGACACCCGCCGCTGCCAGTTTTTCACAATCTTGTGCCACTGTTTTTGGATAATTTTGTAAATCCTGATCATTATTAAACTGCATCGGGTTAACAAAAATACTGACGATAACCGCCGCGGCTTTTTTCTGCCCGGCTTTTACCAGGGTTAAATGCCCGTCATGTAAATTACCCATGGTGGGTACAAAGGCAATTTCGCACCCTTGCTGTTTTAGTTGTTTTATTTGTTCACGTAGTTGTTGTGGATCATCAAGAATAAGCATGTTTTTTATCTACCAATATACCTAATAAAAGCTGTGTTCAGCAGACGGGAACTGTCCGCTTTCAACTTGTTCTTTATAGAGCGCGACTGCCTGGCGGATATCACCGGTCTCAAGCAGGAAGTTTTTGGAGAACTTCGGACAAAAACCAGCGGAGACACCAAATGCATCATGCATTACCAATATTTGTCCGTCTGTGTCACTGCCAGCTCCAATTCCGATCACTGGAATTTGTAATGCGCTGGTAATTTTATCGGCTAAACTGACCGGAACGCACTCTAAAACTAACAGTTGGATACCGGCTTCCTGAAGCAATAATGCATCGTTGAGCAGCTCTTCTGCCTGTTCTTCTTCGCGTCCCTGGACCTTGTAACCACCAAAAATATTGACTGATTGTGGTGTTAAACCAAGGTGGCCGCAGACTGGAATACCTCGTTCCACCAATCCTTTTACTGAATCAGTGAGCCATTTTCCGCCCTCCATTTTTACCATGTTAGCGCCTGCACGCATCAAGACTGCGGCATTTTCATAGCTTGTTTCGGGGGTTGAATAACTCATAAAAGGTAAATCAGCAATAATGAATGCACTTTTAGCAGTGCTGACAACAGCCGCTGTATGGTATCGGATATCGTCAACGGTCACCGGCAGTGTAGAGTCATGCCCTTGTAATACCATGCCGAGGGAGTCGCCTATTAATAATACTTGGATACCGGCCTGATCAAAAATAGCCGCAAAACTCGCATCATATGCGGTCATACAGGTGATTTTTTGGTTGTCTTGTTTCATTTTAGTCAGACGAGAAACGCTGATTTTAGCCATGATTGCTCCAAAATTAAAATTACATTTATACCTATCATATTAATTAATTTATTACTTTCGAAGCAGGAAAAATCCGAGATAAAAAATTAATGACGGTAATTTGTTGTGCTTATTGCGACAAAATTTAAATACGATTATGCATCGTTTTCGTAAATCGTCAACGAGCCAGGCAGTCAATTATTCTTTCTAACTCAGCTAAACTGGTCTAAATGATCAGTCGATTAACGCATATTCTACTCTTCCAAAAACACCTAACCTGACTGCAGGTCGCATCTTTAAGTCGCTGGGTTATAATAGTTTTCTTATTTTACTGCGGTGATTTTTTTATTCAACTGCTAATCCGGATCAAGCCGTTTTTATGACAGTGCGCGGTTAGCTGTAATAATGCTTTTCCGTCGGGTAAAAGCAACTCATTATCTAGTTCTAATAAAGGATAGAGCACAAATTCACGCTCGTGCATTCCATAATGCGGAATGGTTAAGCGTGCATTATTAATTACTTTATTATCGTATAAGATAATATCAAGATCTAAAGTACGCGGTCCCCAGCGGTTTTCCTTACGCACTCTGCCCTGTGACAGCTCTATTTTTTGTAATTCATCTAACAGCTCAATGGCCGTTAGTTGCGTATCAATCTTAACCACGGCATTAATATAGTCAGGTTGATCCTGTGGGCCCATCGGTGCGCTATGGTACAAGGATGAGCTGTTACAAAATACGCTATCGGGTAGGTGGTGCAGTCTTTCAATGGCTAACTTGGCCTGTTGAATCGGATCTGCTTGATTGCTGCCCACACCAATATAACTAATCAAGGCTCACTGCCTCTGGCTTTTTTCGCGTTTTATTGGCGTATCGACGTTTTTTATGGGGTTTTTTATCCGCAGGTTTAACCTCAGTGGCTTTACTCGCATTACCGACGTAACTGTGAGCCGGTAATTTATTATTATTTTGATATTCCTGCCACCACGCAGTTAATTGAGCAAGTTCTGAGCTTTCTTCTACTTTTGCGCGCAGCGATAAAAAATCAAAAGCGGCACGGAATTTAATGTGCTGATGAACCCGTTGTGCGCGTTTTCCACCAAACCGTGGTAAACGTAACTGCAACACCCAAATATCTCGCACTGCAGCCGTAAAACGTTTCGGAATAGCAATGGTTTTAATCTGTATGCTCAGGACTTCATTCATGGCTAATAAAAAGGCATCGTAATAATCTATACCGCCTTCAAAAGCCATCTCCTGGGCACGTTGTTCGAGCGGATACCAGAGGATAATGGCGTAAAGATAAGCCGGAGTAAGGCGCTTACCTTCCGCAATCCGTTGATCCGTATCTTTTAGCGCTTGTTCAATCAGCAGGGTAGCTTTATCATCTTCACCATCTTTAAACAGAATAGGGAATAGGACTTGTAACAACTTGTATTCTTTTAATAAGCGGTAAGTTGCTAAACCCTGGCCGGAAAGCAGTAATTTGATCACTTCATCAAAATGACGCGCGGCGGGGATGTCTTGTAAGAGCGGCGCTAAGCGGCGAATGGGCTCTGCACATTCTTCACTGATGGTAAGATTTAATTTTGCTGAAAAGCGAATAGCCCGCATCATACGCACCGGATCTTCGCGGTATCGTATCTCCGGATCTCCAATCAAGGTTAGCTTGTGCTCCTTGAGATCCTTCATGCCATTGCAAAAATCATAAATGGCAAAATCAGCAATATCGTAATACAGGGCATTAACGGTAAAATCGCGACGTTCAGCATCTTCTTCTAGGGAGCCGTAAACATTATCGCGCAGTAACATACCCGCTTCTGACTGTTTTACTTTTTGCGCATCTTGTCCATTGTCATCATTGTGATGGCCACGAAAAGTAGCCACTTCAATGACTTCACGGCCAAACAAAATATGCGCGAGACGAAAGCGACGGCCGATTAAGCGGCAGTTGCGAAATAAAGCTTTGACCTCTTCGGGTGTGGCATTGGTGGTAATATCAAAATCTTTAGGTTTTATGCCGAGCAGTAAATCACGCACTCCCCCGCCGACCAGTAATGCCCTGAATCCCGCATTGTGAAGACGATAAAGTACCTTCAATGCATTTTCATCTATATCTTTACGGGAGATGCTGTGCGACTCTCGTGGAATTTTAAAATGATCCGCCGATGGTGTTTGCTGTTGTTTACTTTTTTTTGTAAACACTTTTTTAACAAATGTACTTAATCGTTTAATAACGCTATCCTCAATGATTGATCTTATGCTGCAAAATATTCCCCCATTTTATGTGTGTGAGAGGTGAAAGACAAATTAATTTTTTATTTGTATTTCAGTAAGGTGCGGCAGCTTGTCCTGCGACCAGTTTTGTACTGCCCATTTCAGTATTTCGAAGCAACTTTTATCAGCAATTCCCTGCGGCGCAGTGTGTCCGAGAAAGCTTAGCGCCGCTAATAACGTTGGAATGGGATTGTCTTTAGTGATTGCTAAAGCGTGGTTTTGTTTGGAAAGTTTTTGCCCGGGGGCTGTCACCGCGACGGGCAGGTGTAAATAAGCGGGTGGTTTGTTATTTAACAGCTGATACAAGGTGATCTGTTTACCCGTGGTATTGAGCAGATCTGCACCGCGCACTATTTCTGTAATACCTTGATTGATATCATCAATGACGGTTACCAAATTATAGGCATATAAGCCGTCTTTACGCCTGATAATAAAATCTTCCGTTGCCTGCCGTTCATCTAATAAAACACTGCCCTGTAAACAATCATCAAAATGGGTCACAGGATGAGTCATATTGTTTAAATTAATGCGCAGCGCATTATTTATTTCCGGGAGCTGTTTATTCCGGCAGGTCCCTCGATAAAGTCCACCATTCTGGCGAATTATTTTACGGCTGCAGGCACATGCATAACAAAGCTGTTGATTCGTAAGTTGGCTTAGAATATGGTCATAATGCTGGCTGTTATGACTCTGGTAGATGACGTCACCATCCCAATTTAGTCCGTAGGCCTGCAGGGTCAGGAGAATATCCTGCGCGGCGCCTTCGACTTCGCGGGGAGGATCAATATCATCTATGCGAACTTGCCATGATCCCTGCTGGGATCTGGCCTGCAGATAACTGCCCAACGCTGCGACCAAAGAGCCAAAGTGCATTGGACCTGAAGGCGAGGGCGCAAAACGTCCGCGGTATAAAACTGGCTTAGGCAAAGCTGAGCGCATAAACAAAAACGGCTAGCTCATGGCTAACCGTTTGTTTAACAAAAACAGGCTTAACCAACTATCTGTCTCTCTTTGATTTCAGCTAATGTTTTACAGTCAATACATAAATCAGCCGTTGGGCGAGCTTCTAAACGGCGGATGCCGATTTCAACGCCGCAAGAGTCACAAAAACCAAAATCATCGATTTCTATTTTCTTTAAGGTTTTTTCAATTTTTTTAATTAATTTGCGTTCACGGTCACGTGCTCGAAGTTCTAAGCTGAACTCTTCTTCCTGAGTTGCTCGGTCAATGGGATCGGGGAAATTTGACGCTTCATCTTTCATATGATCAACGGTACGGTCAACTTCCTGACGTAATTGAATGCGCCATGCATTAAGGATTTTTGTAAAATGATCCCGTTGAGCTTTATCCATATATTCCTCACCGCGCTTTACTTTATACGGCTCCACTCCGGCTATGGCTAAAATGCCCAATGTTTTTTTTATTTGAGTTGGCATAGAAATTTCCTTAATTGATGCATGATTGATTGTGCTAATTGCTGGCATCAATACAGTGGCAAAATGAGAATAAACTAACAGAGAAAATCACGTAAAAATGCTTCCGTATATTTTCGGCGGCTATCTATAGCAAGTAAATTATAATCAGTCAATTAACCTTTGTCGATTTCAACGGGTTTTATTTCAATTATTTTTGAATTGTATTACATCGCCCACAGTTATTGATTTTTTATTCATGTTTTCAAAGGTGCTATTTATCCTCTTTCCCTGCCGAATCACGCACTTAAAAAGCGCTATTCAAATCTGTTGATTGTCCCACCCGCAAAAAAATAATGTTAGTCGCCTCTAAAAAAGTCTACAGAGGAAAAACTTTTTAGATGGGTTTATTTCGCTTGTGGAGTAAGTGGTGCAATAAGTTATGCTGGATATTTAATCAACTCGTACTGACATTTATAGTGCAATAATTTGAAAATGCCGGCTTCTTAACCTTTAAGTCATTTAGCTATAGCAGTCCTCCCGGTTTAAGGAAAATACACTTATCACTTGCCATTTAAAGGACTCAGGCAAGTTTGTATCAGTCAATAACGCCCCACCAGATTTTAAGTTATAATGCGCAGTATAAACAACATTCAACTCAATGCAGGTTATTTTACGTGCTTCCAATTTATGATTTTATTCCGCAAATACAAGAAACACTCAGCAAACATGCCGCATTAGTGCTGCAGGCCGAGCCGGGGGCGGGCAAGTCAACCGCTGTTCCCTTAAGCCTGATTGGTGCGCCTTTCTTAAAGGGTAAAAAAATTATTTTACTGGAGCCGCGCCGGGTTGCCGTTAAATCGATAGCTTTTTATCTGGCAAAACTGTTGGGTGAAAAAGTCGGACAGCGTATCGGTTACCAAATTCGCAATGAACGGAAAATATCAGCGGATACCGTGTTGGAAATTGTCACTGAAGGAATATTAACCCGTCGTTTGCAAAATGATCCTGAATTGAGTGATGTCGGGCTGATTATTTTCGATGAGTTCCATGAGCGCTCTATCCATGCCGATTTAGCCTTAATGCTGGCTTTAGAGGTGCAACAAGCCTATCGGGATAATTTGACCTTGTTGGTGATGTCAGCGACGATCGACACGGATCTAATCGCAAATTATCTTAACCATGCGCCGGTAATAAAATGCCCGGGAAGAACCTATCCCGTTGAGATTGAGTACAGCGGTCACTCTCGGGAATATCTTGATCAGCAGGTGATGAGGGCGCTGAATACGGCATTAAATGAGACAAGTACGGGTGATATCCTGATATTTTTACCCGGGCAGGGCGAGATAAGAAGAGCCATGCAGTTAGCCGCGCGGCAACTGGGCTCAAATATTGAGTTATTACCCTTATATGGCGGCTTAGCCCTGTCACAGCAGGAGTTGGTACTAAGTAAAAGGTCCGGCAGTCAACAAAGAGTGATTTTTTCCACCAACATTGCGGAAACCAGTTTAACCATTGAAGGTATTTGCACGGTGATCGACTCGGGCCTTGAAAAGGTTTTAAGCTTTGATGTCAAAAGCGGTTTGTCGCGATTAGAAACAACTTATATCGCCAAAGCGTCAGCTACCCAAAGAGCCGGACGGGCGGGGCGTTTGCAGAGCGGGCGGGCGATTCGCCTGTACAGTGAAGCAAAACACCAGGGGCTTAAGGATTTTCAGGCAGAGGAGATAAGCAACACGGATTTGAGCAGCTTAGTCTTGGATCTGGCTGCCTGGGGGATCACCAGCTATGCAGAGGTTAACTGGTTAACACCACCACCCGAGCATCACTTTGATGTTGCCTGCTCCCTGAACCGCGTTTTAGGCTTGCTGGATGCGCACAACAAGATAACCAAAAAAGGCAGCCGTGCACTGAAAATGGGCCTTGAGCCAAGGCTTGCCAGTATGCTACTTTCCTGCCAATCGACTCTGGAAAAGCGAATTGCCTGTGTGCTGGCGGCACTGCTTTGTGAGCGTGATATTTTATTTAATGCCGGGAGCTCCGACATTGTTGAACGCGCTATGCTGCTTAATGATTATCTGGCGGATAGAAAATCATTAACAAGCAACCGCAATATTAATATAGGTATTTTACAGCAGGTAATCACTCAGGCTAAATCTTTTGCAAAATCGCTGGGTTTGTCAACCCTCGGCGGGCCGATCAGTTTATTCGACTGGAGCCATTATGCGGGCGCTTTATTGCTGATCGCCTACCCGGATCGTTTAGCCAAAATTCGCAGTATCCAAAGCAGTCGTTATCTGCTCGCCAACGGGCGGGGTGTTACGCTTAGAGAGATGGACTCTGTTCAAGGTGAGTCCTGGCTGGTGGTTTGCGATTGTGATGGCAAAAACAAAGACGGTAATATCTACAGCTGCGCGGCTGTTTCCATCGATCAAATAAAAACCGCACTGGCAGATCAGTTGGTCGAGAAGTGCCATTACGCTTTAGATACTAAAAAAGAGAAGGTGATTGGCCGCCAGCGTCTCACTTACCGCGCTTTAGTGCTCGAAGAGCAGCTCTTAAGCGTGATCCCTGACAATGAGTTTGCCCTGTGTGTTGCCGATATTCTTAAGCAGGAAGGGCTGATATTTCTCAACTGGACAAAGCGTTGCGCTTCATGGCTTGCGAGAGTCAAATGGTTGGGCAGCGTAATGGCCGATTTTCCTAAAATAAGTGAAACCACCTTAATTGAGCAGTTGGATAACTGGTTACTGCCCTATATCGGCAGAGTAAAAACCATCAAGCAGCTCAGACAACTCAATATTGCTGATCTGCTGATGGCGAACTTAACCTGGCAGGAAAGCCAAACCTTAGCGTCCCAGGCGGCGGAGTTTTATGACGCGCCGAGCGGCAAATCCATCACCATTCGTTATGATCAGCAGCAGGGACCGACCGTAGCGATCATTCTGCAGGAGATGTTCGGTCAGTTAGACTCCCCGATGCTGGCAAACAACACCGTGCCGATCCGTTTTGAACTGCTTTCTCCGGCACGAAAACCGATTCAAACGACCAGCGATTTAGGCAATTTCTGGTGCACCTCCTATTTTGATGTCGCCAAGGATATGCGCGGCAAATACCCTAAACATCGCTGGCCGGAAGCGCCACTGCTGGAGTTGCCCGGACGTTCGATCAAAAAAAGAAAATAGTCTGTGCAGTATCCGTTAAATAACAGATACTGCGGCTGTTTTATGATTTTCAGATAAACAGCTTGTTCAAATTAATGATTTTTCCGGAAAGTGCTTTGACGCTTCCTATACTATAAACAACTAACGGCAACAGTGGCTCTGCTTAACAACAAAACAGAGCCAACATTAAATTTTTCTATCTAACAGTTTAAAAGGAAGTCTCAAATGGAAAGCTATCAAGCTTTACTGGCTACTTTAGCCCTGACCATGGGCGCATCATGGGCCAGTGGAGTTAATTTATATGCCGCCCTGCTGGTACTGGGGCTGGGTGGAGTCAGTGGCAATATTGATTTACCACAAGGGCTTGTGGTGCTTGAAAACCCACTGGTGATAGGCGCTGCCGGGCTGATGTATGCGGTTGAATTCTTTATCGATAAAACGCCTGGAGTTGACAGTGGTTGGGACGCTATCTCGACCTTTATTCGCCTGCCTGCAGGTGCCATGCTTGCCGCCGGCGCCGTGGGCGATGTCACGCCAGCGCTGGAAATCGCCGCCGGGATCATGGGCGGCGGGTTAGCGGCCACCAGTCATTCGCTCAAATCAGGAACTCGGCTGCTGATTAATACCTCACCCGAGCCCGTGACTAATTGGACAGCATCAATCAGTGAGGACTTATTGGTGCTAGGTGGGCTTTGGACGGCGCTTAATCATCCGCTTATTTTTATTATTTTGATGGTGATCTTTATTATTTTGGCTATCTTAATTTTACCCAAGTTATGGCGTTTGATTAAATTGATGTTTCGGAAAATCGGTCAGTTTCTGGGTTTAATAGATAGGGATTTAGTTGAGAGAGGTAACGGCAGTGATGATGAAGCGGGTTTGAGTTCAAATCCGCACTATCAGCGGTTGCAGGCTTTACGCGATGAGGGGGTCTTAAGTGAAGAGGAGTTTAATATCGCCCGGCAGAGGTTGCAGAGTAATAGTGAGTCGCAATAACGCCAACAACACCAATAACAGAAAGCGGGCGAATAAGGGGATGATACCCCTTACACTCGCTTATAGTCATTAAACTTGGAACGTCTTCGGCTTTTTTATCTTTGTCATCATTATGCTCGTATTTATTATCCCGCGCTGACGTTATTTATACTGATCGCATTTTTAATTGGTAGGAAGCAGTACAATTTCTTTAAGTAATATTTTAATAAGAATCTGAGTTGCTTTGGTCTGATATTTACGTTCTTTGTAAATCAAATAAGCATGACGCTTTGGCTGTTGATACTCAGGGAAAATCCGCATTAATTTTTTATTATTTTGAACTAAACCTATGGGTAACGTGGCTACCCCAATTCCCGCTTCAGCAAATTCAATGGCAGATTGAACATCGTTGACCGTGATGGTCTGTAACCCTTCAAATTCCTCTGTTTTTTTCTTGCTGTGGACAAGTTGAATTTTATCCCCGGAAGGGCCAATCCATCTGCTATTTCGCAGTTCCTGCAAATTCCGGGGTACTTTACCCTCAGCAAACAGTGTTGCACTTATATAAATACCATGTGAGGTTTCAAATAACGGTCTGGCTATCACATCTTCATCAATATTGGGTTTAAATGAAATGATGATGTCTGTATCTAATTGAGGTTTTATACGCTCTTCTGATAATACCAAGTCAAGTTCAACCTTCGGATACTTATGGAGAAATGTTGACAGAACGGCTTTGACTGTGTGCTGATAAAACAAAGAAGGTACAACCAGTTTCAGCTTGCCGGCAACCTCTCCATGGCGGGCTTTCTTATTTAAAATGTCGACATTCAAATCATTGAAAAGTGATTGGTAATTATGGAAAAGCTCCAATCCAAATGCGGTGGCCGTTATATTTCTGCCTTTTTTGGTAAGTAATTTTGCATTTAATTTTTCTTCCAGAGATGAAATGCGCCGGGAAATAGTAGATGTAGGTATCTCTAAATAAAATGATGCTGCAGCAACAGATGTTTTATCAATAACAATACAAAGCAGATAAAGATCATCAATCATCCCATATATGGTTTTATTCATCCCAAAAAGCCCTGTTTTTATAGTGAATTCAGTTGATTATAATGACAGGTTATATGAATGCAAAGCTATTAATGCCTTGTCACAAGTGATGATTAAATGACGGCCGAGCATGATTTGTCCATATGAGGATAATAATATTATAGTGACCGTTTTACTTTTTAACTTAGGTGGTTTTAGTCAGAATTTTGCTTTTGCATGAGAGGGGTTTTTATCGAGAGCTAATACTGCCGATTATAAGCGGCAAGCGTTTAAAGCAATCATAGCCAATTTATATTAACTAAATTTTTCAAGTTAGCCAGAAAAACATTTTTAACAATATTTTATTAAAGGATTTTATGCATGTTTACAATAAATTCATCGAAGTGCTATCTGCTTTTATTATTTACTTTCTTACTGCTTGGATGTGGCGAGCAAGCCGGATCGGCAAAAAGAGTGATAGAGCCGATTCATGTTGATGCGCTGACCATGTCTGAGGTGACATTAAGACTAAGTACTGAACTGCCGGGGCGTATCTCTGCTTTTAAAAACGCGGAAGTAAGACCTCAGGTGACGGGCATCATTGAAAGTCGGTTATTTGAGGAAGGTGCGGAGGTTAAGGCGGGTGAAGTACTTTATCAGATAGACCCGGTCATTTATCAAGCATCGGTAAACAGTTATCAGGCACAACTGCAAAAAGCAGTTGCGGATCAGCTGTCAACTAAAAAAAGTATTGTACGTTACACTTCACTGTTAAAGAAAAATTTAACCAGTCAGCAAAATTATGATGATGCATATTCGGCTAATCAGCAGGCACTTGCTGAAGTTGCGATTCGCCAGGCTGCTCTGGATAATGCTTCTGTACTTTTATCTTACACGCAAATTAAAGCACCTATTTCAGGACGTATTGGGCTTTCTCAAGTCTCTGAGGGTTCATTGGTTACGGCGCAACAGGACACGAACTTAGCGTCGATTATTCAATCAAATCAAGTGTATGTGGATATGACTCAGTCTTCGGTTACATTGTATGCACAACAACAGGAGTTCCAAGGAAGCCTTGAAAACGCTGAAAAGCCACCCGTTATTCCTGTAAAAATAACCCTTGAAGATGGTAGTGAATATGATCAACTTGGTTATTTAGAATTCTCTGATGTGCGAGTAGATAATTCTACTGGCAGTGTCACATTACGTGCTTTAGTAGCAAATGAAAAACATCGCTTATTACCCGGCATGTTCGTTCGTGCCACTATTTCTGCGCCTAAAGAAAAACAATATATCGTTATACCACAATCATTAGTGGTTAGAACACAATCTGGGGAGCCTACGGCCTACGTGATTAATAGCGATAATCAAGTTAAACGCGTCGATCTTATTTTAGGCAATGAAGTCGATAACGGTTGGGTTGTAAAAAAAGGCCTTGCAGTTGGAGATAACGTGGTGATGAGCAATTTATCTAAAATAAAAGCAAATCAAACCGTTGTTATCGATAGTGAAAATGTGGTTTATAAAATCAATATTGCCGATAAAGTTACTCAGTAATCAACCCAATTAGGATGAATTAGATGTCTAAATTTTTTATTGATAGACCCATCTTTGCCTGGGTTATCGCTATTGTCATTATGCTATCTGGGATCGTTGCAATACTCAACCTACCTGTTGCTCAGTATCCAACGGTAGCCCCACCTTCTATTAATATTAGAGCTTCCTATTCAGGTGCATCGGCTCAAGCAATTGAAGACAGCGTCACTCAGGTTATCGAGCAAGGTATGACCGGGCTCGATAACCTCTTGTATATGTCCTCTACCAGTTCTTCTGCAGGTCAGGCCGATATTACACTGACCTTTAGTGCAGAAACTGACCCCGATATTGCACAGGTTCAGGTTTCAAATAGTCTGCAGCAAGTCACCAGCCGTTTACCGACCGCAGTGCAAAATGCCGGGACATCGGTGACTAAAAGTACCTCAGGTTTTATTTCTGTTACGGCTATCTATTCTGAAGATGGTTCAATGAGTGCCTCTGATATTCAAGATTATGCTAATTCAAATATCAAAGATGTGGTCAGCCGTGTAAATGGCGTTGGCAGTGTCACCATTTTTGGGCCTTCCTATGCAATGCGCATATGGTTAGATCCCGCTGAATTAAACAGTTATCAATTAACGCCCATTGATGTTTCTAATGCAGTCTCAGCACAAAATAGCCAAGTCACCGTTGGCCAACTGGGGGGCGCACCTTCGGTTGATTCTCAATTAATTAACGCAACCATTACGGCACAAAGTTTATTATCAAGCGTTGATGAATTTAAAAATATTCTGTTAAAAGTCAATCAAGATGGATCTCAAGTGCGACTAAAAGATGTGGCGCGGGTTGAGTTAAACGGAGCAAATTTAAGTGTGGTACCTAAATACCATGGATTAGCAACTTCGGGCATTGCCATTACACTGGCTTCTGGTGCTAACGCTTTAGATACTCAGGCTGCGGTTGATGCGAGGTTATCGAAGCTTGAAAAAGGTTTCCCGAAAGGACTGAAGCTTGCAAAAGCAATGGATACCACCCCCTTTATTCGTATCTCAATTGAAGAAGTGGTACAAACATTATTTGAAGCGATCGTTTTAGTGTTCTTTATCATGTTGCTATTTTTACAAAACTGGCGTGCAACCTTGATCCCAACCATCGCAGTGCCAGTAGTATTACTTGGTACCTTTGGCATTATGTCATTGCTTGGATTTAGTATTAACACGCTATCGATGTTTGGTATGGTACTGGCAATTGGTTTGCTGGTGGATGATGCGATAATCGTTGTTGAAAATGTCGAACGTATTATGCATAAAGAAAAGTTATCTCCCCTAGAAGCAACGAGAAAATCAATGGGGCAAATAACCGGCGCCCTGGTGGGGATGACAACCGTATTAGCTGTGGTCTTTATTCCGATGGCCTTTATGTCTGGATCTACCGGAATTATTTACAAACAGTTCTCACTGACCATTGTTTCTGCGATGTTCTTATCGGTTTTAGTTGCCTTAGTATTAACCCCTGTTTTATGTTCAACCTTACTTAAACCCGCGGATAAAGAGACCAATATACGTATTTTCGGTTTATTTAATCGCATGTTTGATCGCTCATTATCGGAGTATAACCGTTCAATCAATCATGTATTAGGGCGTCCTATTCGCTTTATCATACTGTATGTATTATTACTTGGCGTAGGTGCTTGGATGTATTCATCCCTACCCAGTTCATTTTTACCCGACGAAGACCAAGGTTCTTTTATGGTAATGGCGCAATTACCTAATGGTTCAACTTTGAAGCAAACTGAAGCTGTGATGGACGATGTTCGCGCTTATTTCAAAGAAAATGAAAAAGAAACCGTAAATGGCGTTTTTGATGTATCGGGCTTTAACTTTGCCGGCGCAGGGCAAAATGCAGCGATGGGATTTGTCGATTTAAAAGACTGGTCAGATAGAACCGCTTCGGGTAGCGACGTTAATTCGGTTATTGAGCGGAGCATGCAGTATTTTTCAAAATATAAAAATGCGTCTATTTTTGCCTTCAACTCACCTGCTATTCGTTCATTAGGTACGTCTACTGGCTTTGATTTTTACCTTGAAAATATTGGCAATATTAGTCATGATAAATTGATTGAAATTCGCGATGAACTTTTAGCTAAAGCGGGGCAAAGTCCAATTTTAGCAAAAGTTAGGTCCAATGGATTGGAAGATAATGCGCAATTTTTCTTAGACATTGATTACGAGAAAGCGAAAGCATTTGGCATTGAAGTTGCTGATATTAATCAGACACTTTCCATTGCTTGGGGCTCATCCTATGTTAATGATTTTATTGATAACGGACGTTCTAAGAAAGTCTATATTCAGGCCGATGCGCCTTATCGTATGACACCAGAAGATATGAACCTTTGGTTTGTTCGTAACAATAAAAACCAAATGGTGCCCGTTTCAGCCTTTACCTCATCGCATTGGGGACAGGGTTCGCCGCAGTTGAAGCGTTATAATGGTAATTCAGCGGTTGAGATTTTGGGTGAAGCGGCGTCTGGTTACAGTACCGGTGATGCGATGGATGAAATAAATCGTATTGTGACTGAATTGTCGCCAAGTGTTCAAGTCAGTTGGACGGGAATGTCATACCAAGAATTACAAGCGGGTAATCAAGCTCCTATTTTATACGGTATTTCAATCTTAATGGTTTTCCTATGTCTTGCTGCACTTTATGAAAGTTGGACTATTCCGATTGCTATTATTTTAGTTGTGCCTCTTGGTATTCTCGGCGCTTTGTCTGCGACTATGTTCCGAGGGCTTGAAAACGATGTGTATTTCCAAGTTGGCCTCTTAACCACCATCGGTCTATCGGCAAAAAATGCAATATTAATTGTTGAATTTGCTAAGGAACAGATGGAAAAAGGAATAGGGCTAATTGAGGCAACAGTACTCGCCTGTACAATGCGTTTACGTCCAATTATTATGACCTCATTGGCCTTTATTTTAGGAGTGTTGCCACTGGTGATTAGTACGGGGGCTGGCGCGAATGCGCGAAATGCAATCGGTACCTCGGTGATGGGCGGAATGATTTTAGCAACTTTATTGGTTATCTATTTTGCGCCGTTGTTTTTTGTATTGGTCTGTAAACTGTTTAATACTAATGTAAAAGAGATAAGCAAGCCGAAGACTGAATAACAGGCTATAGCGATTGTGAATGAGGTTATTATTGACTGTTCGAATTTCTACCTTTGACTGTGAATAGGTGATGATAAATCTCAATATAATTTCACCGTTTGAGGGAATCAAGCTTATCAAACGCAACAAGGTAAAAAGGGTTTTATCAGTGATACCCGGTTAGCGCATATCGGGACGGCACAGTCCGTCCCGTTCATAATCTTGCATGTCGTTCAATTCGCTGCTGGTTCCACTTGCAAAGCAATTAATGATCAACATAAATACAGACTAAGACACTCGCCGAATTGTTCGCTTAATTGCTAGGGTTTTTTAGCAGCTTCAACTGCTTGTTGCACTTTTAACCTATGCTGAGCTTCCCAATCAGAGAGGGTCATCGTACTTTCGAACTCCGCTTTTGCTTTAGCCGCCAAATATGTGTCCTGTGCCTTGGATTTTGGAATAACCACTATACCTTCGATATCTGCGACTATCATGTCTCCCGTGCAGACTTTGACTCCACCACAAGTAATAGGCTTACCTAATTCAAAATACTGCAGCTTTCTGCCCGGAACCGGAAATACCCCCCTGGCATACACAGGGAAGCTCATTGCGGTTATTTCAGCTAAATCCCGAATCACACCGTTGATCACAAAACCTTTAATACCGCGCTGTTTAGCGATCGCGCAGACATTACCGCCAGCAACCGCATTTTTATTATCCACACCGTCAACCACTATGATCGAACCCTTCGGAGCTTCATATATTGCACAGTGGAGCATCAAGTGATCGCCTGAAGCTAATTGAACCGTATAAGCGGGTCCTGATATCGGCTTCATATTTTGATAAAGAGGACCTATAGAGAAATCAATAAATTGCTCTCGGCCTAGTACGTTGCCATAGTCAGTTGTTGCCAGTGTTGAAAAGTCTGGTTGCATTTTTGATTCCATAATTAGATTAACTACTGGAAAAGCTTATCGCCCTACTATATATCCAAATATTGCATAATCCGTGACATCAAGATTCAGCTCAATAGCGCGTAAATGTTTATTTTTTGGTTATTGCTTGTTGAGATTGGATTTCATTTCATTAAAAACGAGCAGTTAGGGACTGTCTCGACGCGATTTTTGCCGTTATGCTTGGCCTTATATAGGCCCTGGTCAGCTCTTGATAGGACACTTTCAACGGATTCGGTTTCGATCCGCCACACGGCAATACCAATACTGACAGTCACATAAATTCCGTGTTCAAAACAATGTTGCTCGACGGATTTTCTGAGTCTTTCTGCCGCCTCAATCGCCACCTCAAGCTCAGTGCAAGGCATCAATACAGTAAACTCCTCACCTCCCCAGCGGGTGATGATATCAGATTCTCGCATGCACTCGGTCATCATTGATGAGAGTCCTCTAAGCACCGCGTCTCCACCCTGGTGACCTTTAGTATCGTTGACCGATTTAAAATTATCAATATCAAGTATCAATAGCGATATACCGTGCTGACAACGAAGAGCCCGCTTCAATTCAAGAGCTGCAACCGTTTCAAAATGCCGGCGATTCCACAGCCCGGTTAATTTATCGGTCTCACTGAGCGAGATTAGTTTCTGTTCAAGGGCGTGACGGCACGATATATTGGTTGCTATCCACAGCACCGCATCTTCACCCTCTATCTTAAACTCAAGCGCCTGAATACGGCCCTCAAACCAAATGACCTCCTGTGGTCCCTCACTATTTAACCCTTTCACATCATCGCCGGCTAATCCGTACTCAACAACCTGAATGCCTTTATGCGCTAATGCTCCGGCAATTTCTGACAGAAACCACTCAGCCTTAGGCTCTTTCAGCACATCTTGAATATAGGCGCCTATCAGGAAGCTTCCGTCGTGGTAATAACGGGAATCGGTACCGCCAAATACTGCTGCATATTTACCGCTGCGGGTGATTATAAATGCAGGGTCCGGGAGGCAGTGCATAATTGCAGAGATCTGTTCAAAGGAAAACATTCGGCACCTCTATTCTGCGTTGACTTTTTTTAATATTTTATAATTAACTGCTGTTTTTTGAAAATTAGTTACTGCGCTAACTCCGTTTTTAATTATTAACGTTCTGCTTTTATATCAAGTGCTTAAATAGAATGAGCAGGGATTTGTATGCAAGCTAAGATCTTACTCTGGTGATTCTATTAAACTAACTGACAGTATAGTTAATAAACATCAATACACACACTGTTGTAGTGGTTAAATGGGCGCCCGATCGTGATCTTGTTAGCGCGATGCAAGGATCGGTTTTTTGAGCCGCGTAATTGCAGAACAGTGTGATAGGAAGTAGTTATTCTCCTTTCAAAACTGATCATGCAGATAGGGGCGATTTTAACCAGCAAGGATGATCACTTATTTAATACGTTTGATATCATCATATAAGGGGCTGGCTAAACTTGTTGCAATCAAAAATAGCGCTTATTCTTTTATTATTCGAGGGCAACTATCTGAGATGAGGATCTGATGAGTGCTTTTAATCATGAAGTCGGTGAGAAACTACGCGAAATTGCTGTTTTACTCAAAACACAGCGTGCTAATCCTTTCCGCTACCAGGCCTATTTTAAGGCGGCGAATACTCTGGACAACCTCACTGAAGACCTAGATGAGCTGGTGCAGGCTAAAGGCATGAAAGGACTTACGGACCTGCCGACTATTGGTTCGGGGATTGCGCAGTGTATTTATGAATACGTCGCAACCGGTCGTATCAGCCGTCTGGAAACGCTGCAGGGAGAAGCAGATCCAATCGAATTATTCCAATTGATACCGGCCGTCGGCCGGACGCTGGCACAGCGCATTCATGACAGCCTGCATCTTGATACGCTCGAATCACTGGAAAATGCCACTCGCCATGGCCAACTTGATAAGGTTGAAGGTCTGGGGATTAAACGTAAACAAGCCATCGAAGCCTGGCTGTTAAAGCACCTTAACGAACGCCGGCAATCATTAAAACAGGGGCAACAGTCAAATCTTGTCCCGGTGCGCTTATTGTTACAAGTGGATGACCAATACCGCCGCAAAGCTACTGCCGGCAAACTGCCGCTGGTGACCCCGAAACGTTTTAATCCTGAAAATAAAGCCTGGCTACCCATATTGCACATAACTCATGAGCACTGGCATTTTACCGCACTGTTTTCGAACAGCGAGCGTGCCCACCAATTTGATCATGTTTTTGACTGGGTGATCATCCATTTTTCTGACGATAAGCGTCGGGAAGGCCAGCATACCGTGGTTACTGAAACCCATGGTTTTCTGCTTGGTAAACGGGTAGTCAGAGGCCGAGAAGCAGAATGCCAGGAATACTACCAAGCAAATCAGAAAGATTAAAATAAGCTGCTGTTAAAAAATCCCGAGCAAGGGGGTAATCAAAGTTAATCTCATGGAGTGGTAGGCATGAAAGCTTTTATTGGCTACATATGCTTTTCTTTGAGAATGTCATCTTTTTGTTTGCTGCGGTTAAAAACAGATCTAAAAAAATACTTATCGTTATAGCTTTGATTGTTATTTAATCACATATTTTTTTTTATGTTTTATTTTATATGATAGGCGTATAAATCCTTGATTTAAAATTAAAAAGGCATATCTTATAGTTATGTTTTTAGAGAATTGATACGCAAACCTGGGGAAACCCTGGGGCGCAAAGCTATAGGGCCTGTAAAATGGTAGCCAGTTGCCAAGAGTGAATAGTCACCTTTGTAATTTGTGCTGATTTTTACGTATGGCCTCCTTTGGAAGGCCATTTTTTTTGTTTTTTTTGATGAAAAAGGCAAGAATAAACTAAAAGGAAGTGACTCAGTTAATATGAAAAAATACGTTAAAGCATTTATCGCACTATCCCTGGCCGTTTTTTCCGTCAGCAGCTTTGCGGCATTCTCGGTCACTCGAACAAGTTTTGGCGTCAACCTTGACCACCCCGTGACCAAAGAGACCACCCTGATTAATTCAGGGAACAAACCGGTCAGGGTCAGGGTGGATTTTGAAAAACCCGCATGGGCTAAGGATGAATACTATCTGGGCGATCAGCTGGTGGCTTATCCGAAAATAGTGGTGATTCCGCCTAAGGGTAAAATACAAGTAAAAATAGCGCCAAGAATAAAAAAAGAGTTACAGGACGGGGAGTATGCCGCTTTGCTTGTGTTTAAAGAGATGCCTCCTCGAAACAGTAAAAGCCAGGTGACCATGCTGATGAATCTAGGGGTCCCTTACTACGGCAGAAAAGGCAAGCTTGAAACTGGAGTGGATTTTGATGCGTTACGGGTAGTGAAAACAGACACAGGCTATGACCTGCTGGGAACGGCTAAAAACACCGGGAATTTTTCCTACTCGCTTGAGATAGGCGTTAAGTTTTACAACAATAATAAACTGATAAAAGAGCAAAGCTTTAAACAGGGGTTCTATCGAGAGCATTCGTTCGAACTGAAAAAGTCAATAGAAATGGATGTAAAAGCTGACACTGTGCAGGTTGTCTTTGTTAATAAACAACTGCCTTTTTCCGAGGCGTTTGACTTTGAGCTCTAAAAGGTCCGGCGATGAATAGGGTGCTGTTTATTCTTCTTTTTTTTCTGTCAACGCCTTTACAAGCTCAATTCGAGGAAAGAGAGGGGGTGTTTTACATCAACGGCGATGCTGTAAAAGCAATAGAGCTGTCCCTTGCTCTTTCTGCCATCGATTTTGGCGATGTTTATAACGATAGCGAAGTGGACAGTGTTGTGGTGGATTTTACTGTCAATGCAGAAGACACCTATGACTATACGGTGGAGATAAGCAATGATGACAGCACCGGAGTCGTACAGATTTCACGCAGCTCAAGCGGAGGATATACAGCAGACAGTTTAACTTATACAGACACAGGCACGGGAGCATATCAGGCACATGAATTTTATGTTGACCTGGACACAGGAAATATGAGCGGGGACCTTGCCGCGACAGTCACTGTGATGGTTGCCTACAACGATATCGCACAATAATCTTCCGGCAATAGCGCGGGAAAGTTATTTATTTTAAAGTAAAACTTATATTAACTTAAAACATGGAGAGTTCAAAATGAAAAAATCATTCCTAGCAACACCAAAAAAATTATTATTAGCTACATCAATCCTAGCAATGTCATCAACAGCAATGGCTAATACATCCACCACATTAGATAACACTGTGGTATCTTCTGACATCAGTGTAGTTGCTAAGTATATAACCCCTATGACTGTTAAGCTAGATACCTCAATAATCAACTTTGGGGATGTTTACACTGATTCCGATGTTACAGTTACAAATGTTTCTGCTTACGTGACGGGTGAACTTGGAGAAACATTCACCTATTCAGTTGTAACAACAGAAAATGGCACTGCCGGATTGGTGGTGCTAACTGGAGAGACGGGTGGTAGTGGTGAGGAGTTCGATGCTGATGCAAGCACAGCAGCAGAGCTTAACTTTGCTGTTGATCTGGATACATCTAAGCTTATAGCTGATACAGATGTTTTGGAGACAATTACGGTCACTGTTGCCTATGATGCTATTGCAGACACAACCACTACAGTAGATGGTGATTATGCAGTACCAACTCCTAATGAAGCTTAATTAAGATTAAGGCAGCCTATGGCTGCCTTTTATAATCCGGCTGCACAGCAATGAACAAACTTCTATTTTTTTTACTGTTTCTCTATTCAGCATTGGTTTTTCCTCTGGAGATTGTCGGGGTGAAAAATGCTCAATTAAAAGATCTCTTTCTCTATAACGGCAGCAGGCTGGAGGTGATGCCCGAGGAGGGAGTGATTATCTATGTCAGTGGCACCGCAAATAAAAGGGTAAAGCTAGAGATTAAGGCCACCGGCGCTACCTATCTAACCCCAGGGGCCAGAATCACAAATCTTAGGGCTAAAAATCCGATTATAAGGCTAGATAAATATGGCGAAGGCCAGTTTGAAATAGGGTTTTATCTGCTGGGGGAAAAAAACGTCAGCGGTCAACACAGAAAACAGATTGACTATGAGATTGAATATATAGACTGATTCAGTTTATGCTTGTGTTCAACCCATTTAACTCTTTATTTAATTAGATTAACCTATCCATTAGCGGGATTTTATTGGCTAACTCAGACCAGATTAACACTATAAGGCAGGTTCCGGTTTGAATATAACTCCTTGTCCACTTTTCTCTGAGCAATTCAGAATCCGGCTATCCGCAAAAAAAATGCTTGCCAGCAAAACATCCCCATTTTTTGACTCTTTATTAAAAACCCTCTGCGACCGTGATTATTACCAAGTTAAAAAACCAATCACAGGGCATCCTCAAAACTCGAACATTCATGCGTTTCAATCTATGGTCGGGCTTTCTGTGCTCACTCTGGAGAGAAGGTAATGCAAAAAAGAGTGGCATGGCTAATTCTATCCAGCCTGCTTTTTTGTTATTCGGCTTTTTCCGGCACGCAGGATGAATATTTTGAAAATATGATCACCCTTCGAGTGGGCAGCAACCTGCAGCAGGAATTCGTTGAGGTAATGAGCGACTATGACGGCGGCATCTACCTGGATATAGAAGACTTTTTGGTGCTTACCGAGCTCACTGAATATACCAAGCTTTCCATCGACCAGGAAAAAATCACGCTGCTGATGGCGGGAAGGCTGTTTCCCGACGGGCAAAAGCGGCAAATAACAGCAGAGTTAAAAAATCTCAACAGTATAGAAAGTGATGGTAGGCTGTATATTGATAAAGAGTCGATCGGTGAGCTTCTCCCATTAAAGGGAGTTAAGTGGATAGCGGAAAAATATACTCTGGTAATATCACCGGATTTCATCCTGCCTCTGGATAACAGGGTAAGCGCCGAAAGAAGAAAGCGGCAAATAGAAGCGGAAAAAAACAGCAAAGAAGCCACACCGGATAACGATCTGTTTATGAAAGCGGACCGCAGGCTAATTGACCTTGGCATGCTTAAGCTCAGGTATGACATAGATGATATGAGTGATTATTTTAAAGAGGAGGAGACAAAGGGAGATCTGGAAATAGAGTACAGCTCTCAGCTGCTCTACGGCGATTTTAATATCAGGCAGAATCTTTACGCCAATGGAGAACTACAGGATATCAGCCTGAAATATCCCTATCTGCTTAAGGATAAAACGGTCACTATTGGGGATACCTATGTAACGGGAAATGATATTCTGGGTTATAACAGTAAGATTCGCGGAATATCGGTCAGTGACAATGGCTACAGCGTCCAGCGTTCAGGCAGGGAGCTTACTATCAGGGGAGAGGCGGCCAAGAACTCAACGGTTGAAATCTATCAAAATGGCAAAATTGCCGACTATCAGAGCGTGGACGGCAAGGAGTACGTGTTTACCCTAGAGATGAGAAGTCAACAAGATGCGTTCAAGATAAAAATATATGACCGAAACGGTGTCCTTATTAAGGAGAAGATGGTCAATGTGATGGCGGGAAATGATTTTCTCTCGCAGGGGAAGTGGGACTACAATTTTTTCTACGGACAAAACTCGCAGGATGAAAACCGCGCCCTGGATGATTTTAAATCCGGTATCTCCCACGGCTTGACCAACAATCTTACTTACTCTTTCGATTACTACGATACCAAAAATGAAGATAAGCTGTATCGATACGCAAAGCACCAGACACGCTACCGTTTTTCGACTTTAGCGGTGCCTTTACTGGTAAATTTTTCCTATTATGATTCTCTTCAAGACAGCAGCGAGGGTTATATAACCGAATTGGAAACCGAGCTTTTCTCCCATCAATTGAATTACACTTATGAGCTGTACAGTAATCTGCTGGCTGAGGATGAAAATAGGGACAGCTATCAGGAAGCCGAGATAAGCGGGGATTATGGCAGAAGCGATTATTTTGTCCGCTTTTCAACTAAAAATTACGAGGGCAGAACAAATGACGTATACGATACGGGATTAAGCTATGATATTACCAAAAATATTCGAATGGATTGGGATCTTGGGAAAACCGTCATAAAAGATGATGAGCGAAGTTCTAATTACACCGGAGGAATCGGTTTTGATGCCAGCCGGGGAAATTTTTCCTACAGCTTGAATGCCGGATATAATGAGGGAAGAGATCCGAAGTGGAGGTATACGGCCAAGCTGAGAAAGAGACTCGCTAAGGGCAGTAAATACTCCTACGATTTTGATGTCAGTTATGATAAAAATGCGCTTTTCAGCTTCGGAATCGGTTTTGAGTACAAATTTAATGCGTTTTTAAAGATGGACTATGACTACAGCAGCGAAAGAGATCAGATGCACAAGGTTGGCGGCAGCTTTGAAAAGGTCATTAACCTGAAAAAACCCTTCGCGGCAAACAGTGCCAAAGATTCTGACCATGGTTATATAGAAGGCTCTGTTTTTATAGATAAAAATGGTAATGGGACAAAAGAGAGTGATGAAGAAGCGCTTGCCGATGTGGGAGTTGCTATAGGTGAAAATAAGGTCAAGACCGATAAAGACGGGCTGTTTTACCTTTCGAATGTCTCTCCCTATCGAAAAAATAAGTTACGTTACGATTATTCAGGCACCATGATTGATCCCACTCTCAGGGCGGATGATACTAAGGAAGTAGAGCTGATCCCCGCATCGGGTAAAAAAATAGGTGAAGGACTTGTGCCTCTGTCCCTGATCATGGGCTCCATCTCCCTGCCGGCAGTAGAGAAGAAAATAAAGAAAAAGTTTTTCAGCTATGCGGAGATAATAGTTGAAAAAGATGGTGCCTATTACCGCAGTATAAAACCTGAATACGACGGTTTTTATGTTGTTCAGGACCTGCAGCCGGGCAAATACACCCTGACAATAAATTACCTTGGAAGTGAACAAATCACGCTTGAAAAGGATCACCTTAAAGTCAAGGTTAGCTCAGGAGAGACAGGGGATTTCTACGAGGGAATTGATTTTATAGTGACAAACATTGAAGCTAAAAAGGTTGATAGGATTTTTCATGATTCGGAAAATAGTGACGGCATTGTTTCCAACTGATTTTTTAAAAAAAGGTAAAACTTTAGGCGTGATTTGTTATTTTTTACATTAGCTTATAAAACGCGAAAATAATGACAATCGAGTGTGAAGTTTTCAGTATAGTTTAAAAACATCCAATTAATAATTGACCTTGTCTCTGGATAATGGCCTAATCTGTTTCCATTGATTCACCTGTTGATTTGAATATGAAGCGATTTGTCACCTTAATCTTGATGCTCACTACACTGTTAACTTTCACTCAGAAAGCCACGGCGTTTGCACCTTTATTAGAAAGTGAGATGACTGTAATGCTCAACTGTCCAATGTCCACGGGTTTAAACACCGCACAGATGGAGATGAGTCAAGCCGATTGTACTAGTGATGGAATGCCTCATAGCATGGATTGCCAAAACGATTGTGATTTTATGACGGTCAACTCGGTGCTTCATTTTATCGCTGATGATCACGCCTTTAATCAAACCGAATTACAACTTACTTACCAAACAGGCAGTTCTGCCGCCCCTTATTACCTTCCTGAATCTTTATATCGTCCACCCCTGTTAGGTTAACTGTTTTTTGTTCAGTTTTTGCTGAACCAAGGCTTTGATTTTTAGCGCATTAATTTGCCTCTTTATCAAAAAACAGATTAATTTATTTTTACCGAACTCCTGTCTTTAAAATTTATTGTTGTTCTTTTTCGGATAAAACAAATGAATTGGCAATACACAGGAGTGCTGTAATAAAGGAAAGTGATGATGAAAATCACCTCTGGTGTTTTATTAAAAAAACGTTTTACTGTGAATACGCTATTTAACAGCCTGTTTAGTTTGACGTTTTTGCTTAGTTTTAATCTTTTTGCACAAAGCATTAGTCTTTATGATGCTGAGCAGATAGCGATTAAATCCGACCCCGCGCAGCAAATCTATCAATCTCAACAAGCTGCATTGATTGCACAGGGTATTGCCGGATCTACGCTCGCCGATCCGATGATCAAGATGGGTATGGCTAACGTACCGACGGACAGTTTTCAATTAGACCAAGATCCCATGACCCAAATCAGCGTTGGTTTATCACAACAATTTAGTCGTGGTTCGCAGCGTCAATTGACTCAGGAAGGCTTTAATCAACGCGCTGATATGACGGTTTTTCAGGGCCTCGATCGGCAGTTAAAGGTTAAAAAAAGCGTCCGTGAGCTGTGGCTTAAAATATTATTTATCGATAAATCATTAGCAATAGTAAAAGAAAATAAAAAACTCTTTTCAGGTTTTTACCGAGATTTGCAGGCGAAATTTTCTTTAGGGCTCACGGAAAACGAAGATTTAATTTTTGCGGAAATTGAGATTAGCAAATTTGATGAAAAAATTGCCGCGTTAAATCAGCAATCGCTTAATTATCGCAGTTTGTTAAGCGAGTATATCGGCGAATATGCCTATCAGACACTGCCGAGTGCAATACCGCAATGGCCGGAAACCTTGTCCTATGTAAAGTCGGTAAATGGCAAAAATAACCAACATTATGAATTGCTTAATCGCCACCCGAAAGCCCAAATGTTAGTGCAGAGTATTACACTGGCGGATAACGGTATCGCACTTGCTGAGCAGAATTACAAACCCAGTTTTAAGTTGGAGGTAGGTTACGGACATCGCTTAAGTGAGACCGATATGGGGGAACCAAGGGCGGATCTGCTGAGCGCTTTTGTGTCTATGGATATTCCCTTATTTACTGAAAAACGTCAGGATCAAAAACTTATCTCTGCACAATATACCAAAGGACAGAAGCAGGCTGAACATCGTTTGTTACTGCGCCAGCTTAATGCCTTATTAAATGCTGAAATCAGTAATTATCAGCAACTTCAAGCGCGTCAAGCTCGATACCAGGATACTCTCCTGAAACAGGCGAAACTACATGCCAGACTGTTAGAGCAAAGTTATCAATCTAATACGCGGCCTTTCAAAGAGGTTATTGATGCCTACATCCATGAGCAGAACCTGACTTTAGAATATCAACAACTGTATTTCGATGGCCTGAAAAGCCTGTCTAACATCCGTTATTTCCAGGCCCTTTAATAGGAAAATATTATGCGTTACTTTTTAGTTTTAATGGTTGGTTTAGTGGTGGGGATTGTCGCGGCCAATAATCAGCAAATCAATAGCTTGTTTACTACAACAGAAAAAACAGCAGAGCCGGATATTTTGTATTGGGTTGCCCCGATGGATGCCAATTATCAGCGAGACAAACCGGGAAAATCACCGATGGGCATGGATTTAGTGCCTGTTTATGCACAAAAAAGTGCCCAAGCTGAAAAAGCCGAACCTAAAATTTTATATTGGGTGGCGCCGATGGATGCCAATTATCAACGTGACAAACCGGGTAAATCGCCAATGGGCATGGATTTAGTCGCTGTTTATGAGGAAGTCGGTGGCGAGTCTGAAACGGGCGTAGTTAAAATCTCACCGACGGTTGAAAATAATCTTGGCGTGCGTACCGGAAAGGTGGTTAATGCGCCATTAAATATTGCAATTAAGACATTAGGCACAGTACAGGCCAATGAGAATGCGCTGTGGCAAATCAATAGCCGCGTATCGGGATGGATTGAAAAACTATATGTTAAATCCGTGGGCGTTGAAGTTAAAAAAGGGCAGCCACTGTTTGATCTTTATTCCCCGGAGTTGGTCAAAGCACAGGAATCATTATTTAATGCGATTAGCTTAAATCGCAGCAATTTAATTAGTTCGTCAAAAGCGCGTTTACAGGCATTAGGAGTAAGTAAGGATCAAATTGAAAATATCATAAAAAATAAAAAAGTATTACAAAATATCACCGTCTTCGCGCCGCAAAAAGGCACTATTTCCGAGCTTAAATTAAATGAAGGCGCGTTTATTTCGCCTTCTACCGTGGTGATCACCGCGGTTAATTTAGATACAGTTTGGGTGGACGTTGAAGTGTTTGCCGGACAAGTATCATTAGTTAAGCTCGGCGATTTAGCCTTCATGACCTTAGATTATTTTCCGGGGCAGAAATGGGAGGGGCAGGTTGATTTTATCTACCCGGAAATGAACGCCAGTAATCGTACCCTGCGGGTTCGTCTGCAATTTGATAATCCCACTGCGTTATTAAAACCGAATATGTTTGCCAGTGTCACGCTGATCCCGCAAATGAAGCAAAGCACACTGCAGATTCCTCGGGAAGCGGTCATTTATGCCGGTAACATGAATCGCGTCGTATTAGCCTTAGGTGAGGGTAAGTTTAAATCTGTGCTGGTTAATTTAGGGCTGGAAAACAAAAAATCGGTGGAAGTTTTGTCGGGTTTAAGTGAAGGGCAGGAAATAGTCACCTCGGCGCAATTTTTATTGGATTCTGAGTCCAGCATCAGTGCCGATTTTGGGCGTATGTTAGAGATTGATAAAAACAAACAGGCACAGCCTGAGTTAGATTCGAGCAACGAAGATGAGGATCTGGATTGGCTCGATTTGAGTGACCAGTCTGATTTCGGCTTGCCGGGACAAAATGCTTCAGGACCCGCTGCTAGTAAGGTGACCTTATGATTGCAAAAGTGATAAATTGGTCAATTAAAAACCGTATTCTGGTTTTGTTGATAACCTTTGTGATTGTCGCTTACGGAGTGTTCTCTGTTCAGAAAACACCGATTGACGCCATTCCGGATCTCAGTGATGTGCAGGTTATTATTAAAACCAGCTATCCCGGACAAGCGCCACAGGTGGTTGAGGATCAGGTCACTTACCCCTTAACCACTGCGATGTTATCGGTGCCGGGCGCAAAAACCGTGCGTGGTTATTCGTTTTTTGGTGACTCCTACGTGTATATCATCTTTGATGATAATACCGACATGTATTGGGCGCGTTCCCGTGTTTTGGAATATTTATCGCAAGTTGCCCCAGATTTACCCGAGGCGGCACGCTCGGCGTTAGGGCCCGATGCAACGGGCGTAGGCTGGATCTTTAGTTACGCACTGGTGGACAAAAGCGGAAAACATGATTTAAGTGAACTAACCAGTTTACAGAATTGGTTTTTAAAGTTTGAACTGCAGACTGTCCCGGGAGTCTCGGAAGTGGCGACCGTCGGTGGTATGGTCAAGCAGTATCAAGTGCGTGTTGATCCTAACAAATTACGTGCTTATAACCTGCCACTTAACAAAATCACTAATGCCATTCAACAAGCCAATCAGGAGAGTGGCGCCAGCGTGATTGAGATGGGGGAAGCTGAGTATATGGTGCGCACTTCCGGTTATATTTCATCCATTGCTGATCTCAAAGCTATTCCATTACAAGTCAATGCACAAGGTACACCGCTTTTATTAGGGGATGTGGCGACCATCAATTTAGGTCCGCAAATGCGCCGCGGTATTACCGAGCTGAACGGTGAAGGTGAAGTGGTCAGTGGCGTGATCGTAATGCGCTTTGGCGAGAATGCACAGGGCGTCATTGCGGCGGTGAAAGACAAACTGAAAACGCTGCAAAAAAGTTTGCCGGATGGGGTGGAAATCATTCCGACCTATGATCGCTCTGAATTAATTAACAGTGCCGTGAAGAACCTTTATTATAAATTACTCGAAGAGTTTATTGTGGTGATTTTGGTCTGTGCTGCTTTTCTGTTTCACTTTCGTTCATCATTAGTGGTGCTGTTAAGCCTGCCCGTGGGTATCTTTGTCGCCTTTATTATTATGTCGTGGCAGGGTATTAATGCCAATATCATGTCATTAGGGGGAATCGCGATTGCCATTGGCGCAATGGTGGATGGTGCGATAGTGATGATCGAAAACGTCCATAAACACATGGAAAAAACCGAGCTTACCGATCAAAATCGCTGGCAGGTGATAAGCAAAGCAACGCTTGAGGTTGGCCCTGCGCTGTTTTTCTCATTGCTGATTATTACTTTCAGTTTCTTACCGGTTTTTGCCCTGGAGGGACAGTCGGGCAAGATGTTTTCACCGCTGGCATTCACCAAAACCTATGCGATGGCGGCTTCTGCGGGGCTGGCAATCACATTAATTCCGGTTTTAATGGGCTATTTTATTCGCGGTAAAGTATTACCTGAGCATAAAAACCCCTTAAACCGTTTTCTGGTGGCTTTATATAAACCTGTGCTGGCCTTTAGTTTACGCTTTCCAATATTAGCCATCAGCTTTGCCTTTCTGGTGTTAGTGGTTGGCTTTTATCCGGTGAGTAAAATCGGCAGCGAGTTTATTCCACCGCTGGATGAAGGCGATTTAATGTATATGCCGACCACTTATCCGGGCATTTCTATCGGTAAAGCGCGCGAGTTATTACAGCAAACCAATAAACTGATAAAAACCTTGCCGGAAGTGAAAACCGTGTGGGGAAAAATAGGACGCGCGGAAACCGCGACCGATCCGGCACCCTTAACCATGATTGAAACGACTATCCAATTTATACCTAAGGATCAATGGCGCGCGGGTTTTACCAAAAAAATGCTGATTGATGAACTCGATAATCTGATTCAATTCCCAGGACTCACTAATGCCTGGGTGATGCCAATTAAAACGCGAATCGATATGCTGGCAACGGGCATTAAAACGCCTATTGGTATCAAAATAGCCGGTGCGGATTTAGGTGAAATTGAAAAAATCGGCAAGCAGATTGAGACCATTCTAAAAGATGTCGAGGGTACTGCATCGGTGTACGCAGAGCGGGTAACGGGCGGCCGTTATGTAAAAGTCGATATCGACCGTCAAAAGGCCGGGCGTTATGGGCTTAATATTGCTGAAATACAGCAGCTGGTTGCCGTGGCGATTGGCGGTAAAAATATCACCGAAACCATTGAAGGATTAGAGCGTTATCCGGTCAACTTACGTTATCCGAATGATTATCGCGATTCGGTCAGTGCACTAAAACGTCTGCCGATTGTGACCCCAAGCAAAATGAATATCAGTTTAAGTGATGTGGCTGATGTTTATATTGAAGCGGGCGCTCCGATGATAAAAACAGAAAACGCGCGTCTTAATGGTTGGATTTATGTGGATATCGAAAACGTTGATTTGGGATCCTACGTTAAAGATGCACAGCGGATTGTGAATGAGCAAATAATCTTACCAGGCGGATATTCACTGGTCTGGTCCGGGCAATATGAATATATGGAAAAAGCCAATGCACGTTTGGCAAAAGTGATTCCGGTGACCTTGGTTATTATCGTTATTCTGCTGTATTTAGCCTTCCGCCGAGTGGGAGAAGTCTTGCTGATTTTATCCACACTGCCCTTTGCATTAATGGGGGGGATTTGGTTGATGTTCTTGCTTGATTTTCACTTCTCGGTTGCCGTCGGGGTCGGTTTTATCGCACTGGCAGGGGTGTCGATAGAAATTGGCGTGATAATGCTTTTGTATTTAAACCAATCATTAGAAGCTAAAAAAAATCTGCGTCTTGAGCATTTTAATGTCAATGATTTAAAAGAAGCGGTAATAGAAGGTGCCGGGTTACGTGTACGGCCTGTGATGATGACCGTGGCCGTTGTGGTGATGGGCTTAGTTCCTATTATGTATGGCGATGGTACGGGATCATCGGTTATGCAGCGCATCGCGACACCGATGATAGGCGGTATGGTCAGTGCTGTTATTTTGACCCTGCTTATTTTACCTGCGGTGTATTTTCAATGGAAAAAAATCAGTCTGCGTAAGCAATTTAATATGAAATAACAGCAACATGTTGAATCATCTTTTATCAAAAAGGATGATTCATCTTATTAATCGTTAACACAACTAAATGATTTAAAAGGAAAGTAAATATGAACATTAAAAAAAGCAAAATAGCATTAGCACTGGGTGCTTTATTATTTTTATCTGCGCCGCTTTCAAGCGCATTTGCTGATCAAAAGCACAATGACGTTGAAATGGCGGAGATGGGGGACACTATGGCGTTTATTAAAAGTGAACTGCGCGGTTATGTCCAAGGGGTTAAAAGTGATGATGCGCAGAGAATGCAGCAGCACCTTAATAAGCTATTAAGCTTAAGTGCGATGCCAGCTAATCAACCAGCAGCTAGTATGGGTCATGAGCAGATGGGAATGTCTGAAGTGGAGCATGCAAATATGGAGCAGGATGATATGGCCATGGATCACAGCGGCATGTCTAATGGCGATATGGAGATAGATAGTGCAGATCATGATATATCGACAATGGAAGGCATGAGTTCTGCAGAACATCAGCATATGCTTTATATGCAGGGTATTACCGGGCTTAATGATCTGTTTAAGCAGTTAGATAAAGCGCAGGACAAAACTGAAATAAAATTTATTTTGGGTGAAATTAAAGCGCAGCTTAAAAAGAATCAGTAATTATTCGGTTGAGAATGTAATTAATTTGGCAAAGTATCTATTTAAGCGCTGCTTTTTATTTCGCTCGCTCTTATCAAAAAGTTTAAGTGAATGAGATATAAAAGCAGTTATGCAAAAGCAAAGACAATGAAATACACAAAGCTCTGGCGTTCCGCGCCTGGCTTTAACTAACACCAAAAGAACTAAAAGGGTGATCACCTAATTAATCCTTTTGGTATAAAAAAGAAATGAGGTAAAAATGAAATTTTTTAAAATTGCAGCAATATTAACTTTGGCTTTAATAAGTAATTTAGCGAACGCTCATTCGGGGCTGAAACATTCAATGCCGAAAAATGGCGCGATGATAAATATGCCTCCTGAAGACTTGATGCTTGAATTCACTATGCCAGTAAAATTGGTCAAAGTGCAACTAACGGATCAGTCTGGAGAAGCGATTAAAGTGATTAATAAACCCAGTAAAAACTTTGAAATTTCCTTTAATCTCGCCTTGCCTATGCTTGATGCAGGCAGTTATAAAGTTAAGTGGATAGCAATGGGCAAAGATGCGCATAAAATGAAAGGTGACTTTACCTTCATGGTGCATGCCTCTGAGATGCAAAAAATGCCCGACAGTTCGAATGGCCCTAATCATAGTAATGATTAGTTGAGGTGCTTATGATGGAAATGACGCTTTGGGGCTACATTTGGGATTATTGCAATATGGCCTCCAAATTATTGATTTATTTGGGAGTCGCCGCGGCGATTGGTGGCCCTTTTATAGCCGCTTTGATAAGTCCTTCGGTGAATAAGAAGCCGATTATTCATTATATTGTGATCAATAGTACTTTAGGTTTTATCGCGGTCATTGTTAACTTTTTCATTCGAGTGGGTGCTTTTTCTGAAACCGGATTATCAGGTATGTTTGATCCTGATATGGTCAATTTTCTTTGGCAAAGTACGGTGGGTGATTCTGTTTTATGGCGTTTGCTCGCATTTACGCTTTTAGGTTTTGCCTTAATTTTTGGCAATCTTAATGTACGCTATGAAAAGTTTAGTTTAAAACATGCAATATTTATATTCTTGTATCTAACGGCGACCTTTAGCTTTGCCTATTCATTTACCTTTGTTGGCCATAGTGCTGATATTGGCGGGGTGGCTAAGTGGTTGGTCGGTTTTCACGTTGTGGCGATGGCTTGGTGGATAGGTGCGCTATATCCTCTATGGATTAGTTGTAAGTTATTGCAACCCCCCAGTCTGTGTAAGTTAATGGAATTATTTGGTAAAATTGCGATGTTTATGGTCGGCTTATTAATCGCTTGTGGAATAGGTTTGTTATTTTTATTTTTTGCCAATCCGCTAGAATTATTCAGCACCCAATATGGCCAAGCCATAGTGCTCAAACTCATCTTTGTCGTTAGTCTTTTATTGATTGCCGCTTACCATAAGTATCATCTTGTAGAAGAAGTACAAGAAGAAGCATGTTGCCACAAACTACAAAAATCAATCAGGAATGAAATGCTCATTGCAGTAATAATTTTAGCCATTACCGCTCTGCTATCCTATGCTTTAGGGCCAGTGTCCTTAAGTTAAATTAAAAATAGGCAATATTATGAATAAATTTAAAATACTTATTATCACTGTTTCTCTCTTTGCAGGCAGTGCACTTGCAGCGGGAATGACCTTATACAAATCGCCCTATTGCGGTTGCTGTAAAGCCTGGGCTAAACATGTAGAACAAGCCGGTTTTGAGGTGACAATAATAGAGCAAGCCAATAATAATCAGCTGCACAAAGAAAATGGAATTACACAAAATCTTGCATCTTGTCATAGCGCAATAATAGAAGGTTATGTGATAGAAGGGCATGTCCCGGTTGCTGATATCCAACGTTTATTAAAAGAGAAGCCTGCCATTACAGGTTTAGCTGTTCCGGGAATGCCTGCTTCATCTCCTGGCATGGACGTACCTGGCAATACGGATCCCTATCAAGTAATTGCTTTTAGTAAAGACGGGGGGAAATCTGTGTATAGCGAATATAACTTTCCCGTGGAAGAGTGATTTTTGAACTGCTTCTTTTATAATACCGCGCTTAGTGCGCTATTTTTATAAAATAAAGTTGTCACTCTAAAATCGGAGTCTATTGCATTCTATGTCGCGCTTAATTTACAAATTCATCAATAATGGGACAATTTGGCTGTTCATCTCCACAACATTTTAGGGTGATGTTTTTTAAACTTTCCAGTAGTGCTTGTTCTCTATTTATTTTTGTTTGTAATTCTTCTATTTTTTGAGAGAGAAGTGCTTTTACATAGGCACTTCTTCTATCACTATTTTCAGCTAATACTAATAATTTTTTACTTTCTTTTAAACTAAAGCCTGCGTCTTTGGTTTTTTTTATAAAATGTAGTCGTTTGATTAAAGCACTTGGATAATAGCGGTAATCATTTTCACCACGAGGGGGTGGATTGGTTAAACCTATCTGTTCGTAATAACGGATAGATTTTACAGATAAACCCGTTACTTGGGCTGCTTGGCTGATAGTTAGCATGACTAAAGCTCCTTTGTATTTTTTAAATACTTATTTTGAGACTTTAACAAAATACAATTAATCTATTCACTATTCACTATTCACTATTCACTATTTGTGTTTGGTGCTTCTAGGCGGTGGTCGACTGCAACAAGATGGCTTATGTTTGATATTGTCCAGCATATTTTGCTCAACGAATTTATAATAACCTTCTTTAAAATGGTTCCACCAACCCCCTGATAGTTCTGCACCGTGCTTAACGACAACGAGTTTGATGGCATCTAAATTTATATGAGTTACATCATAAGCTATGTGTAGTAGGCCGTTTTTATTATCAAGAGTTACGTTATCAATGCCAACAGCTTGATCTATTTCTGAGATGATTTTAGCCCGATTAAATTCCGTTAGCCCTTTTAGTTGAAGTTTTCTAATAACTAAATTAACTTCAGTAACACCTACTCGGTGCTTGGGATTGTCCATGATTTCCTCCTCAATATTTATGTTGGCCGCACTTTTAAAACTTAACATTGGCAATATATTTACTCAACGACGAGATAACCTTTGTACATTTGCATTTGACAGTGAAATACATATTTCCCTTTTTCCATTATGGGGAGTGCAATTTCAATGGTTTTGTTTAAGGGTAATTCTTCACTTATTTCAAAATCAGGAAAGATTACCGTTGCCGCACAGGGGCTGGGATCTTTACGTGTAAATTTAAGTGTCGTGCCAGTGAGCGTGCTTAGTGCTATTGTTGATGGTTGATAAACACCATCCTGCACAATAATACTTATCTCTCCATTGCTTTTATTTGCTGACATTTTTCGCTCGTTCTTCGCAGTGTAAAGCCAAAACCACCAGACAATTAAAAAAATCAAAGCGATTCCAACCAAGTTAATAATCAACATCATATTCTCCTAGTGATCTTGTGGTTTAAAAAAACGTAAACGGTTAGCATTACTGACCACGGTTAAAGATGAAAATGCCATTGCCGCGCCTGCAATAACAGGATTAAGTAACAGTCCAAAGAAGGGGAATAAAATTCCCGCGGCGAGCGGTACACCTGCCGCGTTATAAATAAAGGCACCCACTAGATTTTGTTTAATATTACGCAAGGTGGCTTTACTCACGGATATTGCATCGGCAAGACCATGCAAAGAGCCGCGCATTAATGTTATATCTGCACTTTCTATCGCCACATCGGTCCCTGTCCCAATTGCAAAACCAACATTGGCCAGCGCAAGCGCCGGCGCATCGTTAATGCCGTCGCCTGTCATACCGACTATTTCACCTTGAGCCTGTAATTCAGCTACTTTTTTTGATTTGTCTGCGGGAGCTACTTCAGCAAAATAATCTGTTATACCTACTTTTTGTGCCACCGCTTTTGCCGTCGCCTGATTATCACCGGTGAGCATGACTACCCTAATACCCTCTTTTTGTAAGCGTTTGATAGCCGAAATAGAATCTTCTTTTATCGGATCGGCAACGGCGATAAGCGCGGCTAAATCACCGTCAATAGCGAAAAACATGGGGGTTTTAGCCTCGCCTGCCATTTTCAGGCTCACATCCTGAGCTTCTTTATTAATACTGATGCCTTGCTCAAGCATTAGTTTTTGATTGCCAAAAAATAAACCTTTATCGCCAACGGTCCCCTCTACGCCTTGGCCTGCAATAGCGTTAAAATGTTCGACTTTATCTGTTTTTAAGCCTCGTTCATTTGCGGATTCTACAATAGCTTGTGCCAGTGGATGTTCAGAGCCAATTTCTAAACTTGCGGCTAATTGCAAGATCTGATCTTCGTCCATTGAATTAACGCGATAAATATCAGTTACTTTAGGCTCACCTAAGGTAATAGTGCCGGTTTTATCCAGAACCATAGTAGTTATTTTTGAAGCGTTTTGCAGGGCTTCGCCATTGCGAATAAGGATGCCAGCTTCCGCCGCTTTACCCACACCAACCATCACCGACATTGGTGTTGCCAAGCCTAATGCGCATGGGCAGGCAATAATAAGTACGGTTGTTGCCGATACAACGGCAAATGCAATGCTGGGTTCCGGGCCAAAGTTTAACCAGACCAAGGCACTGGTAATTGAAATAATCATAATAACGGGGACAAAATAAGAAGCGATAATATCAGCTAATCGTCCGATCGGAGGTTTAGAGTTTTGTGCTCGTTTAACCATCTTAATTATTTGTGCGAGCGCGGTATCTTTGCCGACGCGAGTCGCTTTAAAAATAATGGATCCACTTTTATTGATCGAGCCGGCAACAATCTCATCACCTGGTGATTTTTTTACCGGCATCGGCTCGCCAGTTAGCATCGACTCATCAATGGTTGTTTTTCCTTCGTTAACTATGCCATCAACAGGGATACATTCACCGGGACGAACGCGAACCAGATCATCTAATAAGACTTGTTCAATGGTTATATCAATATCTTTGCCATCACGAATAACGCGTGCGGTTTTCGGCTGTAAGCCAATTAATCTTTGTATCGCTTCGCTAGTACGACCACGCGCTTTGACTTCAAGCGCTAGGCCTAAATTAATTAAACCAATGATCATTGCGGTCGCTTCAAAATAGACATGTCTTGCCATTTCAGGTAAAGCCAGCGGATAAATAACGACAATCATTGAATATAACCATGCAGTGCCAGTCCCTAATGCAATTAAAGTATCCATATTTGCATTGTGATTAACAAAAGATTTCCATGCACCGATATAAAAATGTTTACCTGCAAAATACATGACGGCCGCACAGATAAGGCCTATGACCAACCAAACACCCCGTTCTATGGGGGAATTAACGGTCATCGGTCCACCCAAAAGACCATATGCCATTAACGGGACACCTAAGCCTAAACCGATCCACACTTGCAATATTAGTTTCCGATAATACTTTTGATCCGCTTTCTCTTTTTCATCGAGTAGCTTCTCGTCACTGGCATTGTCTGTACTTTTAGCATTATACCCAGCCGCTTCAATGGTTTTTATTAGCGTTTCTGTATCAACATCACCGGTAATAGAAGCGGTTCTGAGAGCAAAATTTATTTGCGCTTGTTGAACATCAGGTAGCGCATTTAAGGCTTTTTCTATCTTACCGACGCAGCTTGCGCAGGTCACTCCCTCTAAAAGTAACTCTTGTGTTTTTGCTTGGGAGTCATGAGGAGCTTTAATTGTCGGAGAGGGGGGAGCCACTGACTGACCGTTATTCAATGCATCGTCTTCGAGTGGTAACGCTGTTTTGTAGCCTTTTTGTTCAATTAAAATCAGAATAGATTTTACCGTATCATCATAATCTACACTATCATCAATAGTGAATTCTGCACTCTTAGCTGCAAAACTGACATCAGCATTAATTCCTTCTATTGCATTTAGTGCTGTTTGTAATCGACTCGCACAACCCGTGCAGGCCATACCATCTATAGGTAATTTTAAGCTTGCGGATAAAGACATACAACCTCCTTAATTGAGTTTTGACTGTAACCTTAAGAACAAGCTTAGTCATTACTCTAAGGGGAGGGTCAAGCTGAGAGGGAGATATATTTAAATTATTTATAACGTTTTTTAAATTTATCTAAATGGCAAAATTTTTCTAAAAATAAATTCACAGAGCCGCTTATCTCGTTATTGTTTGGACTTGACCAGAATAATTCAGATACAAGACACAACATTAATGACTTTATTTCGCATTATAGTGATATTAGTAATTGAAATACTGTAGATTTATGCGCTTATCATCGCGTTTCATCAGAACCAGTTGATAAATTTGACTATCATTTCCCGTGTTTCTTAATTGGTTAATTGGTTAAAACGGTTATAACAGTTCCCCTCAAGCTGAGTGTTGGCTTTTAAAGGATAAATATGAGAATTTCAGTAAAACAATTAAAAGATTACCCCTGGATACTACGGCCTTTCTTTTGGAATCAAAAAAGAAAATATGGGGCAATCCTTCAGCCAGGCCTACTTTGGGCAAGAGTACCTAAGTTGTTTGCAGCAGTCGCTGTGCTTTATGGCACTCTGGACAGAAAAAACTCCCCGCTGAGTCCCGTTTTACGTTCATTGGTGACAGTAAGAGTGTCGCAAATCAATTGGTGCCGTTTCTGCGTTGATATCAATTCTGCTACTCTGGCCAAACGCTCAGGCTCTATGGAAAAAGTAGAAAAACTTGCGCAATGGAAAGAAAGCGATATCTTCGACGAGAAAGAGAAGGTAGTTCTTGAATATACGGACGCTATTACTTATTCAGATCAACAAGTGACAGGCGAATTGATGCAGAGGTTAAAGGAGCTCTTTAAGGAAGACATTATTGTGGAATTAACTGGGCTGATTGCTTTTCAAAATTTATCCAGCAAATTCAACGGCGCGTTAGATGTTCCCCCTCAAGGTTTCTGTGAGCTTCCCGCTGATAATTCCGATAATCATGGTTAACAATCACATGCAACGGGCAGCTGTAGTTGCTCCGTTCGGACTTTATTAGTGTGCTTTCCCTTAGGTTTTTTATCATTTAGGGTTCAAAAACAGTCAGGGGCATTTGCGAGTAGCAAATTTAATGGGCCCGGTTTCCCAAGTAAGACTTTAGTTACCTTGGGAAAATAGTTAGGTTTGGACACAAAATAAATTTGCACAACGTATCTAAAAATTGAGATTCAAAGATAAAGTATCAGCTTATTATAAAAATAGACAACAGGCTGGCATAACCGCGACTCGGATAACTTCCTTACTAATCATAAAACCGAAAAAAATCACCTTTATTTCAGGTGATCACCCTTTATAAATTCACTTAAGAAAATCAAGTAATATTGAGCATTAGATAACTCGTAAAATATAAGCTGGCAAGGAAAGTTAGCAGCAAAACTAATCTGCCGAATAAAACTTAAAAACCATTGATTGACCCTCCCCCTTGGTAATGGCCTATTATATTTTCACTTAAAAAATGACGGCCTTTACACCTCTATTCGAAAATGAAATATCTTCAATGGTGGATTGTCCAATGTTTATAGGTTTAAATTAATCAGCAAGGAAAAATAGTCTGAACTAGTAGCCGTTGTGCACTTAGGTTATGAGTTTGGCCTGCAATTTATGCCATATACTGGCGTGTTATAGAAAATAGAAAAATACTATTGGGAAAAGTGCCGATCTACGCCGAGTTGGAAGACAGAATACACAGAGAAATCGATGGTAAATTGAAATAACATACTGATTTTAATCAATAAGATAACCATTCAACAAGGGATGTTAATATGAAAAAGACAATTCTATTATTACTATTGAGCCTATTGCCAAGCCTAAGTTTTGCAGGGGATCATCACGACGACGGCGATCATCATGACAGTGCTATGAGTGTCGGGATACCTGGTCATTCTGCCGATGTTAACCGAACTATCGTGGTAGAAATGGGCGATAATATGCGTTTTTCTCCGAGTCAGATTAAAGTTGAAGTAGGGGAAACGATCCGTTTTTCTGTTAAAAACACAGGTCAATTGCAACATGAATTAGTCATCGGTAATACTGAAGAACTTAAAGAACACGCAGAGAAGATGCGTAAAACATCTGCTATGCAACATCAAGAGCCTAATATGGTCAGTCTTAAAGGTGGGAAAACAGGCGATCTTATATGGAAATTCAGTCAAGCCGGTAGCGTTGATTTTGCTTGTTTACAACCGGGGCATTTTGAAGCCGGAATGAAGGGCAAGGTTGAAGTAAAGTAATTTAACGCGCTATCAAGCTGAATTATACCGAGCAGATAAATCCAGAAAAATTGGCAAGTATTAGAACATCGGACTTGGCTTAGCGATAACACCATCTATCGCCAAAGTGCATAGTCGGAGTGAATGGAATTTGCTCTGCAAATAACCGAAGCATTTTTTCATTTACGATAAATATAAATAAAGTTAAAGGTGATTACAGTCTTCACCTTTAACTTTTATACTTATCACATTGAATTAAGAGATAAAATAAGGGAATAGGTTAAAAAACCAAGAGCCGTCATTTGAGCTGCTGATGCGCCGATAAATAAAATAAAGATGTAATTAGGTACGATTTTACCTTTTACTACCTCGACTGAGATGCTAGTACCTAGACTGAGATGCAGTTCGAAATTAAAGCTGTAAATTATGCATTGCAAAGTATGTTTTTTATAACCTTAGCAAAAAGCATGTAATTGCCCTTTTAAGCAGTCGGTTAGCTTCTCCATAATCTAAGAAAATGGGGGCAGTTAACCATAAAAATATTAGTCAGGATGGATTGTGTACAGACGTTAATACTTCCATTAATAATTAACTAAGGGAGCGTCACAGTGCAGGTTATCAGGACGGAGATTTGTGTTGCCGGGCGGCGTATTAATATTTCAGGTGTTATTGTTTTTGAGCAATATAAAATAAGGAATTCAATGGTGATAAAAAAAATCTTCATTTTTTTTAGTCTTATCTCTTTAGCTACTTTCAATGTGTTAGGGGAACCTTATCAAGGCAATGCTAGTTTAGGCCCGCTTAAGACACCAAGTTGCGGTTTTTGTCATGGTATGGACGGCATTGCTACCATGCCAAGCTATCCCAACTTACGAGGTCAAAATGAGCAGTATTTATTTAGTTCAATGAAAGCCTACCAAAATGGTAATCGAAAAGGAGATTTTGCTGAAATGATGCGTACTCAGCTTTCTGCATTAAATAATCAAGATCTGGCTGATATTGCTGCTTTTTATGCAACTATGAAAGACAAATAATACAATATAGAGGGATTTTTATGCATCCCTATGGGAATTAGGAAGGACACTGGTTTGGGGGGAATGATGGTATTATTTTATGTAATGCTGGTTTTTCTTCTGGTCTACCTTTTCAGGCACCTGATTGGAAAGGGTTTTAAGAAAGAGACTGCTCTTGATATTTTGAACAAGAGATATGCATCAGATGAAATAACCAAAGAGCAATTGGATGAGATGAAGAAAAATATTTTATCATGACCTCTTCACTGTCAAAAAATTATCGAACAAAACGCTTCACTTGACGTATTGACGTATTGACGTATTGACGTATTGACGTATTGACGTCTGCGGCCTAACGGGTGAGTTTATGACGGCTCTGAATACTAACGTCTCACAGAAACGATTTGCGTTGGTATGAGGGGGATCGTTATTCTGCCATTATAAAAATAAAAAATTCGTTAGTTGAGAAAACAGCAAGCTTCAAATATAAAGCTTGCTGTTTATTGCCTGAGTGACAATCTGCATATCTAGTGGCGCTGTAAATAATTCGAAGGTGTAAAAAGCATTTTGTTACTTCGCATTCATCCTGTTATTTTGCATGCCCATTGCTTGTTCTTTTTGCTGATCATCCAATAGTTGAAAGATTTGATGCTGCGTTTTTAACATTTCCAGCATTCTTTCATCCATCTGTGAATGATGCTCTGCCATGATGGTTTTAGCTTTATTTTCATCAAAAACCGCATCGCTTAGTAATGCTTGCATTTCAGCATGATGTACCTGCATATTCCCCATGTTTTGATGATTGCCATTGTTCGAAGCTGCCGTGATAGCTTGTATCTCTTGTTTCTGCTGGTCAGTCAGGTTTAACTGTGAAAAATTCATCGGCATATTGCCCATACCTATTCCCCCCATCCCCATCTGGCCCATTCCCATTTGCCCGGTACCCATATGCTCCGTACTCATGTGCCCCGTGCCCATATTGCCAGTACCCATGCCCATTAAAGCGTCTTCGGAGGCCTGTTGTGCATGTGCAGCAACATAAGATGTGCCGGTAAATGAAACGGTTAGCACGAGTAGCATTGTTTTAATTGTTTTATTTTTCATGATCTTCTCCAGATTGATTAAAATAAGTGTAATGTATGCTGTTTGTTTATAAATTTTTCTTTATGTTGTTAAATTGCTCTTCATCTATTTCACCTTGAGCGTACCGGTTTTTTGCAATGTCTATACTGCTTTCCTTGTCGCTGCGATAGGGTAGATAATTCATTATCAACATAAATAAACCAACCCAAAATAACATCATAAGAATGTGCCCCCAAAAAGGCATAAAGTGCCAAGAATACATCATAATAATCTCCTTTTAATAACTAACTTGTGTTCGTTGTATGTGTATATTTAAGCACTGAGTTATGTCAGAAGTTTGTCTGAAAATAGGAAGTTTGTAATAGTTTGTGGCGAAAAGGCGCTTTGACATACTTTGATACAATTAATATAAAAAAATAACGTAATCTCTTATTTGATCATTAAGTTAAAGGAATCAGCATGGAACAGCCCCATCTATTAATTGTCGATGACCACCATGAAATTCGTGAATTATTACAACGTTTTTTTGTACAACATAACTATCGTGTCACTGTTGCCAAAGATGGCAAAGAGATGAAACGTTGTTTAAGCCTTTCAAAAATAGACTTAATAGTGTTGGATTTAATGCTGCCGGGTGAAGATGGTTTAAGTTTATGCCGAGGATTACGTGTCTCATCTAATATCCCCATTGTGATGCTCACGGCAATGAGTGATGAAATGGATAAAATTATAGGTCTTGAGATGGGTGCGGATGATTATCTGGCCAAACCTTTTAATCCTCGCGAGTTATTAGCGCGTATTAAAGCCGTATTACGCCGTGTAAACACCTTAAATGCCCCCGTCTCAGACATTGAATTCTATTATTTTTCACACTGGACTATTGATGTTTATAAGCGTGAATTAACAGACAAAGAAGGCGTAATGGTAGTCTTAAGCAGTGCTGAATTTGATCTGTTACGGGTGTTTATTGCCCATCCTCAAAGAGTACTAAGCCGTGACCAATTGTTAGATTTAAGCAAAGGACGTGATGGGGGAGTATATGATCGATCCATTGATACGCTTATTAGTCGCTTACGTAAAAAATTAGAGCTAGATGCAAAACACCCTGAAATAATTATCACCATTTGGGGAGGGGGATATCAATTTACCTGTGGGGTCACACATGATTAGGAAAATATTACCTAAAAGCTTAGTCTCTCAGATCTGCCTGATTATGTTAATTGGGTTAAGTTTAGTGCTGTCGCTTTCTCTACAAATTTATTCCGATGAACGCGAACAAGTACTTAATTATGTTTCTAGTGACAGCACACTGGATCGCCTTAGCTCTTTGATTTTTATTTTAAATAAAACTCCCTTCGATTTACATGAAGATATTATCAGCGCCAGCCAAGGTTTGGGATTTTATTTATCACTGGATCGCAAGCCGATAGTGACCGAAAATAATGGATCTCTTTTAGCAAAGAAACTGCACGACTTGATTGCACCGACTCAAATAAAAGATATTCGTATTGTATCGGTTAAAAGTGAACGGCTAGATACAGGCATGGCAGACATGGGTAAAATGCATTCAATGGTCAGTAGCACTTTGATGCATGAAAAAATGAAAAACAGCTACAACTTACAATTAACCGGCTCTATTTTATTAGCTAATCAACACTGGTTAAATTTTAATTCTGCAATTGATGAAAAGATAGTACAGCTGCCGTTAAAAGCAGTTATTTTAGTGTTTGTTTTTACTCTTTTAATTCTGATCAGTATGACCTGGACGGTAAAGCGCGCATTAAGGCCGATTGCCGAATTAGCCGTTGCTGCCAACAAAGTGGGCAGCGAACGAGATTTTAAAGCTCTTCCCGTTATTGGGCCGAGTGAAGTGATACCTACTATTGTTGCGTTTAACCAAATGCAATCGAACCTCTCTAAATTCATTAATGATCGCACCAAAATGCTGTCTGCAATATCACATGACTTGAGAACCCCTTTGACCAGTTTGCGTTTACGACTTGAGTTTATAGAACAATGCGAGGATCAGGCTCGAATGCTTGATACGGTTGAGCAGATGGAAGCCATGCTGAAAGCAACGCTAGAGTTTTCAAAAAGTAATTGGCAGAGAGAGAAAAAACAGGAGACGGAAATAGTGAGTTTATTAACCACCATTTGTGACGATTATCGTGATCGCGGCGTAAATATTAAATTAAAGAGCAATAACAAATTGGTTTTCCGTTTATGGCCAAGCACATTTCGCCGAGTGATTGAAAATTTAGTTAATAACAGTATTGCTCACGGGAAAGACGTTCAAGGTAACCTGTCTATCTCTATTGAAGCCTTTTTGAGCAGCGGGATCTTGACGGTTTATGTAAGAGATACTGGCCGGGGAATAGATGAAAGTCAGTTTGAAGAGGTCATTAAACCCTTTGTTCGTTTAGATAAAGCGCGTGTTATCCAAGACTCGAGTGTTGGTTTAGGGCTGGCAATTACCCACAGTATTATACAGGAACATGGCGGTAAATTAACCTTTAGCAATCAACAGACGGGTGGTTTGGAAGTTAAGATTTCATTGTCTGAGAAGTAAGATCATTTAGGAGGACTCATGTCACTGAATATTTTACTTTTACCTTTGACATTCCCCTAGGGGGAGGAACTATCATTTGTGTATATAACCTAATGTTGCGAATTTATGAAACGAACTTTAAGTAGTCTCTTAATATTACCATTAATTTTTATCGCAGTTTTTTCAGTGCAGGCTGAACGGGCAACTGAGCATTCGATGTCGAAAATTGAAAGTTGCTTGTGCAGTGATATCGCTGATAATAGTGCGAATAACCCGTGCTCAACAGCCTCTGTTTTATTTTTCCCCTTTGAACGATTAAATTTTTCAAATGAAACACTCTTTTTTGAGCGTTTAGCCTTTGTTGACCATAAAAGTTACATACTTAGTCAACATAACGCGCGTCTCTTTCGACCTCCAATTGCCCATATTCTGAGTTTGTAATTTACGACAGTAACGACTTATTATAAAAATTAAAAATGGACAATATTATGAATAAATTTAAAATACTTTTTATTACCCTTTCTCTCTTCGCGAGCAGTGCATTTGCAACCGAAATGACCTTATACAAATCACCCTATTGCGGTTGTTGTAAAGCCTGGGCCAAACAAGTTGAAAAAGCGGGTTTTGAAATAACAGTTATCGAGCAAGCCAATAATAATGAACAGCACAAAGCTTATGGAATCACATCCGATCTTGCAGCTTGTCATACCGCAACAGTAGACGGGTATGTGCTGGAAGGGCACGTTCCGCTTGCTGATATCCAACGCTTATTAAAAGAGAGACCTGCAGTGACAGGAATAGCTGTTCCGGGTATGCCAGCTTCATCACTTGGAATGGATGTACCTGGTAATACCGACCCGTATCAAGTGATCGCTTTTAGAAAAGACGGAAAAACGATGGTGTATAACGAATATCATGTTTCCAATAAATAATAGTGGTTGAACCGGTTATTTCATAAAAACAGCGCTCAGTGCGCTGTTTTCATTGATAGGTGATTAAACATGAGTATTGAGTTTATTGAGGACTGAAGAGGATGACCTTTAACTGATTGAAATTATTTAATAAAATATAAAGACTCCAATCCGATCAAACTGGCAGTGTCAGGTTATATGCAAAGATCATCGTCTATACCACTAGGGGAAGGTCAAAAGGAAAGGGATAAATTGTCGTTAGCTGTTGTTGCAGATGTGCTTATTCTGCATAAGCAGGTGATAAGTAAAAGTGCGCACAATGACGGATTTTCATATTTATTTGAAATTGTCCTACGCCGTATATCAGCATATCTGCTTATAAATAGGCTTCTCTTCTCAGGCTTTGCTCTGTCCCCTTTTTGGTTGAATGGTATTTATCCTGTCGAGATAAACAGCCTTTAATAATGTGAAAATATTTATTAAAATAAAGCATTTTTAATCTACCGCTTATATTTTTTTGGAGTATGCTTAGCGCGTGGCAGAAGGGAATAAAGCTCTGCTGACTAGTTACACTTTAAGTGTGATGAAATAGATCCAGTCAATATATCTAACGGTAATAAAGGATAAAATCATGGCTAAAGGACAAGATTCACAAAAATCGGCGAAGAAGAAATCTGAAAAAACGCTGAAAGAAAAACGCAATGAAAAACGGGATAAAAAGGCGGATAAAGGCAAAATTTAATCCTCCAATAAATGCGTTTTTTAAATAGATAAGGCCAGTTAGTGATTTGCTAATTGGCTTTGATTTTTATAGAATGTTTTTAGTTTTCTATTGTTGAACATTTGAGCCTATTACCTGCAATAACCTTCTTCACTGATCTATGTAGTGATAAAACCTTCTGACATTATTCGAGTATTCTATGCGGAAAAATTTAGTTCCCTCTGTTTGTATTGACGCTGTTTTTAGCGGTAAATCCTTTGATCAGGCTTGTGCGTTAGTGAAAGAAGCTAGTATCAGTCATATCGAATTTTGGGGCTGGTGGGACAAAGATCTTAATAGCTTGCAGGCCGCGCAGCATAAATATGGTTTAACCATAGCGGCTTGTTGTACCAAATTTATCAGTCTAGTTGATCCCGCACTGCGTGATGAGTATTTACAGGGATTGCGGGAGTCAATTCAAGTGGCGCAGAGACTCGGCTGTAAGCGACTCATATCACAGGTCGGTGATCTTATTGAATCCATACCTCGAGCTGAGCAGCAGCAATCAATTATTGACGGTTTAAAAGCCGCCGCGCCTTTATTAGAAGCTACAGATATCACTCTGGTGATCGAGCCACTTAATGAGCTGGTTGATCATGGCGGTTATTTTCTTGTGCGCAGTGAGCAGGCTTTTGATATTGTGAAACAAGTCGCGAGCCCTAAGGTAAAAGTACTGTTTGATATTTATCATCAGCAGATAAGCGAAGGTAATGTTATTCGCAATATTACCGATAATATTGATTATATCGGCCACTTCCATGCGGCCGGTAACCCTGGTCGCAATGAACTGCAACGCGGCGAAATTAATTATCCGCAGGTATTTGCAGCCATTCAAAAAACAAACTTTATCGGGCATGTCGGCCTTGAATATTGGCCAACAGAAAAACAGCCGGTGACCGCGCTGCAGGACGTTGCCGGCTGGTTAGCTTAATCCATTGATAATAAGGTTCTACCACCATAGTGCGCATTTAAGATTGATCTTAAATGCGTCTCACAGATGGGGGCAGCCTTATTTATCACTGTTTTGATGATTTTTTTCCCGAGTGATTTTAATCGGGAAAGGCTCGGTGGCACTGCCTGCATAAAGGCTAATGTGTGGAAAAGGGATTTCGATTTCTTCTTTATCAAAAGCGATTTTTATCTGCTCGTAAATTGAGTTTTTTAATTCTAGAAAATTTTCCCGTTTTGCCCAGACTGAAAACTGCAGACTCAAGCATGAATCCTCAAACCCTTGGAAAATATAAACAGGTTTGGGCTCCTCCAGCGATAACGGATTATCCGATGCCACCTGCTGCAAAATCGTTTTCACCTTCTCAATATTTTCTTTATAGGCGATGCCGATCTTCAGATCCAGTCGGCGAATAGGAAATTTAGTTAGAGTGGTCACTTCGGATTTAATTAAGGTTTCATTAGGCAGGCGAACAAATAAGTTATCAAAGGTGCGCAACTTGACTGAAAGCAGGTCAATGGATAAAACTTCGCCCACCGTAGTGCCCACTCGAATCACATCACCCACGCTAAATGAGCGTTCCGCCATCAGAAAAATACCGCTGATAAAATTGGACGCTGAAGTTTGTGAAGCAAAACCTATCGCCACGGTCAATACGCTGGCAGCGCCGAGCAGGACGTTGAGATTAAAACCCATCTCTAACAGCGCGGAAAAAACAAACAGTATAAAAATAAAATGATAGACCAGTCGCTTGATCAGAAAGGCGGTCTGTAGAGTAAATACTTTTTCGCTAAAGCGGGTACTGTAATAACTGATCAGCTTGGCAAAGATAAAGCCTAATATTAATAATAAACCGGCACGCAGCAGTTTAGCGAGGTATTCGATATTAAAAATATCGGTGAGGTAATGCCATATCTCATTCATTTTATATCCTTACTGAAAAATCGCACTGAACGCGCGGATTAGCTGACCGTGTCCTGCATTTTCTCTTGGTCCATTGACAAGTAATGTGTTCGGGGGGGCCTTACCTAATTTCAGCTGTGTAAAATCACCATCATCTTCCCGGGTCAGAGTGATATTTTGCGTCCATAATTGTCCGTTTTTAGCGGCATAAAGTGATAACAGAGGAGCGGGTAAGGCAACTCTTTCAAACAGTAAATTGTCATCGGCATTATTTTGTATCATCAGCGCGGTGGTCGCCCGCAGGATGCGATAGGGTAATTTTTGTAAATCTAAACGGCCACTGGTGATGCTGGCATAGCATAACTCACCACTGCGGGTTGATGGACCAAACCAGGTGTCGGAAAGTCGCTGAGTAGCCAGTTCCTGCAATAAGGTGGTTTTGTGGTTAACTAAACTGATCTTCACATAAATAGGAGTACTGACATATAAAATCACACTGGCGCCCGCTTCAAGGTTGATTGGCGAAACCGGCCGACAAACCACTGGTCTGTCGGCTAATGCGGGTAATAATTGAAGAGAATTATTACTGCTGTTGACGATATATCGTGCAACGTCCGAATAATGACAGGGCGAGAATTGACCGATTATTTTTTGCAGTCGATTATCGTCAGTATCGATCTCTTTTTCCCGTTGAGAATGGATCCGCCATTCATAATCACTGTGCTCTATCGCCACGGATAAAGGACCAATATCCAGCCGCAGACAACTGTCTTTATTCAGATTAACTTCTCCCCACCAGGGAATATTATTATTCATAATTGTTATACTCTATCGCCACAGAGAAAGGGCCAATATCCAGCTGCAGACAACTGTCCTTATTCAGATTAACTTTCCCCCACCAGGGAATATTATTATTCATATCTTATCCGCTCTTTAGTGATTTTAGGTTGATTTTTGCGCGCCTAAACAGACTGATTAATTAGGAGGAGTGGTATTGCTCTCATTTTCATCCGTTTCCTCAGACGCCATGATCTGACTTAACTCCTCTTCAAGTTTGATAAAGAGCTGCTGGTAATTGCTGTCAAATTTATTTTCCGAGGTATTTTCCTGCCATATTTTATATAAAGAACGTTTACCTTTTGCTTCTGCATCCATGAATTTATGGCGCAGCGTAGTCACTTTATCTTCTGCAAAGCCTAAATCTATCAGAGCTTGTGTTCCAAGCTCTAAAGCGGACAGGTATGTTTCACTGATAATATAGTCGGCCCCGGCATGCTGAAGCGAAAAATAATGACCGCGGTCATAAGCTCGAGCGAGAATTTTCACCTGCGGATTGGTGTGTTTTATATAAGCCACTAACTCAGTGGCACGTATTTTATCGTCGATCGCAACAATTAATAATTTGGCCTGCTCAATGCCTGCGGTATGCAGGAGATCCGGGCGTGTTACATCACCATAATAACTTTTTATATTAACCTGCCGTAAACGATCGACCATACTTGACTCATGGTCGATCACCACCGTCGGCACTTTATTGGCAACCAGTAAGCGATTAACTACCTGTCCGAAGCGACCCGCTCCGGCAATAATCACATAACCCGTTTCATCAATATGATCCTGTTCTCGTAGATTACTGGTCTGCTGATAGCGTGGTAAAATCACCTTATCAAAGAAAATAAACAGGGCGGGTGTGAGGAACATTGACAGGGTAATGACCAGTGATAAAGGCGCTGCTATTTCCGGGGGTAAAACATGCTGTTGTACCGTAAAGCTTAACAAAACAAAACCAAACTCACCCGCTTGAGCGAGGCTTAAGGCAAATAACCAACGGTCACTGTGCTTGATTTTAAATATCACCGCCAGAAAAAATAAAACCGCGGCTTTTAATAAGATTACTCCCAAGGTTAACGCGATGATCACCCAAAACTGCGAATATAAAATATAAAAATCTATTCCTGCGCCAACAGTAATAAAAAACAAACCCAGTAAAAGACCTTTAAAGGGCTCAATATTAGACTCTAATTCATGACGAAATTCTGAGTTTGCTAAGACGACACCCGCTAAAAAAGTGCCCAGAGCGGGTGATAAACCCACCAAACTCATTAATGCCGCGATACCGATCACCAGCATCAATGCCGAAGCGGTAAAAATTTCTCGTAATTCCGAGCTGGCGACAAATTTGAATAAAGGGCGGCTTAAATAATGTCCGCCAGAGACGACTCCCCCGATGGAGGTGACAACAACAATGGCGTAAGCCCAGCTCGGTAAACCTGCCACTAAACTCCAGTTGTCGTTGTGCTGTGCTGCGCTGGATGCTAACTGTTGTGCTTTTTCGATAAGTTCGGGCAGGGCCATTAATGGAATTAATGCAAGCATCGGGATAACGGCTATATCCTGAAAGAGCAAAACTGAAAAAGCATTTTTGCCGCCGATGGTTTTGCTTAAGCCTTTTTCATTAAAGGTCTGCAGTACAATCGCCGTTGACGAAAGGGAAAAAATTAAACCGATAGTTAAGGCCGTTGTCCAATCTTCAACAAAATAGGATGCAATCCACATCCCTAATAGAGTGCTTAATATAACCTGCAGTCCGCCTAATCCGAGCAGCCGGTTACGCATTTTCCAAAGCATTTTGGGTTCGAGTTCCAGGCCCACCAAAAACAGCATAAGGACCACTCCAAATTCAGCAAAGTGCTGAATATTGCTGGTCTCATCACCGACTAAACCAATGATCGGGCCGATCACTACGCCGGCCATTAAATACCCGAGCACCGAGCCCAGTCCGCAGCGTTTGGCAATAGGGACGGCTATTACCGCAGCGGCTAAATAAATAAAGGCATAAACAAAATATTCAGTCATAATATTTCTTATTTTCGCTTGGTTATAGCAAAAGAATTAATGAAGTGATTAATGATTGCGAAGGAAAAATCAGCACTAATAAGGCGTGAGTTACATTCGATCATTGTTCTCCTTCACAAAATCGACTGGAACGATTTTGAACAGCTTTAACTGACCACTAAGTGGTGAAGAACAGGATGTTTTGAATAAAACTCACAACGCAGTTAGGGATAATTTTAACCAGCAAGAGTGATCATTTTTTTAGTTCTTTTGGTATTAATCCATAAACAGGGTTAATAGCTCATTAAGGTAACGATGGCCCAATGGAGTGACTTGCCAATGACTACCATGTGCAACTAACAGACTCTTTGCAATTGCAGTTTGAATGGGCTGCTTAATGGAGTCTAGACTCAATCCGGTAAAATCTTCAAATTCATTAAAGGGAATGTCTTCAAATAAACGCAGGCGATTGATCATGTATTCAAAAGCCAACTCACTTTTTTCAACGGTATTGAGTTGATCCAGGTAGGCGCGGCTTGGATCTAAATAACCTTTGGGATGTTTAATTTTAGTGGTGCGTAATATTTTATTCTGCAGGGGCAGGGTCAACTTGCCATGGGCGCCACAGCCGATACCGATATAATCACCAAATTTCCAGTAGTTTAAATTATGTAAACATTCAAAACCGACTTTACTATAAGCTGAAATTTCGTATTGAACATAACCATTTTCAGCCAGTAACTGTTGTCCTCTTTCTTGAATATCCCATAATAAATCCTCTTCCGGTAATTTTGGCGGATGGGAAAAATATTGGGTATTGGGCTCAATGGTAAGTTGATACCAGGAAAGATGAGTAGGGTTAAGATCTATCGCTGTTTGCAAATCACTTAATGCATCCGCAAGGCTTTGATTCGGTAAACCATGCATTAAATCTAAATTAAAGGTTTTCATGCCCACGTGATGGGCTTGTCTTGCTGCTGTTTTTGCTTCCTCCACCCCGTGAATACGGCCCAGTTTTGTCAGTTTATCCTGTTGAAAACTTTGTACACCAAAGGAGAAACGATTAATGCCGACAGCTTTAAAATCCGCTATTTTTTGATTTTCAATCGCCCCCGGGTTGGCTTCCAGGGTGATCTCTATATTTTCTTTAAAAGGAATTTTTTTCTCTATTTCCCTCAATAACCAGCCGATACCGAAGGCTGATAATAAACTTGGCGTGCCGCCGCCAATAAAGATAGTTTCTAAGACTCTACCCTGTACATAAACCAAATCATTACTTAAATCTTCCAATAAAGCGTGTAGGTAATCCTGTTCAGGAATCTCTCCGCGTAATTTGTGTGAATTAAAATCACAGTATGGACATTTTTCAATGCACCAGGGAATATGGATATAAAGGCTTATCGGAGGAAGTTTTAACATGAAATACTCGAAATTGTTGGGAGAAGAACGCAGCTTATACACTGCGTTTATTGTTGCTTTAATTTAACCTGATTTTTGTTTAATTTAACCTAATTGTTGTTTAAGTAATTCAACTAATTTGGCCAGGGCTTGGCCGCGGTGACTGAGTTCAGCTTTACGTTGTTTGCTTAATTGTGCTGAAGTTAATTGTTCACTCTCAACCCAAAACACCGGATCGTAACCAAAGCCATTTTCGCCCTGCAGTGATTCTGTGATAATACCATTCCAGGTACCTTGACAAATGATTGGCGTAGGATCTAATGCATGGCGTAAATAAACTAAGACACACTGGAAACGTGCACTGCGCTGCGCGCTGCCGATACCTTCTAATTTACTTAATAAAAGCTCAATATTTTCCCGGTCTGTTGCGTTTTCGCCGGCGAAACGTGCAGAATAAATGCCCGGTTGACCATTTAAAAAATCAACTTCTAACCCGGAATCATCGGCAATGGCGGGTAACCCTGTTACTTTCGCGGCGTGACGTGCTTTTATAATGGCATTTTCCACAAAGGTTGTGCCGGTTTCAGCAACATCTGAGACTTCAAACTGGCTTTGCGGCAGTACTTCAATAGAAAAACTGTTCAGCAGCTCGCTCATTTCTTTTACTTTACCTTTATTGCCGGTGGCGAGTACCCATTTTTTTTTCATTTTATTATTGATCCTTTATGCTCTTTACTTAACTTAATCGGTATAAAACTTATGTTGAAATTTTAATATATTGGTTTTGTTTGAGGTTTTAATCATAATATTAAAATTAACAATTTCTTCATTAGTAAAAGGGTAGTTTGCAATATAATAGATACTATCTCCCTCTTTAATTTCTGTAAAGCTTAGGCTGCTGCTTTGTCCTAAAAGGTTTCTTCCTGCGCCGCTCAGCTTTGCTGAAACGGCCTTGTTCTGATTGTTTTTATCCAGCACCGAGATATTAATAAGGCCATTATATCTGCTGCGTTTAATATTGTACTTTTTGGCAATGTCGGGTTGCAAAAAAGTGCTGGACAGGGCGATGTAATGCACTTCTAGATTATCAAAATCTTGGAATTGTGCGGCAACACTTGGTTGGGTAAAGCAAAATAGAGCGGCAATGAATAAGACCTTATAACATTGTTTTATTTTAAGCATGATGACTCCTTTAGGTTTTACTTATCCCTTGTTGGAAAAACTCAGGTATCTTTTTTGGCGCACGGATACGAACCAGTTTATGACGATTTAATAATCCTTTTTCTACGCTGACCGCGCCTTTTGCCACTTTAAACTGCTTGCTTAAAAATTTAATCAAGTGCGCATTTGCTTTACCGTCTACGGGCGGTGCTGTAATGGCTATTTTAAGCTCATCTCCCAGTAGTCCGACGAATTGATTGCGGCTGGATTTCGGTTGTAAAACAAGGCGAAGCAAAAGATCTTCGCCTTCATATTGTAGACTCGATGCCGGCATTAAAATAATTTAGTCAATAAGTTATTGACCAGCATTTCTAAAAACTGCAATCCGATTAAGACCACTAACATCGAAAGATCCAGCCCTCCCATCTGCGGCATAAAACGACGAATGGGTGCTAAGAGAGGCTCCGTAAGTTGGATCATCACCGCTTCAATAGGATTATTACCACGGCTTACCCAGCTTAAAATTGCGCGTAATATCAATACCCAAAAAAGTATTTTAAAGACCGCCTGTGTTAAAATAATCAAACCTGAAATGAGGATCACCAAGGGATTGATTGCCGCACCCAGGATTAAAGATAAAGTCGTTACTTTCAAACAGGCAACAGCAAAAGCAAATAAAATAGTGGCAAGATCCCAGCCACCAAGTCCTGGAATTATTTTGCGTAATGGTCCTACAACAGGTTGTGTCGCTTTAATGACAAATTGGCTGAAAGGGTTGTAAAAATCGGCTCTCGCAACCTGTAACCAGATACGTAATAATACGATCATGATATAAAGATCAAACAGGGTATTCACTAAAAAATTTACTGCATTCATTATACGCTCTCTCTATTTGATGAACTTAAGCTTAGAATAATTTTTCCATTTCTTCACCACGATCAGCTGCTGCCTGCATAGCTTTAGCGACAATCTCAGTTAACTGTAATTCATTAAAAGTATCAAGGGCTTTTGCGGTTGATCCTGCTTTAGAAGTGACATTTTCACGAAGCTTACCAATAGAGATATCGGGGTTTTTCTTAACCATTTCAACGCTGCCAAGTGCGGCCTGCGAGACTAATAAACGGGCTTGTTCCTGATCAAACCCCATTTCCATGGCTTTTTTCTGCATGGCTTCCATAAACAAAAAGAAATACGCAGGTGAAGATCCCGATGCGGCTATTACTGCATTGATCATACTTTCTTCTTTTACCCAGACAATCTCGCCGACAGCCGCCATTAGATCGGCCGCAAAGGTTTTATATTCCTGGCTTACCTGCTCAGATGCAAATAACCCGGTCATGCCTTTTTGTAATAGGCTCGGAGTATTAGGCATCGTACGAATAATTTGGGTTTTCTCACCAAATAAAGACTGCAGACGCTGTACCGAGATACCCGCTGCGATGGAGATAACCAATTTATTGCTAAAATCTGCACCCTTATCAACCATTGCCTGACAAACGTCTGCCATCATTTGCGGTTTAACGCCTAACACAATAACCTCGGCCCACTCTACAGAAGTCACATTGTCCTGGCTGGCGTTAATTGCAAATTGGTCTGCTAATTTTTGCGTATTATTGGCACTGGGTGCACTTGCACAAATTAAATCCGCTGGGTAGCCGGATTTAACTAATCCGCTGATGATACTGCCAGCCATGTTTCCAGCACCAATAAAGGTGATTTTTTTATGTAACATTGTATTTCTCCTAGGCCCTTTACGACACGAGTGCAAGGGGGTGTTTTTAAGTAAGATCTAGTCTATAGGCTAATATATTGTGATTTAATCGACCTGATAATATCTTCATTTTATGCTTGCTTTTTATCTGATTTTTTTGAAATGTGCTCAAAATTAGGCGCATTTAAAGGTCGCGCTAGCTTCTTGAACCAAAAATATCGGTTCCGATTCGGACCATAGTACTACCGCAGGCAATCGCCTTCTCTAAATCTCCACTCATGCCCATCGACAGAGTATCAACTTGCGGGTATAACTGTTGCAGTTGCAGGTAAATGTTATGGAGTTCATTGAACTGCTTTTCAAGTCGCGGCTGATCATCGGTTTTTTCAGGTATCGCCATAATACCACGCAGCTTTAAGTGCGGTAGATTGTTAACTTGTGAAGCCAGTTCAATAACTTGCAATAAAGTAGTACCCGACTTGCTCTGTTCTCCGCTAATATTAACCTGTAAACAAATATTCAGTTTGGGTAAATGGGCAGGGCGTTGATCATTTAAGCGCTGCGCTATTTTTAGTCGCTCGACACTTTGTACCCAATCGAAGTTTTCGGCTACGGGGCGTGTTTTATTAGATTGCAGCGGGCCTATAAAATACCAAAAAACGGGTTGCTCAAAATCAGCATCAAGTTTAATCTGCTGAATTTTTTCGATGCTCTCTTGCACATAGTTTTCACCAAAATGACGTAAGCCTGCCTGGTAAGCTTCTTTTATAAGAGACACAGGTTTAGTTTTACTGACAGCGAGTAATTGAATTTGATCGGCATTTCGACCGACTCGCTGAGCTGCATTAACTATTTTTTGTGCTACATTGGTAATATTTTCAGATATTTTAGTCATAAATAAGGTTTAATTATATGGATATAACAGAATTATTGGCTTTTAGTGTAAAGCATAATGCATCAGATCTACACCTTTCTTCAGGAGTTCCTCCAATGATTAGGGTAGATGGAGAAGTGCGTAAATTAAATGTGCCCGCTTTAGATTATAAAGAGGTACATAGTCTTATCTACGACATCATGAATGATAAACAACGTAAAGATTTTGAAGAGGAGTTAGAAACCGACTTTTCCTTTGAGATTCCAGAATTAGCGCGTTTCCGTGTTAATGCTTTTAACCACCAACGTGGTGCGGGTGCTGTCTTTCGGACTATTCCAAGTAAAGTACTAACATTAGAGCAACTGGGGGCGCCTGCCATTTTTAAAAAAATATCCGATTATCCTCGTGGTTTAGTATTAGTCACGGGACCAACGGGCTCCGGCAAGTCAACTACCTTAGCTGCCATGATTGATTATATCAACGACAGTCGTCATGAGCACATTTTAACCATCGAAGATCCGGTCGAGTTTGTCCATCAATCGAAAAAAGCGCTGATTAACCAGCGTGAAGTTTATAAAGATACCTTAAGTTTTGAACGGGCACTAAAAAGCGCATTACGCGAAGATCCCGATGTTATTTTAGTCGGTGAAATGCGTGATTTAGAAACCATACGTTTAGCATTAACAGCAGCAGAAACGGGTCACCTGGTCTTTGGTACCCTGCATACAACTTCGGCGGCTAAAACCATTAACCGTGTTATTGATGTCTTTCCTGCGGCAGAGAAAAGCATGGTACGTTCAATGTTGTCGGAATCATTACAAGCCGTTATTTCGCAAACTTTACTGAAAAAAACCAGCGGCGGACGAGTTGCTGCCCATGAAATCATGTTGGGTATTCCTGCTATTCGAAATTTGATTCGTGAGGATAAGGTTGCGCAAATGTACTCTGTCATTCAAACCGGAATGGTACACGGCATGCAAACGCTGGATCAAAGTTTACGTAATTTAGTTGCCGAAGGTGTGGTTTCACTCCCTGATGCTACGCAAAAAGCTTCTGATCCAAAAACATTTTAAGGTCAATTTATTATGTTAGATAAGCTATTAATTAAGGTCGATGAATTAAAAGCATCTGATTTATATATTTCAGTTGGTTTACCGGCAACAATGAAATTAAATGGAAAATTCTCCGCGATTGGTGAACAAAAGTTTACTAGCGAAGACGTTTATGCACTTTTAAAAGAGGCCATGGATGAAACTCGTTTTGCAGAATTTATGGCCATTAAAGAATCCAATTTTGCCTACCACGCCAACAATGGTGGACGTTTTAGGATCAGTGCTTTTATGCAAAAAGAGCAACCTGGAATGGTGCTTCGCCGTATAGAAGTTAAAATACCTGGTTTTGCTGAGCTAAATTTACCGGAACGCTTAAAAGATGTCTGTCTGGTAAAAAAAGGATTAATTTTATTTGTAGGTTCGACGGGATCGGGTAAATCAACCACGCAAGCGGCAATGATTGGTTATATCAATCAAAATTCATCCAGTCATATCCTGACCATTGAAGATCCCATTGAGTTTATTCACGAACACGGCAAATCAGTGGTAACCCAACGCGAAGTCGGTATTGATACCTCATCATTTGATGAGGCGCTGAAAAATTCATTACGGCAAGCGGCTGATGTTATTTTAATCGGTGAAATACGAACACGGAAAACCATGGAATTCGCTCTGTCATATGCTGAGACCGGGCATTTATGCATGGCCACAATGCATGCGAACAATGCCAATCAGGCTTTAGATCGTATTCTGCATTTAGTGCCGCAGGAGAGCCATCGCCAGTTTCTATTTGATCTGTCGGTTAATTTGCGTGCCATCGTTGCCCAGCAGTTAATTCCAACAAAAGATGGAAAAGGGCGGCGAGCTGCCTTTGAAATTTTATATAATACACCGACCATGGCTGAAGCTATTCGTACCGGAGAGCTGCATACTCTTAAGCAGATTATGAAATCATCCACTCAACAGGGAATGCAAACCTTTGACCAGGCGCTGTTTGATTTATATGAAAGTGGTGTTATCGGTTATACTGAAGCATTGGCTTATTCGGATTCAGCCAATGATGTGAGATTGATGATCAAGCTGCAATCAACTGAAGGTCGTAAAAATTTAAACAACGGTAAGCTTTCCGATGTTACATTAGACTTTTAATTCATACCCAAACTACTTGAAAATACTGATTCCTGCATCTTCAAATAATTTGGGTATAGAATCGATGAGTCACCGCCCCGAGTAATTATTTTAATAAAAAGCGACATCAGTCGCTTTTTTATTGACCCGTTATTAATAGGAATACCGATGCTAGTTGTTCTCTCCCCGGCCAAAACCTTAGATGTTGAAACACCCGCACCCGTCGCTGTCTTTTCAGAGGCAGATTTACTGGATGAAAGTCAGTTATTGATAAATCGTTGTAATCAATTGTCCATGCAGGATATTGCATCCTTGATGAAAGTGAGTGATAAAATCGCCGGATTAAATGTCGCGCGCTTTAGTCAGTGGCACAGGCCCTTTGCTTTAAATAATGCTAAACAAGCGTTATTTGCGTTTCAGGGCGATGTTTATACGGGGTTGCAGGCTGAATCATTAAGTTCCGAAGCACTCAATTATGCGCAAATCCATTTACGTATTTTATCGGGATTATACGGTTTATTAAGGCCACTGGATCTGATGCAGGCATATCGTTTAGAAATGGGAACTAAATTAGATAATCTGCGTGGCGTCAATTTATACCAATTTTGGGGCAGTTTAATTACTCAAAGCTTAAATAAAGCATTACAGGCGCAGGGTGATGATTTATTGATTAACCTCGCTTCAAATGAGTATTTTAAAGCGGTGAACAAAAAACAGTTAAATGGCAAAATTATCACTCCAGTATTTAAAGATCAAAAAAATGGCCAGTATAAGGTGATTAGTTTCTATGCCAAAAAGGCACGTGGTTTAATGGCCCGTTATATTGTTGAACAACAGGTTACCGGGTTAGATAAGTTAACCGAGTTTGATAGTGCCGGATATTATTTTGTTGAATCGGCATCTAGTGCCACAGAGTTGATTTTTTATCGCGATGAAATGTAAATATCAGCCGTCAGCCGTCAGCCGTCAGTTGATAACTGATAACTGATAACTGATAACTGATAACTGATAGCTATTCTTCAGTGGTTTTTTCTGTTTTACCTTTTCCAGCCCAGCTGGGTTTGCCTTTCGCCTTAACATTACGGTGGCGCTGTTTGCCCATATCTTCTTTTTTCTTAAGACGCTTGGCTTTTTGCTCTTTCTTCAACTCTTCTTCACGATGTTTACTTTTTTTATTGACGTTGTTTTTTGCTTTACGCTGGCTGAGTTGTGCTTCTTTATGCGCCGGACGCAGGGTTTTAATCACTCGGCGTTTGATGACCTGATCCGTGTAACGCTCAACTTTTGCAAGCATATCAACGTCATGTGCTTCAATTAATGAAATCGCGATACCTTTTTTACCGCCACGCGCAGTACGGCCGATGCGGTGCACGTAAATATCGGCACTGCGCGGCATATCATAGTTAATAACATGAGTAATATCAGGGACATCAATACCACGGGCGGCCACGTCGGTTGCAATCAGAATATTAATTTTACCGGCTCTGAACTGGTTTAAAGCCAGATTGCGTTTTTCTTGATCCATTTCACCACGCAGGTAGGTACAGGGGATTTGTAATTCAGCAAGCTGTGCGACCAGTTCGGTTAAACGCTCGCGTGTTTTTACAAACACTATTACTTTTTGTTGCTGTTCCTCTTCTTTTACTTGCTGTTGTAAAAGTGCCGCCAATAGCTGTAGCTTATGCTCAGGGCTGTCTGCAAGATGAACCCACTGTAAAATTTTACCACTTTCACGACGCGAAACTTCAGCCGTTAATTGTGCTGGATTTTTTAATATATCACGACAGAATTCACTCAGACCTTTACCTTCCAGTGTTGCCGAGAAAAGGGCGGTATGTTTGCGCCAGCGTGTTTCACCGACAATCCTGTCCATCGCACTGATAAAGCCCATATCCAACATGCGGTCAGCTTCATCAAGAATAAGGGTTTCGACTTCCCGACAATCAAAGGCTTCAGAATCGATATATTCCATTAAACGCCCGGGTGTTGCGATCACTATATCAACACTGTCAGTAATCACTTCTTCCTGTTCCTGGTAGGAAACGCCGCCGATAATATTACCCACAACCAGATCTGTTCCGGCAACAAGCTCAGAAGCAACACCACTGATTTGCATTGCCAATTCGCGTGTTGGTGTTAATACTAAAATTCGAGCAGAGCCGCCTCTGCGACGCGGAAAATCAATCAAACGCTGTACTGCGGGCAGCAAAAATGCCAATGTTTTACCCGTGCCGGTGGGGGCACTTGCCATAATGTCACGTTCTTCCATCGCGAGCGGAATAGCTAAGGTTTGAATGCTTGTTGGGCGGGTATGCCCCATTTTAGCAATGGCGTTTAATAAATGTTGGTCGAGCTCAAGCGCTTCAAAAGACATGCGTGTTTCCAGTTCCGATAGGTAATAATGGGCATTATAAAGCAAAGATTGTAATAGTGTTCAAAATTGATAAAAAAAGCAAAAAAGTTAAATAACTTGTCTTTAAACGGAAAAAACCAATTTCAAAAAAATTGGTTTTTATTAAGGATTTTTGTTCAGGAAAATTTTTATCTGAAGCGCGGTTTATTCAGCGCATTGTAATATAAATGCTCATAATGTTTAGCGGTATCCGACCAGGAGAAGCGTGAGTGCATCGCTTTTGTTTTCAAGCGTAACATCTCTTCGGGGTGCTCAATATAAAGTAATAATGCTCGTCGCAGTATATTAAGCAGTTGATTTGCATTCGGATCTGCGAACACAAAACCATTGGCACTGTCCGGATCCTGATCATAATCCAAGACCGTATCTTTTAACCCGCCGACACCGCGGACAATCGGTAGCGTACCGTAAGCTAAACTGTACAATTGGTTTAAACCGCATGGTTCAAAGATTGATGGCATTAAAAAGAAGTCTGCGCCCGCTTCAACCATATGTGCCAGTTGATCGCTGTAAACGTTTATAAACTTAAAATTATCAGGAAAGTGAGCGGCAATGGCGTTAAGTTCGCCGGTCACGGAAGGATCGCCAGATCCGACGATCACAACTTGCACATTATGCTTAAGAAAACGCTCTAACATTGGAATGATCAGACCAAAGCCTTTCTGATCCGTTATTCGGCAGACCATGCTGAAAATAGGATTATCGCTTACCGGCAGACCAACTTCCTTTTGCAGGGCTTTTTTGCAGATTGTTTTACCGCTGATATCCTCTGCGCTGAAATTCGCCGGAATATAGGGATCCGTTTCAGGATTCCAGTCGTTGTAATCACAACCATTTAAAATGCCTTCAAAGTCTTGAATACGCGCAATAAACAGGTGTGACATGCCATGCGAGCCCAGCGGAGTAAGCAGCTCGCTTGCATAGTTGGGACTGACCGTGTTGATTTTATCGCTATAGGTTAATCCAACTTTCAAGTAGTTGATATAGCTGTAATTATCCAGGACACGATCATCCATGCATGAACCCACTTCAGGAATAATATTTAATTGAGATTTGTCAAAAACCCCCTGGTAACAGGCATTATGGGTGGTGAATACGGTTTTGGTATTGGCAAAACGGAGATGATCTGCGAAACGGGTTTTCAGAAGATAAGGAACCAATCCGGTATGCCAATCATTACAATGGATAATATCAGGGGTAAAATCGGCCGCATCACACGCTTTTATAGCCGCTAAGGAGAAAAATGCAAAACGCTCACCATTATCCTGATAAGGGCGATTATCTTCTCCGTATAATCCGTTACGGTCAAAATAATGCGCATTATCTATGGTTAAAACGGGAATTCCATTCAAATCCAGCTGCTGCACTTGAAAATGAATATCGGGTCTGGAATAGTCTGTTTTGAGTACTAAATTAAAAAGTTGCTTAGCATCTTCGCTATGATTAATAACCCGATAGAAAGGGGTGATAATTTTAACTTGGTGGCCCAGATTACGTAATTCAATGGGCAATGACTTGGCAACATCAGCTAATCCGCCCGTCTTTGAGAAACCTTCAACTTCTGATGAGATAAAAAGAATTTTTAATTTTTTTTCCAATGGAGAACTCCTTCGGCAGTTTTGCCATTACATGTTAGATTAACAATCTGCACAACTATTGAATATCAAATCCATTAATTTTCTGCTTATTATTTGAATCTAAGTGCGGGTTAAATCACCCGTTAGCTTCATTATTTATTTCATTATTAATACAAGCATTTACTGTAGTCTGCAGCTGCTTTTACATATTTTACCGCGTCTGAAAAGATTCACTAATTAGCCCTATGGGGCGAATCTCTCTGCTTTGTTAAGATAAAAAAAGGGGACTGTTGTTATTAACAATAGCAAATTATTGTGTAATTAAAGGCTCTTTTTTGATTTTTACCCGGGGATTTCTAGGTAATATAAACCCAGCGGGATAAAAGCAAGAAGCCACAATTAAATGTGGCTTCCGGGTATTTTGCTTATTGAGTTTCGGCAATTATCCCGGCTTAAATTAAAAGCCGATTCTTGCACCCTTAGGGATAACAACTATGCCTTCGTCGGAAACGGTAAAACGTCTTTTGTCTTCCTCTAAATTAACACCTATCTGGACATTATCTGCAATCTTAACGTCTTTATCGATGATAGTTTTAAGGATTTTACAATTTTTCCCTATTGTTGACTCACCCAGCATTACTGACTCGTGAATCTCAGTATCTTGACCGACAATACACTTAAATCCTAAAACAGATTTTTTAATTAATGCACCGGTAATATAACAACCATCTGAGATCAAACATTTTCTGATATGACAAACCGATGTATTATTGTCCCCATTTCTAAAATTCGCCGGCGGCAGTGCAGGGTAGTAGGTATGCATTGGCCATTTTCGGTTATACAGAGAAATAAGCGGTGTTGATTTAATTAAATCCATATTAGCTTCCCAATAGGACTCAATGGTACCTACATCACGCCAGTAGGCATTATGATCTTCACCGGGAATCGTATTGGTTGTAAAATCGTAAACAAACACTTTACCCTGCGGATAAAGATGCGGAATAATATCTTTACCAAAGTCATGGCTTGAATCTTCGACTGCGGCATCGCGGCTTAACTCTGCCTGCAATGCTTTAGAATCAAAAACATAGTTACCCATAGAGGCTAATACATGATCCGGATCACCGGGAATAGTTTTAGCATCTTTGACTGCAGGTTTTTCATCAAAACCTATCATACGTCCTTCTGAATCGACTTCAATAATACCAAAGTGGTAAGCCTGCTCTTTAGGCAATCTGATTGCTGATACCGTCAGTACTGCACCTTTTTCCTGATGAAAGTCTATCTTTTGACGAATATCCATTTTATAAATATGGTCACTACCAAAAATACAGATAAGTTCAGCTTCATCGGATTCAATAAATTGAATATTTTGGTAAATAGCATCGGCTGTACCTGAATACCAATGTTTGCCCATGCGCATTTGCGCTGGAATCGCATCGATAAAGGTATCGGTAATATTATTAAGCTCCCACGCCTGGCTCAGATGTTGGTTGAGTGACTGAGATTTAAATTGGGTTAATACGTAAATGCGTAATAAGTCTGAATTTACAAAATTGTTGAGTGCGAAATCCACTAAACGATAACTACCACCAAAGGGTACAGAAGGTTTAGTGCGAGATTGGGTTAATGGGTAAAGGCGAGAACCTTCCCCCCCCGCTAAAATCATTGATAGAACTTTTGCCATCTTAGAAACCTATTTATTTAGAATAAAAATTGATCAGGGTAATATAATTTTATTACCCACTGAAAAGTATCATTAAAAACCGATTCTACTGCCCTTGGCGATAGCGATGACACCTTGATCGGACACAATGAAGTTCTTACGGTCTTCTTCCAAGTTTTCTCCGATAATAGTATTCGGAGCAATTTCTACATCTTTGTCAAGAATGACTTTGGTTAGGCGCGATCCTGAACCTATTTTTGCATTACCCAGAAAAATTGAATCTTTAATAATGACGTCCTGGCAGACATGACTGCGGAATCCTAAAATAGAATTATCAATGGTAGCACCGTTTATATATGAACCCGCACCAATCAATGATTGCGCAATTGCGGTTTCCGAACCTTCTGGATCACGGAAAGTTGCCGGTGGTAATGGCGGATGATAAGTATGCAGAGGCCAATCTTTATTATAAAGAGAGAAGGGGGCATGAGGTTTGAGCATATCCATATGGGCTTCCCAGTAAGAGTCGAGCGTACCTACATCACGCCAATAAGCCATTGCTGGTTCGCCGGGAATAAAGTTGTCACTCAATCGATATACAAAAACATTACCGGTAGGGTAAAGTTTTGGAATGATATCGTTACCGAAGTCATGTTGTGATGTGCTATTAGCTGCATCTTCGTATAACTCCTTCAGTAATACTTTTGACTCGAAAATATAGTTACCCATTGAAGCTAATACATGGTCAGGATCACCGGGAATTGTTTTAGCATCTTCAACGGCAGGTTTTTCAGCAAAACCTATCATTCGGCCTTCATCATCTACTTCTATAATACCAAAATGATAAGCTTGTGATTTTTCAACTCGAATGGCAGAAACGGTGAGTACGCCCCCTTTTTGTTTATGATGTTCAACCATTTGTTGGACATCCATTTTATAGATATGGTCACTACCAAAAACACACACATGCTCGGCATCATTTTTCTCTATGAAACGTGCATTTTGATAAATTGCATCAGCGGTGCCTGAATACCAGTTTTTATTAACACGTTGCTGTGCAGGAATTGCTTCAATAAAACGGTTTGCCTTGCCGATACCGGACAAACGCCATGCTTTTCGTAAATGAATATTTAATGATTGAGATTTAAATTGCGTTAATACATAGATTTTCATTAAATCTGCGTTAACAAAGTTGTTCAGTGCAAAATCGACTAAACGATAGTTCCCCCCAAATGGTACCGCAGGTTTTGTTCTTGTTTGAGTTAAAGGGAAAAGGCGAGAACCTTCTCCTCCCGCAAGAATCATAGCAAGAATTCCAGCCATAAATGTCTCCAGATAAAAGTAAGATGAACGCTATGCATAGTACATAACGGGCTAATTTTCCAAGGTTAATTCTATACTTCCTTCAGTATACCAATATCGGGTCGGTTTTTTATTATTTATGAATTTTTTGTGATACAACTCAACACTTTAAATTTATTGTTTTGTTGATCTATTGTTAGGTTTGAAAAGGCCTTAGAAAGCAAAGGTTCGTAGTTCAAAAATTTATTCGCCACAAGAGATAATTTACCGTTTAACTTGAGGTGATTGGTTGATTGATTGATAAAGCTTTCTGCAGCGGTATAGTCAGTATTTTTTCCTGAATGGAAAGGCGGGTTGGAAAGCAGTAGGTTATATTTTTCGGTGACCTCTGAAAATACATTTGAGGGGAAGACGTTGCCTTGCAGCTGATTACTTTGCAGTGATAATTTTGCACTGGCTAAAGCAAAGGCGCTAATATCCACCAGATCAACCTTAAGCTGCGGGTGTTTTTTTAAAATATAACAGGCAATCACTCCCGCGCCACAGCCAAAATCAAGCACTCTGCCTTCGATGTTATCGGGTAAGCTTTGTAATAATAACTCGCTGCCTTTATCTAATTCTCCATAGCTAAATACACCCGGTAAAGAACAGATCTGCAACTCAGTATTATTGACGTTTATGTGATAAGTTTTTATCCATTGTGACTGCTTGAAGGTTTTGACTTGTTGATCTAATTGAGCATGGAGAACACTGCAGTGACGGGCTGAATCAATCATATTTATTCTGCTGGAATAGGAAGCTAATAATGATTCTGCGCTCTTGATGCCGCATTTTTTTTCACCCACTAGAATAATACTCGCGCCCGGTTGTAAATGAGGGGTGAGGTTAGCTAATAAGTACAAGGTTTCCTGCTTTGCTTTAGGTAAAAAAATCAGTAACAGGTCAAATTTGGTTTCACCCTGATAGTTATCGGTAAAGTGTACCTTCGATGTCTTTAATTTGTCTTTTATCGCACTATAATAACGATAATCACTGAAGCAAAAAGTCGATGAATTGGCTAATGTCTGTAACTGCAGAGGATACTCATCATCAATGTTACCCGCAACGAGAATATTCTTGTTTATAAAAAGAGACTCATTGCGTTGCAATACTCGGCTGGGATTTGAAAATGTGTTATTCGCAAGTGACATTGTATATTCCTGTTTTTAACTATACTCAAGACCGGAGTAAGTTGATAAGTTCATAATAATTGGTAAGCGCATTATATTGTTATTTGTATACTTCTCACTAGTAGAATTACATTTTTAATAGTTAAGGGGTTAAATGAAATTTACGGATAAATTTACATTTAAAACAGCGATGATTGTTTTTACCTGTGTTGCATTGATTTTGGTTGGCGGATTAATCAGTCTAAAATTTTTAACCGTGCGCTACCATCAGCAGCGCATAGACACTATTGTTAAGGTTATCGAATATCAACTTGATAAGAAGGTCACGGCAAAACAACTGCAGCAGTGGTTACCCGATCTGCTTGATGCCAGCGACATTGTTGGCCTGCAAATAAAATATGGAGATAGTGTTTTTTTCAACAAGGCGCTTGAAAATAACCCTTTTTATTCGAATAATTTATTAATAAGCTACGAATACCAATTAAAAAAATCTCCGAAGATAGAGCTGATCCTGCAAACTCTGCCATCGGACTCTGTGATATTTTTTCCAATCGTGACGTTAATCGCTATAGCTAGTGTGGTTTTACTTACTATTCTGATCCTGATTATCACCCTGTTTTGGATCAAAAAACAACTTGTTGGCGCCGATCTGCTGGAAAATAGAGCGAAACATTTATTGCAGAATAATCCCACGGCACGATTCAGTCAATCGGGCGAATGGCCATTATCGGCGAGTAAGGCGTTGGATCTTTTATCCGAGCAATTAGAGCAGAGTAGAGAGATTAGCAGTACTTTTGATCAATATATTCGTGAACAGGCTTTTTTAGATAAAACCACCGGATTAGGAAACAGCCTGGCGTTTGATAATGCTTTAGATCTCCTCCTGCAGGATCGAAATGTCTTATCGAGTGCCATATTAATGATTAATTTTAATGAATTAGAATCGATAGCGCATAAACTAGGTGGGACTATTTGTGACGAAATGTTATTGCAGATAGCTGAATTATTAACCCATTTCGCAGCGCGTTATCCCGATCATTTTATCGGCCGTATTAGCAACTCTCAGTTTGTATTAATTATTCCGCAGATGACTTACCAGGAAACTGAAGTGCTTGCCAAGCAGTTGACTAAATCCGTCTTTCAGTTATTTCTACCAAAACCCTTTTTAATTGATGATTTTTTCCATATTGGGGTAGTGAGTTTTAATTACGGAACAAAAAAAACAGTTCTTCTCGATGATTTAAAGCGTGCGTTAATTGTGGCGACGCATCAAAAAGTAAGTGGCTGGTTTATGGCCGATGATTTGTCTGATCAAGTCTCTTTTTACAAAGGAACTGTTCATTGGCGCGCATTGCTTGGCAACATATTAGCTAAAGACAGGTTGTTGCTTTATCGGCAAAGGGTCCTTCAAAGAGATGGTGTAAGCGAACTTTATTCCGAAATCTGGCCGCGTATTAAAGATCATCAGCAACAGATCATTAGTGCCGGTGTATTCCTGCCAATGGCAGAAAAATGCGGGTTACATCAAAAATATGATCGCCAAATTTTAGAAAAAACCCTGATATTAATGACCGCCAGAGGCGAAAAAGCAAAGCCTATTGCAGTTAATCTGGGAGCACAAATTATAACCGATAAGAGCACTCAAAAATGGCTGTTCTATGAGCTCCTGCAGCTGCCCCGACGTTTGCGTCATCATTTGATTATAGAAATCTCTGAAACGTTATTACAGGACAATTATCCCGCACTGCGTAGCGCATTGATTGCAATTCAAAAGATGGGCTGTCAAATTGCAGTTGATAATGTCGGGAAAAAGCTCGCCAATACTAAATATATTATCGATTTTAACCTCGATTATTTAAAACTCTATGCAGGTTTGATACGCAATATACACCTCCGTAAAACAAACCAGGTGGCCGTACAAAGTTTAGTGGCCAGTTGTTTAAACAGTCATACTAAAATTATTGCCGTCGGGGTTGAAAGTGAGGAGGAGTGGCAATGTCTTCTCAAGCTGGGTATTTATGCGGGGCAGGGGGACTTCTTTTCACCTGTTGTGCCCCTTTGTATGTCCAAATTAGATTAAGACATAGCGCGATACCTTCAACTCAGGCCTGAGTTGATGGGTGCTTTTGATTTCTCTCTTTTAACCCGTTCAACCCCTGCAGACCCCCGGTGTGCAGAGCAACGATATTTTCCCCTCTGTTAAAATAACCCTGCTCGATTAGTTTAAATAAGCCATAAAACATTTTGCCAGTATAAATGGGTTCAACGGGAATCCCCGTTTGCCGGCTAAACTGCTCACAAAAATGCTTTAATTCAACCGGTACCTTGGCATAACCTCCATGGTGAAACTCTGTTTGTAAACACCAGTTATCATTTTGGTTGACCTTGGCCTGCTGTAATAATGAGGCTATTTCCTGATTAAGATAGTGTGCATTTTTTAATACCGCAATACCTGTTACTTGGGTTTTTAATTGTGATTGCGATTGTGCTATACCTGCAACAAGTCCCGTTAAAGTGCCGCCACTTCCCGTGGCCGTTATGACATGATCAACAGGTCTATGCGCTTGTTGCTCAATCTCCTGTATTGCTTCCATTACTCCGCGGATGGCAAATCGGTTGCTGCCCCCCTCGGGCACAATAAAAGCGTTCGGATACGCGCTTTGCAAAGATTGCAGGTAGGCAGTTTGTGCTTTTTGTTTATATTCCAGGCGACTCACAAATTGCAATTCCATGCCCCACGCTATAGCTTGCTTTAACGTGGGATTATTTGCGTAACAACTCTCTCCGCGTATTATTGCAGCTGTTTTGAAGCCGAAATGAAATCCTGCAGCAGCAAGCGCATGAATATGGTTTGAATAAGCACCGCCAAAACTAAGAATTTGATCAACTTGTTGGCTGCGCGCTTCCAATAAGTTGTACTTTAATTTACGCCATTTATTGCCGGATATTTCCGAGTGTAAAAGATCATCTCTTTTAACAAAAAGTGTTAATTGCCAAAGATCTAACAAGGGATGTTCGATTTTCTGTAATGGGGAGGGGGAAATGATGTTTTGCATGGTTTTTTCAAGTTGCTGTGAGTCAGCGCTTGTTTGATCTTGTGACGGATGCTGTGATGGCTGCAATATTTTCTTGCCTCAATAAATGACGATCTGTTTTTGTCTTATGCTCAAGGTGCTAAAAGGGCGCCGTATATAACAGGAAAAGCGCATTTAATACGCTTTTCCCGGTGGCGTGGAATATTTTATTTCACTTCCTGGCCAGATGCTTGTAAATCTGCATGGTACGAGGAGCGGACTAAGGGGCCGCAGGCCGCGTGATCAAATCCCATTGCTTTGGCTTTTACGCCCAATTCATCAAATTCTGAGGGTGGCACATAACGCTGCACCGCTAAATGATCCAGACTAGGTTGCAGGTATTGTCCGAGAGTTAACATATTGACATCATGCGCTCTAAGGTCAGTAAGTACTTGCTCTATTTCTTCGTTGGTTTCACCCAGTCCGACCATTAACCCTGATTTTGTCGGAATATGCGGATGTTTCTCTTTAAATTTCTGAAGCAGTTTTAAAGACCATTTATAATCAGCGCCGGGTCGAACCTGCTTATATAAATGCGGAGCTGTTTCAAGGTTATGATTAAAGACATCGGGCAGATCCTGCTCAAAACAGGCTAGAGCTTGTTGCATACGACCTTTAAAATCAGGCACTAAAATTTCGATTTTAATAACCGGATTTAATAAGCGAATTTCACGAATACAATCGGCAAAATGTTGTGCTCCTCCATCTCGAAGATCATCGCGATCCACCGAGGTGATAACCACATATTTTAATTTCATATCTCTAATGGTTTCAGCCAGTTTTTTAGGTTCATCGGCATCAACGGCCAACGGTTTACCATGGCCAACATCGCAAAAAGGACAACGACGCGTGCAAATATCACCTAAAATCATAAAGGTTGCGGTGCCGTGATTGAAACATTCGTTAAGGTTCGGGCACGAGGCTTCTTCACACACTGAATGAAGTTTGTTTTTACGTAAGGCGGCTTTTATTTCATTAACGCGGGTATTGTCAGAAGAAATTTTTATTTTCATCCAGGCTGGTTTTTTTAACAGCGTTGCTTTGTCCGAAGGAATAACTTTAATCGGAATATGCGAAAGTTTATCGGCATCGCGTAATTTTTTACCTGCAGTTAATTGACTTGGTTTATTACTCATAGTGAAAACTCTCGATATGTGAATAGTCTAATTTTTGATTCATTTTTGCAATCAATAACGGTGCGAGTTGGTCAACTGAAAGTGTGATCCCCTCAGCCTTACATTGGGTCATTTCCAGCCCCGCATAACCGCAGGGATTAATTTGCAAAAAAGGGGATAAATCCATATCAACATTTAATGCCAAACCATGGAAAGAGCAGCCTTTACGAATTTTCAGTCCCAGTGATGCTATTTTTTTACCATCAACATAAACACCCGGTGCATCGGGTTTAGCCACTGCAATAACATTATAATCTGCTAAAAGATTAATAATACTTTCTTCCATAATAGTGACTAATGAGCGCACATTAAATGCCTTGCGGCGAAGGTTGATCAGTAAGTATACAATCAGCTGACCGGGAGCATGAAAGGTAATTTGCCCACCGCGATCGCTTTGTACTACAGGAATGTCACTGTGTTGTAAGAGGTGCTCTGCTTTGCCTGCCAGGCCTTGAGTAAAGACCGCAGGGTGCTCGACTAACCATATTTCATCGACAGTGTTTTCATCACGTTGATTGGTGAAGTCGCTCATTGCCTGCCATGAGCTTAGGTAATCTTGTTTACCTAAGTAGCGTAATTTCAGCTGTGTATCCAGTGTGTTCATTCACTAACCATTAGTGTTAAAGAATATGACGAACAAGCTCAAGTTCGCTCACTTTAGTGTAAATCATTTCGATGTGTTCTTTGCTGGTGACCGTCACCGGGATGCTCAAAGCACAATAATTGCCCTTTGAACTGGGTTTTATGGTTGGCGCATAATCTCCGGGAGCGTGCTCTTGGATCACCGCAAGCACTTGTTCCATAAATTCTGCTTTAGCAACACCCATCACTTTAAAGGTAAATAAGCAGGGGAACTCTAAGAGGGTATCAAAGGTGGTATTTAACGCCATTTTAAACTCCAGAAGGCAATATTAATAAACAAAAAAGCGACTTTAGTGATGCGCTATGGCAAACCCGTTCAAAGAATCTCTTCTGAGCGGGTTCGTTTATTATTATGATTAGCTAAACCAACCGATAAATAATAATTTAACATAATCCATCATACGACTGAATAAACCACCTTCCTCTACGGTTTCTAAGGCGATCAGATCATATGTGGCAACGGGTTCGTCAGCATCTGTTTCTTGGCCTTTAACTGAATAGTTTACCTTACCGACAACATCACCCTTTTGGATCGGTGCGCGTAATTCATTTTCAATAATAAAATTAGCGGTTAAATTTTTGGCTTCGCCTCGTGGCAGCGTAATAGGCGTATCATCTTTAACACCTAATCGAATCATTGCCTGGCTACCCATCCAAATTCTTTCATTAGCTAACTGGTCGCCGGCATTATAAGGAGTAAGCGTTTCAAAAAAGCGGAACCCCCAGTTGAGTAATTTTTTACTTTCGGTTAGACGCGCTGTATTTGAATGGGTGCCCATTACCACACTGATAAGGCGCATGCCGTCTTTGGTTGCTGATGAAATCAGGCTGTAACCCGCTTCGTTGGTATGACCTGTTTTGATACCATCTACGTTTAAACTTTTATCCCATAATAAAGCGTTACGGTTGGGTTGATCAATACCATTAAATTTGAATGATTTTTGACTGTATAAAAGGTATTCATTAGGTACATCATTAATTAATGCTTTTGCTAAAAGAGCCATATCATGCGGAGTTGTGTAATGACCTTCAGCTGATAAACCATGGCTATTTTTAAATTGGGTATGATTCATTCCTAACTGGGCTGCCCAAGAATTCATTAAATCTGCAAAGGCACCTTCACTGCCGGCGATATATTCGGCCATCGCCACACAGGCATCATTGCCGGATTGTATAATAATTCCGCGGTTTAAGTCAGCGACGCTCACTTCCTTACCCACTTCAATAAACATTTTAGAAGACTCTGGGAAATTTTTTGACCACGCCTTTTCGGAAATGGTTACTTTATCATCAGGTGATAAGTTACCGGATTTGATTTCCTGGCCAATGATATAACTGGTCATCATTTTTGTAAGGCTGGCGGGAGCAAGTTTGACATCGCTATTGTTTTCGGAAAGCACTTTCCCTGAATTAAAATCAATAAGCAGGTAGCCTTTTGCGCCAATTTCCGGTGCGCTTGGCGTTATTGTCGGGTTTGCAAATAGGTTAAAGCTGAAAAGGAGCGCGGTAACCAGAAGGCTTATTTTTTTCATGAAAGGTACCTGTGAATGATTAGAATAAAAAATAGTGGTGCATTATAGCAGATCAACCTTTATTTGCTAAGGGTTGAAGAAGGATTTATACAGATAAAGGCAGGTTTAAAATCAGCCTCTCAGATCCCCCCCTTAATTTACTTAACTTGATCAACTGCAAAAGGGATTGCTCTCAAGGTAAATCGCTTACTTCTTCTCGTGCCCAAAGGTGTGATGCTCGCACCTTTTTGGTGCGCACTTGATGTTGGATACATTGATGAACAAGGTTAACTTGTTGTATATTAAGGTTTTTAATTTTTGGCACGTTGTTTGCTTATGTTTAGGAAAGGAAAAAATAGTTAGCTCTTTATTTTTACCACTAATTGAAATTATCTTACATTAAGAAGGAAATGCTAATGAAAATGTTAACTGCAATAATTAAACCATTTAAATTAGATGAGGTAAGAGAAGCGATTATGAATGCCGGTATTGCTGGCGTAACCGTTTCCGAAGTAAAAGGTTTTGGCCGTCAAAAAGGCCATACAGAACTTTATCGTGGTGCCGAGTATCAGGTGGACTTTTTACCAAAAGTTAAACTTGAAATTGCCATCAAAAAAGAAGACGTAGAACGCTTAATAGAAGCTATTTCTGCAGCTGCTAATACCGGCAAAGTAGGTGACGGTAAAATATTTATTCAACCCCTTGAGCAGGTCGTGCGTATTCGTACCGGCGAGCTTGATGAAGAAGCGCTTTAAACTAATTTAAGTGATTTTTAAGAAAAGGAATTATTATGGAAAACACAGTAACAGAACTTAGGTTTGCACTAGATACCTTTTATTTTTTAATCTCAGGTGTGCTAGTGATGTGGATGGCGGCAGGTTTTGCGATGTTAGAAGCAGGGCTTGTTCGATCTAAAAATACCACTGAAATTTTAACTAAAAACGTCGTCCTATACGCTATCGCCTGTACCATGTTCCTGCTGGTTGGTTATAACATTATGTATGTTGATAATGCCGGAGGTGGTTGGTTACCTTCTTTTGGTAGCCTGATAGGTATTCAGGCAGAAGGCGCTGATCATTCTCTTGAATCAGATTTCTTCTTCCAGGTGGTATTCGTTGCAACGGCCATGTCAGTCGTATCTGGTGCGGTTGCTGAGCGGATGAAACTTTTTTCATTCTTAATCTTCGCCGTTGTTTTTACATCGGTTATTTATCCATTAGAAGGTTACTGGACTTGGGGCGGTGGTTTCCTTTCAGAAGCTGGTTTTAGTGACTTTGCAGGCTCTGGTATTGTCCATATGGCTGGTGCTTCCGCTGCATTAGCTGCAGTTATCTTACTGGGGGCGCGTAAAGGTAAATTTGGGAAAGACGGTTCAGTTCACCCTATTCCGGGTTCGAACATGCCGCTTGCGACATTAGGTACACTTATCCTATGGATGGGCTGGTTTGGTTTTAATGGTGGATCACAATTGGCACTGTCAAATGCAGAAAATGCAAGTGCGGTTGGTTTGATTTTTGTTAATACTAATGCCGCTGCCGCAACCGGTGCCATTGCAGCCATGTTGGTAAGTAAACTTAAATGGGGTAAAGCTGATTTAACCATGATTTTAAATGGTGCATTAGCGGGTTTAGTCGCCATTACTGCGGATCCTTTATCGCCGACTCCACTCTTTTCCGCTGCCATCGGTGCGGTTGCGGGTATCATAGTCGTTTACAGCATCATCGCTTTTGATAAAATAAAGTTAGATGATCCGGTTGGTGCTTTATCGGTGCATGGTGTATGTGGTTTATTTGGTCTGTTGATTGTACCTCTGAATAACGACGGTGCTACTTTTGCAAGCCAGCTATACGGCGCAGCAGTTATCTTCGGTTTTGTCTTTGTTGCATCATGGATTGTCTGGGGGATCATTAAGGTCACCATGGGTATTCGTGTGACAGCGGAAGAAGAAGAAACGGGTATGGATTTACATGATTGTGGTGTAGAAGCTTACCCTGAGTTTACCGTTAGATAACAAACTCAAAAAGTATTTTAAAAAGCCCTGACTTATTTATAATTCAGGGCTTTTTTGGCTTTAATTAAAGCACAACTGCTTCAACTAAAAGCGATTGTCGAATATAGCCAACTCACACTCATATTAATCAAGCATCTTTATTACTTCATATAATCTTCTGTGTTAGCATTCAAATACCCCCTTAATGATTCTCTTTTACGTATATTATCTTTAAATTTATTAGGTTAAGACCATGCTGCACTGCAAAATGCTTACTGTTGTCCGTGAGGATCGTATTTTATTCAAAGATCTGAGCTTTATCCTTAAACCGGGTGAAATAGTGCAGGTGGAAGGACCTAATGGCGTGGGTAAAACAAGCCTTTTTCGAGTGTTAATAGGCTTGTCTGCTGCCTATTCAGGCGAGGTTTTTTGGCGTGGCGCTTCGATAAATGAGGATCGTGAATCTTTTTATCAGGAGCTTTTATATCTAGGTCATAAAACCGGTATAAAACCGGAGTTAACCGCTTTAGAAAATTTACAGTTTTTTCAGAAATTACATGCAGCGAAGCAGGACATTGATTTGTGGTTTGTTTTAGCACAGGTGGGCTTGGCAGGTTATGAAGATGTGACCACGGCTCAGCTTTCTGCGGGGCAACAGCGGCGGGTGGCTTTAGCCCGGTTATGGCTCAATAATTGCCCGTTATGGGTGTTAGATGAGCCTTTTACTGCCATTGATAAGTCAGGTATTACGGTGTTGGAGTCTTTATTTGTAAAACATGCCGAGAATGGTGGTATTGTGCTGCTCACCTCGCATCAGGATATGATGCTAGAGAGTTCATTACTGCGGAAAATTGAATTAAGGGTTACTGACGGTGAAGACTATGTTTAAGGCATTGTTTAGGACATTGTTCAGCGCTTTTTTTCAGGTTGTTGCTAAAGAGTTACAAGGTGCATTTCGTCACCGCAGTGATATTTTAAATCCTGTGTGGTTTTTCATTATCGTTGTGACGCTCTTCCCCTTAGGTATTGGCACTGATCCCGCTTTGCTGCAGCGTATCGCACCGGGTATTATATGGGTTGCTGCGCTATTGGCGGCTTTATTGTCCTTTGAGCGTTTATTTAAAGATGATTTTATTGACGGCTCCTTAGAGCAGTTGATGCTGTCGCCTTTTCCGCTGGCGTGGCTGGTCAGCGCTAAGGTATTTGCCCACTGGTTATTAACGGGATTGCCTATTTTATTGGTTTCCCCTCTTTTAGCGACTTTTTTAGCCGTTGATATTGATACCTATTTTGCATTGTTTTTAACGCTTTTGATCGGTACCCCCATTTTAAGCTTATTTGGTGCGATTGGTGTCGCACTGACGGTCGGTTTAAGAAAAGGCGGTATACTGCTGAGTTTAATCATGCTGCCGCTGAGTATTCCAATTTTGATTTTTTCGACCATGGCGATTGACGCTGCATCCTACGGGCAATCCTATCTGGGGCTGCTCGCTTTATTAGGGGCAATGTTAATTTGCGCCATTATTTTAGCGCCTTTTGCGATTGCGGCATCATTGCGTGTCAGCGTCAGTTGACAAGATGCAGATATTATTTGAATCTCATTATTAATAAAAACAGATAGAGACAGATTATGTGGAAATGGCTGCATCCTTATGCAAAACCTGAACGAAGTTATCAATTAGCCGGTAAACTATTACCCTGGTTTGTTGTATTAACAATAATTACATTTATCATTGGTCTGGTGTGGGGATTGTTATTTGCCCCCGCGGATTACCAGCAGGGTGATAGTTTTCGCATCATTTATATCCATGTTCCCGCCGCGATGATGGCGATGGGGGCGTATTCAAGCATGGCTATTGCGGCCTTTGTGGCTTTAGTGTGGCAAATAAGACTCGCAGAAATGACCGTTGCGGCAATGGCTCCCGTGGGCGCCGTATTTACTTTTATCGCCCTGTTTACCGGCGCTGCATGGGGAAAACCTATGTGGGGGGCATGGTGGGTTTGGGATGCACGTTTGACCTCTGAGCTGATCTTACTGTTTGTATATTTAGGTATTATTGCCTTGTATAATGCCTTTTCTGATAAATTATTAGCCGGCAGAGCCGCTTCAATTTTAACCTTAGTGGGCGTGATTAACTTACCCATTATTCATTACTCTGTAGTTTGGTGGAATACCTTGCATCAGGGGGCAACTATCAGTAAATTTGACAAGCCATCAATGGCGGTGGAAATGTTATGGCCATTATTGATTATGATTGCCGCTTTTGCGACTTTATTAGGGGCGTTAACTTTGATGCGCTTTCGCAACGAAATTTTAACACGTGAAAGTCATCGCCCCTGGGTAAGGCAATTAGTGTTAAATAATACGAAGATGACGGAGAAAAATTAAAATGGCATTTAATTCATTGGCAGATTTTTTTGCAATGGGAGGCTACGGTTTTTATGTATGGCTGGCTTACGGTATCTCTTTTTTAGGACTGCTTGTTTTAATCATCAATACCCTGACAACAAGAAAAAAAATATTAGAAGCTGTTAATCAGCGTATTGCACGTGAAGAGCGTATAAAAAAAGCACAAAATATGGAAGGAACGTTATGAATCCGAGACGTAAAAAACGTTTGTTAATCACCTCATTATTGGGGGTTGCCTTATCACTGGCAGTGGGGCTGGTACTGTTTGCTTTGCAGCAAAATATCGATCTTTTTTATACGCCGACGGAAATAATTCAAGGTAAAAACGAAACCGGTATAAAACCTGAAGTCGGACAACGCTTGCGCATTGGCGGCATGGTCGTAGTGGGATCAGTAGAGCGGAATTCAGAGAGTTTAAAGGTTAGCTTTGATTTAGTGGATAATGGTGGTGGTATTGTGACTGTCTTTTTTGATGGTATTTTACCGGATCTGTTCCGTGAAGGGCAGGGTATTGTCGCACAGGGTGAATTGCTTAATGCCACGCAAATTAACGCCTTTGAAGTGCTCGCTAAACATGACGAAGAATATATGCCTCCTGAAGTTGCAGAGGCGCTGGTCGGCATGGACCATTTAAAAGCCAATAACAAATAACTATAAGGACATTTCATGTTACCTGAAATTGGTCAATTTGCGCTTGCAATAGCCTGTATGCTTTCATTATTACAAACTGTTTATCCACTTTACGGGATATATTCTCGACAGCAAAGTGCCATTGAATCCGCTAAAATTTTCACCATTTTACAATTTGTTTTTGTAACATTATCATTTGTTATTCTAGCTTATCTGTTTCTTGTGAATGATTTTACGGTGGCTTATATTGCCACCAATTCTAACTCGGCTATGCCCTGGTATTACCGCTTATCTGCTGTTTGGGGCGCACATGAAGGCTCCTTACTGTTATGGGTGTTCTTATTGTCAATCTGGAGCACAGCGGTTGCGTTGATGAGTAAACGCTTACCTGTTGAGTCCGTTGCTCGAGTGTTAGCGGTCTTAGGTTTATTATCATTTGGTTTTTATTTGTTTGTTTTATTAACCTCTAATCCTTTTTTACGTACTCTGCCTTTTTTCCCCGTTGATGGCCGGGATCTTAACCCGCTACTACAGGATATTGGTCTGATTTTTCATCCGCCAATCCTGTATATGGGGTATGTTGGTTTTTCAGTGGCTTTTGCTTTTGCCATTGCCGCATTAATGGAAGGGCGTTTAGACAGTGCCTGGGCTAAATGGTCGCGTCCCTGGACGATGGCTGCCTGGACCTTTTTAACCTTAGGTATCGCATTGGGAAGCTGGTGGGCTTATTACGAATTGGGTTGGGGCGGATGGTGGTTTTGGGATCCCGTTGAAAATGCTTCTTTTATGCCCTGGCTTGCCGGTACGGCTTTGATCCATTCATTAGCGGTTAGTGAAAAACGCGCGGTGTTTAAATCCTGGACTGTTTTACTTGCTATCAGCGCCTTTTCCTTAAGCTTGCTGGGCACTTTTTTGGTGCGCTCGGGGGTGTTGGTTTCGGTGCACGCCTTTGCCAATGATCCTGCTCGTGGCCTGTTTATCTTAACCTTCCTGATTCTAGTGATTGGGGGCTCTTTATTACTTTATGCGGTACAGGCATCAAAGGTAAAAAGTCGCGGTCGTTATAGTTTCATCTCCCGTGAAACCATGTTGCTCACTAATAATATTTTATTAATCGCAGCGTTAATTGTGGTTTTACTCGGTACCCTGTTACCGCTTGTCCATAAAGAGATGGGCTTAGGCAGTATTTCCATTGGTGAACCCTTCTTTAACCGTATGTTTACGGTTTTGATTGTGCCCTTTGCCCTGTTTTTGGGGGTTGGCTCTTTAGTGCGCTGGCAACGTCAGAATTTAAGCGATTTGTTTAAACCGATGGTGAGCTTATTAGCTATCAGTACTTTGCTGACGCTAGTCTTTCTCTTGGCTTTTGCATCCCATTTTACCTGGCTTGCACTATTAGGCGTGTTTCTTGGTATGTGGATATTGGCCGGAACGGCGGTGGAAATTTACCTGCGTTCGACACACCGTTTTAGTCTGTGGACAGGAATACGCAAATTAGGCAACAGTCATTGGGCAATGACCGTCGGCCATGCCGGACTTGCGGTGATGGTGATAGGTATCACTATGACCCAAAATTTCTCTATTGAACGAGATGTTAAATTAAGCATCGGAGAAAGTGTCAGCTTTGAACGTTACGACTTTCATTTTGATGCGGTCAATGAGCTCAAGGGCAAAAACTACAGCGGCATTGCCGGGAAATTTACGGTTAAACACGACCAGAAAAGCATCGCCATCATGCAGCCTGAAAAAAGAATTTACACGGTGCAGAGAATGCCGATGACCGAAGCCGCCATTGATCCGGGCTTCACCCGTGATCTGTATATCGCCATGGGCGAAGTATTACCCGACGGTGCCTGGGCTGTTCGTATTTATTATAAACCTTTCATACGCTGGATCTGGTTTGGTCCGGTGATGATGGCATTTGCTGGTATTTTGATGATCTTTGATCGCCGCTACCGGGTAAAAAAAGTTTCTAAATCAACAGCGGAGATTATCTGAAGATGGCTAATAGCAGGAAAATACTGACTCTTTCAATTCCTTTAGTGATCTTTTTGATTGCTTGTTATTTCCTCTTTAAAGGGCTGTATTCTGATCCTCGCAAACTTGATTCCGCTTTAATCGGTCAAACTGTTCCGGAGTTTACCCTGCAGGATATTTATGACCCGGAAAATCAATACCATGCTTCTATTTTTAAAGGCCGAAAATTATTACTGAATGTCTGGGCCACCTGGTGCCCAACCTGTTATGCCGAGCATAAATTTTTAAATACGTTAGCCGGGCAGGGCATGTATATTGTAGGTATGAACTACAAAGACAATCGTATTAAAGCGATTAAGTGGTTAACGGATCTGCACGATCCCTATGCAATCAGTCTGTTTGATAAAGACGGTATGCTGGGGCTTGATTTAGGCGTTTATGGTGCACCTGAAACCTTCTTTATTGATAGCAAAGGGATCATCCAGTATCGTCATGTCGGCGATTTAAATGCCCGTATTTGGCAAGATAAATTATCTGCCATCTTTGATAATATGGAGTAACCGATGCAATTAACTTCATTACATCTGGATTTTCAAAATAGCCGTTTTAAAAGGGTTAATACCAGCTGTTATCTGTTTTGTCTGATGTTTTTTTTTAGCTCATTGGCTTTTAGTGCGATTGATACTTTTGAATTTGATAACGCACAACAAGAGCAGACTTTTCACGAGTTAACAAAAAAGTTACGTTGCCCTAAATGTCAGAATCAGAATATTGCCGATTCCAATGCACAGCTTGCCAAAGATTTACGCAATAAAACCTATCAACTGGTGAAAGAAGGTAAAAGTGAGGATCAAGTTGTTGACTATATGGTTGCCCGTTTTGGTAACTTTGTACGTTACGATCCACCAATGACACCTGCGACTATTTTCCTGTGGCTTGGCCCCTTGTTATTTGTTTTGGGTGGGTTTTATTTTTTATATACTCAGGTAAAACGACAGAAAACACAGCAGGATGATTTGGATCCTGATGAGGAAAAAAGATTGAAAAAAATTCTTGGTGGTAAAAAATCCTCAGATAAAAAGGGTAATAAGTAATGATTATACAGTTTTGGTTGGCCAGTATTTTACTTGTGATCATCGCCAGTGTTCTGCTCACGCTCCCCTTTATACGCAGCTATACAAATCGCCAGCAGGGGGACCGCCGTAATCAATTAAATCGCGCATTATATGAGATTCGTTTAACCGAGCTTGAAAGTGATGAAGCACAGGATCTTATTGTTGATAAAGAAACCTTACGCACTGAGTTACAACATAATCTGCTCGATGATGTGATCGATAAAGAGACGCCTGCGGATTACAAAAAAAGTAAAATGTTATGGTTGCCGGCTGTCCTCATTTTGATTTTTGGCAGTTATGGACTATACAGCTCGGTGGGTGCCTATCAGCAAGTTGAGCAATGGCAATCGGTCATGGAGCGCTACCCGGATTTGCAAAACAAACTTTTCAATGATCAGGAGAGCCGCCCCAGTGAACAAGATTTACGTGATTTAAAATTAGGTTTGCGCACTCAACTGAGCCAAAACCCTAATGATGCCGATGGCTGGTTATTGTATAGCCGCCTGGCAATGGTATTTAAGGAAGGTGAGGTCGCTTTAGATGCGATTAAAAAAGCCTATTTGTTGAATCCTAAATCACTTAATATTCGCCTTGTTTATATCCAGTTGAAAATGCAGACCGGCGATCCGGCTTTACAAAATCAAGCCGAATATTTATTAACCGAGCTGATAAAAGAATATCCCAATGAGCTGGAAGCATGGTCTATGTTCGCATTCATGGCACTTGAAAAGCAGGATTATGCAACTGCCATCCAACGTTGGGAAAAAATGTTAACCTTGATTGATGATAATTCGCAGCAGGCTGGCACATTGCGTGACAGTATTAGCTACGCAAAGCAGCAAATGAAAGAGGCGAAAACAGCAAATAATAGTGACAGCGTTATCGATAATGACTCTGCCTCAGTGACCAATCCCGATAGCCGTATTGAAACGTTACCTGCTGCCATTGGCGTGACTTATCGGGTTGATATTTCTGTTGCTGATAATGTTATCGTGCCAAAAAACGGCTTTTTATTTGTTTATGCCCAAGCCGTTGGTGGTCCGCCAATGCCGATTGCCGCGCTCAAAATCAAACTGCCTGGTTTTCCTGCAAGCATTGAGTTCTCCGATGCTAATTCCATGATTGAAGGTGTAAAACTCAGTGATTTCCCTAATTTCATTATTAAAGCGCGTATTTCAGTCGATGGTAATGCAAGTAATAGTGCCGGGCAGTGGCAGGGACAAAGTGCTGCAATTGCTGCAGGGCAAAAACCGAATATCAAAGTCAATGTTTCTGAGCTTGTAAAATAAGGTTCCAAGCAGCTAAAGATGCCTATTTCTGCGTCTTTAGCGACTTTGCATGCTGCTGTTTCCCTGCTATAAATTTAGTCTCTATATAAAAAATGAGTATTCCAATATGCCAAAACTATTTTTATTTGTTTTTTTGCTGTTTTCAAATGTATCCTTTGCCCAAACCGTTAATGGCGATAGTCAATACCAGATGAGTGATCCCATTGAACCTGTTAACCGTCTTGTTTGGGATTTTAACTATAAGGTGCTGGACACTTTTATATACCGGCCGGTAACACAAAGTTACGTTGATTGGGTGCCAACGGGTGGACGTAAGGCAATTAATAATTTTGTATTAAATCTTGAAGAACCATCAACTGCGCTAAATAATTTACTTGAACTTGAGTTTAAGCATTCATTTAATGCATTAATGAGGTTTACTCTGAATTCTACTTTTGGCATCTTCGGGTTGCTGGATGTAGGCAGTTCAATCGGTATTGAACGACGCCGAGAAAGCTTTGGTAATGTCCTTGGAAGATGGTCGGTTCCAAATGGTCCGTATTTAATGGTACCGGTGATCGGACCTCGCAGCACCCGGAAATTGGTCGGGCAGGTGGTTGATAGTTTATATTTCCCAAGCAGTTACATGAGTCTTTGGCAAACTGTCACAGTATACGGGCTTGATGGTTTGGGCGCACGCGAGAGCTTGCTAGGGCAGGAGGCGCTTCTTGAGCAATCGCTGGATCCCTATCTATTTGTTAAAGAAGCCTACATCCAGTATGAAGCCTTTCAGTTTTACTCTAACAGCACAGATCCTGAGAAGTTTATAAATAAAAACACACAAGATAAGAAACAAACAGAGCAAAACCTCGATGATTTTATGGATGAGATAGATTGATTCTTATTGTCTTAAGGAAGATTGCATTATTAATGCGGTGATTATCAGTAATCAAAATAACCACTTTTAAATATTATTTTAAACGACTCTAGGAGTTTATGTGTCTAACATTAATTTGGTCACTATTGATGGCCCAAGCGGCTCAGGAAAAGGCACCGTATGCCATATCATCGCAGCAAAACTAAATTGGCATCTGCTTGATAGCGGGGCCCTGTATAGAATTTTAGCTTTTGCCGCATTACAAAATAATATAAGTTTGGATGATCAAAAAAGTTTGGCGGATTTGGCCTTAAATCTGAATGTTTCTTTTCAATCTAATGGTCTCGGGGTTGATACATTATTGGCCGGTGAGAATGTCGGTGATAAATTAAGAACCGAAACCGTCGCCCAGGCAGCCTCTCAGATTGCTGCATTGCAAATTGTTCGTGATGCTTTATTAGCCCGCCAAAAAGCCTTTTACCAGGCACCTGGTTTGATTGCCGACGGACGAGACATGGGCACCGTGGTATTTCCCGAGGCACCGGTTAAAATATTCCTTGATGCGAGCGCAGAGGAGCGTGCTTTACGGCGTTTTAATCAGTTGCAAGATAAAGGCTTTGATGTTAGTATCGCGCAAATTTTAAGCGAAATCAAAGAACGTGATTTTCGAGACCGAAATCGTCCTGTTGCGCCTTTAAAACCCGCAGAAGATGCTTTGGTGATCGATTCAACCTCATTAACTAT
>NZ_JBLIED010000014.1:0-91084 GCF_047632955.1 Psychromonas sp. | reverse complement strand
TTATTTTGAATTCCGTGTTCTGTTTAACGCTAATACTTGTATAATGCTGCCGGAATATTGATTCAATTTTTTACTAAAGAGTATATAAAATGAAAGATTTAAGTAAATACAGAAATATTGGTATTTTCGCGCACGTTGATGCGGGTAAAACCACAACTACAGAGCGTATCCTAAAACTTACCGGCACAATCCACAAAACCGGTGAAGTACATGATGGCGAATCTACAACTGACTTCATGGAACAGGAAGCTGAGCGCGGTATTACTATCCAGTCTGCTGCGGTAACTTGTTTTTGGAAAGATCATCGTTTTAACGTTATCGATACTCCTGGGCACGTTGACTTCACTGTAGAAGTTTACCGCTCTCTTAAAGTATTGGATGGCGGCATCGGTGTATTCTGTGGTTCTGGTGGTGTTGAACCACAATCAGAAACTAACTGGCGTTATGCGAACGACTCAAAAGTTGCCCGTATTATTTTCGTTAACAAATTAGACCGTATGGGTGCTGATTTTTACCGTGTAATTGAGCAAACTAAAAAAGTACTGGGTGCTAACCCGCTGGTTATGGTTCTACCTATCGGTATCGAAGACGAATTCAGTGGTGTTGTTGATCTATTAACCCGTAAAGCATACATCTGGGATGATACTGGTCTTCCAGAAAACTATGAAATTACTGATGTTCCAGCTGATATGCTTGAATTGACTGAAGAATACCGTGAAAAATTGATCGAAACTGCCGTTGAGCAGGACGATGATCTGATGGAAGCATATTTAGAAGAAGGTATTGAACCTACTCTTGAAGAGATCAAGCTTTGTATCCGTAAAGGTACACGTACTATGGAGTTCTTCCCAGCTTACTGTGGTTCTGCCTTCAAAAACAAAGGCGTGCAAAACATTCTTGACGCTGTTGTTGATTACCTGCCTTCTCCAACTGAAGTTGATCCACAACCTCTTACGGACGAAGAAGGTACGCCAAACGGTGAATTTGCAACTGTATCTGCAGAAGAATCATTTAAAGCGTTAGCATTCAAAATTACCGATGACCGTTTTGGTTCACTTACTTTCGTACGTATCTACTCAGGTACGTTGAAGAAAGGTGATACCATCCTTAACTCATTCACAGGTAAAACTGAGCGTGTTGGACGTATGTGTGAGATGCAAGCAGATGACCGTAAAGAGCTTGCTTCAGCACAAGCGGGTGATATCATCGCTATCGTTGGTATGAAGAACAACGTGCAAACGGGCCACACATTATGTGATCCAAAACATCCGATTGTTTTAGAAGCAATGGTATTCCCAAATCCAGTAATCTCTATCTCGGTAACTCCGAAAGATAAAGGATCTACTGAAAAAATGGGTATTGCTATCGGTAAAATGGTTGCAGAAGATCCAACCTTTAAAGTTGAAACTGATGTCGATTCGGGTGAAACTATCCTGTCTGGTATGGGTGAGCTGCACTTAGATATCAAAGTTGATATCCTTAGACGTACCTACGGTGTTGACCTTGCAGTTGGTGAACCTCAAGTTGCTTACCGTGAAACTATTACTCAAGAAATTGAAGATAGCTACACGCATAAGAAACAGTCTGGTGGTTCTGGTCAGTTCGGTAAAATTGATTACCGTATCAAGCCTGGTGAACCAGGTACTGGTTTCGTATTCGCTTCTAAAGTTGTTGGCGGTAACGTACCAAAAGAATTCTTCCCTGCGATTGAGAAAGGCTTCAAGAGCATGATGGATACTGGTGTACTAGCTGGCTTCCCAGTACTTGACGTTGAAATCGAACTTTTTGACGGTGGTTTCCACGCCGTGGATTCATCTGCAGTCGCATTTGAATTAGCAGCACGTGGTGCATTCCGTCAGTCTATCCCTAAAGCGGGTGCACAACTTCTTGAACCTGTTATGTCGGTAGATGTATTTACACCTGAAGATCACGTTGGTGATGTTATCGGTGACCTTAACCGTCGTCGTGGTATGATCGCCGGTCAAGAAGCTGGAAATAGTGGTGTTCGTATTAAAGCTGACGTACCTCTTTCAGAAATGTTTGGTTACATCGGTTCTTTACGTACAATGACATCAGGCCGTGGTCAGTTCTCTATGGAGTTCAAAAACTACATGCCTTGTCCGAACAACGTTGCTGAAGGCGTAATCGAAAAAGTTAAAGCTGATAAAGCTGCTAAAAAGAAATAATTTCTTTTAAATAATTTTTAAGATTAATAAACCTCGTTATGCAAATAACGGGGTTTTTTTTTATCTGCCTGCAAAAATATTTGGGCACATATATTCAGTTCTCTACGTACAATGACATCAGTCTGTGGTCAGTTCTCTATGGAGTTCAAAAACTACATGCCTTGTCCGAACAACGTTGCTGAAGGCGTAATCGAAAAAGTTAAAGCTGATAAAGCTGCTAAAAAGAAATAATCTTTTTTAAATAACTTTTAAGATTAAGAAACCCTGTTATGCAAATAACGGGGTTTTTTTATATCTATCATTTAGCCGTCATTTTCCTGCACAGCAGCTGCACTTTTATTTTTTTCCCAACTCTCTTTCTCATAAAATACGCGCCGCTTGTGGTCGTCAGTTTCCCATTATAAGATGAATTACAAAATAGTAGTTGGCATATGCCAATAACTAAGTTAAGTTAGTATATCTATTCGCCATTGAGTTTTTAAATGCGTCCCAAAATTAAGCGTCATATTTGCGCCGATAACTGTGCCAAATTCAGTCTCTTTAAACCAAATGGTATACCCGCTTCTGAGTTAGTAAAAATACAGATAGAAGCCGATGAGTTTGAAGCGCTGCGTTTAGTCGATAGTGAAGGCTTTTCTCAGCAGGATGGTGCGCAGCAGATGGGGGTTTCCCGGCAGACCTTTGCCAATATTTTAAAAAATTCACGCCGCAAAATCAGCACTGCGTTGCTTAACGGTTACGCATTAGTGTTACCGAAAAAATCAGCACCATCCAACGAATAAGGGGAAATATTATGATTTATGCCATTGCAACAACGGATCAACAGCTGGCTCATCGTTTTTCAAAAGCAGAACTCTTTACTTTTTATAACCAGCAGCAGGAGGTTATTGCGGTTGATAAAAACCCTGCCTTAGCTTCTCCGGGTTGTACGGGTAAGCGCCTGTTAATTGATCTTCTCCATAAAAGAGGCTGTGATGTGGTGATTGTCAGAAAAATTGGCGAAAAGACACTGGCCAAATTATTACATGCAGGTTTTAAAGTTGAGCAGGGAAATACGCGCCATTCTTACCAAGAATTATTAACCGCTGCGGACCTGCACAAAAATGCCTTAACCAGCCCGGAACAGGGCGTTAAGAGTAAAATGGAAAATTGTGGAAAGCATTGATAGGACAGCATTGATAGGGAAGTATTGAGAGGAAAGTACCGTGGAATTTATTATTACGTTTTTTATCTTTTTGCTGGTTATTATCGGACTGGCACTGGGGGTTATTTTCGGTCGGAAAAGTCTTCAGGGAAGCTGTGGTGGTCTGGCGAGCGTGGGTATCGAGAAAAGTTGCGACTGCGAAAAGGTGTGCGATCAGCATCAGACTCTCTATCAAATTCAGGAACCGGAAAAATGATTTAGATCCCCGCATGAATTTATAACATTGAGTTATTTTATTTAACTTGTGTGCTTTTTCTTCTATACTGCGGGTTCTTGTCGGAGCGCCTTCGGGCTGAGACCACAAAGTTTGTAATATTATCACCACATAATGGGGATTTTATACACAGCAAAGTGGAATCCGTGGAACCTGATTGGGTTAATACCTGCGTAGGAAACAAGCATAAAGAAACGGGATCTCCTTTCTTTACTCTTTCCACTAAATTTCGACAAGCACTCTAACTACCCACTTTAATTAAGGTAAAGAATGCTATGTCTAATCAAGTAAACTCAAATTTAAAAACCAGCAGCCGTAAAGGTTTATCCCGCAAAGCCTGCCGTCAGGCGGCGCAGGACTACATTCAAAATCTTAATAACGAGTCCTATCCCAATTCAGAAAAAATCTTTATTGAGGGTAACATCCACCCCATTAAAGTCGCTATGCGGCAAATTCATCAAACCGATACATTTGTCTCAGGCAATGATGAAAAGCCTGTTTATGAAAAAAATGAACCCATTCCCGTTTATGATACTTCCGGTCCTTATACGGATCCCAAAACGAAAATCGATGTGCATGCCGGTTTACCGCGTTTACGTGAAGCGTGGATAACCGCCCGTGATGATATTGAAACGCTGCAGAGTGTCACCTCGAATTTTGCACAGCTGCGTTTAGCCGATGACAGCTTGAACGAATTACGTTTTGCTAACCTGCCTAAACCACTGCGCGCTAAAAAAGGGCAATGCGTTACTCAAATGCATTACGCCCGTCGGGGCATTATCACCCCGGAAATGGAATATATTGCGATTCGTGAAAACATGGGCCGTGACCGCGTAAAATGTGAAGCGCTGCATTTTCAGCATGCGGGTCATAGTTTTGGTGCCAATCTGCAGGAAAAAATAACCCCTGAATTTGTGCGTCAGGAAGTCGCTCGCGGACGGGCTATTATCCCTTCTAATATAAACCATCCGGAACTTGAGCCAATGATCATCGGCCGTAACTTTTTAGTCAAAGTTAATTCTAATATAGGTAACTCTTCGGTGAGCTCTTCCATTGAAGAAGAGGTCGAAAAACTGGTCTGGTCAACGCTCTGGGGTGGCGACACGGTAATGGATTTATCGACCGGTCGTAACATTCATGAAACCCGTGAATGGATCCTGCGTAACTCACCGGTGCCAATCGGCACAGTGCCTATATACCAGGCATTAGAAAAAGTTAAGGGCGTTGTTGAAGATCTTACCTGGGAAGTTTTCCGCGATACCTTAATTGAACAAGCCGAGCAGGGAGTGGATTATTTCACTATTCACGCAGGGGTGTTATTACGTTTTGTACCGATGACGGCTAAACGTGTCACGGGTATTGTTTCGCGCGGCGGCTCTATCATGGCAAAATGGTGCCTGACTTATCATAAGGAAAACTTTGCTTATCAGTACTTTCGTGAAATCTGTGAAATCTGTCAGCAGTATGATGTTGCGCTTTCTTTAGGTGATGGTCTGCGCCCTGGCTCAGTTGCGGATGCCAACGACCAGGCGCAGTTTGCCGAGTTGGAAGTGTTAGGTGAATTGACTAAAGTTGCCTGGGAATACGATGTGCAGGTTATTATCGAAGGTCCGGGTCATATACCGATGCAGATGATTAAAGATAATATGGATAAACAGCTGGATGACTGTTTTGAAGCGCCGTTTTATACCTTAGGGCCACTCACCACGGACATTGCGCCGGGTTATGATCATATTACCTCGGGCATAGGCGCCGCCCAAATCGGTTGGTACGGTTGTGCGATGTTATGTTACGTCACGCCTAAAGAGCATTTGGGTCTGCCCAACAAAGATGATGTCAAAGTAGGTCTGATAACCTACAAAATTGCTGCGCATGCCGCAGATTTAGCAAAAGGGCACCCCGGTGCGCAAATTCGTGATAATGCCTTATCAAAATCCCGTTTTGAATTCCGTTGGGAAGATCAATTTAACCTCGGTTTAGATCCGGTCACAGCACGTGAATACCACGATGAAACCCTGCCGCAGGAATCGGGAAAAGTGGCGCATTTCTGCTCCATGTGCGGGCCAAAATTCTGCTCCATGAAAATCACTCAGGATGTGCGTGATTTTACCGCGAAATTAGATTCCGGTGAGATTAATATTAAAATTTTAGATGAAACCATTACAATGACAGCAGAACAGGGCATGGCGCTTAAAGCACAAGAATTTAACGACTCTGGTGCTGAGATCTACCAACCGGTTTGATCAAAAAGCTATCTGCTGTCGGCAGATAGCGGTTCTTGTTAAGGATAAAATATGAGTAATATTGTTTGGACTATTGCGGGTTCTGATTGCAGCGCTGCCGCGGGTCTTCAAGCGGACCTTTGCACCTTTTTTGATTTAGGTGCCGACGGCAGCTGTGTGATCAGCGCGGTCACTGCCCAAAACTCTCAAGCGCTGAATTTACTTGAAAGTGTTTCCGATAAAATGTTCACTGAGCAATTAGCGAGTTTGGCGGCCGATATGCCCGCTAAAGTCATTAAAATCGGCTTAATTGCAAGTGTTGAACAGGTTGAAATACTTGCTCAGCAGTTAGCGTTATATAAACAAACTTGGCCGCATAAACCCTTTGTCATCTTTGATCCCGTGGCGATTTCATCAATGGGTGAAAAGATAATAGAAGAAGGCATTAATGAAGTCATCAAAAGTAAGTTATTACCGCAAGTTGATTTATTAATACTCAATACAAATGAGGTATTAACCCTATGCGGGCATGCTTTGATTTCCGGTGAATCATTTAAACCTGCGGCACTAAAACTGATCAGTATGGGCTGTGACAGTGTGCTTATCAAAGGTGGAAATTTTGAGCTGGTGAATAAAATAGCGCTTGATTACTGGAGCGACGGGCTGCGTGAAATTGCTCTAAGCAGTCCACGCTTAACTAAAGCGCAGTCTATTTGCACCGGAGGCACTTTAGCCAGCGCAATTGCGGCCACTATGGCGCTTGATTATTTTATTGAAGATGCTTTTGTGCTGGCGAAAGCTTACCTTAATCAAGGGCTAAAAGCTGCCAAACAGCTGGGTAAAGGTGAGGCGGCGATAGCTCATTTAGGCTGGCCGAGCAATAAAAGTGATTTTCCGGAAGTGGTTTTGCCGGAGTCAGCCATCGGCTATGAGTTGGACTTGCCGGGCACGTTGGAAGCCGGCCCCGGTTTTGAGCCTTGCGATACCATTAAACTGGGTTTATATCCGGTTCTGGACAGTGTTGAATGGCTAGAAAAAGTTTTAAAGTTGGGGGTGAAAACCCTGCAACTGCGCATTAAAGATAAACGCCCAGAACAAGTTGAGTCACAGATTATCGAGGCGATAGCCCTTGGGCGTAAATATAATGCGCGTTTGTTTATCAATGATTACTGGCAACTGGCAATCAAACATCAGGCCTACGGGGTGCATCTTGGTCAGGAAGACATGGATCTAGCAGACTTACCCTTAATCGCCGATGCGGGGCTGCGCTTAGGGCTCAGTACCCATGGGTATTATGAAATATTACGGGCGCAGCAGTTAAAACCCAGTTATATCGCACTAGGACATATTTTTGAAACCCAAACTAAAGAGATGCCCTCAAATCCGCAGGGGTTAGAGCGTTTAGAAAAATATGCTGCGTTGTTGTCCGCTGTTCCGACGGTGGCGATTGGCGGCATTAACCTTGAGCGGGCTCCTGCCGTTTGGAAAACCGGGGTTGGCAGTATTGCGGTGGTTAGCGCAATAACCTCTGCCGCCTCCCCCAAAATAGACATTGCATCCTTTAATCAAGTGATGCAGTAAAAAATAACTAGTCTTATGTTTTTCGAGTTTTTCGTCTCGAAGTTTAAGCTCTTCATTAATAATATTAAGGTACATATGTTAACTGATCCTGAAATATTACGTTATAGCCGGCATCTGTTATTGGAAGATGTGGGTGAGTCCGGGCAGGTCTCTTTAAAATCTGCCAAGGTACTGATTGTTGGCATGGGTGGACTCGGCTCTCCCGCCGCACTGTATTTAGCCGCTGCGGGTATAGGCACTCTGGTATTATCTGATTTTGACCATTTGGAAGTGAGTAATCTGCAACGTCAAATCGCGTATCAAAGCTGTGATATCGGCGCTGCTAAAGTGACCTTGATGAAGCAGCGTATCGAGGCACTTAATCCTGAAATACGGGTACGTAGTATTAACACTCAAATGAGTGAATCACAACTGTCCATGGAGCTTATGCTGGCGGATTTGGTCTTGGATTGTACCGATAATATGGCCAGCCGGCAGATGATTAACAGCGCCTGCGTACAAGCTAAAACCCCGTTAATAGTGGGTGCGGCTATTCGTTTTGAAGGGCAGCTAATGTTTTTTGACCACAGTAAAGCCGATTCTGCCTGTTACCACTGTTTATTTCCAAATAACGATGAGCAGGTTTTGAATTGCAGTAATTCAGGGGTCCTTGGTCCGGTGGTTGGCACCATTGGCACCTTGCAGGCATTGGAAGCTATTAAGTATCTGCTCGGGTTACCTTCCGGAATCCGCAATAAATTAAAGATTTTTGATGGTAAAACCTTAGATTGGCAAACCTTTGCGATTAATAAAGATCCCAAATGCAGCGTATGCGGACAATTTAAATGAAACTATTTGTAAATGAGCAGCTCATAACCATTCCCGCTGATTGTAATATTGAACAATTATTATTGCTGTTAGAAAGCCCCTTAAAGGGCAGCGCAGTGGCGGTTAATCAGCACATTATCAGTCGTTCAAAATGGGCTGAATATAAACTTAATGAAAGCGATCAAATTGCACTTTTCCAAGCCATAGCAGGAGGTTAGTCAGAATGTTATTTAATAAACATGATCCATTAGTGATTGCGGATAAAACCTTCACTTCCCGTCTGTTCACCGGAACCGGTAAATTTAATGATCAACAAACTATGATTGCGGCGCTCGAAGCATCACAATCTGAATTGGTGACCATGGCCTTAAAGCGTATTGATATGCAGCATAAGGACGATGATATCCTCGCGCCCTTAATTAAAAACGGCATGAATTTATTACCCAATACGTCCGGTGCGCGAAATGCCAAAGAGGCGATATTTGCAGCGCAACTCGCCCGCGAAGCCCTGCAGACCAACTGGATAAAATTAGAAATTCATCCCGACCCTAAATATCTGCTGCCGGATCCTATTGAAACATTAAAAGCCGCTGAATTTTTAGCGCGTGATGGTTTTGTGGTGCTTCCCTACGTGCATGCAGATCCTGTTTTGTGCAAACATTTAGAAGCCGCCGGCTGTGCCGCGGTGATGCCGCTGGGTGCTCCTATTGGTTCTAATAAAGGGCTAAAAACCCTTGATTTTTTAGAAATAATTATCGAGCAGGCAAATATTCCGGTGATTGTGGATGCCGGCATCGGCAGTCCTTCACATGCGGCGCTGGCAATGGAGCTCGGCGCCGATGCGGTGTTAGTTAATACCGCAATGGCCGTGGCGAGAGATCCCGTGGCAATGAGTGAAGCTTTTGCTAAAGCAGTGCAGGCCGGACGACAGGCATATCTTGCCGGTCTGGCGGGGCAGGTGAATCATGCGGTGGGATCAAGTCCACTGACTGCATTTTTACAGGCGGGGTAGACAAATTATGACTTTTAGTGAACAGATAAAAAATTATCAGTGGGATGATATTCGTTTGTCTATCTATGGCAAAAATGAAAATGATGTGCAGCGCGCTTTATTCAAAGAGCGTTTAGATTTAGAGGATTTTAAAGCATTAATCTCTCCCGCTGCAGCGCCTTTTTTAGAACAAATGGCACAAAAATCACAACAACTAACCCAGCAGCGTTTTGGCAAAACACAACAGTTTTATATTCCGCTCTATCTGTCCAATATGTGCAGTAATATCTGTACCTATTGCGGTTTTTCCATGCATAATGCGATTCGTCGTAAGACTCTGGATATTAAAGAGATTGAGAATGAGTGTTTAGCCATTAAAAAAATGGGTTTTGCGCATATTTTACTGGTGACCGGGGAGTCTGAACGCAAGGTTGGGGTGGAGTATTTTAAACAGGCTCTGCCTATTATAAAAAAGCATTTTTCGCATATCACCATTGAGGTACAGCCCTTAGATCAGCATGAATATGAAGAGCTGATTGAGTTTGGTGTTGATGCCGTATTGGTGTATCAGGAGACCTATAATCCGGTCACCTATGCAGAGCATCATTTAAAAGGTAAAAAATCTGATTTTAAATATCGTTTAGATACTCAGGACAGACTCGGCAAAGCGGGAATGCTTAAAATGGGCTTAGGAAGCTTAATTGGCCTTGAAGAGTGGCGCACCGATTGTTTTTATGTGGCTGCACATTTAACGTATTTAGAGAAAAAGTATTGGCAAAGCCGCTATACTATCTCATTTCCGCGTTTACGCCCCTGTAAGGGAGGCATGGAGATAAAGTCGGTGATGAATGATAAAGAGTTGGTGCAGTTGATTTGTGCCTATCGTTTATTTAGTCCCGAGGTTGAGTTATCACTTTCAACGCGTGAATCGGAACATTTTAGGGATCATGTTTTACCCTTAGGTATTACATCATTAAGTGCAGGATCCAGTACACAGCCGGGCGGTTATGCAGCAACATCTGAAAAAGCTCTTGAGCAGTTTGAAATATCCGATGACAGATCTCCTGCTACAATGGCGAAGTTGGTTAAATCAAAAGGTTTTGAGGTGGTTTGGAAAGATTGGGATCATAGCCTGACGGGTAAATAAGTCAGTTTGTATAATAGATTAATTAAGAAGGTGATATGTCAGAGCAAGAAATTTACGCAACATTGGTGGAAATTAAAGAGGAGCCAACAGCCCTTTATAAGATACTAAAATTTGAAAACTTAGTGTCGGGTGGCGGGGAAGCGAAACTTGCGATCACCGAAGGTTATGTTTTTTTGAATGGCCAGGTTGAAACGCAAAAACGCAAAAAAATATATGCGGGAGATATCATTAGTTTTAATGACCAGCATTATCAGATTGCTTTAAAAGGCCAAACCGAGGGTTATGAAGTTGTAAAGCAGAAACCAGCAGCAAAACCTGAAAAGAGCAAAGCCGTCAAAAAAATGCGTAAGCCAATCAGTTTTTAGAAGCTTGCTGACAGCGTTAATAAAGAATAAAGAATAAATAATTTAGAGGTTATTGCGGTAATACCAATAAAAACCCATTACTTTCTCAACGTATTGCTCAGTCTCCGGATAGGGCGGAATCTGTTTATTATAACGTCTTACTGCGCCTTCCCCTGCATTGTATGCGGCTAATGCGAGCTCTTTACTTTTAAACTCCTGCAGAAGTTTATACAGGTATTCGCTGCCGGCATGAATACTCTGCTTGGGATCAAAAGGATCACTGACTCCAAAACGCAGCGCCGTCTGCGGCATCAGCTGCATCAAACCCTGCGCTCCGGCGGATGAAACTGCATTATAACGATAGCTGGATTCTGCGGTGATCACCGCATGAATAAATGAAGGTTCCAGGTGATATTTCTGCGCCGCTTGAAGAATAATAGAGTGATACTTTTTCTGCAGAGTTTTATTTCTAGGTACGTGAATAACGGTAACATTTTTACGTTTCTGGGTATTAAAAGAGTTAGAACTTGTATTGGAATCACTTTTTAAGATTAAACGGTAAGAGGGATTAACCTGGCGTTCAGCAAAATGTTGATTACCTTCCTTATCAACCAGCATATAAATATCAGCACCGACATTACTGGTCAGCAGTAAACTAACCAATAACGGCACTCCAATTTTCCATATTTGCATGATCTTCGATTGTTCCATAATCTATTTATCACTCATTTAATTATTTGCTTGCGGTGTATTTATATTTTTCTCTTTATTTACATTAACCAGTGAAGCTTGAGCTGAACTGCTTGATTCCGCCTCACTGGTTTTTTTATCTACATTGGCCAACTGGCGATCATTAGGGTACAGATAACGTGCATAATTCAAGGTTTGCTGCGCCTTTTGCGGCTGCTGATTATTAAGGTATGCAAGATAAAGGGTAAGATAAAAATACGATTTTGGCTTACTTTTAATGCTTTTTTCTGTCCAATCTATTATTTTTTGAATTTCTTCGGGTTTATGCATTTGCATTGCCACTCTCAAGCGGAAATTATTGAGATAGAAGTCAAAGCGATCTTCAAAGACGAATGGGTTAATGACATCGACCAAGAGTTGAATGTTTGGTTCTTTACTGCGTTCATAGGCTGTTATTTTGGAGATAGTATGTAAATTACTGATCATAAACACGGTGGTAAAAAGAGGAATTAATAACGCAGAGGTACGTAGCAAAAAGGTGGGTCTAAACTGTATTTGTCGGCTGCTTGCTGATTGAGAATCAATATAAAAAATCAAGACTAACAAAACTAACCAATGCAGAGCTGAATGATACAGCGGATATTCAGTTTGAGTATGCACTATTATTGGCGCTACGAGCGCCGCTAAGGCCATCGCCCTGGTTAATTTAAAGGCACCTAATAAGCGGATAAAAGCAACGACTAATAACAATATTGCGATTATAGGTATAATACCGCCTTCCACGGCCCAGAATAATATTTCGTTATGCGGGTGGGTGAGGTCGCTACCATATGCAGGTAAATTTCCATTTTTAACCTGCTCGGCGTAAGTAATCAAATAGTTCTTTTCAAATCCGCCGTAGCCATATCCTATTAAAGGATGCTGTTTAATCATTTGTATCGAATGGGAATAGAAATTTAAGCGTACGCCACCTTCTTTAAGGTTCTCTGCGTTTCTTGTGCCTAAAGCGTCACCTTTGATCGCCGCAAAACCGATGCCCAGGGATAAAGCGAAAAGAAAAATTCCCAGTTTCTTTTTATTGCACTGCCATGCCCACGGAATAAATAACACCAGTGCAATTAATAACCCCAAATAGCCAGTGCGTGAGACGGTTATAGTGAGCACCCATATATTTAATACAACTGTGAGCAATAAAAAAATTTGTAACTTTCTGGTCTTGATTTGTAGTAATAAATAGCCCGCTAAAATCAGCGTTGTTGCCATAAAACTGGCAAGGACATTAGGCTGTTGGAAAATACCGTAGGGACGACCGTAGCCGACATCATAACCAAAGATATTATCAGCCGGTAATAAATAATCTTGGGTTAAGCTATAACAGGCTTGTATAAAACCTGCCAGTACAATGAGCAATAAAAGCTTTTCGAGGTTCTTTTTATCAAACTGAAACTGCTGCAAACTAACAAATAATAAAAAACCGGCAAACAGGCCGATTAAGCGCGTATAACTTTGATCTGCCAGCGCATTATTGGGGTAAAGAAGCGGAATTAAAAACAGTCCTATAGCGCTCAATAAAAAGACTGTAAAACGGCTGTAGAATATCTTTTTCTGCACGCTTATTTTCCATAAACCCAGACCAATCAAGGTCGAAAAAAACATCCATACCACATTATTCTGTGCCAACTCAAGGCCACTGCCGCCCTGATTATGCTGGAAATAATGGGCTCCGAGGCCCATTAAAAGCGCAAAAGTGATTAAAAATGCACGGGTTAATTTTTGCTGTAAATCCATTTATCAACTGCTCTCTTTGTTATAACTGCAACATTTATGCTTATACGCTAATGTAATGTGCTGGTATTATGCGCTTATGATTTTTTATCTAACATGGCTTTTAAAAACTGTCCGGTGTAACTGGCCGATACTTTTGCAACTTCTTCCGGTGTTCCCGCTGCGATAATTTCGCCGCCGCCACTGCCGCCTTCCGGACCTAAATCTACTATCCAATCCGCGGTTTTAATTACATCCAAATTATGTTCAATAATGATGATGGTATTACCATGGTCGCGTAACGCCTGAATGACTTTTAAAAGCTGAGCAATGTCATGGAAGTGTAAACCCGTGGTTGGCTCGTCAAGAATGTACAGGGTTTGTCCGGTATCACGTTTTGACAGCTCTTTGGCTAATTTTACCCGCTGAGCCTCACCGCCTGAAAGGGTAGTTGCAGCCTGCCCTAAACGAATATAGGAGAGCCCCACATCCATTAAGGTTTGTAATTTTCGCGCAATCACTGGAACCGGCTGATAAAACTTAAAAGCATCTTCAACGGTCATGTCTAAGGTTTCATGGATATTTTTGCCCTTGTATTTTACCGCTAATGTTTCGCGGTTATAACGTTTACCCTGACAGGTATCACAGGGTACATAGACATCGGGCAGAAAGTGCATTTCAACCTTAATAACCCCGTCACCCTGGCAGGCTTCACAGCGCCCGCCCTTAACATTAAAACTAAAACGGCCGGGTTTATAACCGCGCGCTCGTGATTCAGCCGTGGCGGCAAACAATTCACGAATCGGGGTAAAAATACCGGTGTAGGTGGCCGGATTGGAACGCGGCGTCCGTCCTATCGGACTTTGGTTAATATCAACCACTTTATCTAAATGAGACAGACCGCTTATTTTTTGATAGGGCGAAGGTTGCAGGGTGCTTGCTTTATTTAATCGGGTTTGCGCCAGCGGATACAAAGTATCGTTAATCAGGGTCGATTTCCCTGAGCCGGAAACGCCGGTAATACAAGTTAATACGCCAATGGGGATCTCAAGATTGACCGATTTTAGATTATTGCCCGTTGCTCCGCTCAACTTAAGCCATTTATCGCTAAGCGCGGTGCGTTGCTCGGGGATTGCGATGGATTTACGGCCACTGAGATAATCAGCGGTTAATGAATTTTTGGCCTTAAGAATGGTTTCATAATTGCCTTCTGCGATAATAAAACCGCCATGAATACCCGCGCCCGGGCCTATGTCAATAATATGATCTGCCAGACGAATAGCCTCTTCATCGTGTTCAACCACGATCACCGTATTTCCAAGGTCGCGCAGATGGGTTAAGGTTTTCAGTAAACGTGCATTATCGCGCTGATGCAAACCGATAGAGGGTTCATCCAAGACGTACATAACCCCCATTAATCCCGCGCCAATTTGGCTGGCAAGGCGAATACGCTGCGCTTCACCTCCGGAAAGAGTTTCGGCACTGCGATCTAAACTCAGATAATTAAGGCCGACATTGACCAAAAAACTGAGGCGTTCTAAAATTTCTTTGAGAATTTTTTCTGCTATTTTAGCTTTTTGCCCCTGTAGCTTGATATCGGCAAAAAATGATTCTGCATCTGCAATTGATAACTGCGAGATGTAAGGTAAGTTGACCTCATTAATAAATACATGGCGAGATGATTCTTTTAAACGCGAACCATGGCAGCTTGAGCAGGGCTGGCGGTTCATATATTTACCAAGATATTCGCGCATCGCACTGGATTCTGTTTCGCGGTAACGACGTGTTCTGTTGGGAATGACACCCTCAAATTCATGTAAGCGGGAAACAACATCCCCTTTATCATTACTGTATGAAAATGAGACTTTTTCTTTTCCGGAGCCAGATAATACAATTTGTTGCTGTTTTTTAGTGAGATCTTTGAAGGGCGTCTCCACGGAAAAACCATAATGGTCACAAACCGCTAATAACATCTGGAAATAATAATTAGATTTACTGCTCCAACCATTAATAGCGCCATCAGCTAAGCTTAATGATGGATTGCTGACGACCAGCTTAGGATCAAAATATTGCTCGATACCCAGTCCGTCACAAGTTGGACAGGCACCCGCCGGATTGTTGAAGGAAAATATACGCGGCTCTAATTCTGCAATACTGTAACCACAATGAGGGCAGGCAAAGTTAGCTGAAAAAATTTGTTCCGGTTGATCGTCATCCATAAAGGCAACAACGGCTGATCCGTTACTTAAATTCAAGGTTGTTTCCACCGACTCAGCCAAGCGTTGTTTTAAGTCATCGCGTACTTTAAAACGATCCACAACCACTTCAATGGTGTGTTTTTTATGCAGCTCTAATGTTGGCGGATCGCTTAAATCACAAATCTCCCCGTCAATACGCGCCCGTAAAAATCCCTGTGCAGCAAGGCTGGCAAAGGTTTTAACATGCTCACCTTTACGCTCTTTGACAATCGGGGCAAGCAGCATCATTTTGCTGCCCACCGGATTACTTAAAATCGAATCGACCATCTGACTGACGGTTTGCGCATTAAGGGTGACGTTATGTGTCGGACAGCGCGGATCGCCAATACGTGCAAATAAAAGGCGCAGATAATCGTGAATTTCAGTAATGGTTCCCACCGTGGATCGCGGGTTATGAGAAGTTGATTTTTGTTCAATGGAGATAGCGGGAGATAAACCCCCGATATGCTCAACATCAGGTTTTTCCATTAAGGAAAGAAACTGGCGAGCGTAGGCAGAAAGAGATTCAACGTAACGGCGTTGTCCTTCTGCATATAAAGTATCAAAAGCCAGAGATGATTTTCCTGAACCCGAAAGTCCGGTGATCACAATCAGTTTATCGCGAGGAATAGAAAGATCGATATTTTTAAGATTATGAGTTTTAGCGCCGCGAATTTCGATGTTGCTCATGATTATCCTCTGGTTTTATAACAATATATTTGCAAGAGGTTTATTATTACATATTCTTAACAAACAACGAAAAATCAGTTTATTATTTATCTATTTTAATTTCATTTAACTATCATTTAAATAGAGGTTAGGTTATGGCAGATACCGGGGTAAAAGAACGATTAGATGCTTGGGACAAATTAAGTATCCTATTATATCGTTGCGGAATGATATTGACCGGAGTGTCTTTACTGCTGTTGGCGGCACAACAAATTTTTTATCCCTATTGGTTTAAACACAGCCTGGTGTTTTTATCCTTAGGCGCTTTATTGCAGGCCGCTTCATTGCATATTTATAAAAAATCCGTGCGCTGGATATTAGTCACCTCCTGTTGGATAGGCGTTTGGTTGGTGGGTCTTAGCCTTGCAACAAGCGGATTATTAGCGGCTTATTTGAGTATGGGTGCATTATTTATTACCCTGTCGGGCATTGCATACAAAGAAAGTTTTTGCTTTTCATTAACTTATCTTAAAGTCATACCGCTGTTATTAGTGCTGTCCTGGTTTGCAGTGCTTTTTGCTCAGGTGCAATGGGCAGCAGGCGGTTTTTCTCTCGCGGCTTTTTTATATCTGTACATGGCCTGGAAGAAAATTCACATGCCGCTCTTTTATGACTTGGGCGATCGTAAAAAATACCAAATCTAAGCTGTACAGCAGATTTTCAAACTTTTACGACTTTAGGCTTTGTCTGCGCTAAAGAGGCAACAGAATGGCGGCGCACTAAGGTGGGAGAAAAACTATGAATAATCGACTGAGTTTGCTGTTTTTTGGCTAATAAGAGGGCCAGTTGTGTCGCTTGTGATGCCATCATTTGTATCGGGTAGCGCATGGTGGTAAGTTTTGGTCTCAGGTATTTGGCAATAAAAACGTCATCAAAACCGGTTAAAGAGACTTGATCCGGTACGTCAATCGCATTTTCATCGAGCACGGATAACGCACCGGCAGCCATCGAGTCATTATAAGCCGACACCGCACTGAGATGCAGACCTTTGGCAAGTAAGTTACTCATTGCTTGTTCGCCTCCCTGCTCATCGGGAGATGCGTATTCAATATATTCTTCCGGGCAATCTATACCATGCTCCTTGAGCGCTGCAAGAAATCCGGCTTTACGCTGATGTGCATCTTCAATATCGTGATTTGAGCAAATATAACCTATCTGCTGGTGTCCCTGTTTGATCAGGTGTTCGGTGATCAGGTATGCACCGCGTTCATTGTCTAAACGAATACAGCGGTCAGCTATCTCTTCAATATAACGATTGATTAGGACTAAACCAGGCAGCTCTTTGGTTAAAGCAATTAACTCATCATCGGGAAGAGCTTTACTGTGTACGATCAACGCATCACAACGGCTATTAATAAGCAGCTCAATAGCCTGGCGCTCACAAGTTGCATCGTGATAGCCGTTACCGATAAGCAGGTGCTTACCTTGAGCAAAGGCCACTTGATCTACCGCTTTTACCAATGCGCCGAAAAATGGATCGGAAACGTCACCGACCACCACGCCAACAGTATTGGTCGTTTGGCTTGCCAGTGCACGTGCATTGGCATTAGGGCGATAACTTAAGGTCTGCATTGCAGCATGGACGGCCATAATTGATGCTTTACTTGCTTTTGGCGACTTGTTGGTGACGCGTGATACGGTTGCGACAGAAACATTTGCTAATTGAGCCACATCTTTGATGGTAGCCATGGGGATTTTCCTGTTGTGAGATGTTTTATTTTTTGCGTATAAAATGTAGTAAAGTATATTGTCTTAATGCTCTTCATTCTGCTCTATTGTCGGACGAATGTAAACGTTGTCACTTATACCTTTATTTGATTCATGCGAGGATAAATTACCGATTTTTATGCGCTATTTATTGATACTCAGACCCCTTCAATTGATCGCTCAATATTATACCGGGGCAGTTGAATCAGGGGTTTGAGGTCGATAACTGACCTTATTAACCACAGTCAATAAAAGGGTGGTGTTTAATTTAGTCAATCAGGTTGAAAATCGGAAAAATCGTAGTTATTGTCCTGTTTTGTGAAAAAAGTCACGGAAAATGATGTAAATCAACTCCCTGATAGGGGAAAAAGGTAAATTACACTCTCATTAATATCGAAGTCAGAAAAACTTTCGTCTATAATGCTTACGTTAATACAAGTTGAACCGATAAATGTTTACTATAAAGCTGTGTTATAGCTAGGCTTGGATGAATATTCAGGCAGTAAGATAAGAAATATACCCAGACTACCTGAAGATGCAGATTCAGCGTTTCGCCTGAATGTGGGAGCAAGACGTAACACTTGCGAATGGTTATACCCCTCTCAAGTGTTATAAAGCCAGCATTTATCGTCTTGCAGATGACTGTATCTTCAAGTAATTTGGGTATACATATAGTTTTAAAATTAAATGAGAGGACTCATCATGTCAGTAAAAAAAATGGTAGATCAAGATTTAGCAGGTAAACGTGTATTTATTCGCCAAGATCTTAATGTGCCAATTAAAAACGGTAAAGTAACATCTGATGCGCGTATCCGTGCTTCGATCCCAACAATTAAACTAGCGTTAGAAAAAGGCGCTAAATTAATGATCACATCTCACTTAGGTCGTCCTGTTGAAGGCGGAACTGCTGAAGAAAATGCCGCATTCTCTCTACAACCTGTGGTTGATTATTTAAATGAAGCATTAGATGTTCCCGTTCGTTTAGTGACTGATTATTTAAATGGCCTGGAAGTAAATGCAGGTGAAGTCGTTGTTCTTGAAAACGTCCGTTTTAATAAAGGTGAAAAGAAAGACGAAGAAGGTCTTGCTAAGCAACTTGCTGCACTATGTGATGTTTACGTAATGGACGCATTTGGTACGGCTCACCGTGCTCAAGCATCTACTCACGGTATTGCTAAGTTTGCGCCTATCGCATGTGCAGGTCCGCTACTTGCCGCTGAACTTGAAGCATTAGGTAAAGCGATGGACAATCCGGCTCGCCCATTAGTGGCTATTGTTGGTGGTTCTAAAGTATCTACTAAGCTAACTGTACTTGAGTCTCTGTCTAAAATTGCTGACCAGCTGGTTGTTGGTGGTGGTATTGCTAACACCTTTATTGCAGCGCAAGGCCATAATGTAGGTAAATCATTATACGAAGCAGACTTAGTTGAAACAGCTAAAAAATTAATGGTTGACTGTGCTATTCCAGTTGCAACAGATGTTGCCTGTGCTAAAGCATTTGATGAAAACGCAGAAGCTGTGATTAAAAATGTTGCAGACGTACAAGATGATGACATGATCTTCGATTTAGGTCCTGATTCAACGGCTGTTTTAGCGGCTATTCTAAAAGATGCTAAAACTATTCTTTGGAATGGTCCGGTTGGCGTTTTTGAGTTTAAAAACTTTGAAGCCGGTACTGCCGGTATCGCTAAAGCGATTGCTGAATCCGATGCGTTCTCTGTTGCTGGTGGTGGTGATACATTAGCCGCTATCGACAAATTCGGTATTACTGCAGATGTTTCTTACATCTCAACGGGCGGCGGTGCTTTCCTTGAGTTTGTTGAAGGTAAAGTATTACCTGCAGTAGCAATGCTAGAGTCACGCGCAAACGCTTAAGCAAACAGTTTAAACGAGATAATTTCTCGTTTTTTAATTTATATCCAATTTCCATTTACGTGCTTTTCGTCGCAAAATTGTGTAACATTAGCCGTGAAATTGAGCAGTATTTAATTTAACTATAAACAAACAGGACTATCCTAATGACTAAGATTTTAGACGTCGTAAAACCTGGTGTTATCACTGGTGATGACTTACAAAAAGTATTTGCAGTTGCAAAAGAAAACAAATTTGCACTTCCAGCGGTAAACGTTATCGGCAGTGATTCAATCAATGCAGTACTTGAAGCAGCCGCTAAAGTTAAAGCACCCGTTGTAATTCAGTTCTCTAACGGCGGTGCAGCATTTAACGCAGGTAAAGGTCTTAAGCTTGCAGGTCAAGAAGCTGCTGTTCTTGGTGCTATTTCAGGTGCTAAACACGTTCACGCAATGGCTGAAGCTTACGGTGTACCGGTTATTCTTCATACTGACCACGCTGCGAAAAAATTACTTCCTTGGATTGACGGACTACTAGTTGCTTCTGAAGCGCATTTCGCAGAAACTGGTAAACCTCTTTTCTCTTCACACATGTTAGATCTTTCTGAAGAGCCTCTAGAAGAAAATATCGAAACTTGTGCTAAATACCTAGCGCGTATGTCTAAAATGGGCATGACGTTAGAGATTGAACTTGGTTGTACTGGTGGTGAAGAAGACGGTGTTGATAACTCTGATATGGATGATTCATTACTTTATACTCAACCATCTGAAGTTGATTATGCATACACTGAACTTTCTAAAATTAGCCCTAACTTCACTATTGCGGCTTCTTTTGGTAACGTTCACGGCGTATACAAGCCAGGTAATGTTAAACTGACTCCAACTATCTTACGTGATTCACAAGCATTTGTTTCTGAGAAGCACGGTCTTCCAACTAACAGCTTAAACTTCGTATTCCACGGTGGTTCTGGTTCTTCTGAAGCAGAAATTCAAGAGTCTATCGGTTACGGTGTTATCAAAATGAACATCGATACAGATACGCAGTGGGCATGTTGGGATGGTGTTCGTGGTTATGATGCTAAAAACCATGATTTCTTACAAAGTCAAATCGGCAACCCAACGGGTGCAGATGCTCCAAACAAGAAATACTACGATCCACGTGCATGGTTACGTGCAGCGCAAGATTCTATGGTTGCACGTCTTGAGAAAGCATTCTCAGATCTTAACGCAGTCGACGTATTATAATTTAATGAATTCAGCTGTTTACCAGCTGAACAATTAAATTATGAAGCCAGCTTAATTGCTGGCTTTTTTTTGTCCAAAATAATACCTTGATGCAACTAACTGAGCCAAGTTCTGTCGTATACCCAAACTTATCAAATTATTTTTAAGGATATTTATGCGCTATTTTCGAACTACAATACTGCTTTTTATAACAACTATTTCCCTTTCAACGTTCGTAAATGCAGCTGCTTTACCCGATGGTCCGCATGTTGCTGTCACCGGCAGTGCCCAAATTGAAGTACAGCCCGATCAAGTGAATATTCAGTTTCAAGCGACTTCATTGGAGAAAACCGCGGGTTCAGCTAAGCACAATGTTGATCAACAGGTTTCTGCTCTTTTAACTAACCTCGAAAAGGCAGGCTTTGATACAAACATACTGGAACGAGGTAAAATCAATAGCAGAGCGCAATACCAATATATAAAAGATCAACGTACATTGCAGGGGATTGTCGCGACCCGTGATTTGAGTTATCTGTTAACTGACCTTGAGCAAGTTAATCAATTTTTAGAGCTTGTTGTCGCTGCAAATATAGAATCTATCGGACAAATGAATTATGGCTTACAGGCACCACAAGAGTGGCAATTAAAAGCCCGCCAACTGGCCATTCAAGATTCAAAGGAGAAAGCGGCAAATTTAGCATCGGCCTATCAAGCTAAGCTGGGAAAAATTTACGCCATCAATTATCAGCACAGTTATACTCAACCGCTAATGATGCGCGCAAAAAGTGATCAGATGGCCGAAAGCAGTTATCAAGTTAATAAAATTAAGGTAAGTGATCAAGTAGAGGCTGTATTTATACTAGAAGATTAACGTACTTGGTATTACATTGCCGAAGAGACGGTTATTTCTAAGCCTTGATCAGGATGGTCAATAAAAGACATCAGGTGACTTTGTTGTGGTCGAAACAGGGCATGCAGGTGATCACTAAAGGGCTGCAAAACCTGCGTCTCAAAGCTGCTCTCCACACTCAAATAGGTGCTTAACTTTTCCGGAGTAATATGGACAGTTAAGTACTGCTTTCCTGCAAGCGCATTTAATGAATAACCCTTTGGACTAAAGGTAAATTGGTCTGTTTGCAGGCCTGGGAAAAATTGCAATACCGCTAGTGTTGACTCAATCTGTTGCTGACCTGCCATACCTGATTGTAATAAACTGGCAAAATCGCCACACAAACCATGCAGCATCAATATTTGTTTGGTCTTTACAGCTCCTGTCAGCGCTTCTCCGAATAAAAATAGATCACCGCGGTAGTTTGCCTGCCAATGCATTGTTTTCCCCTGTAAGTGCGTTTTTAAGAGCACGGTATCCTGTGCAAAACTGCTTTTCTGTAAATCGGGTAAATGAGCTTGGTGGCGATGAAATAATAAGGATTGAATGACCCGGTTCTCGACCTGCTTTTGAAAGAATTGTGCTGCTTTTACAAGGTGGGTATTGCCGCAGGTGATCAGTAATAATTTGTTATGCCAAACGAATAAACTCGATTCAGATAAAAGATAAGCTTTGAGCTGAGTATTCTGTATTTTTGAAATAATGAAAGCACCTGCCTGCGCGACCATTTGCTGCCAAAAAATATCGGAAAATTGCAACAGATCCAGTTCTGTTGTAATTATCTCCAAGCGTTTTTCAGTCCCTTCATAAAACATCTAATTAAGCCTTTATTTATTTACCAAGCCCGGATTGAGGGAATTATTGACGCTTGAGTTTATAGTAAATCACAACCAAGATACAGATCCCTCGATTATCCAGCCGCTGAGTTTAGATTATTGAATAAGGCTCAAGTATAAAGGGACCATTTGACTATCGGCCACGATTTTTTCAAGTAATATCTGGATACAAAAAAGCCTTGGTAAATTTATTTACCAAGGCTTGAATGAGGGGTCTTTGTCTCTGGGTCATTGATCAACATTTGAACTACGGACGCGATTATTTTTAATCAATTTCCGGATACAAATAAACCTTGGGGGATTTCTTTAGGGAGGCTTGAATGATGGTGCTTCGTCTCTGGGCCATTGATCAAAAGTTGAATCACGGAGACGATTATTTTCAATCAAGTCCCGGATACAAATAAACCTTGGGGGATTTCTTTAGGGAGGCTTGAATGATGGTGCTTCGTCTCTGGGCCATTGATCAAAAGCTGAACCACGGAGACGATTATTTTCAATCAATATTCAGATACAAAAAAGCCTCGATAAATTTCTTTATCGAGGCTTAGATGATGATGGTGCTTCGTCTCTGGGCCATTGATCAAAAGTTGAACCACTGAGACGATTATTTTCAATCAATATCAGATACAAAAAAGCCTCGATAAATTTCTTTATCGAGGCTTAGATGATAATGGTGCTTCGTCTCGGAATTGAACCAAGGACACGAGGATTTTCAATCCTCTGCTCTACCGACTGAGCTAACGAAGCAAAACTTTTCTTGTTTTTAAAACAAGCTTCTTTAAATATAAAGAAGGTATTAATGGTGCCGACTACCGGAATCGAACTGGTGACCTACTGATTACAAGTCAGTTGCTCTACCAACTGAGCTAAGTCGGCACACGAAAACGTGTGCATTTGCACCGAGGTTATCAACCTCATTTACCGATTGGAAGTTAATCTTTTCAGTAAATCATAATATGGTGCTTCGTCTCGGAATTGAACCAAGGACACGAGGATTTTCAATCCTCTGCTCTACCGACTGAGCTAACGAAGCGGAACGAGGCGTATTAAATAGATTTTAACCTCGGGCGTCAACACCTTTCTACATATTTATTTGCTTTTTCTGCTGTTCGCTCACCCTTTGAACATTATCCGCTTTATTTGTGAACATTGCAGCTATTGAGATTAAAAATAGCGTTAATTTTAATCTGCAGGGTGGGCAAATAATTGTCTTTATTGTTGATACTATTTTTTCGGCGTATATCCTTCGATATCTACCTCTTTATTTTCAAAAAGATAACCAATCATAGCATCCTCAACAATTTTTCTGTCTTCAGCTTTCATCAGGTTCAATTTTTTTTCATTAATCAGCATAGTTTGTTTACGTTGCCATTCTGACCAAGCTTCCTGGCTGATGTTGTCAAAAATACGTTTGCCCAAAGTGCCCGGAATTAATTGAAAGGCCAAACCAGGGGCTTCTTTTTTTAAATAACTGCAAAATACGGTTCTAGTCATCTGTCTTTTCCTTTTCGATGTTTTTGTTAACAGTGGTTATAATTTTTGTTGTTGCTGCTGCTAAGCCAATTTTTTGTGGATGGTATAAGTTATACCAAAGCGAGTCACTTTCTTCCATTACTTGTTTTGATTCTATGATCGAAACGTCAATTTTCAGTGGCGTTATATCAAAATGAAAATGGCTAAAAGTATGACGAAATGTAGGTAACAGGGTGCTGCTAAACTGTTCGATGCCCTGTGCTTTAATAGCCGCAAGACATAACGCTTCACTTTCATATTCAGGGAAGCACCATAATCCACCCCAGATGCCGACTGGCGGGCGTTTTTTTAAGTGCAATGTTTCACCATTTTTACACAGTACCAGCATCACCGCTGTTTTTATCGGAATCTTCTTTTTAGCTTTGGGTGTCGGATAAGCCTGCACTGTCCCGTCTGCAAGCGCTAGGCAATCGTCCTGAACAGGGCACTCGGCACAATTTGCTTTACTGCGGGTGCAAACCATCGCGCCCATATCCATCATTGCCTGATTAAATATATTGGTCTGTTTTGCCGGTGTTAATTTTTCAGCAAGTTGCCAGAGGGTATTTTCAACCGCTTTTTCACCTGTCCAGCCTTCGATGGTTTGATGGCGCGTCAGGACGCGTTTAACGTTACCGTCTAAAATAGCAAAGTTTTCATTCAAAGTCAGGGATAAAATAGCCCCTGCGGTTGAGCGGCCAATGCCGGGTAAATCCAACACTTGTTGAAATTTTTCCGGGAAATTGCCTGCGTAATTATCCCGAATAAATTGTGCTGATTTATGTAAATTACGCGCTCTGGCGTAATAGCCGAGTCCAGTCCAATGATGCAATACTTCATCTAAAGGCGCATTAGCAAGATAGGAAATGGTCGGGAAAGCACGCATGAACTTATTAAAATAAGGGATCACAGTGGCAACTTGGGTTTGTTGCAGCATGACTTCACTTACCCAGGTTCGATAAAGACTTTTATCCTGCTGCCAGGGTAATGTTTTACGGCCAAATTTTTGATGCCATGCAATGATGCGCTGACTAAAATTTTGGTGATTTACAACAAGCTCTTTCATATTTTGAACACTCTTTTTAGGAGCGGCGAGCATAACAGAGATACGTTAAAAATATAACGTCACAAATATTAGGTGCTTATTTTGAAGTGCATAAAGTCGATCCATTATTAAATATTATTGGTATAATGGGCGAATATAAATGATCCCGAAATAAAGGTATAAAAATGACTGACCAAGAACATTCGACAAGCGAAGAAAATGCTGAAACCGTCGAAGAGCGCAAATATATGCGCAAAATTCGTTCATTCGTAAAACGTGAAGGGCGAATGACCAGCCGTCAGCAGACCGCAATAGAAAACCTTTGGGCTACCAAAGGTGTTGATTTTCAGGATAAATTAATTGATTTTAATGAATTATTCGGGCGTCATGCTCCGGTTGTATTAGAAATCGGTTTTGGCATGGGTAAGTCATTAATTGAAATGGCAAAAAATGCACCGGAAAAGAACTTTCTCGGAATTGAAGTACATGGACCCGGTGTTGGTGCTTGCCTTGCAGATGCAGAAGAGGCGGGAGTGACTAATTTACGCGTGATGAACCATGATGCGGTTGAAGTCTTGGATAAAATGATCCCGAATAACAGTTTGGCAGTATTCCAGCTTTATTTTCCTGATCCCTGGCATAAATCTCGCCATCATAAGCGTCGCATTGTCCAACCTGAGTTTATTGAAAACATGCGTCGTAAGCTTGCGATCGGCGGTGTGATTCATATGGCCACTGACTGGGAAAATTATGCAGAGCATATGTTGGCAGTATTGCAGGCCGCGGCAGATTTTAAAAATACCAGTGAAAGTGATTATGCGCCACGTCCGGAATGGCGTCCGTTAACCAAATTTGAAAATCGTGGTAATAACCTCGGTCATGGTGTGTGGGATCTGTTATTTGAGCGTATTAGTTAACACTTTCTACTAATAGATTTGATCACGGTCATTCTAGTTGGAAACTCTGAATAACCATAAGCGAACTTAAATAGTTCGCTTTTTTGATTCCAAACAAAAACTATTTTTTAAAGGTTGAGTCTATAAAAAACCTAAACAGATACAGACAATTATCCATTAGCTGTTAGCTTTTGTGATCCAATTTACCTGAGTTTTTGAGTTTTGGAATAGGATTGATTATCGATTTTGCTTTGAGTTAGAAAATATCGCATGATCAGATTGTTTAGAATATTTTAGTGGGGTTGCCACAAGACACCGCAAATTTAAGATTCACTGTGAAACTATGTTCAATGATTTCTATGTGAAAGATCAGCTGCTTCTGCATAACACGCTGATTCTCGGTGAACATGACTTTCAAGCTATACAGAAGCTGCAGCAGATCAAAAAATACTTTTCCCGCCAAATTTTCCTCTTTAGCTTGCTTATTTAAGTTGCTTTTAATAAAAAAATGAACTTTTTACTCATTTCATTATCTTATCGAAATAATAACAACTGAATTATTTAGGTAACCCTATGACTTTAAACCTAAAAAAAAGTGATGATGTGTTTTTAGTCAAAACGTCATACTGTTTATTACGACTTTTGCTTATTCAAAAAGCACAAAAGCAGTGAAATCATCTACAGTCACGATATTCTTTAAAGAGTGCCATTCACCCTTAACAAAAGCAGGTATTAGCTGTGATGTCTGAAGCGGCGAAGGACAGCAATGCGACTAAAAAATAAGACGGTCATAGTCATATTAAGTTGATCTGTAAGAGTCTTTAAATTATTAATCAAAAGGAAGTGTAATGAAGTTTGTAAAACCAATCATATTGGTTACGGCTGTTCTGGTACTATCGAGTTGCGCCGCCGGATTAAATACGAAGCAAAAAAGAGAATACGCAGCTTTTGAGAATGAAGGGGTTTTAATTAAAAAGAAAGATCCAACGCTTGGAACTTTTTTGGGGATTTTACCTGGCTTTGGTTCCTTTTACAGTCAAGGACCCGGGATGGGAATAACAAACTTAATACTTTGGCCTTTTTCTGTGCTGTGGGATCCAGTTAACGGATACAATGGTGCAATGTCAATTAACTATAACCTAACAAAACATGATATTAAGATGAAAAAGGGAAAAGAGTTGTCTGTTCTGGATGATAAGTTTGCCCTTGGAGAAATAAACAATTCAACTTATATTTTTGCACAGAGAAAAATCAACCGGAAATATGATTATTAATCTAATCGACTAAGGCTATCGCTTGCGGATCTAGGCCAAATGGCCCGGGATGACAGAGTTATTCTTGTTTCGCATGGGGCTGCTTTTTTTTCTGCTCAGCAGGTGGGGTTCCGGTGATGCCGGCAGTCAGGGTAAAGCGCATGGCTTCCTCTATTTTCATATCCAGCGGCCGCACCCTGCTGCGCGGAATGAGTACCGCGTAACCGCCTATCATATAGCTCAGTGGCAGGTAGACTATAATGCAGTCATCTTCGCGAAAATCCTTCGGCAGCTTCGCAGGTTCCGCCTGAGTAACAAAGCCTATGACCTGCATATCAGTATCTCCGATGGTTACTGCAACTACCTGCTGGAACTCTTTTTTAGTGGTCGGCGAGAAATAGTCAAAAAAGTCACGAATAGCCCGATAAACCGATTTAATAAGGGGCGTATGGTAAAAGAGCTGCTCACCCTTGGCGAACAGACGTTGCACCAGGTAGGCATTCATCAACAGACCGGTTATAAACACGACCAGCAGACCAGCAGCCAGTCCCATCCCCGGCCAGTACCAGTGATCGGGGAGCAGGGCCTGGATCAATCCACCGAGCAGTGATTCTGCGGAAACGGCAAACCAGTAGAGCAGGTAAAGCGTTAACAATACAGGCAGTATTGCCACCAGTCCGGTAATAATATTTCTGCTGATAAAAGCCAACATTATGACGTTCTCCGTGCCAAAAGGGGAAAGCTATTCTTTGCATATTTTCAGGCTTGAGGGCGCTTACAGACAAGCCGGTTGTTGTGTTTCGACAAAAATGCAGCCGAATAGAGATTGCAACTCAACTGACAAATCTGCTGTTATACAAGGCAGAGCACAAAAGTGCTTGCGCTATATACCCAAACGACTTGACTATGCTGGTGCCTGTATCGTCAGGTGATTTGGGTATATGGCCAATTACCTTTAATCGCCATATATATATCGTTAATTATTAATTATCCAGCTGCCATCCGGTTGACGGCAGGCTGTGCCGTATGCCTCCTGCTTTTTGCCGCCAACAAAGACTGTCTGACGATACTCGCGGCAATATTGACCCGTTGTCTGCTGATAGGTCTGGAGCGGGGTCATTGAACCGCTATTGCCGGAATCAGGATTGTTCCAACGGGTCGTTTCCTGACTGCGGGTTTGCTCCAGTGAGTACTGGGCATTCTGGCCCATGGCAATGCGATCGGCGCGGTCCAGAGAGCGACCAATTTCCTGACCAAACAGGGCTCCTGCCAGAGTGCCGATAGCAATAGCCACAACATTTCCCTTTCCTTTACCCACATTGGAACCCAATACAGCTCCGGCGGTCGCACCAAGCAGGGTGCCAGCGCTTTCCTTAGCCCCCATAGGCTGCGTGCAACCTACCAGTAAAAACACAAAAATCATTAATAATGCCTGAGCTTGTTTCATGGTTTTTCTCCTCTTTTTTCTTCTCTCAGTTGTTCTCAGTGCCTATGGTTTGGGTTGAAAAATACAGGATATTATTAACAGTATAGGACGAATAAAGGTGCTTCACTCATAGGTTTGAGCCTTTGCCTTTATTTGTTTCAGGCGCTGCTGGAAGGCTTTAAAATAGACTGTTTATCCACTTTGCTAAAACTGGCTATGCGTTTAAGAACATAATAAGTTTTTTTGAACAGTTAAACAGACTGATCTTTTGGTTGGAGGGAAAGAAGAAAATTGTTGTTTTATGAACCCCAATCGCTAAGTGCAAAGCTAAATAATTAAGATGATTCTCTGTGAGGCAAGGTTTAGCCAACTGTCTGTATCAATTATAATTCCTATTTTGGCCTATCGAATTTTTGTTCCTGACCTTGCCGATAAAATGACTGTAGCCGATCTACTAGCGTAACGATTCTGGTCAGAAATTGATTTTTAGGGGGGATAAAATTTTATGCTGGTAATCTTTTTATTCGCATTTACAGGTCGCTATAGTAACTAAAATAAGCACCACTTTTTATTTGGTAAAAACAATATTTATGCGAGTGATTTGATGGATAAAATAACAGAAAAAGCATACCTGCAACACTAATAGGGAAAAATTAATTTCAGATCAACTAATACAGGAGCAATTCATTGATTTATTAAAGAAAAATCAACATCATCTGCAATCCAATCTAATCCAATAATAATAATAATAATAAGGTTTTTTTATGTTAGAGCTATTCATCGGCCTGGTGGTCACAATAGTGGTCGGTTACTTGATCGTTAAAGAGTATAAACCTGCAGGGGTTCTGCTCAGTGCAGGTATGCTTTTGTTAATCATCACAGGTTTTATGGGGCACACGGTTTTACCTGAAAATGTAGCCAGCACGGGAAGCTCATTTTTAGATACGCTGGAATTTGTGAAATATATGCTGCAGTATCGTGGCGGCGGTTTAGGTATGCAGATCATGCTGTTATGTGGTTTTGCGACCTACATGACGCATATCGGTGCAAACAATGTCGTGGTCAAACAATTTTCACATCCGTTAGCATTCATCAAATCACCCTATGCATTATTGGTCGCAGCTTATATCGTTGCCTGCTTAATGTCGTTAGCAGTAAGCTCTGCAACGGGCCTTGGTGTACTGTTAATGGCAACTTTATTTCCAATGATGACCGCGATGGGTATATCTCGCCCGGCAGCGGTAGCCGTATGCGCATCACCGGCGGCTATTATTCTTTCTCCGACATCGGGGGACGTTGTTATCGCAGCTGAAAAATCAGGTATAGCGCTGGACGTATTCTCAGTGGAAACAGTACTACCGGTATCAATCAGTGCAATTGTCGTTATGGCGGCAGCTGCTTTCTTCTGGAATAAGTATTTAGATAAAAAAGAAAATACACCAATGGAGAAACTGGATGTCTCTCATATAAAAATAACGGCACCACCTTACTACTCTATTCTGCCGTTCCTGCCGATTGTCGGCGTTTTTGTTTTCAACGGTAAAACAATTCCCGGTCTTGAATTAGATATCTACACTATTGTTGTATTGTCGATATTCATCGGCGTCGTTGTTGAATACATTAGCAGACGTTTTAACGGTAAAGAAACGCTCGAGGGGTTAGAAGTTTGTTACGCTGGTATGGCTGACGCCTTTAAAGGTGTGGTCATGCTGTTGATCGGGGCTGGTGTGTTTGCACAGGGTTTAATGTCAATAGGCGCAATTGATAACCTGATCGGTCTGGCTGAATCGGCTGGCGCGGGCGGCTTCGCATTAATGATTCTGCTGACTTTAATAACAGTTGTCGCGGCAATCGCAACGGGTTCCGGTAACGCGCCGTTTTATGCGTTTGTAGAACTCGCACCGACTCTGGCTGCTAAATTAGGCCTCAGTCCAGCTTACCTTATTATTCCTATGCTGCAGGCATCAAACCTGGGCCGGACCATTTCACCTGTGTCGGGGGTTATCGTAGCAACAGCAGGTATGGCTAAAATTAGCCCCTTTGAAGTGGTCAAACGCACTTCCGTTCCAGTCTTGTGCGGTTTAATCACCGTGGTTATAGGTACTATACTGCTTGTGCCTATGTACGCTTAAATAAAAATCATTATTGACTTTAAACACCACTTTTTAAGCAAAAGTGGTGTTTGTTTTATAATGCTATTTATTCACCTTTTAAATTGTCTTTAAAAGCCTTAAGGGTCTTAAAAAGAAGTTCAATTTTAACGACTATTGCTGGAATTAATGTTTTGTAATGCTCGCTATTATCCGTTTGAATAGCCTGCAGATCCGCAGCTAACTCTTCAACATAGGGCAAGAAGGTTGTGGAGTGATTTTTAAACGCGCTATCATTGGTAAATATTTGTGCAAATCCCGCTTTCTTTTGCTGACGTAGCTGTTCCAGCTGTTTATCTGCGTCAACGGCACGGTGGTAAATGATTTTTATATTTTCTTGTAGCTTTTTAATCACACTTTCTTTATTCATTGTTTGGCCCTTTTTAAAGCGATTATAGCGAACTGATCCTGAACAGATCACTTAAATATTCGCACATCTTGGTTTTAGCTATTCTATCATCGTTACGGGCGCTATGGGTTAAGCGCAATGTTATGCTGTTTGAAACTATTTAACTTAACCTTTAACCTTTAACCCTGAACTGCTAGCAGCGCCTGTTTTGATTTTAGGCGGTTATTAGTGTTTTACTCTTTTGACCGGCAATTTCCCGACTTAATCGGGGCACTAAATAACCCGGTAAGGCAATGCTCATCTGTTGGACTAATTGTATCGCCCGCTGCTCGGGTAAATCAAAATGTTGCGCGCCCTGCACTTTATCTAATAAAAACAGATAATAAGGCAGTATATGTGCTTCAAAAAGTGCTTCGCTAAGGGCAACCAGCGTCTGGCTGTTATCATTTATGCCTTTTAGCAGAACACTTTGATTTAATAATTGCACACCCGCTTGGTTAAGTTTATTCATCGCATTTTTAAATACAGAATCGATTTCATTAGCATGGTTGATATGTAATACGAAGACCACATTTAACCGACTTTTATTGAGCATATCACACAGTTGGTCAGTGATTCTGGACGGGATCACAACCGGTAGACGGCTATGCAGTCTTAATCGGGTCAGTTGCGGTAATAACTCCAATTCATTGATCAAGTATTGTAAAAAATCATCTTTACTCATTAATGGATCACCGCCGCTTAATATGACTTCATTCACTTCGGGATGGGCTTTGATGTAGGCGATAATTTCCTGTAACTGCTTTTTGTTAATATTATTATCCTGATAAGGGAAATGCCGCCTAAAGCAGTAACGGCAATTAACCGCACAACCTGATTTTAAAATCAGTAATACGCGGCTTTGGTACTTGTGTAATAAACCGGGCAGGGCACTATCATGCTCTTCTAAAGGATCGGTACTGTAACCTTCCGAGACTAATTCTTCATCTGTTATAGGTAACACTTGCTGCAGTAAAGGGTCATTAATATCTCCTTTTTTCATTTTTTGAATAAACGGCATCGGTACCAACATCGGGAAGCTTTTACGGGCTTTTAAGCTTAACGGTACATTTTTTGGGGATAAATCCAATAATTGTAATAGTTGTTGTGGATTTTTGACCGCATTAGCGAGTTCTTTTTGCCAACTCGGCAACACATGGGTATTATCCGTGGTAATTATTTGCAGCATATTTTATAAATCAATTTATAGTGAGGTAATGATGGGAACATATAATACCAGTGAATTCAAAGGCGGGCTAAAATTTATGCTCGATAACGAGCCTTGTACAATTATCGATAATGAATTTGTTAAACCAGGTAAAGGGCAGGCCTTTAATCGTGTCAAACTGCGCAAACTTTTATCCGGTAAAGTGATTGAAAAAACCTTTAAATCTGGCGAGTCAGTTGAATCGGCAGATGTAATGGATATTGATCTTGCCTATCTCTACAACGATGGTGAGTTTTACCATTTTATGAATAATGAGACTTTTGAGCAAATTGCCGCAGATGAAAAAGCGGTCGGTGATATGGCTAAATGGTTGGTTGAGCAGGATATGTGTACCATCACTACCTGGAACGATAGCCCTATTGTGGTAACACCACCAAACTTTGTTGAGCTGGAAGTGACAGATACAGATCCGGGACTCAAAGGTGATACTGCCGGTACGGGGGGTAAACCTGCTACCTTGGCAACGGGCGCGCTTATTCGAGTACCTTTATTTATTCAGATTGGTGATATGGTAAAAGTGGATACTCGCAGCGCGGAATACGTTAGCCGGGTGAAAAAATAAACTTTTCTGATATCTTCAAGTAATTTGAATATAAAAAAACCAGCTAATCAGCTGGTTTTTTTTTCTCGAGTAAGAAATTACTAGAACATCTGCAGCAGCAGGGTAAACACAAACACACTGACGGCAAAAGCAAACCCGTAACAGAAAACCTGTTGCAAATCGCGGCCGCGCTTGATGCCGATATCATGCAGCCCGTGGAAAATACGATGCAGGGTATGCCATAGAGGCAAAGCAACCAACACTAATACAATGGCTGCTCCGAACCAGCTGGTGGCAAAGTGATGAACTCTTTCATAACTAAGATTCTCACTGTCCATTAAACCCATTGGAATTAAGATACCGGTAATCAAAATCATCACCGGTGTCATGAATGCGATAAGCATTCCGCCCGCACCAAACAATCCCCAGAAAATGGGTTCATGTGAACGTATATAGGTTTTCTCTGTAGTATTAGACATTTCCATTCTCCTTATAGGGTAATAATGACCAGGCAGAAAATAGCCACTGCAACTAATGCGCAATAATGACCGACAATAATAACCTTGTCTTGTAATCTTTTTCCTTTGATCCATAAGGCCATCGCTTTAGGTGCAAGCGAAAACCAGGTAACAGTATGATACAGGGCCAACGCTAAGGCGATAAGGTGCACAATAATTGAAAATGGATTGTGCAATGCAGCCATCCAGGCGTCAAAAGCGACTTCACCCTGACTTAAACGGAACACTCCCCAGGCTAATATTAGACTGTATATAGTGATGAAAATACTGCTACCTTCGCGAATCATATACTTTGTATAAAATGCATTTTTCAGCCACCAATCCGTTGGCAGTGGCCGTTCATAAGGTTTACGTTTACTCATTTTTGTAGTCTCCATAAATTAAAGCTGTTATCAATCCTGTTGCTTGTTCGCATAGTTATCCGTTTAATCAGGTTTAAACATACCAATTAAATAATCTTTACTGCTGTCCACTTTAAGAAGCTGAATTGCTGCAGCAGGATCAACATCTTTAGGGCAAACTACCGAACAATAACCAACAAAAGTACAACCCCAAACACCTTCTTCCTGGTTGACTATTTTGATTCGCTCGGCTTCACCATTATCACGACTATCACGGTTGTATCGCGCCAGTAATGCAAGGGCCGCAGGGCCGGTAAACTTCTTGTCTAAGGCATATTGCGGGCAGGCCGCATAACAAAGGCCGCAATTTATGCACATTGAGAACTGTTTATATTTCTCCATCTGCAGCGGTGTTTGCTGATAAGGACCTTCCGATAAACTTTTTTCTTTTTCAGGAATGATGTAGGGCTTAACAGACTCTAATTTTTTAATAAAGTCATCCATTACGACCACCAAATCACGTTCGATAGGGAAGTTGGCCAGCGGTGCTAAAGTGACTTTTTTAGGAAAATAATCGCGCAGAAATGCTTTACAACCTAATTTAGGAACGCCGTTCACCATCATTCCGCAACTGCCACAAATCGCCATGCGGCAAGACCAGCGGAAACTAACGGTGCTGTCCAGATGATCTTTAATATATTGCAAGGCTTCCAAAATAGATAAGTCTGCAGTGTAAGGAACTTCAAAAGATTGAGTAAATGGTTTTTCATCCATTTCAGGACGGTATCTCAGTATATCTATTGTAATAGTTGACGGGGTCATTAAATCTGCTCCTGTGCCGAGTCTGCTTTTGCTTGTTCAGCGGCAGCGTGTGCTTTGTCCGATGCTTCACCATAAACACGTTCAGCGGGTTGGCTTTTAGTAATAGTTACGGCTGAATATTCAATTTTGGGTGCTTTATCAGCTTGATAATATGCCAGCGAATGTTTTAAGTAGTTTTGGTCATCACGTTTATCAAAACCGTCAATACGTTGATGTGAACCACGCGACTCTTCGCGATTTATTGCACTGTGAGCCATTGCTTCGGCGCTGTCGAGTAAATATCCCAATTCCACGGCATATAAAAACTCGGTATTAAACACACTGGATTTATCAATGATTTGAATATTTTTATAACGTTCTTTAAGCTCTGCGAGTTTATCAATGGTTTTTTGCATTGATTCTTTGGTGCGGTAAATGCCAACGCCTTCTTCCATGCAGTCGCCCATTTCTAAACGAATATCGGCCATCTTTTCAGTGCCTTTGCTGTGTAATAAGGCTTCTGTGCGGGCCAAAATAGCATCCGCTTGTTTTTTTAATGGAGCCGTATCCTGATGCTCCGTATTGTGGGCATAGTTTGCGGCTTCCTGGCCTCCTAACTGGCCAAATACGGCAAGCTCGGTCAACGAATTGGAGCCCAAACGGTTAGCACCGTGCAAACCAATAGAAGCACATTCGCCTATTGCGTATAATCCGGCCAGACTGGTTGCTGTTTTAGCATCCGTTTCGATACCGCCCATTGTATAGTGCACGGTAGGGCGCACTGGAATAGGTTCATAAACAGGATCCACTCCGACATAGGCTTTTGCCAGTTCGCGAATAAACGGCAGGCGATCATTAATTTTTTCTTCACCCAGATGACGAAGATCCATGTGAATATAGTCCCCGCGTTCACCTTTAAAGACATTGCCCTTTTGCTGTTCCTGCCAGAAACATTGGCTGAGTTTGTCACGCGGCCCAAGTTCCATGTGTTTATTTTTAGTCTGTCCGATAGGTACTTCAGGCCCCAAGCCATAATCCTGCAGATAACGGTAACCATTTTTATTGACTAATATTCCCCCTTCACCACGACAACCTTCGGTCATTAAAATACCACTGCCCGGTAAACCGGTCGGATGATACTGTACAAACTCCATGTCACGCAGCGCAACACCATGTCGATAAGCGAGGGACATACCGTCGCCGGTGACAATGCCGCCATTGGTATTGTAGCTGTATACGCGACCTGCGCCGCCGGTTGCCATGATCACCGATTTGGCTTGAATCAGTTTGACTTCACCTTCGGCAATATCAAGGATCACAACACCCTGTATTTTATTATCTTCAACAACCAGATCCAGACAAAAATGCTCATCAAAACGTCTGATTTTGGGGTGTTGGAGTGAGGTTTGAAAAAGCGTGTGGAGAATATGGAAGCCACTTTTATCGGCAGCGAACCAGGTACGTTCTATTTTCATCCCACCGAATGCGCGCACATTAATAGAGCCATCCTCTTTGCGGCTCCATGGGCAGCCCCAATGTTCAAGTTGGGTAAGTTGTTTGGCTGCATTCTCCACAAAATACTCAACAACATCCTGCTCGCATAACCAGTCACCACCCGAGACAGTATCATCGAAGTGGTTATCCAATGAATCATGACCCTGGACAACACCTGCCGCGCCGCCTTCAGCTGCAACAGTATGGCTACGCATCGGATAAACCTTGGATATTAAGGCAATATCGAGCTCTGGATGGTTTTCTGCAATTTCAATCGCGGCTCGAAGACCGGAACCGCCGGCACCAATAATGGCAACATCTGTTTTAATTATCTGCACATTTCTACTCCATTAGTTGTTTATATTATTCATCTTATTCATCTTATTCATGTTATTGATATTATTCTTTGATTCTATCAGTGAGTTTATAAAATACCGTGAAATAAACATGGTTATTTGAAAATAAGCAATAAATAGTGATCTAAATCAGGTCGGAAAATGACAATGATTTTTTATTACCGAATTTTTTATACTTAGGTAAACTAGGGTGCTTATGCCATCACCTGTTGCGGTGTAAAAAGGTCAATCCGCGGAGATAAAGGAATCAAGATGAGCTGGAAACCAAGTGCTTCGATCAAAGAATTAAAACAACGTGCAAAAATATTACAGGCTATTCGACATTTTTTTATAACCCGCGGATTATTAGAAGTAGAGACGCCGGCATTAAGTCAGGCGGGTGTGACGGATATCCACCTGTTTTGTTTTAAAACCCATTTTATCGGACCGCAAATATCTTCATCACAGCAGGATAACCGGGGCTGCCCGTTATATCTGCAAACATCGCCTGAATTTCATATGAAACGTCTTTTGTCTGCCGGCAGTGGTTGTATTTTTCAAATAAGTAAAGTCTTTCGCAATGAAGAGTCGGGACGCTTCCATAATCCGGAATTTACCTTGCTGGAATGGTATCGGATTGGATTTGATCATTTCCGGTTAATGGATGAAATGGATCAGTTATTACAATTTATTCTTAAATCGCAGCCTGCCCGCCGTTGTACCTACCAGAATGCTTTTTTAGAAGTATTAGCGGTTGATCCTCTCTCTGCGAGTCTTAAGCAATTGAAGAGTTCAGGAGAAAAGCTTAATCTTGGGGACGTGCTCAGTGAAGAGCCTGACCGGGATACTGTACTGCAGCTATTATTTTGTATCGCTATTGAACCTGTTATTGCGCAGCACAAACCCTGTTTTATTTATAACTTTCCAGCTTCTCAAGCTGCACTGGCAAGAATTAGTTACGCAGATAAGCGTGTTGCAGAACGTTTTGAGGTTTATTTTCAAGGTATTGAGCTGGCGAATGGTTTTCATGAATTAAGCGACGGGCAAGAGCAGTTAAAACGCTTTCAAGCAGATAATTATTTACGATCACAAAAGGGACTCGCGCAAATGCCGATTGACGAGCACTTTATCTCGTCGCTGGCGTCTTTACCTGATTGTGCGGGTGTTGCTCTGGGAATCGATCGCCTAGTGATGCTGGCTTGCGCTAAAACACACATTGATGATGTCATCAGTTTTACAATTAAAGGAGCCTGATGTGGCTAAATTATGGTTAACCGATCGTGTTTATCCATTCTGGGCATACGTATTTCGTATCCTATACTGGGTTTTTGCTATTTATCTCTCCTCTTTATATTTGCAACATTATGCAGATTACCAGTGGTTTAAAATTGGCCTGATGTTATTGAGTGTCTTTTTTGTTATTATCTCTTTATTATTAGGACGTTGTCTGGATCATTTTTTTAAATCAAGCTGACCGCATTGTTTATTTTAAGACTATACTTGGTTATTGATCCTAATATTATTTATTTTAGCCAAACCTCTGAGGTGTATAATTAATTGGTTTGGTTTTAATTCATTCACTGTTCAGAGGTGTTTATGCCTATTAAAAAAGTTAAATCAGAGTTTGAAAAATTATCGGCCATTTTAGACGAGGATCTTATTGCTGATGAGTGTACTGCCGGAGAATTACGACAGGTACGTGATGAGCTTCAAGAAGCAATAAAATCAGGTGATCCGAGAAAATCGATTCGTGATAAAAAGCTTGCCGAGCAACTGATCGTTTTTGAAGAAACCAATCCGGCTGTCGGTAAGGTGATTAAAGACCTGATTGCAGCACTCTCTAGCATGGGAATATAAACCCGCTTAGATTAAAGAGAGTAGATTTGTATTTTTCCTGAAAAATGGACACAAAAAACCGACCCCGAGTCGGTTTTTTTAATTGTTCTAGTTTATTTTATTGCGTGCCAAAAATTAACTAATCGGTGGAGCACCCCTTAAGCTCTTTGCTAATGATTTGAACACGGTAAGATCTTTATAAATTTTCTTTTATTATAAGATAATAGACAGTAATAAAGGTTGCAGTCACAACTTGGCTATCTGCCTCTACGTCAGCCCTGTCGGCTGAAATTTTTCCTATTAAAGGGTGAGTAATAGCGGGTTACATAAAAGGCGGTGGAAAGGTGAAAAATAAAGATGATAACTGGACTATTTGTCCTGAATGTCAGGGACGTGGCAATAAAAGTAAGGGGCTGCGCAAAAAAGTGAGACTCCGCTACCAGAGGGAATTGCAGCAATTTGAAAAAAACAACAGCCAGGGAAGCGCTCCAATTCGTCCTCTGGGTCACCTTGATACGTGCTTGAACTGTAAAGGTTCCGGGTTGATTCATTCTGTGACGCCTCCTTTAGCCGATCAAGAAAACTATCCGCAGCTTGCCATTATTGGCGGTGGAATAGGCGGGGTGGCCCTTGCCGTCGCCTGTTTACACCGCAAAATCCCCTTTACTCTTTTTGAGCGCGATAGCGGATTCGACACACGAAATCAGGGTTATGGGCTGACTCTGCAGCAAGCAAGTCGTGCGATTCAGGGATTGGGAATTGCGGCCTTAGAAGAAGGTGTGATGTCAACCAGGCATGTGGTTCATACTAGCGACGGAAAAGTGATCGGTGAATGGGGAATAAGGGAGTTGGGGCCGCGCAATGAGAAAACCTCATCGAAACGCACCAATATCCATATCGCGAGGCAGTCGTTGCGCTTAGCGCTGCTCCAGCAGCTAGGTGGAGAGAATGCGGTGCAGTGGGGGTACCAGTTGCTGGATTTTAAAGAATGTCAGGGTCAAGGTGTGGATTTAAGCTTTCAAGTAGAGGGGCAGATAAAGCACGTCAATGCGGATCTTGTGGTGGGAGCGGATGGTATTCGCAGTTCGGTGCGCAGGTTATTGATTGGTGAAGAGACTTCCCCGTTATGTTACTTAGGTTGCATTGTGATTCTGGGGATTTGTCCTTTGCAGGCTATTGCAGACAGCGAAGCTCGTGATAGTGCTTTGCTGGACTCGGCCACGGTATTCCAGACAGCCAATGGCAATGAGCGTATCTATATGATGCCTTATACATCAAACTCGGTGATGTGGCAGCTGAGTTTTCCAATGTCAGAAAAAGCGGCCAAGGCCTTAAGTGCAGAAGGGCCTCAAGCACTTAAGCAGGAAGCCTTGCGTCGATGTCGGTGGCACAATCCTATTCCCCAGATTTTAGCGGCAACGCTGACAGAGCAGATTTCCGGTTATCCGGTCTACGATCGTGCCCCCATTGAGCCCGAATTGTTGGCGAAAGGATCTAAAGTGACTCTGATCGGAGATGCGGCTCATCCGATGAGTCCATTCAAAGGCCAAGGAGCGAATCAAGCGTTATTGGATGCGCTAGCGCTGGCTCGAGGGATCAAAAAAGGATGCAGACCCTTATCTCAATGGAGGAGGGCAGGCGTAAGGGAAAGTGTGTTAACTGAGTTTGAATCGGAAATGTTGGCACGCAGTGCCAGCAAAGTGAAGGATTCCGCCGAGGCTGCACAATTTCTGCATTCAGAGGTGGTGCTCCATGAGGGCAATGAGCCGAGAGGGCGGTGTCTAAAGAGAAAATGAGTGACTGTAATCAATGCTCTGCTTTGATGCGTAAATGAGGTATTTGATACGTGGAATTGGTCTGATATAAAAAGCTCAATTTTTAATCGTCAACGTCCCACTTTATTACAGGCATAAAAAAAGGTTAATAAGCATTACGCCTATCAACCTTCCTGTTTATAGTGGTCCGCCCCGAATATAGCTGGTGACCTTACGACACTAGGTCGTTTTTTTAAAGCTTAAAATTAAAGACTATTTTCTTAAATAAGAATTATAGTGCTTTGATTTTTACAGAAAGACGGCTTTTCTTACGAGCAGCAGTATTTTTGTTAATTAAGCCTTTAGTTGCATAGGTATCTAAAACTGATTGCAGTTTTATAAACTCAGCGGTAGCAACTTCTTTATCTGCAGCTTCGATAGCAACAACAACTTTCTTAATGAAAGTACGCATCATTGTACGACGACTGGCATTATGTTTACGGCTTTTTTCGGATTGTAAAGCGCGTTTTTTAGCAGACTTGATATTAGCCAAGACCTAAACTCCTAAATTCTGTATAACAAGGGATAATCAAAGGTCGTGGAATATGCCCTGTCGTACGTATATTGTCAAATGATTTCTTTTTAACCACTTAAAAAACTGGTAAGAAACCAAGTAGATGGTTAAACTGCGCGCATTATATACCCAAGCGGCTTGACAATGCAAGAATCTGCAGGCCTTTCAGTTACGATATTTCCAGCGGCTGATGGGATTGACGAATGCTGACGATTCAAACTTCGGTTAACTTATTGAGTGCATTTTTCAAATACGTTGAACAAAATTAAATTCCCTTTAGTAGGAAAAATATTGTGAGTAAAAAATTACTGAGATCAGGTTTGATCGTAAGCTCGATGACATTAATTTCTAGAATTTTAGGTCTGCTGAGAGATGTTGTTATTGCCAACTTGATGGGCGCCGGAGCTGCCGCCGATGTGTTTTTCTTTGCCAATAAAATCCCTAATTTTTTACGTCGTTTATTTGCTGAAGGTGCCTTTGCGCAGGCATTTGTACCGGTCTTGACAGAATACGAAAAAAAACATTCTTTTGATGAAGTTAAAAAATTAATTGCCGCTGTCTCCGGCACTCTGGGCACTATTGTTACTATTATTACGATTTTCGGGGTGCTCGGCTCTTCCGTTATTACCGCATTATTCGGCTTCGGTTGGTTTTTAGACTGGTGGCACGGCGGTCCGGACGGGCAAAAATTTGAACTTGCTTCTTTCATGTTAAAAATTACCTTTCCCTATTTATGGTTTATTACCTTCACTGCATTATCCGGAGCCATTTTAAATACTCTGGGTAAATTTGCTGTCGCTGCTTTTACGCCGGTATTTTTAAATGTGGCAATTATCGGTTGTGCACTTTTTGTCTCCCCGCATCTGCAGCAACCCGAAATAGGCTTGGCAATGGGCGTGTTTATTGGTGGGGCGGTACAGTTTTTTTTCCAGATCCCTTTTCTACATAAACAAAAATTATTGGTTAAACCCACCTGGAATTGGCATCATCCCGGGGTTGTAAAAATCAGGGTATTGATGATCCCCGCACTGTTTGGAGTATCCGTTAGCCAAATTAATCTATTACTTGATACTTTTATTGCCAGCTTTCTGCAAACGGGTTCGATCAGTTGGTTATATTACTCGGATCGTTTGCTGGAATTTCCATTAGGGTTATTTGGGATCGCCATCGCAACGGTTATTTTACCGAGTCTGTCTTCATCTCACGTTACCCTGTCCAAAGAGTATTTTGCGAAAACGCTGGACTGGGGCATACGTATGATCTGCATCTTGGGTTTTCCCGCGATGTTAGGTTTGATTGTACTGGCGGAGCCTATGCTGCGGGTTTTATTTATGCGCGGTGAATTTGCCAGTAATGATGTGGTGATGGCCTCCATGAGTTTATGCGCTTATGGCAGTGGATTATTGAGCTTTATGATGGTGAAAATATTAGCACCCGGATACTACGCCCGCCAGGATACAAGAACCCCGGTAAAATACGGCGTGATTGCCATGGTCAGCAATATGGTTTTAAATATAATTTTTGCTATCCCCTACGGTTATGTCGGTCTTGCCATTGCCACCTCAATCTCAGCGACCTTAAATGCAAGTTTGTTATGGTATGGTTTATACAAAAAAGGTGTTTATCAAAGACAAAAAGACAGTGTGTCGGTATTGCTGCGTATTATGATTGCGGGGCTGGTGATGGCCGCAGGTTTAGTGGTTTTCAATCCATCATTACAGGAGTGGAGTCAATTGTCGTGGATTGAAGCGGCAATAAAACTGTTTGCTCTAATCGCAGCGGGTGCTCTGGTGTATCTGTTTGCCTTAGCATTGACCGGATTACGCTTCAGGCATTTTCACATAAGAATGCCTAAATGAGGGCTGATTAGTTGCGCGGCTTCATATATAATCCACTCTATTTATATTTTAGCGCCTCTTATTAAGTAAAATAAAATGGAATTATTACGCGGCATTCACAATATCAAAGCATCACATCAGGGATGTGTTTTGAGTATTGGCAATTTTGACGGGATACATTTAGGCCATAAGGCGGTGCTTTCCCGATTATTATTTGAGGCGAAGCGCCTGCAGGTACCGGCAACTGTCTTAACCTTTGAACCGCAACCTGCTGAACTGTTTTCCGGAGATAATGCACCTGCCCGATTAAGCCGTTTACGCGATAAGTTTATACAACTTGATAAACTTGGGTTAGATCGCCTTTTATGCGTTTCATTTACCCATCAGTTCGCTAATTTAAGTGCGCAGGCATTTATCGAAGAGCTGTTGATAAAAAAACTCGGCGTGAAGTTTTTGGTGATTGGTGATGATTTTCATTTTGGTTATCAGCGTCAAGGCGACTTTGAGTTATTAAAAAAAGCCGGTAAAAAGCATGGTTTTGAGGTTGTGGATACTCACAGTCTGACCCAAAAAAAACATCGTATCAGCAGCAGTCGTATTCGCGCTGCTTTGGCTGACGGCCAGATGCAAGAAGCTGCGCTAATGCTGGGCCGAAAATACAGTATCACCGGTAGAGTGGCTCATGGGCAAAAGTTAGGGCGTACTATTGGTGTACCCACTGCTAACCTGTTGTTAAAACGTCGAGTCTCACCCGTTTCTGGTGTTTTTGTGGTATCAGTGTTGGGCATTGACAATCAGGTTTATCAGGGGGTAGCTAATATTGGCCAGCGTCCGACCGTGCAGGGTGTCCGCCAGCAGTTAGAAGTGCATATATTTAACTTTGATGCGAACTTATACGGTTTACAATTAGAAGTAGTGTTAGAAGAAAAAATACGCGATGAAGTGCGCTTTGATTCATTCGCAGAATTAAAAATTCAGATAGACAAAGACATCAAGCAGGCCAAACAATGGCACTTGCTCAATAAATAGCCACAAACTACTTGAAGATGCAGGAATCCGTTAGTCGTACATGACTTTGAAAATTAATGTTAAAGTAGCTTGGGTATAAATCCCAACGTAATGTCAGATGGAATAAAAAAGCAATGAGTGATTATAAAAGTACATTAAACCTACCAAAAACTGGTTTCCCGATGCGTGCAAATCTTGCTAATCGTGAACCTAATATGTTGAAAAATTGGTACAGCAACGACCTTTACGGCAAGATCCGTGCGGCTAAAAAAGGTAAAAAAACATTTATTCTGCATGATGGTCCTCCCTATGCAAATGGTGATATTCATATCGGTCACTCGGTTAATAAAATCCTTAAAGACATTATTATTAAATCAAAAACATTATCTGATTTTGATGCGCCCTATATTCCAGGTTGGGATTGTCATGGTCTGCCTATTGAGCTGAAAGTTGAGCAAAAAGTTGGCAAACCCGGTAAAAAAATCACAGCCGCTGAATTTCGTAAAAAATGTCGTGAATATGCAGCGCGTCAAGTTGACGGCCAGCGTAAAGATTTTAAACGTTTGGGTGTGTTAGGCGAGTGGGAGAAACCCTACCTTACGATGGATTTTGGCACCGAAGCCAACATCGTTCGCGCGCTCGCGCAAGTCATTAAAAATGACCACCTTCATAAAGGCTCTAAACCTGTGCATTGGTGTACAGACTGCGGCAGTGCATTAGCTGAGGCCGAAGTTGAATATGAAGATAAACTATCGCCAGCCATTGATGTCGCTTTTAGCGCGGTTGATAACGATCAAGTTTTAAACTGCTTTAGCGCGGTGACGGATAATCTCGGAACAGGTGATGTATATGCCGTGATCTGGACAACCACTCCCTGGACACTGCCGGCTAACCGCGCCATTGCATTAGCTGAAAAAGTAGAATACTCATTAGTACAAGCTGGAGAACGACGTTTAATTATAGCCACGGATCTAGTGGCCGATTGTCTGAAACGTTATGGTAATGAAGATTTTAGCACTTTGGCTATCTGTAAAGGGGGCGATTTAGAGAAGCAATTATTTAACCATCCCTTCTTAGATTTGCAGGTACCGGCTATTCTTGCCGACTACGTCACTGTAGATGCGGGTACCGGTTGTGTACATACCGCGCCAGGGCATGGTCAGGACGATTACGCTGTCGGTTTGCGTTACGGTTTAGAGGTTGCTAACCCGGTTGCCGATAATGGTGTTTTCCGCGAAGATACCGAATTTTTTGCAGGTTTACACGTCTTTAAAGCTAACGACCGGGTGCTTGAAGTCTTAGAAGAAAGAAACGCATTACTGTGCTTTATCAAATTGAATCACAGTTACCCGCATTGCTGGAGACATAAAACCCCGATTATTTTTCGTGCTACGCCACAATGGTTTATCGCCATGGATCAAAAAGGTTTACGCGCGGATGCACTGGCCGAGATCAAAGATGTAAAATGGATTCCAAGTTGGGGTCAGCAACGGATCGAAAAAATGGTCGAGAACCGTCCTGACTGGTGTATCTCTCGTCAACGTACCTGGGGAGTTCCTATTACTTTGTTTGTCAATAAAGAAACAGATGAACTGCACCCTAACAGTGTTGAAATGATGGAACTGATTGCGCGCAAAATTGAAAAAGAGGGTATTCAGGCCTGGTGGGATTTAGAGCCGGAAACCCTGTTAGGGTTTGAAGCTGAAGAATACCGTAAAGTAACCGATACGCTAGACGTGTGGTTCGATTCAGGTACAACCCATGCTTCGGTTGTTGCAAAACGAGAAGAATACACGTTAGCGTCCGGCGAACAAGCACAAGCGGATCTCTATCTTGAAGGTTCAGATCAACACCGTGGCTGGTTCCAGTCGTCGTTAATGACCGGTATGGCGATTAATAATAAAGCCCCATACAAAGAAGTATTAACCCACGGTTTTGTGGTTGACGGCAAGGGCAAAAAAATGTCTAAGTCCCTCGGTAATGTCATGTCTCCACAAACCGTGATGAACAATCTTGGCGCGGATATTCTGCGTTTATGGGTAGCTTCAACGGATTACACCGGCGAGATGACGGTTTCCGATGAAATACTTAATCGCAGTGCAGACAGCTACCGCCGTATTCGTAATACTTCACGCTTTTTACTGGCTAACTTAAACGGTTTTGAACCAAGCACTGATCTAGTGCCTAACGAAGAGATGGTTGCGCTGGATCGCTGGATTGTAGCGCAAACCTTAATATTACAAAATGAAGTTATTGAAGCCTACGACAGTTATAGCCTGCATGTGGTTTACCAAAAGTTGACCCATTTCTGCTCTATCGAATTAGGCAGCTTCTACCTGGATATTATTAAAGATCGTCAGTACACCGCTAAAGCGGACAGTAATGCACATCGCAGTTGTCAAACTGCTCTGTTCCATGTTGCCGAAGCGTTGGTACGTTTAATGGCACCCATTCTAAGCTTTACCGCCGATGAAATTTGGGGACGTCTGCCGGGCGCACGTGATGAATTTGTCTTCACCACAGTTTGGTACGATGGTTTGTTTGGTTTGTCTGATAATGAAGCCCTCAGCGAATCCGCATGGTCGCAGTTGATTTTAGTCCGTGCCGAGGTTAATAAAGCCTTAGAAATCGCCCGTAAAGAAAATGTTATCGGTGGTGGTTTGGAAGCCGAAGTCACCCTTTATGCTTGCGATGAAATAGCGACTTTATTGACAACCCTGGAAGATGAATTACGTTTTGTTCTGATCACTTCCCAAGCAGAGGTTAAACCTTTGGCGAATGCACCGCAGTCAGCTCTTCAAACTGAACTGAGCGGTTTATTGGTCAGCGTAGTTAAGAGTGCGGCGCCGAAGTGTGAGCGTTGCTGGCATCACCGTGAAGAGATTGGTCAAAATGAACAGCATCCTGAACTATGTGGCCGCTGCGTGACCAATATTGACGGGCAGGGTGAAGACCGTAAATTTGCGTAATAATTGTATTATCTAACATAAACCCACACTATTTGAATCTGTATCTTCAAGTGGTTTGGGTATCAACGCCTTAATATTTTAAGGCGTTTTTAATTGGGATTTAAAATGGCAGAAATAATAGAAAAATCAGGTTTGCGCTGGTTATGGCTTGCCGTAATAATGGTCGTGCTTGACCAGGTGACTAAGTATTGGACAATACAGTCATTAGATCTATATGAATCTTATAGGATCTTTTCATTCTTCAATTTTACCCACGCAAGAAATTACGGTGCAGCCTTTAGCTTTTTAGGTGACGCGGGCGGGTGGCAAAGATACCTGTTTACGGCAATTGCGATCGTCGTTTCCAGCTATTTAGTTTACTTATTAAAGAAAAACTCTTCGGCCGATCGTTGGATTAACTGTGCTTATGCGTTGATTTTAGCGGGTGCGCTTGGCAATGTAATGGATCGTGTGATGTTTGGTTATGTTGTCGACTTTTTAGATTTTGATTTAGGTTTTTATCGCTGGCCGACCTTTAACGTTGCAGATATTGCTATTTTTATTGGTGCTGCGATGATGATTTTTGAGTCTTTTTTTGCTAAACAGGAAAAACCAATTAACCAACCAAAGGGAAATAAAAATGTCTGAAGTTAAGAATCTGTCGATTGTAGATAAAAGTGAAGTTCTGATGCATTTTTCGATTCGTTTATCCGATGGATCTGCTGTTGACAGTACTAAAGTCTCCAATAAACCGGCAAAGTTTGTAATGGGAGACGGCAGTTTAACGCCTGGTTTTGAAGAGTGTCTGCTTGGTTTGCAGGTCGGACAATCGGAAACCTTTACTCTGGCGCCCGAGTCGGCATTTGGTTTGCCTAATCCGGATAATATCCATCACCTTGAATTAAGTAAATTCAGCAGTGATGTGCCGGCAGAAATAGGCACCATTATTAGCTTTACGCAGCCAAATGGTGAGGAAATTCCCGGTATTATTCGCGAGATTGTCGCAGACAGTGTGACCGTTGATTTCAACCATCCTCTGGCAGGTCAAACGGTCACCTTTGAAGTGGATGTATTAGAAGTTTTAAACTAATTAGCTTCGAGCTTCGAGCTGGCAGCCACTGCTGATAGCTTCCTGCTTCTTAAATAAAGGTTATTTATGGAAATTATTTTAGCGAATCCGCGTGGTTTTTGTGCCGGTGTTCATCGTGCTATTTCAATTGTTGATCGTGCCCTGGAGATTTTTACTCCCCCCATTTATGTGCGTCATGAAGTCGTGCATAACCAGTATGTTGTAGATGATTTAAAGTCCCGTGGCGCGGTATTTGTTGAAGAGTTAGATGAAGTCCCCGAGAACAGTATCGTTATTTTCAGTGCCCATGGTGTAGCACAATCGGTGCGCGCAGAAGCCAAACGCCGCGATCTTAAAATCTTTGATGCAACTTGTCCGTTAGTGACTAAAGTACATATGGAAGTGACGCGTGCCAGTCGTCGCGGGCAGGAATGTATTTTGATCGGTCATCAGGGCCACCCCGAGGTAGTTGGCACTATGGGGCAATATGATAATCCGCAGGGTGGGATTTATTTAGTTGAATCGCCTGAAGATGTCAAAACCTTACAGGTTAAAAACCCCAACAGTCTTTGTTTCAGTTCACAAACGACCCTTTCCGTAGATGATACCGCAAATATTATTACGGCTCTGCGCGAGCAGTTCCCGAGCATTGAAGGGCCGCGCAAAGACGATATCTGCTATGCAACACAAAATCGCCAGGATGCGGTTAAAATCCTTGCCGAAAAAAGCGACCTTGTTTTAGTGGTTGGCTCGACCAATTCTTCAAATTCAAATCGTTTGCAGGAAAAAGCAAGTTGTGTCGGCGTGAATGCTTACCTGATTGACAATGAAAGAGATATTAAGCCTGAGTGGCTTGAAAATGTAAAAGTGGTTGGTGTTACTGCAGGGGCCTCTGCACCCGAAGTGCTGGTGCAGGCGGTGATAGATAAACTCAAAAAATTGGGCGGCACTGTAGTGACTGAAAATCAGGGTGTTGAAGAAAGTATCATTTTTGAAGTACCGGCTGAACTGCGCATTAAGCAGATCGACTGATTTTTATCTTTTAGAGTGAAATGCATTTAAAAATACAACGGCTGTAGCGTTTTTTGCGTTTTCTATCTGTATATTTACTGTAATTAGTATTAAAGTAGTGAGATATATTTTCGTTTAAAATAACATAAAGAGATCTCTATGAAAAAAATAGAAGCAATAATTAAACCGTTTAAAATGGATGATGTTCGTGAAGCGCTTGCCGATATCGATATCACCGGGATGACGGTTTCTGAGGTCAAGGGGTTTGGTCGTCAGAAAGGACATACTGAGCTTTATCGCGGTGCGGAATACATGGTTGATTTTTTACCCAAAGTGAAAATAGAATTAGTGGTTAAAAAAGAAGATGTTGACCGTTGTATCGAAGCCATTATGAGTACCGCGCAAACAGGGAAAATTGGCGATGGTAAAATTTTCGTTATGCCCGTTGAACGTGTTATTCGAATTCGTACCGGTGAAGAGGACAATGAAGCCGTTTAGTCACTTGTGCAGCATAAAAAAAGGAGAACTCAGTTCTCCTTTTTTTATATTCTTTTATAGCCTATTGCGTCATATCTAGTACTTGAATATTACCCGTAAGGCCGTTTCTCTCTTTAAAACCATCAGGAATTGAAATTAAAATTTTAATTCTTAAAACCTAAAGCAGCGGATTTTTCGGGTAATTTAACTTTAATACCGCCAATGCATTGCTTTTAGGCTCTGCGATCCCTAATACATCATAACTTGCAATCATGATTTCCAGTGCCTGTTCAACCGATGGCGTATCGGGGTAATTATTTAAGACTATTTTGCAGCGGTTGATAGCGGCAATATAAGCTTCACGTTTGAGATACCACTGCGCAATGCTAATTTCATAACGTGCTAAACGATCTTTAAGATATATTATTCGCTGCTGTGCATCGGCAGCGTATTCACTGTTCGGGTAATATTTAATAACTCTTGATAAGTCTTTGAAGGCTTGGATTGAATTATTTGGCGCCCGGTTGTAACGGTCAACACCAAATAAGTCCTGGAAAAATTGCTGATCTGAGGCAATATAGGTTAATCCACGCATATAATAAACATAATCAAGATCCGGATGGGTCGGATTGAGGCGTAGAAAACGGTCAATATTGGCCAGTGCCAATGCGGTTTCATTACGTTTATAATAAGCGTAAATAAGATCCAATTGGACCTGATCTGAATGGGGGCCAAAGGGGTAACGGGTATCCAAAGCCTCTAAAATTTCAGATGCTTTTTCAAAACTTGCTGACTCTAATGCTTGTTTTGCCTGTTCATAAAGTACCGTAGGTGGTTTATCTTCCACTTTAGGTTTTTCGGCTTTTTTAGATGAACAGCCGGTGCTTAATAAAACAATCACAAGAGAGGACGTTATTAGTCTGAGGATCTTTTTCATAAGTGTTATAATGCCAATGCAGATAAAGGTACAGTATCTTCTATCAATCCATAAAAGAAAAGTTAAAAAAGATAAAATGTGACTGTATCACAGCTAAATGAATCTTATTAATAATGGTTTGATTAAATGACTCCCGGCATGGGAAAATAATCAATCCATTTGCTAACAAACAATAGTGTAGAAAAGAGAACAATATATGAGCCAAGAGTTAAACCTTACCGCAGAAGTGACTGATCAACAACTCGGATTTCGAGTCGATCAGGCAGTAGCGTCACTATTCCCTGACTATTCGCGTACGCGGATTAAAGAATGGATTTTGGCTGATATGGTCAAAATTGATGGCGAAGTCGTTAATCGTCCTCGCGAAAAAGTTTATACCGGGCAAACGGTCGCAGTGCAGGCGATGCTCGAAGATGAAGTGGTTTATAAAGCGCAAAAGATTAAATTAGAAATTGTCTTTGAAGACGATGATATTTTAGTCATTAACAAACCAGCCGGTTTAGTCGTGCACCCCGGTGCAGGTAACCCCGACGGTACTGTCCTGAATGCACTGCTGCATCATTATCCGCAAATTATTGAAGTGCCTCGAGCAGGTATTGTGCATCGTTTGGATAAAGATACAACCGGACTGATGGTCGTTGCTAAAACTGTGCCGGCACAAACACATTTAGTGACCAGTTTGCAGGCGCGCGAAATCACCCGTGAGTACGAAGCAATTGCCATGGGCGGCTTTACTGCAGGTGGATTTGTTGATGCTCCGATTGGGCGGGACAAAGTACATCGTGTTAAAATGGCGGTTAATTCAACCGGCGGTAAACATGCTCTGACTCATTACCGGGTCTCTGAGAAATATCGTGCCCATACGCGTTTGCGCTTACGCCTTGAAACAGGTCGTACACACCAAATTCGTGTGCATATGATGCATATTGGTCATGTACTGACGGGTGACCCCGTTTATGGCGGTCGTCCTCGTCCACCTAAAGGTGCATCTGAGGCGTTATTAGATGTTTTACGTGGTTTTAGACGTCAGGCATTACACGCAACTATGTTACGTTTAGCGCATCCTATCACCGGTGAAATGATGGAATGGCATGCGCCACTACCGGCCGATATGGCTGAATTAGCAGAAGCGTTACGTCAGGATATGATTCTGCACGGTGGTTAATAAATATTCTGATGTGCAGTTGCTCAAACCTAACTGGTCTGCTCCTGCACATATTCGGGCCTATTCCAGCACTCGACTTGATGGAGTCAGCCAGGGCCCTTATTGCGGGTTGAATTTAGGTTTACATGTTGGTGATGATCCTCTTATTGTCGGCAAAAATCGCAGCACCTTAGCCAATACTTTATCCTTACCTACCCCGCTTTGCTGGTTAAATCAGACCCACAGCACTATTTTACTCAAACTTGAAGAAAATACCGCAAGTTCTCTGACCGGCGACGCGGTATGGAGCCATAATAAAAACACCCCCTGTATTATTATGACGGCTGATTGTTTGCCGGTGCTTATTACCGACAAGCTTGGTACTTTTGTTGCTGCTATCCATGCCGGTTGGCGGGGGTTATGTGATGGTATTATTGAAAAATCAATTAACACTATTTGCGGGCAGTTAGGCGTTAATGCCAAGGACTTACTGGTCTGGTTAGGGCCTTGTATCGGCAAAACGGCTTTTGAAGTGGGTAGTGAGGTACGGGCTGCCTTTATTGCTGAAAACGGACAAGCTAAATCTGCATTTAAGGCTTGTGGAGATCGTTGGTTGGCTGATTTACAGCAGTTGGCGCGTTTACGCTTAGCGCCATTTAATGTTTTTGAAATCACCGCCAGTGAATACTGCACCTTTAATCAGAGCGATCTTTTTTATTCCTATCGTCGTGATGGTATCACCGGGCGAATGGCAACTTTAATCTGGATTAACAAGTAGAAAAATAGTCCCTCAATATCAAAACTCATAATTTTTTATCAAAAAACTACCGCTGTTTTATCTTCCTTCCTTGAAATTGTTTAATTAACCACCATTATTCATGTATACATTATTATTGAGGGTTTCCCAATGCGTATGGATAAATTAACCAGTAAGTTTCAATTAGCAATTGCCGATGCGCAATCCTTAGCACTCGGACGTGATAACCAATATATTGAACCGATTCATATTATGCTTGCTCTGCTCAATCAGGATGGCGGGTCACTGCGGCCAATATTTTCCGATTTGGAGGTTGATCTTAGCGCATTACGCTCGCAACTTTCCACTGAACTGGATCGTCTTCCAAAAGTTGCCGGGGTCGGCGGTGATCTGCAGATATCTGCGCAACTTAATACGCTGTTTAATCTGTGCGACAAATATGTCCAAAAATCCCAGGATAAATTTATCTCTTCGGAGCTGTTTTTAGTCGCCGCTTGTGAAGACAAAGGTCGGTTAGGCGAGATTTTAAAAAAATTAGGTTTAAGTAAACAAAAAGTTGAAAAATCGATTGAAAAAAATCGTAATGGCCAAAACGTCACGGATCAGGATGGCGAGGGACAGGAGAAAGCATTAGCTAAATTTACCATTGACTTAACCGAGCAGGCTGAGCAGGGCAAGCTCGATCCTGTTATTGGCCGCGATGATGAAGTGCGCCGTATGATTCAGGTGCTGCAACGCCGGACTAAAAATAATCCGGTAATTATCGGTGAGCCGGGTGTGGGTAAAACAGCTATTGTCGAAGGTCTGGCTCAGCGTATTATTAATGGCGAAGTACCGGAAGGTTTAAAAAACAAACGGGTACTGTCTCTGGATATGGGAGCCTTGATTGCCGGTGCAAAATACCGCGGTGAATTTGAAGAAAGATTAAAATCAGTATTGAGTGAGTTAGCCAAAGAAGAGGGCAAAATCATCCTCTTTATTGATGAGCTTCATACCATGGTGGGTGCGGGTAAAGCCGACGGTGCGATGGACGCGGGTAATATGTTAAAACCTGCGCTGGCACGGGGAGACCTGCACTGCGTTGGCGCAACGACCCTGGATGAATACCGCAAGTATATTGAAAAAGATGCCGCCCTTGAGCGTCGTTTCCAAAAAGTCCTGGTCGATGAACCCACGGTTGAAGATACTATTGCCATTTTGCGCGGTTTAAAAGAGCGCTATGAACTCCATCATAAGGTTGAAATTACCGATCCTGCGATTGTGGCGGCGGCGACACTTTCCCACCGTTACATTGCCGATCGGCAACTGCCCGATAAAGCGATTGACCTGATTGACGAAGCGGCATCAAGCATTCGTTTGCAGATGGATTCTAAGCCGGAAGATTTGGATAAATTAGAGCGAAAAATTATCCAGTTAAAGTTAGAGCAAAAGGCGCTGCAAAATGACACCGATGAAGCCACGGTTAAACGCCTGGCTGATTTAGAAAGCTCGCTTGCGGAAAAAGAACAAGCCTATTTGGCCCTGGATAAAGTGTGGCGCGCTGAAAAGGCCGCGCTTTCAGGTACACAAAATATTAAACAATCCATCGAACAGGCGCGTTTAGACCTTGAAGTTGCCAGCCGGGCTGTGGATTTAACCCGTATGTCTGAATTGCAGTACGGCATCATACCTGCGTTGGAAAAAGAACTGGCGCTGGCAGCACAAGCTGAAACCCAAGAGATGACCCTGTTAAAGCATGCGGTGACCGAAAATGAAATTGCTGAAATTCTTGCCCATTGGACGGGAATTCCGGTGGCGAAAATGCTTGAAGGGGAGCGTGATAAGCTGCTTAAAATGGAAACCCATCTGCATACTCGAGTGATAGGTCAAAACGAAGCCATTGATGCGATTGCTAATGCCATACGGCGCAGCCGGGCAGGGTTAAGCGATCCTAATCGTCCGATCGGCTCTTTCCTGTTTTTAGGTCCGACCGGGGTGGGTAAAACTGAATCTTGTAAAGCACTGGCTAATTTCCTGTTTGACAGTGAAGACAATATGGTGCGCATTGATATGTCTGAGTTTATGGAAAAACATTCAGTGTCGCGCTTAGTGGGAGCTCCTCCCGGATATGTAGGCTATGAAGAGGGCGGATATTTAACTGAAGCGGTGCGCCGCAAACCTTACTCCGTCATTTTATTAGATGAGGTCGAGAAAGCTCACCCGGATGTATTTAATATTTTATTACAGGTATTAGATGACGGACGTTTAACCGATGGCCAGGGGCGTACCGTTGATTTCCGTAATACGGTGATTATTATGACCTCAAATATCGGCTCTGATATTATTCAGGAGCAGTTTGATAAAGTCAGCTATGAAGAAATAAAGTCTTATCTGCTGGATATATTAGCGCAGCAATTTAAACCGGAATTTTTAAATCGAATAGATGAAACCGTGGTTTTCCATCCATTAGGTAAGGAGCATATTAAATCGATTGCTTCGATTCAATTACAATCTTTACAAAAACGTCTTACGGATAAGGATTACCACGTCACCTTTACGGATCAAGCTATCCAATTATTGGTGGATGCGGGTTATGATCCTGTTTATGGCGCAAGACCTTTAAAACGTGCTATTCAGCAATTGCTGGAGAACTCCCTAGCGCAAGATATTCTGTCTGGACGTTTGCAAACGGGTAAAGAGATACAAGCCGATGTTGTTGATGGAAAAATTGAATTTATTCAATAAATACCGCGCAAAACTCTGAAACTACATCTTTAAGTAGTTTGGCTAGAAAACCACCGCTCATTTTATTAGCGGTGGTTTTTCTATTTCAGGTGCGGAGTTTTATGCGCTTAACTTAAAAAGGAACCGGATAGGTTTTAAACACAGATTCAATATCGGTTAAGGCTTGCTCGCTTAAGGGCATTGAGAATGCCTTAATATCGTCCTGTAATTGGCTCATACTTGTCGCACCAATAATCGTTGAGCTAACACCATCAACTTGAGCGCACCAGGCGAGCGCTAATTGAGCGGGTGTAAAGCCGTTTTGTTTAGCTATCTCTGCATAGGCCGCAATTGCTTTTTGCGCCGCCAGCGTATCGCGGAATAAACCATTACGCTGCGCTAATGTCCAGCGACTGCCTTCGGGGCGTACACCATTGAGGTATTTCCCGCTTAACATACCACCGGCAAGCGGAGACCAGGGTAAATAAGCAATATCTTCATGGACACAGTTTTCGATTAAATAAGGCCAGTCCTTTGCGTGTAATAAACTGAACTCATTTTGTATTGACACCATTCTTGGCAGATCGTGTTTTTCACTTAATTTGAGATAGGTATTAATACCCCAAGTAGTATCGTCGGATAATCCGCAATGACCTATTTTTCCGGCTTTAATGCAGCGGTTAAGTCCTTGTAAAATATCTAACATTTGCGCCGTGTGTTCCTCTGCATTAACGTCACTGAATTTAAACTGATTTGGCCAGTGTTTGCTGAAATGTGGTGAAGTTCGATTCGGCCAGTGGAGCTGATAAAGGTCAATATAATCTGTCTGCAGACGTTTTAAGGACTCATCCACCGCCTGTTCCACAGCCTCACCCGTTATCGGGCCGCCATCACGTATCCAGGGCACACCGGCACCGGCTATTTTACTGGCAATGATCAAATCTTTACGTTGAGTTTTATTCTTTGCCAGCCAGTTACCAAGGATACTTTCTGTTTTTCCATAGGTCTCCGGGGAAGGGGGGACGGCATACATTTCTGCGGTATCAATAAAGTTAATACCCTGGTCAACGGAATACTCTATTTGCTGGTTTGCATCCTGTTGATTATTTTGCAATCCCCAGGTCATCGTTCCCAAGCAGATTTTTGATATTGAAAGGCCATTGCTGCCCAACGTTGTAAACTCCATACTGATTCCTTAAATAGATTCGATTATAATACCAAACGTATCAATAAGTGATTAGTCTTGCTGGTTAAAATCAACCCTATCTGCGTGATGAGTCTTGAAAGGAGAATAACTACTTCCTGCAACTCATGCCTTGCTAGTGTTAATTTTTCCTATGCAATACAAGATCACATCTTTAATACATTTGGTATAACAGGCTAAAAATAAACGCGCTTGATTGTCGTAAATAAAGTCATTCAAAGACTACACTGTTTTGATAAATTCAGCAGTATAACTGCCTTATTAGAGTCCATAATTTCAAATTTTCTGCTCTTAATAAAGCTGAAACCCTTGAGTTTATGCTTTTGGTCGAATCCAAACACCCATTTTGCGATGCTTAGAGACAGTTTTTTATGCAGATCAGACGGGGGAGGGTGATATAGTTATCACAGAAAACGGAACCGCCGTTGCAGGGGAAAGTATGTTAGATGCAATTTGTAATTATGATCCTGACAAGCCTAAAACCTATTCTATTTTTGAGTTTAAGGCCTTAGCGGAGCGTGATATAGATAAATTACGCTATTTTCTAATCTGCCCTGTCTGCCAACAACAAGCCTACTTTCGAAAAGCCTCCATTGATGGCAAACAAGCCTGTTTTGGCTCCCGTTATCATAAAACGGACTGCATTGAGTATAACCCCTCTGCGCGTAAAACTGAGGAGGAAAAACAGCTTGCTGAAGTGGAAAAAGTACTGCTTGAAAACGATTCCTTAGTGATTGATTTTAGTGCGCCGCTTGTTAAAGCGAAAAAAATATCAGGTAAAATATCAACGAGCCACAAAACAAGCCCCAATAAGGTGCTTAATACCGCCCCAGCAGCCGTTAAAGAAAATAAAGAAGTGGGTGATCCAGAGCCAAAGGTGAGCAAGCAGGGGTTAAAAAAACTGCTGATTAGTTTACTGCGCGGTAGCTCTCTGGCGGATTCTGATCTTTGGATTTATACCAGTGAGAAACATAAATGGCGCGCTAAAAACCTGTTTGTTAATATTAAGAATGCGCAGCCCACGGAAAATAATGCGCCACGCATGTATTGGGGAACTATTTCTCGTGCGGATAAAACCTTAAACTGGCTTAACACAGCTGAAGACTCTGGCGTTGCGTTACCCATTTCAAAGTATCGTGATGATTTGTTAAGTCGTTTTGATATTAAGAAGGCGGTTGATCTGGAGGGCGCTGGATTTATCTTATTTGGAAAATGCGTCTTGAGTAAGGATAAAAAACGTCGCTATATTCATTTATGGGGTAATGACCTGCAGTATCTGTGTTTATTAAAAAAGTAATTCCATAACAACAAAAAAAGGGCACTAGGCCCTTTTTTTAATTCCCGCGTTTGGTACGGAAGATTATTATAATCTTATTAAGCGGATACAACACCCTGGCTATTAAGGTATTCACTGTAGGTGCCGTGGAAATCGATGATTTTATCTGTTTTAATTTCGATAATACGGGTTGCTAATGAAGACACAAACTCACGGTCATGACTGACAAACAGCAGTGTTCCTGCATAGTTTTCAAGCGCTAAGTTTAATGATTCAATAGATTCCATATCCAAGTGATTGGTTGGCTCATCCATTAACAGTATGTTGGGTAAGTCCATCATTAACTTACCAAATAACATTCTGCCCTGTTCACCACCGGAAATGATTTTCACGGATTTGCCGATGTCGTTTGAGCCAAACAGTAAACGCCCTAATGTACCACGCACAGATTGTTCGTCATCACCGGGTTTCATCCATTGACTCATCCATTCCATTAAAGTTTGGTCTTTTTCAAAAGCGTAAGCATGATCCTGTGCGTAATAACCTAAGTGGGCATTTTCAGACCACTTAAACTGACCTGAATCTAATTGAGTGTGGTCCATTAAAGTGCGTAATAACGTTGTTTTACCCACGCCGTTTTGGCCAATAATAGCAATACGTTCGCCAACTTCAATCATCAGGTTAAAGTCTTTAAACAAGACTTTATCAAAAGATTTACAGGCCTTAGTGACTTCCAGTGCAGTACGGAACAGTTTTTTCTCTTGTTTGAAAACAATATAAGGATTAACCCGACTTGATGGTTTCACTTCATCCAGTACGATTTTATCCATCTGTTTTGCACGAGAGGTGGCTTGTTTGGCTTTTGATGCATTGGCAGAAAAACGGCTAACAAAATCCTGCAGTTCAGAAAGCTGCGCTTTTTTCTTGGCATTATCGGACAATAGACGTTCACGAACCTGTGTTGCTGCGGTCATATATTGATCATAGTTGCCGGAATATAAACGTAATTCGCCGTAATCAATATCGGCCATATGGGAACAAACTGAGTTTAAGAAATGACGGTCATGGGAGATGATAACCATAGTACATTGACGGGCTTTTAACTCGTCTTCTAACCAGCGGATAGTATCAATGTCCAAGTTATTGGTCGGCTCATCAAGTAACATAATTTCTGGATTTGAGAATAAAACCTGTGCGAGTAGCACACGCAGTTTCCAACCCGGTGCCACTTCCGACATTAAACCGTAGTGCAGATCCAGCGGGATACCAACGCTCAGTAATAATTCTCCGGCGCGGGAATCGGCGGTGTAACCGTCCATCTCTGCGAATTCGGTTTCAAGGTCGGCCACTTTCATGCCGTCTGCTTCGCTCATATCAGGAAGACTGTAAATGCGATTACGCTCAGCCATCACCGCCCACATCTCTTTGTGACCCATTAATACCGTATCAAGTACTGAGAACTCTTCAAAAGCGAACTGGTCCTGATGCAGTTTTGCGACACGTTCGTTAGGATCTTTAGCAACATTACCGGCACTTGGCTCAAGATCGCCGGTTAAAATTTTCATGAATGTTGATTTACCACATCCGTTGGCGCCAATCAGGCCATAACGGTTACCATTACCAAATTTAACTGAGATATTTTCAAATAAAGGTTTTGCACCAAACTGCATGGTGATGTTGTTTGTACTTAACAAGGCATTTTTCCTAATTCAAGGCGACGTTTACGGGTAAACGCCGCTATGTGTATATGGTTTGTGTTAGAGCTGTTAACCCTACAATTTTATTGTGACGCTATTATACAGAAAATGTGAGGTTAATCACGTCGCATTTGTACGAATTTTGCTCATTAATTTGCCAACTGGGTTGTAGCACTTAATCTAGGGTTACTGTAAGCTACGCGCTTTTGCAACTTTACAACCAAGAGATTAATTATGAGCTTTGATTTATTAGGTTTACCCGATTCACTACTTAAAGCGGTCAAAGAGCAAGGCTATACAGAACCCTCGCCGATTCAAGCTCAGGCTATTCCTGCCATATTAGAAGGTAAGGATGTGATGGCAGCAGCACAAACGGGAACAGGTAAAACTGCTGGTTTCACGCTGCCGTTATTAACCCTGTTAGAAAAAGGTAACCGTCCAAAATCAAATCAGGTCCGTGCATTGGTGCTAACACCAACGCGTGAGCTGGCGGCTCAGGTTCATGCCAGCGTGGCAACTTACGGTAAAAATATGCCGCTGCGCAGCGCAGTCGTCTTTGGCGGGGTGAAAATTAATCCGCAAATGCAGATTCTGCGTCAGGGTGTGGATGTATTAGTGGCGACCCCGGGGCGTTTAATCGATCTTTACAACCAGAATGCAGTGAGCTTTAAACAATTAGAAGTTTTGATTTTAGATGAAGCTGACCGTATGCTGGACATGGGATTTATTCACGATATTAAGCGTATTTTGGCGGTATTGCCGAAACAACGCCAGAACTTACTGTTCTCTGCAACTTTCTCTCCCGATATTCGCCGCCTGGCAAAAGGGTTAGTGAATAACCCCGTTGAAATTTCAGTTAGCCCGCGTAATACCACCGCAGAAAATGTCACCCAAACGGTTTATGAAGTCGATAAAACTAAAAAATCCATTGTCCTGAGTACCCTGATAAAACAAAATGACTGGCAGCAGGTATTGGTTTTTGTAAAAACCAAACACGGTGCTAACCGTTTGGTTAAAAGTCTGGATGGACGTGGCATTACTGCTGCCGCTATTCATGGCAATAAAAGTCAAGCTGCACGTACTAGAGCCCTAGCCGGATTCAAAGAAGGCCAGGTGCGCGTGTTAGTGGCCACCGATATTGCCGCGCGTGGTATCGATATTGACCACTTACCACAGGTTGTTAATTTTGATTTACCCCATGTGTCCGAAGATTATGTGCACCGAATAGGCCGTACGGGTCGTGCGGGTAACGAAGGGCAGGCGCTCTCTCTGGTTTGTAACGAAGAATTTAAACTGCTTAAAGACATTGAAAAATTAATTAAAAAAGTGATTCCGCGTGAAATCCTCGCAGGTTTTGAGCCCGGTGAGCCGTTGCCGCCTTCAGCACTGGATGGTCGTGACCCTAAACCGCAAAAGCCAAAAAAACCGCATTCGGATCATCGTGATGGGCAACGCTCTGCAGCCAATACAGCGGCTAACAAAAGACATCGTTCAGTCCGCGGTAATTTTGTCAGCGGTTCATAGTGATTGTAAAGTTAACGAATTAGCTTGATAAAAAAACCTTAACCAATTAATTTGGTTAAGGTTTTTTTTTGTCAGGTAACAACTTACAGAAGGTATACAAACGCGTGAAAAAAATTGCAGTATTTGCCGATGTGCAAAATATTTACTACACCACCCGTCAGGCCTACGGGAAACAGTTTAACTACCGCAAATTATGGCAACAGCTCGAGCAGCAGGGGGAGATTGTGGCGGCCTATGCCTATGCCATTGATCGCGGCGATAACCAGCAGAAAAAATTTCAAGACGTATTGACCCACTTAGGCTTTGAAGTGAAACTTAAACCCTTTATTCAGCGCAGTGACGGCACCGCCAAAGGCGATTGGGATGTGGGTATCACCATCGATATTATGGAAACCGCGGCGCAGGTAGATACGGTTGTTTTACTTTCCGGTGACGGTGATTTTGCCATTTTATTTGATAAAGTGAAACAGGCTTACGGCGTTAAAACCATCGCTTATGGTGTGCCTAAATTAACCGCCAAAGCCCTGATTGATGCATCGACCGTATTTTACCCGATTGCCGGTGATTTATTGTTGTAAGATTAACCTGCGAGCACTTTATAGCCATCATCGCTAATCCAAAATAAAAGCAGTAATCATTTCGTTCTGCATGAAAATTTAGTAAAGTCACTTTTTTCTTACTTAAAGGGGGTTGTTGTGTCAAAAATTATTCTTATTGTACTACTTTTACTCGCCGCATTTTTTGTCTTTCAGCGCATGAATGCAGGTAAAAATGCGCCGCAAAATATTCAACTAGGTGCCGATTTTCTGGCTGTCAACGAAGCTAAAGAGGGCGTTCTCAGCACGGCTTCTGGCTTGCAGTATAAAGTATTAGAAAAAGGCGCTGGCGAAGTACATCCAACGGCTAAAAGTAACGTAAAAGTGCATTACCACGGCATGTTAATAGACGGCACTGTTTTTGACAGTTCAGTGGATCGCGGTACGCCCATCTCATTTGGGTTGAATCAGGTTATCGCCGGCTGGACCGAGGGAGTGCAGTTGATGGTCGAAGGGGATAAATTCCGTTTTTATATTCCCAGTCGTTTAGCCTATGGTAATCGTGCTACGGGGAAAATCCCATCGGGTTCATTGCTGATTTTTGATGTTGAGTTAATTGCGATTAATTAATTTTAAAGATGATCTGCGCAACATTTAAAACGGCCCCGTTACCTTATCGTGGTGACCGTTTTAATAGCGCAAAACTTATTTAAACCTATTTAAACTTAACAAAACTATTCACAGGGCGGGGCGATGTGAATAATCGCTAACCCGCCCAGTGATGTTTCCCGGTAGTTTCTGTGCATATCCTTGCCGGTCTGAAACATCGTCTCAATGACCCTGTCCAAGCTAATAATTGATTTGCTGTTACGTTTTAATGCCATGCGCGAGGCATTAATGGCTTTCATTGCCCCCATGGCATTACGTTCAATGCACGGAATCTGTACTAAACCACCGACCGGATCGCAGGTCATGCCGAGCGAATGTTCCATGGCAATTTCAGCCGCCATGCAGATTTGCTCATTACTGCCGCCGCGAATGGCCGTTAAACCCGCTGCCGCCATGGATGATGAAACCCCTATTTCGCCCTGACAGCCGACCTCTGCACCGGAAATTGACGCATTCATTTTATAAAGCATGCCGATCGCAGCCGATACACCGAGAAAGTCTTTTAATTGTTTGGTGTCTAATTCATGAATAAATTTATGGTAGTAGGTTAAGACCGCGGGAACAACCCCCGCCGCGCCGTTGGTTGGCGATGTGACTACCTGCCCGCCGGCTGCATTTTCTTCACTGACGGCAAAAGCATAGAGGTTAACCCAATCAATAATAGTCATCGGATCGCTATCGGTTGCCTGGTTAGCTTCAAGTGTTTTTAATAACGCCGGGGCGCGTCGTGTGACATTTAATCCCCCTTCAAGTATGCCTTCGGTTTGCAAACCGCGTTGTAAACACAAACACATCACTTTCCAGATTTGATCGGTCTTTTGATCGATCTCTTTTTGGCTGCGAAAAGCTAATTCATTTTTCTGCACTAACCCGCCAATACTTAAACCCTGGCGGTCTGCTTTGCTTAACAGCTCCTGCGCAGAATTAAATTCAAAGGGCAGCTTGATTTTATTTGGGGTCTCACCACTGGTCAATTCTGCGGCTGTTTTAATAAACCCGCCACCAATAGAATAATAGGTCTCACTGCAAAGCTGTGCTCCGTTAACATCAAAAGCACTGATCGACATCCCATTCTCGTGCAGCGGCAGATTTTCAAAATGGAATTTAATCTGCTCTTGAGGATTAAAGTCGATTAACTTTTCATTTGAAAGTGGCAGTTTTAAGGTTTTTTTCACCTTTTCAATCATTTGATTAGCGCTTTTTACTTTAATTGTTTCAGGCTGAAAGCCTAATAAACCTAATAATACCGCTTTGTCGGTATGGTGCCCTTTACCGGTCAGAGCTAAAGATCCAAACAGATCCACCCTAATTTCGTTTACCGAAGGCAGTATTTTACTGATCAATAAAGTAAATTGATAACCTGCAATCATAGGACCATTAGTGTGTGAGCTTGATGGGCCAATACCGATTTTATAGATATCAAAAATTGAAAGCATGGGGGAATTCCTAAATGTTGTCGCGCAAAAAGGTGTTTTTCAGGTAAAAAACGTTATTTTGAATATGCAGTAAAGTCTTAACAATAGCGAGGATATTTTTAACGGAATATTCATCAAAAGCCGTCATTTTCCTTTATCCGCTGCATAGCTAATCTCTTTCGAACAAGTTTCAATATTTAGATTAAGTATAAACTTAACCATTCATTTTTTACTGCCCCTAAGAGCATTTTTAATTAAATAAGCTGTTTATAACATTAGAGTTGGTATTGGGTTAAATTTCTGTCTAATTTTAGCCTTTCTCTACGTAATGTTAGTCATTTTTTGATCATTTATATTCTAATTTTGTATTCAAAAAATCAGATTTGTCATTATTGTTTTGATATCCGAACTAAGTCGATAGAAAGGAATCTGCTGAGCAGTTTTTTACAATCAGCTGCTAGGGTGTTTGTAACGGTACCTGAGCATCTTTTTAGTTTCAGGGTATGCTCCTAAGCGAATATTATTAATCTTGTTGTCCTTTGATAAAATATGATCTTATTTCTAATTTTTCGTCCCACACTTGTAATTTGTTGATTAAAAAGAAATTTATTTCCCCAGGAATATCTGGAATGAAAGTTGAATTTATTCAATAAATTAATTTTACTTTGCCGTGCAATGGCGGTTATTTAACGATTTAAACATGATGATTTAATGATTATTATTTTTTCGGAATGTATGTAAAATAAAATAGGTAACAAGTTGATCTAAAACACTTCTTTAATGGGATGAAACAGGTTGTGTATGGAAAGAAATAAAGGTTTCACACTCATTGAACTGCTTATTGTGATCGCGATTATCGGGATCTTGACTGCTATTGTTTTACCCTCTTATCAAGAATATATCCGCACCTCTAACCGAATTGACGCACAACTCACCTTGACCCGACTGGCACAAGAGTTTGAGCGAAGCAGTGCGCGTCAAGGCGATTATTCAACATATGTTCTGGGTGCTGAGGACACTGTTACTTATGAGATTACAGCTGTTAGTGATGACGATACTTTTACGATCACCGCTACGGCTATCGAAGGATCTGTAAATGACGATTATGAGTGTGATGAAATGACTATTAATCAGGCGGGACAAACCACCCCTAGTGACTGCTGGTAGTTATATGAAATATTTTTCCCTAAAAAATGCACAGGGCCTGACCTTACTGGAATTGTTAATCACCATGGCGATTATCATCATTTTATCCACTATCGCCGTGCCCAGTTATAGCACTTTTATGGCCAATGAGCGCTTTGCCGTGGCGAGCAACGACCTGAACAACGCTTACCGCTTTGCACGTAATGAAGCGCTAAAAACCTCGAGTTCAATGACGCTAGACGCGGTGACTGTGGATGACGACGGGAATTGGACAAAATGGCAGGTGAAAAATAGCAGTGGAGATATATTATTCGAAAGTAAAACAACCCATTCAAGTATTATTATTTCCGGCACAGCGATTACAGTATTGGGGATGGGGAGTTTATCTGACGGTGGTGCAACATTTTCGATTATCGGTACCAGCAAATGTAGCAACCTATCCATATTATCAAGCGGTCAAAGTCAATTAGAATCAGTGGTCTGCTCATGAAAAAAACTGAAAAAGGATTCACCTTATTTGAAGTGCTGGTATCGCTGTTTATCATCGGAGTGGCGCTATTGGGAATAGCACAGATGGAGGTCTATATTCTAAAGTCATCGCAGTCGAGTTTTAACTATACGGTGGCGACAATTCGGGCAAATAGTTTTGTGGACGCCGTATGGGCGGATTTGTGTAACGCACAAGAGGCATCCGCATCGCTAAATACCTATGCAGAGATTCGCACTGATTGGATAGCTGAAGTATCTGATGCCGGTATGACTGCTACAGAAACCTATACATCAGCAGATAAGACTTCAATAGTAACAATCAGGTGGACTGATCCGCGATTCACCGATGATGATTTAAATAACACCTTGACATTAGATGTTGAATTTCCAGATAGTGGCTGTGGTGAATAATATGCAGACTAATAATTTTACCCAAAAAGAAGCGCAGCAGGGCGGATTTTCGCTGATCGAGCTGCTAATTGCTATGCTGATCAGTTTAATCTTGATTTTTGCCTGTACCACGCTGTACAGCTCATTAAAAAGTAGCATAAGCACTTCTCAGAAGTTGGCAAAAGCGCAGGAATCATTACGCGGCTCATTTTATTTATTATCCCGTTCGCTATATCAGGCCGACGGTATCGATGTTAGCGGGACACCACTGATTGTTAAGTATAGCAGTCTAATCAATCATGACATGTACAGTTGTCTAGGCAATACGATCTCTTCCGCCGGAAGTACTGATTCCTATTTTACTGCAACAGATGATGACGGCTTATCTCACTTATATTGTGATGATGGGTCAGGTGAACAGCTGATTGCATTAGGTGTTGAAACCTTAACATTTGAGGCAATTAGTCATGCTAGCGGTACTATTGTAGATGGTGTAAAGGTAACCATGAAAATAGATGGCATGCCATCCTCTTCCTATTCGGACGGGCTAACGTTCACCTTAGCATTACGGCAAAAAGTATTATTAGATTTAACTGAATAAGTGGTTTAAAAAAAGGAATATATATGCAGCAGCAAAAAGGATTTGTACTGGTAACTGTGCTTATTATCACCACTATTACAACCATGCTGGCATTTTCGCAACTCAGCGAGAATCGTATGGAAGAGAGGATGGCCGGTAACCAGCAGAAAGAAATTAATGCACGACGGGAAGCCGAAAAAGGTGTTTTTGCTGCCTTTGAATATATAGAAGATCAAAATGTATCAGGTAGTACAAATGATTCTATCAAAACGGGTCTTGAAGGGACTGATTTTACTAATGATGAAGGTTATACCCTCCAAAATATTCAACTTGTTGACCGTAACTTTTCTTTTGTGAGTAAAGGTGTAGCTGATAATGCCAATGCTTATTTGAAGACAGCAATATATTTTAAACCGATCGGTATTTTTGACTATGCGCTCCTTGGCTGTAAGGGGGTAACGGTAAAAAATGGCAAGGTTGATAGTTATAACTCTGGAGATGGAGCTTATGGCGATATTACTCCGTTGAAGAATGGAGATGTCGCTGTTGTTGGAGGGGATATCGATGTGGTGGCAAGTGGAGAGGTTGATGGGAGTCTTACTGCCTCTGGGGAAATAAATTTAGCCAAAACAGACAATATATCCGGCAAGGTTGATGCAAATTCAAGCGCAGACCTTGGTGACTGTGATCCGCTTGGCATTGCGACTGTAATGGCGGATATTGCAGATACAGGTGGAACTGTCCGCACAATCTATGAAAGTACTGATGTTTTTACGGACGGGAATGTTTATGTTTATGATGAATTTGACACGACAGGTAACAATGTATTAATAACGGGTGATGTAACTCTTTATATAAAAGGTGATATCACCACTAAAAATACAACATTTAAGCTGGCTGATACATCCAGTTCATTAACCATATATACTGCTGGCCAAATTGATATAAATTCTAATACCACTACTGTTTACGCAGACGGTAGCGAACTCAGCGTTAATGAAGACGGTGACGTCCCTCTGACTATTTATTCTAATTATGAAAGTACTTCTGATTCAGATCTTGCTTTTACCATAGGTAGTAATGGAGAGATTTATGCAATGGTTTATGCGCCATTCGGCAATATATCGTTAACAGGGGGAGGTAATATTATGGGAGCGGTACGTGGTAACCAAGTTTCATTCACATCCAGTGCAGGGCAATTCCATTACGATGAAGGTCTTAGTGGTATTGGTGATTCGGGTGCAACGGGCTTAGTCTCATACTGTTCGAATTATTATTACTACCCTGAAACGGATTCCACGTACACTCCGGAGTACTGCGAAAGCAGTACCGACGTCGCCACGGTAGACGATGATGAAGACAGCGGATTATGTGGATACAGCTCTCACACATTTGGCGAATACAGCGAATACAACGGAGCGGCAGCGGCGGCAATAGCTGCAACAGCTGCATCAACAGCGGCGTCAGACTTAGCAATAGTGGTTGCTAATGCAGGGACAGCTATGGTAGCAGCTGCGCCAGCAGCAGAGAGAGCAGCATTGACCACGTTGGTAGCTGAAACGCTAGTGAAAACAACGGCTTGCACCGAATACGCGGCAAAAGCAGAAGCAAGGTGGGTAGCGGCGGCAGCGGCAGCGTTGATTGCCGAGGGAACAACGACGGATGAGGAGAAAGCAGAGTTAGCGGCGATAGCAAAAGGAATAGATGATACGGCCACGGGGGTCGCTGAGGGAATAATTACAGCGGCAGAAGAAGATATATTGGAGGCAATGGAAGCAATAGAAGCAATAGAAGCAGCGGAATTAGCGGACGCAGCTGTAATTACTGCAGAAACCTATTATCAAGATGCTGAAGATGCTGAAGATTTAGCGCAACAAGCTTATGCTGATGCTGCTACGGATGCTAATACTGCCGCTGATGATGCTGCTGCCAGTACAGCTTGTAGCGATAAAAACAAAGGGCAGACAAAGAAATGCATAGCAGATGCTGTAGAAACTGCTACTGCTACCGCCAATACTGCAAAAGCTGTTTATGTGGATGCTATTGAGGCTACTAAGACAGCTTTAACTGCTTATAATACAGCAGTTGCTGCCGCTGGTTAGAACTAATCCTGATTATAAAAAGAGCGCTTAATAAAAGCGGGTTTAATAAATAAACCCGCTTCTAACATTTAATTAACGATTTATTTTCGATCTGCATTTCGCGAATCCTTTTTAAGGTTTTACACTGATTCACCTCTTTCCTGGCTAAATATAAAGGGAGTGTCGGCCGGGGCGGAGTTATCTGCAGCTCAATCAACTGGCCATCTTGTAAAAGGTAAAAGCCCGCTAAATGCGTCTTAATTTTTAGGCATATTTCACTGCTCAGCGAATGCGCAATCCAGTGGCACTCCGTATGATATTTAACCGGCCCTCAAGTATAGCTTCGGTTTGTAAACCGCGTTGTAGACACAAACCTATCATTTCGCATATTTGATCTATCCCTTTTTGGGTCGTAAAAAGCCAATTCATTTTTCTGCACTCTCCCGTCAATGCGCTTTGCTTAACACCTCCTGCGCAGAACTAAATTCAAGGACTGCTTGATTTTATTACGAGCATCACCAACAGCTAATTCTGTGGCTTTTTTAAGGTTTTTTCACCTTTTTAATCAGTTGATTGGCACTTTTTGTTTTAATTTTTCAGGCTGAAAGCCTAACAAATCTAACAATACTGCTTTGTCGGTATGATTCTTTCACTCGTAAGCGCAAAATATCCAAACAGATCCACCCTGATTTCGTTTACTGAAGGCAGTATTTTGTCGATCAATAAAGTAAATTGATAACCTGCAATAGGACCATTGGTGTCTGAGCTTGATGGGTCAATACCGATTTTATAGATATCAAAAATTGAAAGCATGAGGGAATTCCTACATATTATTCTGAATATGCAGTAAAGCCATAACAATAGAGAGAATATTTTTAATTTCATCAATCAAAAAATGCTCATTTTTTGATTCCCGATACCTGAATAAAATAAGCTATCTTAGTGGTGAAAATTAATGATTTTGGTTGTTTTTAATCCAGCTAGGTCCGTCGCTTATTGATCAAGTATTTTGTTTTTCATTGATCAAAGTTTTTGTTTTTGTTGATCTTTTCTGCGTAATATTAGACTATAGGTTTAGCGAGTCTCGCATAAACTCGGCATATGAGACAGAAAAGAATGATCAACTTAGAATTTATTTATTAAATTGATCTAAAACAAAACCCATTTTTTGTATGATTTGAAAATTAATCGATTTATTAGAAGGCGATAAAAAAATAACTAAAATCGTCTGAATTGATGCAGCCCCTTAATAAAATAGGTTGTTTTATGAAAAAAAAACAAGGTTTTACCCTTATTGAATTACTGATTGTGATCGTGATTATTGGGATCTTGACTGCTATTGCTTTGCCCTCTTACCAAGCCCATATCCAAAAAGCCAATCGCGTGACCGCACAGCTTGCCTTAACTAAAATGGCACAGCAGTTTGAACGAATCAGTGCGCGCCAGGGGGGGTATCCTATCTCGGTTCCAACAGCCTCAGTTGTGATCGCAGCCATCGATAGTCCGGATAGTTATACTTTTGTACCAACAAGTAATGCCGCTGACACCTTTACTATTAAGGCGAAGCCAGTCGTAGGTGGCATTAACGACGGTGATGAGTGTGATGAAATGACTATTAATCAGGCAGGGAAAACCACGCCTAGCGGTTGCTGGTAGTAATATGAAATATTTTTCCCTAAAAAACTCACAGGGCCTGACCTTACTGGAATTATTAATCACCATGGCCATTATCATCATATTAGCCATGGTCGCTGTACCAAGTTATAACACTTTTATGGCCAACGAGCGTTTTGCAGTGGCGAGCAATGAACTGAACAACGCCTACCGTTTTGCACGTAATGAAGCGCTAAAAACATCGCATTCAATGATATTAAAGGCGACGACGACAGTTACTACTGCTGATGGAAAAGAAAAATGGTTAGGATGGCAGGTCTTAAGCAGTAGTACTAGTACTACTCCGTTGCTCGTAAGTCGGATTCCCCATGAAAGTATTACTATCATTGCTTCTGGTGCAGGCGATACTGTGACTGTGAAAGGGAGAGGATCGTTAGTGAGTAGCATCAGTTTTACGATTTCTGGTGCGAGTAAAACGAGTCTATTATGCATATACGCAAGCGGGCAAAGCGTATTCCGATATCCTGAAAAAGGCGAGTCCTGCTCATGAGAAAAACTGCAAAAGGATTCACCTTGTTTGAAGTACTGGTATCGATGTTTATCACCGGGGTCGCGTTACTGGGGCTAGCACAGATGGAGGTGTATATTCTAAAGTCATCGCAGTCGAGTTTTAACTATACCGTGGCAACTATTCGAGCGAACAGTTTTGTCGATGCCGTCTGGGCGGGATGTTATGCACAAAGCTCATCTGCGAGTGGAACTTATGGGCAGATCCGCCAAAAATGGAGAAATGAAATCACTTCTGCCGGAATGCTTACGCAAGCAGATAGCCCTCCTGCTTCATATGCACAAAGTACAGATGTGACTGTCAGTTGGACCGATCGGCGTTTTAATACACCTGAATCTGCTGCAAATAATACATTAACCTTAAATGTTACATTCCCTTATAGCAGTTGTGGAAGTTAATAAAATGCAGACTAAAAATTTGAATTTTAACAAAAAAATAGCACCGCAGGCGGGATTTAGTCTAGTTGAACTGCTGGTTGCCATGCTGATCAGTTTAATATTGATCTTTGCCTGCACCACGCTGTACAGCTCATTAAAAAGCAGCATAAGCACTGCTCAGGATTTGGCAAAAGCGCAGGAGTCATTACGGGGGGCATTTTATCTAATGTCGCGTTCGATACGTCAGGCGGGAAGCCTTACTATTAGCGGTGCAGGTAACACTGAATTATTGGCTGAATATGGCGAAGTGACAGATGACCCTAAATTATATAGTTGCTTAGGAAATCAGCTCATATCGGGTAGCACACCTACCGATACTTATAGCTCGAATGGTGATGGCTTGTATTGCGATGATGGTATCGGTATCGATGAGCAATTGATTGCATTAGGTGTTGAAACGTTAACATTTACAGCAATTAGCCATGCTGACAGTACTGGCGCTACTATTTATGACGGCGTAAAGGTAACTATGAAAATAGATGGAATGCCCGAATCCATGAAAACCGCTGGCGGGTTAATGTTCACCTTAGCATTGCGGCAAAAAATATTATTGGATTTAGCTGACTAAGTGGTTCAAAAAAAGGAAAATATATGAAACAGCAAAAAGGATTTGTACTGGTATCGGTGCTTATTATCACCACTATTACCACTATGCTGGCATTTTCTCAATTCAGTGAAAATCGCCTGCAGGAGCGGATAGCCGGTAACCAGGAGAAAGAGATCAATGCGCGCCTTGCTGCAGAAAAGGGTGTTTTTGATGCCTTTGTGTATATAGAAGCGCAAAATGTATTAGGTACTTCAAATGAAAACATAGAGACGAATCTTAATAAGACTCCATATACTAATACTGGAAATGTATCTACCCTGCAAGATATTATTTTGGTCGACATACATTTACTTTTACCAGTAAAGGCGAAGCTAACGGTGCTTTTGCTTATTTAAAAACAACCATAAAAGCCAGTGAGGAGAGTGGGAGCAGTGTTTTTAACGATGCGGTTAAGGGCTGTAAAGGAGTGACAGTAAAAAATGGCTTCGTTAATAGTTATGATTCAAGAAATGGAGCCTATGACACTACCAGTAATTCATTGAAGAATGGTGATATTACTGTTACTGATGGGGGAGCCGAGGTGGACTCTAGTGGATCGGTTGATGGAAGTATCACTGCCTCTGGGGAAATAGGTGTAAAAAAAGTCAATAGCGTATCCGGTGATGTTATGGCCAATTCAACAGACGACCTTGGTGATTGTGATCCGCTTCATATGGTTGATTACACTGATGATGATGGCGTTGACCAGGAAGGGGAAATAAATAAAATTGCTGCTACAGGTGGAACTGTCCGCACAATCTATAAAAATTCTAATGTTTTTACGGACGGAAATGTTTATGTTTATAATGAATTTAACACGACAGGTAACGATGTATTAATAACGGGTGATGTAACCATTTATGTCAAAGGTGATATCACCACTAAAAACACAGCATTTACGCTGGCTAATACATCCAGTTCATTAACCATATATACTGCTGGTCAAATTGATATAAAGAATAATACCACGACTGTTTATGCAAACGGTAACGCATTGAGTATTGATGCAGACAATAAAGTTCCTGTAAGCATCTATTCATCTTATATAAGCACCCCAACTAAAAAAGATGAAGACCTTGGCTTATCCGTAACCAGTAATGCGGAAATCTATGCAAGGGTTTATATGCCAAACGGTAATGTATCGTTGACAGGAGGAGGCAATATAATGGGGTCGGTACGTGGTAACGAAGTTTCAGTATCAAGTGCAACCGCGATCCATTACGATGAAGCCCTTGCCGATATAAATGATATTGCTGGAGAAAATAATACACCTACCTCATACTCCTCCGTTGCTTATTATTACCCTGACGAATAATAAAGCTCAGCTAAGCATAATTAACAAAAAGGCCTGCATAGGCCTTTTAACATTTAATCAACGCCGTATTACCCCCTAACATCTCATCTAACATTTTTAAGGCTTTGTCCCGGTTAACCACTTTCCAGGCTAAATACAGGGGAATCACCGGCTTGGTCGGGATTATCTGCAGCTCAAGTAACTGGCCATATTTTATAGGAGGGTGTAAAAATGCCTGAATACGGAAATGCGATAAAATCCCGCAGCCGATTTTAGAATAACAATCAATTTCTGAGTTAAAAGAGCCTGAACAAATCAGCTGACAAAGGTAAAAATGAGGTTAATTAAATTGTGCCAGGGCATGGTGAAAAGTGCTGTGCTTTTATTCGTAGGGAAGGCGTTTTGAGCTTCTTTTGATCGATCTTCAGGTATAAACAATAAACCCGAACGATTATCGGGTTTATTTTAATAAGGCGCTATTTTCGTTTTTTATTGGCTATTTTTTTTGCCTGCTGCTGCAGTTCATAATCAAATTCGTCTGGGTAAAAGATCAAGCCTTCATTATCCTGATTTGGAAAAACCACAATAGCGAGTTCATCTTCTTCTAAACCATGGGTCCAGCGGTTATGCCATTTTGCCAGGGAGATAGATTCTGGCTTGCAGTGTGACCACTCTTCGGTTGCCCAGGCTTGAGCGAACTCTTTATTTGGCCAAACCGGTACGCAGTCCTGCTCTTCGGTATTAAGCATTACGCAACCATGTTCATCAACCAGTAACCAAATTTGGGTATTATTAACGACCTCTTTGAGTAAATAGTTATAACGCTGCTGCGCATCATATTGTTGAATTGTTTGAATCTGCTTTGTGTCTAGCACGTTACTCATTTTAGGTCCTGTTGATGACTCTATAGTCAAAAATTTAGTTGATGGATATTGTTTTTAACTTCTCTATCGCCTTACCACTCAATCAAACCGTTGATTGAGTATCTTATAAGTGCGATTGCGGCTGCGCGGGATCTATTATTACAACATTATCTAAAACCGGCACCATCATTATTGGTGGATAGGTTTTAATGATTGCATTGACCATTTTAACACGTGCTTGTTCGTGTTGGTCACGTAAATTTTGGGCGCGATTAAAATGCCCTTCGCTGAGCCATTTGCTATAGGAAATCCATTGATTGTCTTTGGTTTTATGCAAACGCGACCCAAGCGCGCCGTGTTTTTCGATATTACGATGAATTATTTCTGTCCAACCCTCTTTAAAAGACTGCTCGCACCCGGATTTTATTTCCCAGCGAAAAAGTACATAGATCATAACCTCTTCCATTTTGTTGTAATAGTTATCTGCAATCTTTTTCGAAAATGTTGTTTCTGTCAAGAATAAGTACGCTAACGCGTTAACTAAGGCAGTATTTTTTTTATATTAGGCCCTAATCATTACGCATCTCTGGGTAAACCTTTTTCGACAGCCTTAATTAAACGTTGGTTAAGGCGCTCATTAAACACCGGAATTTGATCTTGGTGTTGCGCTAGTGCCCATTGCAGATGCTCATTTAACATATCAGACAGATTCTCGGCAAGTTTGTTGGTTAACGCCTCGACTACTGCCTCGCTGGTTGGCGCATTACCCAAGGCAACGCTTATATTACGCAACCAACGCTGATAACCGATACGACGAATGGGAGAGCCTTCGCTGTAGGATAAAAACTCTTCTTCGGTCCAGCTAAATAATGCCAATAAGGATCTGTTTTGCAGCTGCTGACGAATTTGGTAATCGCTTTCCTCCGTGGTATCGGCAAAACGGTTCCAGGGACAGATCAGCTGGCAATCATCACAACCGTAGATGCGGTTACCAATGGCTTTACGAAATTCAACCGGAATCGGGCCCTGCAGTTCGATGGTCAGGTAGGAGATACAGCGGCGGCCATCGACCACATAGGGGGCAACGATCGCTTGGGTCGGACAGATGGTTAAACAGGCAACACACTTTCCGCATTTTTTTTCGACGGGTTGATCAATGACTAAGGGTAAATCGACCAGCAGTTCGCCAATAAAAAACCACGATCCCGCTTTTGCATCAATAAGCAGTGAGTGTTTACCAACCCAGCCGAGCCCGGCCTTTGAAGCAAGGGGACGTTCCAATATGGGCGCGCTGTCAACAAAAGGACGGTAACCAAGTTGCCCGACTTCAAGTTCAATTTTTTGACCCAGCTGTTTAAGTTTTTTGCGCAGCACTTTGTGATAATCCCGGCCAAGGGCATAACGACTGATATAAGCGCTGTTTTTATTTTTTAATGTACTGGCAAATTGGGCATTCTCCGGTAAATAATCCATGCGCACGGAAATAACCCTTAAGGTACCGGGCAACAGTTCATCGGGGCGCGCGCGTTTCATGCCGTGCTTGCTCATATACTCCATTTCGCCGTGATAATTGTTATCTAACCACGACTGTAATTTACCTTCCTGCTGTTTTAGATCAATATCTGTGATCCCCACTTTCTGAAAACCGAGCGCTTTACCCCACAGCTTGATATTTTCAGATAAACTTGATAAATCGATTGCTTTAATGGGGTCAGTTACATTTTTTTGATTTATCATTTAAATACTTAACTCTTATGGGATGATCAATATGCTTAAGGATCAGATAAAAACAGCCGGCAGTTTACCACATTCTTTATATCGTGCTGAGCAGATCAAAGAATTCGAAGGCGCTGCCGCACAATTAGCCGGATTGACCCTTTATGATCTGATGAAAGTGGCCGGGCAGGCTTGTTATGACGTTTTCAAAACACATTTTCCGAATGCCGGGAAAGTACTGGTTTTTACAGGTCAGGGCAACAATGGCGGCGATGGTTATATTTTTGCTGGCATTGCTAAAAAGGCGGGGCTGGAGGTGCAGCTTTGCCAGATGGGAGATCCTGGCAATGTGGCGAATGACGCACGGCGGGCCAAAAAAACATGGGAAAAAGGGCAGGGTAAAATAGAAACAATCGAACAGGCAAATATTGGCGCTACCGATGTGATTGTTGATGCGCTTTTGGGAACAGGACTTTCGGGTGGCCTGCGCCCGGAATTTAAATCTTTAATTGCTAAAATCAACCAGGCCGGTAAAGCCGTTTTGAGTGTCGATATTCCATCGGGTCTTAATGCCGACAGCGGGGCTGTCAACCCTGTGGCGATAAAAGCCGCTGCAACTGTTACCTTTGTGGGGTTAAAACAGGGCTTATTTACCGGGGCCGGAGCTAATCATTGCGGACAACTGTATTGTTCAGGTTTAGGCATTACTCAGTATTTTGCAGATTTAGCGGTCAGTGACGTCTCCCGCGTTAGCTATCAGGATCTTACTCATTTATTAAAAAAACGACAACGCGACAGCCATAAAGGCCAATTTGGTAAAACCTTAGTTATAGGCGGTAATATCGGTATGCCCGGTGCGGTGCGGTTAGCCGCAGAATCGGCACTGCGTAGCGGCTCGGGATTAGTTAAAGTGCTTACTCGGCAGGAAAACCACAACGCGGTTATTTTCGGGCGTCCGGAACTGATGCTTCAATATTATTCTGAAAAAACAGCATCTGAGGATCTGTTTGAAGATTGGCCAACGGTACTGGTGATCGGCCCCGGACTGGGCTTAGATGACTGGGCACAGAGTTTATTAAAGCGGGTAATAGGCACCGAGTTACCCTGCGTGGTAGACGCCGATGCATTAACCTTATTGGCGTCTAAACCTGTTTGTAAAGATAATTGGATTTTAACCCCCCATCCCGGTGAAGCGGCTAAATTACTGGGGACGGGCATTGCTGAAATTGAAAAAGATCGCTTTAGTGCCGTACGCCGTTTACAATCCATTTATGGTGGAATTGTGATTTTAAAGGGAGCCGGGAGCTTAATTTGTGACGGCAAGCAAACCTTTTTGGCAAATGTTGGCAATCCCGGTATGGCAAGTGGTGGCATGGGGGACGTGCTTTCTGGTATTATAGGCGGTCTATTAGCACAAGGTTTAAATTCGCTTGATGCTGCCCGCCTTTCGGTTTGTATCCACGGGGATGCCGCGGACTTGGCTGCGCAGCAAGGCGAGCGTGGATTATTAGCCAGTGATCTGTTCTCTTATATTAGGAAGTTAGTTAATCCATCATGTTAAATTTTTTTAAAGAAGAATTAGTTAATGCCGAACAGACCGTTGCTTTTGGCGGACGTTTAAGCGCAGCTTGCGAGCAGCCTGTCTGTATCTATTTACACGGCGATTTGGGGGCGGGCAAAACCACATTAAGCCGCGGTTTTATTCAAGGATTAGGCCATATAGGAAATGTAAAAAGCCCGACTTATACGTTAGTTGAACCCTATCAACTGGCTGACTGGCAAGTGTACCATTTTGATTTATACCGGTTGGGAGATCCCGAAGAATTAGAGTTTATGGGGATCCGTGATTATTTTAATGCAACAAGCCATTGTTTAGTGGAATGGCCTGAGCGTGGAGAAGGAGTTTTGCCTTCTCCTGATATTGATTTAACACTACGTTATGTCGATCAACAAAGAGTCGTCGAGTTACAGGCGAATACCGAAGTCGGGCAGCGAGTATTAAATAAATTATGAAATTATTAACACCACTTTTTATACGCTTGGTTTTTTTATCTGCTCTGCTTGTGCAGGGGATGTTTACTATTTCAAGCGCAACTGCTGCTTCAACAAACCAATTAAAAGGGGTGCGCACCTGGCCTTCACCGGATAATACCCGCGTTGTTTTAGATTTTTTACATAAACCCAGCTATCAAACACATTATTTAAAAAATCCGGATCGACTGGTTATCGATCTTGAGTCAACCTCAACAGCCGTTGATTTAACAAAAATCAAGCATAATGGTCCCCTGGTTAATAATCTTCGAGAAAGTGCCAGCAGATCCAAAAACAGTTACCGAATCGTGGTCGATCTGAATAAAGCCAGTCAGGCTAAAATATTCGTCTTGCCGTCAGCAAAACCCTATGGTCACCGTCTGGTTATTGACTTGCCGCATAATAAGCTAAGCACTGCAAAGGTTAACAAACCAAAACCTCAACAACCACAAGGGCGCGATATTATTATTGCGATCGATGCCGGACACGGTGGTGATGATCCGGGTGCTCTGGGCCGATACAGTTATGAAAAAAAAATCACCCTGCAGATAGCTAAACGCTTGCTGAAAAAAATTAATCACCAAACCGGAATGAGCGCTTTTTTAATTCGCGAAGGTGATTATTACGTTGGTCTGCATCAACGAACCGCTATTGCACGTAAAGGTGATGCTGATTTTTTTGTGTCTATTCATGCCGATGGATTTACCTCTGCCCGGCCTCGAGGTGCATCGGTTTTAGTCTTATCAAAAAGAAGAGCGACCACAGAACAGGGGCGCTGGATGGAAAATAATGAAGCCCATTCTGAGTTAATCGGTGGTGCGGGTAAAATGATGCAGGGTTCGAGCAACCTGCCTTATCTGCAAAAAATGGTCTTAGATATGTCCATGGGGAATTCCATGGCGGTGGGTTTTAATGTCGGCCAGCGGGTTGTCCAGGAATTAAAAAAAGTGACTCCTTTGCATCAGTCTGTACCGGTTCATGCGAGCCTGGCGGTATTAAAATCCCCGGATATTCCTTCTATCCTGGTGGAAGCCGGTTTTATTACTAACCGCACTGAAGAACGGTTGTTAAATCAAGCCGCGCATCAAAACAAAATTACCAATGCGATCTTTAACGGCATTTATAAACATTTCGCTCAATCTCCTCCGCAGAATACCTTATTTGCACAAAAAAAACGTGTTATCAAACACACTGTCCGCAGCGGTGAATCCTTATCGGTACTGTCTGAACGTTATAGCGTCAGCCTGAACAGCTTGAAGGAATATAATAATTTAAGCTCAAATTCTCTGCACGTTGATCAGGTCTTAAATATACCGCCCGATTACCACTTATTTGTTACTCCGGAACCGGTTAAACAGTTCGTTCGTACTGAGCAACCGGCACGTGTTCACTTGGTGACTCGAGGTCAGTCATTGTCGCTAATCGCGGCCCAATACGGCACTGAAACGCAAACCCTTAAAGACTTTAATAATCTCCGGTCAACTGCATTGCAGGTGGGTCAAAAAATCAACATTCCGGGAAGTTATGTTGAAAAACCTGTTGTTGTGAATAGCAGGGCTGCAAGTGTGCATCGAGTAAGCCGTGGCGAATCGCTGTCGGTGATTGCGGCTCAATACGGGACAACGGCGAGTAACCTTAAAACCTTTAATAACTTGTCTTCAATGAGCCTTGCTATCGGTCAAAAAATCAATATTCCGGGCGCTTATGCTGCAAAACCGCTTGTTGCTAATGTTAGGGCTGCCAGTGTACATAAAGTAAGCCGTGGAGAGTCGCTGTCGGTGATTGCGGCCCAGTACGGGACAACGGCTAGCAACCTTAAAACCTTTAATAACTTGTCTTCAATGAGCCTCGCTATCGGGCAACAAATCAATATTCCGGGCGCTTATGCTGCAAAAACCGTTGTTGTGAATAGCAGGCCTGCCAGTGTACATAGGGTAAGCCGTGGCGAATCGCTGTCGGTGATTGCGGCTCAATATGGGACAACGGCGAGCAACCTTAAAACCTTTAATAACTTGTCTTCAATGAGCCTTGCTATCGGACAACAAATCAACATACCGGGCGTTAATACAACGCCGCAGCCCATCCCTGTCAGGCCAAGCTCGCATAAAGTCAGCAGCGGTGAGTCCCTGTCGGTGGTTGCCGATCGCTACAACATCAGCTCAGATAACTTACAAGCCTATAATAAGCTACACTCAAATTCATTATTGATAGGTCAGGTTCTGCAAATTCCAGACATCGATTATGCCGCCCCTTTGCCGGTGGTTGAGCGGTTACATAGGGTCAAATCGGGAGAGTCGCTATCGGTGATAGCGCAACATTACGATACCACTGCCAGCGCCTTGAAAACCTTTAATAATTTATCTTCAATGAGACTTGCGATCGGGCAAAAAATAAAGATACCCGGGGCTAATAGCAGCGAAGTTGTAAAGGCTACACCGGTTAGGCCAAGCTCGCATAAGGTCAGCAGCGGTGAGTCTCTGTCGGTTCTCGCAAACCGTTACAATATCAGTTCAGGTAACTTAAAGGCCTTTAATAAGTTAAACTCAAATTCATTATTGATAGGTCAGGTGCTGCAAATTCCAAGTGTAGATTATGTCGCCGATGTGCCATTGGTCGATCGCGTGCATAGGGTGAAATCGGGCGAGTCGTTGTCCGTCATAGCACAACGTTACGAGACTACAAGTTCACGATTAAAAGCACATAACGGGTTAAGTTCCAGCACTGTGTTTGTTGGCCAAAAGCTTAAAGTGCCATCGGCGGGTTATGTTATAAAAGAGCATAAGGTACGCAGTGGTGAATCACTTTCAGTGATTGCCAGTCGTTATGGTACAACCAGTGATCTGCTCAAAGAATTTAATAAACTCAGTTCAACTTTGCTCCGGGTTGGTCAAGTATTAACCATCCCTGTCAGTTAATCGTTTTCGGATACCCTTTTAATGCCTATTCAAATTTTACCTGCTCGCCTGGCTAACCAAATAGCCGCGGGCGAGGTTGTGGAACGTCCTGCTTCCGTGGTGAAAGAGCTGATTGAAAACAGCTTGGATGCCGGGGCGACAAAAATTGAAATCGATATCGAAAAGGGCGGCGCAAAATGTATCCGTGTCAAAGATAATGGCGGCGGTGTTTGTCAAGAACAGCTGACCTTGGCATTAAGTCGCCATGCAACCAGTAAAATAAGCCACTTAGACGATCTTGAAGCTATTGTCAGCCTGGGGTTTCGCGGCGAAGCCTTAGCCAGCGTAAGTTCCGTTTCGCGTCTGACATTTACCTCTAAGCCCGCCGATCAGGAGCAGGCTTGGCAAGCGATCGCTGAAGGTCGGGATATGCAGGTTAAGATTCAACCGGCTGCACATCCGCAGGGGACCACGGTCGAGGTTCTGGATCTGTTTTTTAATACGCCCGCCCGACGACGCTTTTTAAAAACAGAAAAAACTGAATTTCAGCATATTGACGAGTTGATTCGACGGATCGCACTAAGCCGTTTTGAAATTACCTTTATACTCAAACACAATCATAAAATTGTTCGTCAGTATCGCGCCGCAAAGACCCAACATCAGCAGGAAAAACGTCTTGCCTCTATTTGCAGCGAAAGTTTTGTTTTCAGCGCTTTATCTTTTCAAAATAGCGATAATGAATTAAAAATATCCGGTTGGGTTTCGGATCATCTCTCGGCCCGGTCATCAAATGATGTGCAGTATTGTTATATTAATGGCAGGGTGATTCGCGATAAATTAATTAATCATGCGATCAGGCAGGTTTATGCCTACTCTTTACCTCAGGGGAAATTTCCCGCTTACGTTATTTATATTGAATGTAACCCGGATCAGGTGGATGTGAATGTTCACCCCTCAAAACACGAAGTACGTTTTCATCAGGCGCGTTGGGTACATGACTTTATCGTCAGCACATTAACCGCTACCCACAATGAAGCCTCCCAACTGGCATCAGAAGCTCAACCAAAACCCAGTGAGCATGCTTATTTACCGGCAAACCGCGAAGATCCTAAACCCGAGATCCAGTATGATTTAGAGGCGCAGAATAAAAGTGTTGGACGGGCGAATGAGCAAGCAGCCGTTCCCTATTCAAGTTATACCAAACGTGCAAGCAATCCTCCATTGGATCAAGCTAAAGTGGCTGCCTATTGCGATTTTGTCGCCGCGGCTCATCTACCCCTATCGGCAGACGAGCGAACATCAGCGACTCTCTCGCAGGCGACTTTTGCGGGAATAGTGTGTTTGATCAACGGCCAATATTTATTAATTAAGCTGGATGCTAAGCAGCAGTTGCTCAATAGTGACTCGCCTTTTTTGGTGCTGTCTCTGGAAAAAGCTGATGTGATGATTAAACAGACGCAGTTATTTGCCGCCTGGTCCGACGGTGAAGTGATAGCACAACCTTTGTTATTACCTGTGCGTGTAGCGCTTGATGCACTTTTATTAAAAACCAGCGAAGACTTTAGCGAGTTATTTATGCGCTTAGGTTTTGTTTTTAAAAGTCAGAGCGGTAAGCTTATTATCAGTAAAGTGCCCGCGTTACTCAGGCAGGCGCCGATTGCGAAAATTATTCCCGAATTATTAAGCTATTTAAGTCAAACAGATAACAACATGAATGCGCAACAGGTCAATCTGTTTTGTGCCTTTTTGGTGAAAACATTAAAACAGCAGCAAACAGAAAATATTAACTGGACTGAGCAAAGTGCTAAAGCGCTTTTTGATTTATTACTGGCGTCATTTTCCGATAATCTTAAAGAGTGTCAGGAGCAATTATTTAAAGTGCCCGATTTTTCATTATTAGTACAAGGTTTTTCAAATGAATAACTATCCCACCGTCCTTTTTTTAATGGGGCCGACCGCTTCTGGAAAAACTGACTTAGCCATAAAATTAGCGCTGCAATGTGACTGTGAAATTATCAGTGTTGATTCCGCGTTAATTTATAAAAGCATGGATATCGGAACGGCCAAACCAAGTAATAAAGAGCTGCAACGAGTGGCGCATGCTTTGGTGGATATTATCGACCCGCTTGAGTCCTATTCGGCCGGTGACTTTCGTGAAGACGCATTAAGGTTAATGCAGGAGATCACCAATCGCGGTCACACTCCCTTGCTGGTGGGCGGGACTATGTTGTATTACAAAGCCCTCGTAGACGGATTGTCCCCGCTGCCCAGTGCTAACCCGGAAATTCGTGCGCAGATAGAAAAAGAAGCGCAGGAAAAAGGCTGGCAAGTATTACATGAGCAGCTGCATGAGATAGATCCCGTTTCAGCTGCACGTATCCATGTTAATGATCCGCAACGTTTAGCCCGAGCACTTGAAGTTTACCGCATATCAGGAAAAAGCTTAACTGAACTGACGCAAGTCAAAAGTGATCCTATTCCCTATAACATTAAACAGTTCGCCATCGCCCCCCTTGAAAAAAGCGCATTACATAAGCGTATCGAGCAACGTTTTGATCTGATGCTGGCATCCGGGTTTGAGCAAGAGGTGCGCGAACTTTATCAACGTGGTGATTTGCATTTAGATTTACCCTCAATGCGCTGCGTTGGTTACCGGCAAATGTGGGCATATTTACAGGGCACAATGGATTATGAGGAAATGCGTTTTCGTGGTGTTGTTGCAACCCGGCAACTCGCCAAACGGCAAATGACCTGGTTACGCGGCTGGCAAAACGTGACCTGGCTTGAAACGGGTCATGAAGATAATTTTAAACGGATAAAAGCCGTCTTATAAGCCGTAACCAAGTAATTAGCCGTGCGGCAATACTGTTTATTAAAAACACTGGGGTTACGCGGCTGGCAAAATGTAACCTGGCTTGAAACGGGTCATGAAGATAATTTTAAACGGATAAAAGCCGTTTTATAACTCGTAACCAAGTAATTTGCCGTGCGGCAATACCTTTTATTAAAAACACTGGGGCTACGCGACTGGTAAAATGTAACCTGGCTTGAAACTGGGATACTGATAATTTTGAGTGAATAAAGGTGGTTTTATAAGTAGTTATAAACCGTAACCAAAGCGCTGTGGCTGCGACTGAAAGTACTGTTAACGTCTTATTTTATGATTGCAGATAAAATATTCACTGAAATTTCAAAAGCCACTCTAAATCAGGTACCTGTTTTTAGCATTTGCCGCTGCAAGAAAGTGTTATGGATCAAAATTTTGAGTAATCAAATCAGTTTTTATTTAACCATTGTTTATACTAAGCAGGCATGAATCACTATCTAATAACAATAATAGGGAAAGCCCATGGCCAAAGGACAGTCACTTCAAGACCCATTTTTAAATGCGCTGCGTAAAGAACAGATCCCAGTGGCAATCTATTTAGTAAATGGCATAAAGTTACAGGGACAAATTGAGTCTTTTGATCAGTTTGTGATCCTGTTAAAAAACACCGTCAGTCAAATGGTTTACAAACACGCTATTTCAACCGTTGTGCCTGCTCGCGCTATGCCTCCAATTCAACATACGGAAAATGATTAAGCGTAAAAAGCGTTTTTCGATCAATTTTGGCTTGCTTTACGCAGGCCTTTTTTTATAACATTATCATCCTATCCTTAAGTGGCTTATGTTAGGATGATAATCACTACTTTCCTTCAATATTGGAGATTTATTTGTTTGATCGTTACGAAGCCGGAGAACGGGCAGTTTTAGTTCATATCATTTTTTCCGATGAGAATAAAAAAGAAGACCTTGATGAACTTAAACTATTAGTGAGTTCTGCCGGTGTAGATACGCTTGAGACTGTTACCGGTCCCCGCAAAGCCCCGCATGCTCGTTACTTTGTCGGCACGGGTAAAGCACAGGAAATTGCTGATACTGTGAAAACACTAGGGGCTAATGTGGTTATTTTTAATCATGCATTAACCCCTGCTCAGCAACGTAATTTAGAAGCCTTATGTGAATGCTTGGTATTAGACAGAACCGCGTTGATTTTAGACATCTTTGCCCAACGAGCACGCACTTATGAGGGTAAACTGCAGGTGGAATTAGCGCAATTGCGTCACCTTTCTACGCGACTTATTCGTGGCTGGACGCATTTGGAACGGCAAAAAGGAGGGATTGGATTACGCGGTCCGGGTGAAACTCAATTAGAAACAGATAGACGTTTACTGCGCGCTCGTATCAGTACCATCAGAGCGCGCCTGGCAAAAGTGGAAAAACAGCGTGAGCAGGGACGACGGGCCCGTCAACGTAATGAAGTGCCGACTGTTGCATTGGTTGGATATACTAACGCGGGTAAATCTACGCTCTTTAATTACCTTACCGATGCCGGGGTTTATGCCGCGGATCAACTCTTTGCAACACTTGATCCAATGCTGCGTAAAGTTGATGTTGTTGATGTTGGCAGTTGTATTTTGGCCGATACCGTCGGTTTTATTCGTCACTTACCCCATGATCTGGTCGCCGCCTTTAAAGCCACGCTGCAGGAAACCCGTGACGCGACATTATTATTACATATTGTCGATTGTGCCGATCCCTGTTACCAGGATAATATTATTGCGGTGCAAACCGTCTTAGATGAGATCGGTGCAGCTGAAGTACCGCAGCTGATGATCATGAATAAAATTGATGCCGTTGATGGTATTGAGCCGCATGTTGATTTTGATGATTTGGGAAAACCCGCTAAGGTGTGGTTATCTGCACAAACCGGTGAAGGTGTGGAGCTGTTATTTAAGTCATTAACGACTATATTATCTGGACAGATTCGTTCGCTGCAACTTGCCATACCGGCCGACGAAGGAAAATTACGGGCCTTATTTTACCAGTTGGACTGTATTGAAGATGAGTCTTATGCTGATAATGGCGATTGTATATTGGATATTCGTTTAAATACTATTGAGTGGCTGCGCTTGATAAAACAGCAAGGTGCCTCCATAGAGGAGTATGTGGTTAACGCTAAATAGCTTTTTTTAATCAACTCGTCGCATATTATGTCATGTTTTCTTTATTATTAGGGTGAACATTGGTACATTGCTTAACACTTTTTTGTATTATTAAATCGGGAGCTATATATGGCTTGGAACGAACCGGGGAAAGATAAAGACCCGTGGAAAAACAATGATAAGAACAAAGATCAGGGACCGCCTGATCTTGATGTTGTTCTCCAGAAATTATCAAAATTACTCGGTGGTTTGTTTGGTAAAAAGCCCTCTTCAGGCGATAGTGGTAACAAGGGTGGCGGTAATATTGCCCTTATTGCTGTGTGTGCATTAATTGCTATTGTTTGGTTTGCTAGTGGTTGGTATACGATTAAAGAATCTGATCGTGGTGTTGTATTACGTTTTGGTGCTTACCATTCTCAAGTTGATGCCGGTTTGCATTGGAATCCGAAGTTTGTTGATCAAATTATTCCGATTAACGTTGAAGCATTTCGTACTATGCCGACAACGGGTTTCATGTTAACTGAAGATGAAAATATTGTTAAGGTTGGCATGGAAGTGCAGTACCGTATCATTGAGCCGGAAAAATACCTGTTTAGTGTTACTGATGCCGATAACAGTTTATTGCAGGCATTAGACAGTTCTCTGCGTTTTATTGTTGGTCATTCGACTATGGATGATGTGTTAACAACAGGCCGGGAAGTGGTACGGCAAGAAACATGGGTAATGATCGACGATATTATCGGATCATACGATCTGGGTATCGACATTGTGGATGTTAACTTACAGCAAACTCGTCCACCTGAAGAAGTTAAAGATGCCTTTGATGATGCCATTGCCGCACAGGAAGATGAGCAGCGTTTTATACGTGAAGCTGAAGCTTATGAACGTGAAAAAGCACCTATTGCTCGTGGTCAGGTGAAACGTATTGAACAGCAAGCGTTAGCCTATAAAGAAGGTCTGATTTTAAAAGCGCAGGGTGAAGTAGCCCGTTTTAATCAATTATTACCTGAATATCAAGCCAATCCTGATGTGACGCGTCAACGTCTGTATCTCGAGGCGATGGAAATGGTATTGAACAGCACCTCTAAAGTGCTCATCGATAATAACGCCGGGGGTAATTTGACTTTTCTTCCGCTCGATAAGCTGATGGGGACAAGCACCACTGAAGCAGGGGGCGCTAATGGCGTTTCAGAAATCGAAACACGTTCACGTGCCGATGAAAAAGCAGATCAAGATGAACGAGCGGGCGGAACTACTCCGCTCACCCGTAGCAGTAACAGAAGCTCTGGGAGAGACTACTAATGAATAAATTATTAATACTTCCAGTGCTAATTATTGCAATGCTTTTCAGCAGCGCTTTTGTCATTATGGAAGGGCAGCACGGGATCGTAATGCAATTTAGTAAAGTTAAACGTGATTCAGCCGGGGTACCGGTTGCTTATCCGCCTGGCTTACACTTTAAAATTCCTTTTATTGATTCTGTACGCAGCATGGATACCCGTATCCAAACCTTGGATGATAAAGCAGATCGCTTTGTTACTTCGGAGAAAAAAGATTTAATCATCGACTCTTATGTGAAATGGCAAATTGATGATTTAGCGGTTTACTTTTTGGCAACAGGCGGCAATAAAATGCAGGCTGAATCCTTACTGAAACGTAAAATTAACAATGGATTACGCAGTGAGATAGGCTCGCATACTATTACGGATATTGTCTCGGGTAAACGTGGTCAAGTGATGGAAACAGCACTGAAACGTATGGCTCGCTCAAGTGAATTAGGTATTAAGGTGGTTGATGTTCGTATCAAAAGAATCAATTTACCTGAAGAAGTCAGCAATAGTGTTTACAAACGGATGCGTGCTGAACGATTAGCCGTGGCAAAAGAGCATCGCTCTAAAGGTCAGGAGCAATCAGAAGTGATTCGCGCTAATATTGACCGGGAAGTCTCTATTATGCTCTCCCAAGCGAATAAAGAATCTTTGCAGGTTCGCGGTGCAGGTGATGCCGAGTCTTCACAAATATATGGCGACTCTTATTCAAAAGATGCTGAGTTTTTCGCTTTTTTACGCAGTATGCAGGCGTATCAAAAAAGTTTTACCGGTAAAGATGATGTGATGGTATTAAGCCCTGACTCTGACTTCTTTAAGTATATGAATAATAAAGATTAGTTTTAATTATTTTTATGTTAAAAGGGCGGTTTTCCGCCCTTTTTTTTGTCCTAAATAAAGCCGTATATGGATTAGTTCGTAAAGATCTGTATATCGTGCTTGAAATGCAGGTTTAATGTTTGCTAAAATCTGCGTTTAATTCGCTAGAGATATGTAATTCTGATGGGAAATAATGTAGTAGTACTTGGCACTCAATGGGGTGACGAAGGTAAAGGCAAGGTCGTCGACCTGCTAACTGACAAAGCACAATGGGTTGTTCGCTATCAAGGTGGACACAATGCCGGTCACACACTTGTGATTGATGGTGAGAAAACAGTTCTTCATCTTATCCCATCAGGCATCCTGCGCGATAACGTAAAATGTGTTATCGGAAACGGCGTGGTTTTATCACCCGAAGCCCTATTGACCGAGCTGAAAATGCTTGAAGATCGCGGGATTCCTGCAAGAGAACGTCTGCATATAAGTGAAGGATGTCCTTTAATTCTTCCCTATCATATTGCTCTTGATGTTGCTCGAGAGCTTGCCCGTGGTAATAAAGCCATTGGTACAACAGGACGCGGTATTGGTCCTGCATATGAAGATAAAGTTGCCCGTCGCGGATTACGTGTTGATGATCTCTTTAATATGGAAACCTTTGCGGTCAAACTCAAAGAAGTCATTGATTACCACAATTTTCAATTAGTTAATTACTACAAAGTAGAAGCGGTTAACTTTGATGAAGTGCTGAAACAGGTAACAGAAGTTGCCGATCTGCTTATCAGTCTGGTTATCGATGTAACGGATGAGCTTGATAAAGCCCGTTTACGTGGTGAAAACATCCTGTTTGAAGGCGCTCAGGGTACTCTGCTTGATATTGATCACGGTACCTATCCTTATGTTACCTCTTCAAATACAACCGCTGGTGGTGTTGCGACGGGCAGTGGCTTTGGTCCTGCTCATCTCGATTATGTATTAGGCATTGTCAAAGCTTATACTACGCGTGTTGGATCGGGTCCTTTCCCGACTGAATTGTATGATGGTCTTGAGAAACTTGATCCGGCCGGTAAGCATCTTGGTACTGTCGGACACGAGTTTGGCGCAACCACGGGTCGTTTACGTCGTACCGGCTGGTTTGATGCCGTTGCTATTAAACGTGCCGTACAATTAAACAGTATTACCGGTTTCTGCTTAACTAAACTGGATGTTTTAGATGGTTTGCAAGAGATTAAAATCTGTACGGCTTACAAAATGCCCGGCGATAAACTGGTAGACGTTCCACCAATGTGTGCAGATGGTTACGAGCAAGCTGTACCGATTTATGAAACAATGCCCGGCTGGACAGAAAGTTCATTTGGCGTGACTTCATTTGATGCACTGCCTGCAAATGCACAGGCTTATATCAAGCGTCTGGAAGAGATCACCGGCATACCAATGGATCTTATCTCTACGGGTCCGGATCGTCATGAAACTATTATTCGGATTAACCCGTTTAACTAAGTAAATGCTCAGATCTTAATAAAAAGCCCTTATGCTTGTAAAGTAATAAGGGCTTTTTTGATCTATCGGCAGTCTCGTCTCTCTGTAAAATTTATTGAAATTCCTGAGTACGCGATGAAGTCAAAAATATAATCAGCTTTTGGGCCGAAAAAGGGGTTGATGGTTTTCGTCTTGATGTTATTAACTTAGTCTCTAAAGAGCAGGATTATCAGAACGACTATCAGGGTGACGGGCGTCGTTTTTATACCGATGGGCCGCGCGTACATCAATACCTGCGTGAGTTAAGTGCTGCGGTATTTAATAAATACGGCGCTGTCACGGTAGGTGAGATGTCTTCCACCTCGCTGCAGCAGTGTCAGCAATATTCTGCACTTGACGGAAAAGAGTTATCTATGGTGTTTAATTTTCACCATTTAAAAGTCGATTATGTAAAGGGTCAGAAATGGACGCAGGCACCCTTTGATTTTATTGAGCTGAAAACTATTTTTAATCATTGGCAGCAGGGCATGTTCGGCAAAGGGTGGTCGGCACTATTTTGGTGTAATCATGATCAGCCGCGGATCGTTAGCCGGTTGGGTAATGATCAGCAGTATCGAGTTGAATCCGCAAAAATGTTGGCAACCTCACTGCATATGATGCAGGGAACGCCTTATGTTTACCAGGGTGAAGAGATTGCAATGACCAACCCGGGTTATACCTCGGTTGAACAATACCGCGATCTTGAAAGTACCAATATGTATGACATTATGCTCAATCAACAGGGGAAAAGTGAACAGCAGGTGCTCGCTATTCTTGCTCAGAAATCACGCGACAATTCACGCACGCCTATTCAATGGAATGGTGATCCGCATGCAGGTTTTACAAAAGGCGTTCCCTGGCTGGAAGTGGCAAAAAATTACAAGCAGATTAATGTCGAGCAGGCGCTTAAAGATCAAAATTCAGTTTTTTATTATTACCAGCGTTTAATTGCGCTGCGTAAAGAAGTCGAGGTGATAACAGCCGGGGATTATACGGATTTAGCCCCTGAGCATAGGCAGCTGTTTTGTTATCAGCGTCGCAGCGACAAGCAGACGCTTATTTGTATCAACAATTATTACGACAAGCCCTTTGCATATGTGTTGCCAATGAATCTGGAACTTCACAACGCCCATTATATTATTGGCAATTACCCGGAAATATTATCCGTGCAAGCGACGCGGTCAGTCGCACTAAAACCTTATGAGTGTCGAGTGTTGTTGATTGAAAATCATTAATTCAAGGGTTTACGGGGTATAAGATAAAAGCCTTTAGCTGTTTGTAGCTTAGGGCTTTTTTAATATTTAAGAGGTTCTATCTGCGGCAAGGTAGGCCAGGCTTATTAATGCTTGTTTGTATTCATTGTCGGGAATAACACTAAGGGCTTTAATTGCTTTCTCCGCTTCTTCAAGTGCGCGCTGTTTGGTGTGCTCTAATGCTTTAGTATCATGCAACGCCTGCATGATCTCATCAAAGTGCTGCATACCATTGCCTTTTTCGATTGCCTCTCTGATAAGCGCTACTTGCTGCTTGTTGCCGTGCTGAATAGCATATAAAAGTGGTAAGGTCGGTTTACCTTCTGCCAGGTCATCACCGGTATTTTTACCCATCTCGCTCGCATCGGAGTTATAGTCCATAACATCGTCGGTTAACTGGAATGCCGTGCCAAGGTATTTTCCATAATTGAGTAAAGCCATTTCAATTTCCGCAGACTGCTCTCCTAATACGGCGACAATTTGGGTTGCTGCTTCAAATAGCTTGGCGGTTTTAAAGTAGATAACATCCATATAATTTTTTTCAGTAGTATCGGGATCATTACAATTCATCAACTGTAAAACTTCACCTTCAGCAATGATATTAGTTGCCGAAGATAAAATATCCAATACTTTGAAATCACGCAACTCGGTCATCATCTGAAAAGAGCGGGTATATAAAAAGTCGCCGACCAGTACGCTCGCCGCGTTACCAAAAAGTGCATTTGCTGTTTCTTTGCCGCGGCGCATGTCCGATTCATCGACCACATCATCGTGCAGTAGGGTTGCGGTGTGGATAAATTCAATAATAGTGGCAAGTTTAGTGCTGTTTAGATCATGGATACCCAGCGCTTTGGCGGCTAAGATGGTAATTAACGGACGAATGCGTTTTCCACCACTATTGATGATATAAAAACTAAGCTGGTTAATTAAAGCGACATCTGAACTTAATTGCGCGGTGATCAGCTCATTAACCTGCTGCATTTCAGTTAGTGATATCTGCTGAATTGTTTTTATATCCATGGTATTGACGTTCCGCATTTTAGTGCTTAAAAAGAGTGACTATTATTGCCGTTTATCAGCGATATCTCAACTGCTTAAACAAAAAAGTATTCCGCATAGAGTTATCACTATCACTATTACGCTCTATAAATTATAAATTAGAGGGTTTTTTCCGTTACAAGGGTTGCCAAAAATAATTGATTCGCTGCTCATTAGGAGGGCATTTAGGAGGGCATTTGCCAGTTTGTTGAGATTACGGCGAATAAAATCAAGCGCTTTATTAACAAAATCTGCTTTCCGCTAATATTGATGCTTATTTTATTTTAGCGGGTAAATTTAAGGCGTAATTAAATTGAAATATTTTTAGCCAATAACATTGCTAACAATGAATATTTGCCGTAGAATCCGCCACCATTGAGATTAATATAAGTGTGCTCTTGATGCTATATTTCGAATAAAGTAGCACGAGATGCCTGAACGGAGTAAGAAACATGTACGCTGTTATCCAGAGTGGTGGCAAGCAACACCGTGTAGCTGTTGAACAAACTCTTCGTTTGGAAAAACTAGA
>NZ_JBLIED010000013.1:0-93295 GCF_047632955.1 Psychromonas sp. | reverse complement strand
TGATTTGTGTGCTTGCCGCATTTACTGCTTACGGTATGGTCGGTAAACCAGGTTTAGCACCCGGCTTCGTCGGTGGATTTGTTGCCGTGGGTGGTACTTTCGGTCATCTAACCATTGAAAGTGGTGGCTTCATCGGTGGTCTTGTTGCAGGTGCAGCGGCCGCATTATTTGTTATGCTTGTCCGTCAAATCAAGGTACCGCAAGTACTGGAAGCGGTTAAGCTGATTGTTATTACGCCGCTTATTGCCGGCGTACTAACCATTCTCTTCATGCTTGTTGGCCCTGGTAAGTTCTTTGCATTCCTCAATACTTCATTGTCTTTTTGGTTAAACGCAATGAGCGGTTCGAACTTACTTATCCTGGGTTTCATTCTGGGCTGTATGTCTAACCTTGATATGGGCGGTCCGGTTAACAAAGCCGCCTACCTCTTCTGTATCGGTGCCGGTGCTAACGGTAATACCGAGTTCTATGCAGCCTTTACAGCCGCTAAATGTATTCCGGGTATGTCGCTTGGTATCATGACCTTTGTATTCCCTAAACTGTTCGACGAAGAAGACCGTCTTGCAGGTCCATCTACAGGTATCTTAGGTTTCTGCGGTATCACAGAAGGTGCAATACCTTACGCTGTTAAAGATCCAATCAGTATCATTCCAGCACACATGATTGGCGGTGGTATTGCAGCAGCGCTTATTCTTTCATCTAAAATCCAGATCGGTACCATTGCAGGTGGCGCGGTATTTATGCTGCCGGTTATCAGCGAACCTCTGGCATGGTTGGCATACTTTGTAATCGGTGTCGCAGTGTCAATGACGCTCACCGTCGCGATTAAGATGTTGAGAAAAGGAAAAACAGTTCAGACTATCTAATTATTAAACCGACATCCACTGATGTGGATACCGGTTTAATAACACCGAATTGATCACTTTGTTTCAGTTCACTTAATACCCATCCCATCGGATGGGTATTTTTATTTTAAGAGCCGTCACCCCAAGCGGCTTTAGCCTTTACTCCCTTCAATTAAATTTATTTTAGTGCCTGATAAACCTCACCCTAGCACGCTTATTGAAGTGTCCCGAGTAGAGAGCAAAGCTAAAAAAGCAGGTGATGTTCAACGCTTTTATATGCAGATTGGCAGCATGATATTGACGATAATGAAGACCTTCATATTTAGAATTTTGCTTTCATCGACAATTCAGATCTTATTCGTAATGACTATCGACCGGATAATTTTAAATATCAATCCATAGGGATGAATATCAGTTGCAGTTTTACTTCCTGCTGTGGTTTTTTGTATTGATTTGTATTTATCTATGCGCAATAAAATAAGCATTTGTTCTTAAATTGTGTTTTCAGTGGACGCACTTTAAACCTGCCATAAAAAATACCCCCATAGAAGTCATTTTTATGATCCGTGTAAACTTTAACTTAAAGTTCAGGGTTGATTTAAATACCATTTAAAAACAAAAGGTCGAAATTTATAAATACAATTTAAATACAATTTAACAAAGTGAGATTGTGATCACGGTTTGCCCACAGCCCAGTGAGAGTCGTGTCACGGTTTATTTGTATCTTATAGGTATGATACATATTACTGGCGGATAGTCGGTTTTTTCAAGATGATGACAGGCTAACTTAGCTGTGTTTAAAAAAGCTCTCAATAAATTATTAACGTTTGCTGGATGGCAAAACAGTGAATTATACAGAGTAAATAAATCTCCTTATTACTAAATAAGGATCAAGTGGATTTACTCAACATTAAGCGCAGAGCATAACGCCGTTATGCTGTATTGCCCGCGCCTTTAACTAAAAAAGACAGGTATGGAAACTATGAAAAAAACATTACTAGCAGTCGCGATTCCAGCACTTTTATTTGCTAATGCAACAACAGCGGTTGAATTATATAATGATGGCGTGAATACATTCGCTGTCGGCGGGCATATCACCGTCGGTTTGGATGTTCCGGAAGAAGCTGATGCTACCCTGAATTCATTATCGCCACGTTTAAATGTTGAAGCGACGCGTGATTTAGGTGAAGGTTTTAAGCTGGATCTTCGCAGTGAATGGTGGGTAAATGTACTCGACGGCGGTGCTGAAACATTTACCACACGTTTAGGTTACATCGGGCTTACTCATGACGTCTACGGCCGCGCAGTAGCGGGTACTCAATGGTCTCCATACTACAGTGTTGCCGGCATTGCCGAAAGAACGGTTTCATTCGGTAACGGGTTTTTATACAACAACCATTACAACCTTGGTACAGCACGTGCAGAAAAAATGGTGAGTTACAGCAACAAACTGGATTTTGATGCTGCAGGACAGCTTAAATTTGGTCTGGGCTGGCAAGGTAAGCACACTGATAGTGTAACTACTATCGAGTTAGTCGATGCTGATGTTAACCTAACTGATTTCGCTCAAGTGACAAAGACAGATGAATACGATACGCGTCTGCAGGCGGCATTAACCTATCAGATAATGGACTTCTCCATTGGTTATGCATACAACACCGGCGATGTTAACTATTCATCTGTTGGCAGCGATCAAAAAGCGCTATCACAGGCAGTGTCTGCAAAATATGGTGCTTACGGCAAAGGGTTATATGTAGCTGCGGTTTACGCGGATAACGAATATATGTATAACGCGCTTGCAGAAACAACGCAAATGGAAGCAATTGTAGCTTATGCCTTAGCAAACAGCCTGAATTTCAGCGGCAACTATGAAGCCGTTGAAGATGGTAAACTCAGCGCTACCGTCTACAGCCAACTTGCATTTAATATCGAATACAATTTTCTTGATAACGTCAGAGGTTATGCAGGTTACCAATTTGATTTAGGCGGCGACGGTGTTTACGATACTGAAAAAGACAATCAGTTCGCACTTGGTGTACGTGTTTACCTGTAAACAAAATTATATTGTGCGTTTAATAACCCTGCGATGATATTGATTAACAGCGCTTTTTAAACTCAGATAATATTAAAGGCGGTTTTGAATGCAGTTACGCGTCCAAGACCGTTTTTCTAATGTTATTTGATAGCAGCCGATGACCCCTAATTATCTTATTCAGCAGGCAATTGCAGAACCTCAAAGTCTTTAGTTTTCAGCGGAAATTGACTAAATGTAGAAAAACAAAAAAAGTAAAGTATGTTTTAGCTTGCAGCCCAAATGAAATTAATAGAAAAGATTGTCGAAAATGCGCGGTCTTGCTATACTGCATTCCCATCTAAATGCTCTAAATTCTCATTTTAAAATTACAGTAGATTACCTCCATATTATTAACATCAGTTATTTTGTAAGCTGGTGATTTTGTGCGTTTGTATTTTTTTTGTTAAAGATGAGTTTCTTTTTTACATTCTTAAATTCTCAGGGTTACTATGACTACAAAATATATTTTCGTAACTGGTGGTGTTGTTTCATCACTCGGTAAAGGTATCGCAGCAGGTTCACTGGCTGCTATTCTAGAAGCACGTGGTCTGGATGTCACCATTCTGAAACTAGATCCTTATATTAATGTAGACCCTGGCACCATGAGTCCAATACAACACGGTGAAGTTTTTGTAACCGACGACGGTGCAGAAACGGATCTCGATTTAGGGCATTACGAGCGTTACATTCGCACTCGAATGACTAAACGTAATAACTTTACGACGGGTCGTGTTTATTCTGAAGTGATGGCTAAAGAACGTCGTGGTGACTACCTTGGCGCAACCATTCAGGTTATTCCGCATATTACTAACGAGATTCAAGAACGTATTATTGCCGGTGGTAAAGACCATGATATTGCAATTGTTGAACTTGGTGGTACGGTAGGTGATATTGAATCACAACCTTTTTTGGAAGCGATTCGTCAGCTGGGTCTGAAAGTCGGCCGTGACAGTGTTATCTACATGCACCTGACCCTGTTACCTTATCTAAAAACAGCCGGTGAAGTTAAAACTAAACCAACGCAGCATTCCGTCAAAGAGTTGCGCAGTTTAGGTATTCAGCCGGACATCTTAGTTTGCCGCTCGGAAGTTAATATTCCCGTTAATGAACGGGTGAAGATCGCGTTATTTTGTAATGTCACCGAAAAATCCGTGATTTTATTACGCGATGTTGATTCTATCTATAAAATTCCTGCTTTGTTAAAAGCGCAGGGCCTTGATGAGATTTGTGTAAAACGTTTCGGTCTTGACTGCCCGGAAGCTGACTTAAGTGAATGGGCACAAGTGGTTTCTGAAGAAGCGAATACCTCAAGTGAAGTCGTTATCGGCATGGTCGGTAAATATACTGAACTGCCGGATGCTTATAAATCTGTCAATGAAGCGCTTAAACATGGCGGCCTGAAAAACGCTGCTTCGGTAAAAATAAAGTACATAGACTCGCAGGATGTTGAAGTGAGAGGTGTCTCTATCTTAGAAGGTGTTGATGCGATTTTAGTCCCGGGCGGTTTTGGTGAACGCGGTGTTGAAGGTAAAATTCTCGCGGCTCAATATGCCCGTGAAAACAAAATACCTTATTTAGGAATCTGTTTAGGTATGCAGGTTGCGATCATTGAGTTTGCACGAAATGTCGCCGGTCTTAAAAATGCACATTCAACAGAATTTGAACCTGGCTGTGAACAACCTGTTGTTGGCTTGATCACCGAGTGGATTGATAAAACCGGTGAAGTTGAACAACGCACTGAAAATTCTGATTTAGGGGGGACTATGCGCGTTGGTGCACAGCTTTGCCACCTTAAAAAAGGCTCTAAAGTTTTTGACATGTACGGCACTAAAGAAATATTTGAACGCCACCGTCACCGCTATGAGGTAAATAATAACTTATTACCTATCTTAGAGAAAGCGGGACTGGTAGTTACCGGTTTATCTGCAGATAAAAAATTAGTCGAAATTATTGAGATTCCAAATCATCCCTGGTTCGTTGCTGCTCAATTCCACCCTGAGTTCACATCAACACCGAGAGATGGGCACCCTCTATTTAAAGGCTTTATAAAATCTGCGATAGATCATCAACTAGGCCGATTTTCATAGTTTCTGTTGACCAGATCACTTTTATTTGTTAAAAAATGACGCATTAAAGTGATTTGGCATTATATAACCCGTTTTTAAACTTATTTTTTAATACAATTAAAGGAACAATTATGTCTACTATCGTAAAAGTACTTGGTCGTGAAATCATGGATTCACGTGGTAACCCGACTGTTGAAGCTGAAGTTCATTTAGCTGACGGTTCAATTGGTATGGCTGCTGCACCATCTGGCGCATCTACCGGTTCTCGTGAAGCACTAGAACTGCGTGACGGTGATAAAGCGCGTTACTTAGGTAAAGGTGTTCTTAAAGCAGTTGCTGCTGTTAATGGCCCAATCGCTGAAGCGCTAATGGGTAAAGATGCTACTGCTCAAGCTGAACTTGATCAAATCATGATTGATTTAGATGGTACTGAAAACAAAGCTAAATTTGGCGCAAACGGTATCCTAGCTGTTTCTCTAGCAGCAGCAAAAGCGGCTGCAGTATCTAAAAAAATGCCTTTGTATGCGTACATTGCTGAACTTAACGGTACTCCAGGTGTTTACTCTATGCCGCTTCCAATGATGAATATCATCAATGGTGGTGAACATGCTGATAACTCTGTAGACATCCAAGAATTCATGATTCAACCTGTTGGCGCATCTACATTCCGTGAAGGTCTACGCATGGGTGCTGAAGTTTTCCACAGCCTTGCTAAAGTACTTAAAGCTGACGGTCACTCAACTGCCGTTGGTGATGAAGGTGGTTTCGCTCCAAACCTTCCATCTAACGCTGCTGCACTTGCTGCAATCAAAGTTGCTGTTGCAAATGCAGGTTACGAGCTAGGTAAAGACATCACTCTAGCAATGGATTGTGCTGCATCTGAGTTCTACAACAAAGAAACCGGTAATTACGAGCTTAAAGGTGAAGGTAAAACTTTTACTGCTAAAGAGTTCAACTACTTCCTTGAAGATCTTGTTAATCAATACCCAATCGTTTCTATCGAAGATGGTCTTGACGAGTCTGACTGGGATGGTTTCAAACACCAAACTGAACTACTAGGTGATAAAATTCAACTAGTAGGTGACGATTTATTCGTTACAAACACTAAGATTCTTGCTCGTGGTATCAAAGAAGGTATTACTAACTCTATCTTAATCAAATTCAACCAAATCGGTTCTTTAACTGAAACACTTGCTGCAATCAAAATGGCTAAAGATGCAGGCTTCACTGCTGTTATCTCTCACCGTTCTGGTGAAACAGAAGATTCTACAATTGCAGATCTTGCTGTTGGTACTGCTGCTGGTCAAATCAAAACAGGTTCATTAAGCCGTTCTGACCGTGTTGCTAAATACAACCAACTTCTACGTATTGAAGAAGCTCTAGGCGCTAAAGCACCTTACAATGGTCTTAAAGAAGTTAAAGGTACTTTTAACTTCTAATTTAAACTAACTCAGTTTGAATAATAATCCTCACTTCGGTGGGGATTTTTTTTTGCCTGAAGAAAAGCCATCTGCTATCGAGCTACGAGCTGTCGAGCTGATGGCTCGATGCTCAAAGGGTTTGGGAGAATTTAGTGGCTAGATCATTTATTCGCGAAAGGATAAAGAGTAGACTACGCCCTCTTTAAAGCATAATGTAACTGTGATATTGCAGTAGGAAATGAGCATGGAATTATTAGTAGAAGTATTAGGCTGGACAAGTGTTCTTTTTTATATCTTATTATTGGTTTTTAATGGCATGAAAGGTGTGCGTATTGCTTCTTTTCTTTCTGTTGCTAATGATGTCCTTTGGGGGTTTTTGATCGGTGTTATGCCTAAGGTACTGCTCAACTTAGTGGTTGGTGGTGTTACTTTATATCGTTATGCTTGTGATTTTACTAATACGCCTAAAAAACTTATTAACCTGTTGTTAATACTGATGTTGGTTGGCATTGCTTATTTTGCCAATTTTGCAGTTAATAGTTATCTGGAAAATCCTTCCGCAGGATTGTTACTAACCTGGGTTGATTTCGCAGTGATATTAAGCGCATTAAGCATGAAACGTATTCGCTTATTTCAAATTTTGATGCTTAGCTCGGCGGTAATTGGCGGTTATGCCTATTACCTGCTTGGTATTGAGCAGATGGTGGTGATTAAAACAATTGTGGGTATACTGACAAGTTATAAAGTTTTTATTCGCCCGGTTTTTCCACAACTTGAAAACAAGCTGCTATTTTGGAAAGTGGTTTAACAGTTAAATTAAGTCATTAAAAATAATAACCTGTAGATCCTTGTCTTTTGATGGGGATTTTTTTTAGTGGTTAGCGTGCGTTTTAATTTAACGCTTAATATGTGAGAATAACTTTCTATTAATCTTATCCGCTTTACTTTGGAACCTATGCTTTTATGCGTTTATTTGTGTTTTTTATGCTCTGCTTGCTGGTTTTGTTACAATATCATCTCTGGTTTGGAAAAAACGGATTACGGGACAGACATCGTTTACAGGACGAAGTTGTCCTTATTTTGGAAAATAAGAGCGAATTAAGACAACGTAATCTGATGATGTTTTCTGAAATAAAAGATCTCAAAGAGGGTACGGACGCAATAGAAGAGCGTGCGCGCAATGAGTTAGGTTTAGTGAAAGAGGGTGAGACTTTTTTCCGTATTGTGCCAAAAGAAGATTAATAAATGAGTCGATTAAGCTTAAATGCAGTGATTGCCGCCGCCGGTATTGGCAAACGTGTCGGGGCCACTATCCCGAAACAATATCTGCCTCTGTCAGGTAAAACAATTATAGAACACAGCATAGAGCCTTTTTTGAACCACCCTGATATACAAAAGGTGATTGTTTCTATTGCAGAGAATGATTTATGGTTTGCGCAGCTGCCGGTTGCCAAAAATTATAAAGTAAAAGTGGTTATTGGCGGAAAAGAGCGGGTTGATTCGGTATTATGCGCATTAAAGGTACTGCCGAGCGAGGGCTATGTTTTGGTGCATGATGCCGCGCGCCCGTGCATTACAAGTACCGATATCGATAAACTTATCAATGCTGCTGTGCAATCAAAACATGGCGCAATTCTGGGGACGCGGGTACGCGATACCATGAAACGCAGTGACCCCGCTGGTCATATCACCCATACTGTCTGTCGACAAAATCTTTGGCATGCTCTGACACCGCAAATGTTTGAAAATAAAGTATTAATTAATGCGATAGAAAGTGCTGAATTTCCACAACAGATCACCGATGAAGCATCGGCAATGGAAATGGCAGGGTTAACGGTGGCCATCATTGAAGGGCGCAGTGACAATTTAAAAGTCACGCGAGAAGAAGACTTAATACTCGCTGAGTTGTATTTATCATCATCAACATCAATATCAACAAGCAAATAATAAAGGGTACGTATCGGACGTGATTTTGATGTACACAAATTTGCTGGGCAGGGTCCGATAACTGTTGAACGGCGCAGTGACAATTTAAAAGTCACGCGAGAAGAAGACTTAATACTCGCTGAGTTGTATTTATCATCATCATTATCATCAACAAGCAAATAATAAAGGGTAATTTATGATCCGTATCGGACATGGTTTTGATGTGCACAAATTTGGTGGGCAAGGACCGATAACAATAGCCGGAGTGAAGATTCCCCATACCAAGGGATTAATTGCACATTCCGACGGTGATGTTGCTTTACATGCGCTATGTGACGCGCTGTTAGGCGCATTAGCATTAGGTGATATCGGCCGTCACTTTCCGGACAATGACCCTCAGTATGCTGGGATTGACAGCCGCAAATTATTGACAGAAGTTTTTCTGCAGGCCAAAGCGCGCGGTTATCAAATTGGCAATATAGATCTGACTATTGTTGCTGAGCAGCCTAAGATGGCGGCATTTATTGCACAGATGTGCCTAGAGATTTCACGACTGCTGGAAACTGAAAGGCAAAATGTAAATGTCAAAGCGACAACTACAGAAAAACTAGGTGCGATTGGGCGCAGTGAAGGAATTGCTGCGCATGCTGTTGTTTTATTAATTAAGAAAAATATATGACTGAAGAAGAAAAACAAGTATTTAAGTTAGATTTTAATTATCTGTATGGCGCGCCGCAAAGTTTTGGAGTATTTAAACAGTCATGTGAAGACTTTAACGTTGAAGAGAACCTCGGGTTTGAATTAACGGGTGAGGGGGAGCATGTTTGTTTATGGGTGCAAAAAGTTGGCGAAAATACGGCTTATCTAGCACGAGAGTTGGCCAAGTTTGCGGCTATCCCGGCTAAAAATGTCAGCTACGCAGGCCTTAAAGATCGTCAGGGTGATACTAAGCAGTGGTTTTCATTACATATTCCAGGAAAGATAACACCTGATTTTAGTACCTTTGCATCGCCCGGTGTGACTATTCTTAAGGTTGTCCGTCATAATAAAAAAATTAAAATAGGGGCATTAGCGGGTAATAGCTTTGCTATTGTTATCCGTGAAATTAGTGATAAAAGTGCAATGGAAAAAGCATTATTGCAGGTGCAGGCGGGTGTGCCAAATTATTATGGCGCACAGCGTTTTGGTTTTGACGGGCACAATGTTAATGCGGCATTAACAATGTTCCGCGGACGTAAAATTAAAGACCGTTTTAAACGCAGTATTTATTTAAGTGCGGCCCGAAGTTACCTGTTTAATCAGGTGATTTCTGCACGTGTCAAAGATGATTTATATGATAAACCGCTTCTGGGCGACTGTGTACAGTTTGTGGGTAACCGCTCGTTTTTCCCGCTAACTGAACTTGATGAGCAGACTAAACAGCGCTTACAAAACCGTGAAGTTTGTTTGACTGCCCCTTTGTGGGGAGCGGGTGAGTTGACTTCATTGGATGATGCTAAACAATATGAAAGTGATCTGTTAACCCCTTATCATGAGATTCAAGCGGGACTTGCTAAAAATGGTTTGAAACAGGAACGCCGTCCGCTGTTATTGGTGCCTGAAAAATTCTCATCAACCTGGTTGGATCAAAATACGGTCAGAGTTGAGTTTTATTTACCCTCTGGTTGTTATGCAACCAGTGTGCTTCGTGAATTGATAAAGGCGAGCTGATGACCCTATTAATAAGTAATGATGATGGTGTTTATGCACCGGGTTTAAACGCGTTGTATGATGCTCTAAAAGAGCTTGCCGATGTCAAGGTTGTTGCGCCTGAACGAAATCATAGTGGTGCGAGTAACGCACTTACATTAGAAAATCCATTACGCCTTCAATATTTAGACAATGGCTTTATAGCGGTAAGCGGGACGCCGACGGATTGTGTGCATTTAGCGCTTAATGAAATCTGCATAACGGCGCCTAAATTAGTTGTGTCTGGGATTAATCACGGCGCCAATATGGGTGATGATGTGCTCTATTCGGGGACCGTTGCCGCCGCAATGGAGGGGCGATTTTTAGGGCTGCCGGCTATTGCACTCTCCCTGGCGGGCAAAACACATTTTGAAAGTGCTGCCTTTTATGCAAATCAATTGGTTGGCAAGTTATTAGCCTCGCCTTTATCGGCAGATCAAGTGCTTAATGTGAATGTACCGGATCTGCCTTTAGAAGAGATTAAAGGCATTAAAATAACCCGCTTAGGTAAACGCCACAAAGCGGAACTGATTGAAAAAAGTATTGATCCTAGAGGCCGGGAAATATTTTGGGTTGGTCCTCCCGGGAAGATTGCGGAGGCAGGTGAGGGCACTGATTTTCATGCTATTGAAAATGGATATGTATCAATCACTCCCCTGAAGATTGATTTAACCGCGACTGAGCAGTTATCTGATCTGACAAACTGGATCGAAAAGTAACCGTTATGGCGCGCATTTTTATGTGATAAAATAAAAAAACATAATTTAAGTATTACAAAAATGCTTGCTGTTGACTAACGGGAGGGGGCTCTTTTTAATAATATTAGCCAGCAGGTATGATCCTCTTTGTTATTACAACTTGCTTTTTATCAACCGCTTAACTGCTCTGAGTTATGTGTTTAGCGGCTGGTTTTCTTCAGTTTATTTTTAAGTCTATATTTAGGTTTTCTTTTCAGCCACAGCTGTAACATTATTAGGAGGATAGAAGATGCAGTCTAATCCCGGCAAGTATGCTGATTTTAAAAATTGGCGGATAACTTTTTTTAGCGCCCTTTTATGCTTTGCAGCTGAGAACTAATTACCTGTGAAAATTTTAGCCTTTCTGTTAGTTACTTTCGGTTTAAGCGGTTGTGCATCTTCACAGGGGCCTTCTCCTGTTTCCGAGATAACGGGGAACGCTCATTATCGATCCATCAAGCAGGAAACCTCGAGCATAACCGCGAAAAGCTATCGAGTACAAAAAGGTGATACCTTATTTTCTATTTCGTGGCGGGCTAATCTTAATGTTAATGATTTGGCTAAATATAACCAATTATCTGCACCTTATATTATTATGCCAGGGCAAAGGTTAAATTTAACTGCTTATAATAGGAATACTGTTTCTGCTAGAAAACCTGCAGTAAAAACAGATTCTTCTTCACAAAAAAACAAAAAAACATCATGCACAGGTCAAAACTGCAGTAAAAACAGTAAAACAGCTATTGAACAAAAAAATCCGATCACATATTCTTCCCCTACGATAAAAACCGATGTAAAGATAACCAAGCCTAAAAAATCAAATGTCAAAATAAGCCATTGGCGATGGCCGGCAAAGGGGAAATTGACGGAAACTTTTGCTTCCTCACAGAATGGAATGAAAGGGATCAGCCTCTCAAACCAGCGGGGAACACCTATTTACACAGCAGCCTCCGGCGAGGTTGTTTACGCCGGTTCAGGTCTTCGAGGTTTTGGTAATTTAATTATCATAAAACATAATGATGATTATTTGAGTGCTTATGCGCATAATGAACAGCTGTTAGTAAGGGAAAAACAACAGGTAAAAGCAGGCCAAAAAATAGCAACAATGGGGGATAGTGGAGCAGATCGGGTGAAACTGCATTTTGAAATCCGTTATCAAGGAAAGTCTATCGATCCCTTGCGTTATTTACCTAAACGTTAATAGTTTTAGTTACTTAACATTATTTCATCAATGTAATAGCGTTTTTATGGGCAGATATTTTGTCACTATTTGTTTAAAATAACCGGTTTGTTGTAACTGTAGGTTAAGCTTTTTAAAGAGGATGTGGTTATGATTAAAGATTTAAAATCAGATAGCAAAAAAATACTACCTATTGATCTGGATGAAAGTGAAATTGCAGATGCAATTGATGAAGAAGACTTTATTGCAGCAAAGATAGCCGTCGCTACTGAATTGAAAAGCATGGATGCGACGCAACTTTATTTAGGTGAAATTGGTTTTTCACCACTATTAACGGCAGAAGAAGAGGTTTATTACGCCCGCCGTTCGCTACGCGGTGATGAAGTATCACGTAAACGCATGATAGAAAGTAATTTACGTCTGGTGGTGAAAATTTCCCGTCGTTATAATAATCGGGGACTGTCATTATTAGATTTAGTTGAAGAGGGTAATCTAGGGCTTATTCGCGCGGTTGAAAAATTTGATCCGGAAAAAGGGTTCCGTTTTTCAACCTATGCAACCTGGTGGATACGGCAAACGATTGAACGTGCGATAATGAATCAAACCCGTACTATTCGTTTGCCTATCCATATAGTAAAAAAATTAAATGTATATTTACGAACCGCCCGCGAATTAGCACATACCCTTACCCATGAGCCAACGGCTGAAGAGATCGCCGAAGTGCTGGGCGTACCCGCCAAAGAAGTATCAAAGATTTTAAAACTTAATGAACGTATTAGTTCTGTTGATATTCCCATCGGAAATAATTCTGATAAAGAGTTGTTGGATATTATTCCGGATCGAAAAGAAGCCTCACCGGAAAATGAACTGCAAGATCAGGATATAAAACTGCGTATTGTTAAGTGGTTAGAAGACCTTAATCCCAAACAACGCGAAGTATTAGCAAGACGATTTGGCCTGTTAGGTTATGAGGCTGCAACACTTGAAAATGTCGGTAAAGAGATAGGACTGACCCGCGAGCGTGTTCGGCAGATACAAGTAGAAGCGCTAAAATCTTTACGTGATGTACTCTCTGAACAGGGTTTATCAATCGAATCTTTGTTTCAAGTTTAACCTGAAAAAGGGCATTAAAAAACCGCATCTTTTGATGCGGTTTTTGACTCTGCTATGAATTTATAACCTAAGTTGAGCCCATTCGCTTAATGAAAAGTCAACGTCTAACCCCATCTCTCGCAACTCTCTTGATAACTTTTGTTGTGCTTTAATTGCTTCAATTTCACGCCATTTCCTTACTCTTGGAAGCTTTTTCTTGACCGTAAAAAAAAGAGTATTATCGGCAGGCATATCAGTATCAGTTTTACAGTATTGCATATCATTTTCCTCGTTATCACGGTTAGAGAATTTTGCACACCTTTACAATAAAGCTTTATTGTTACAATTTTGTGACATTAAAAAACTTTTTAATGTCACAAAATTATAACCTGAAGGTTATTAATAAAACCTAGGGTATGCCTAATAAACGAAGATAGGTACTTGATTACGACTCGGCTTACACTACGCTTTGTTGGTGCTAACGTTTTTTTGCAATGAACCTTTTGAAAAATAAACTACCCGCGCATTATATGACCTCCCTTTTTTGATAAAAAAGATGCTATTGATAGGTTTTTATATGGAAATTAAACATAACAATCATCGTGGTTTTACATTAATTGAGTTATTGGTTGCTCTGACGGTAATGATGATACTAGTCTCCGTTAGCGTTAGTAATTATGGGTCTATCTTTGCGCAGCGCGCGTTAATACAAAAAACGGAACAACTTTATTACTTTTTGCGTTTAGCAAAGACCCAGGCTATTCAGGATAACAAACAGATCTACGTGCATTTTTGTCAGCAGGGAAGTACTGATATTTGGAAGATGATAATGACCGATTCCGATAGCTGTGACTGCACCGCTATCAATAGCTGTTTGTTAAACGGTAACAATAAAGTTGAACAGTTAAGTGACGGTAAAAAGCTCTTTGCCGCGATAAATTTTAGCAGTCAGCAAGCCTCATATAAGCCAATGCGTTTCCACGTTAGTACCGGTAATGTCACCCTAAGTAATAATAACGGGGATCAATTAAAAGTGATCCAGTCGAGCATGCGTTTAAGGCTCTGTTCTCCTGATAAAGCTCAATTAGGATATGAACAATGTTAACCAACAAAAAAGGATTTTCATTAGTTGAACTAATGTTGTCGCTTCTGCTTGGCTCGGTACTGTTAGCAATGATTATTGGCCTGTATGTCAGCGCTGTTTCCTCCGGTTCAAAAAGTTTAAAATACTCACGTTTACGCACTGATTTGCAGTCTATTATGTCGATTATGGAAACTGATATCAGGCGAGCCGGATATGGAGGCCGTGATTTTTTAGTAGGGAGTGGCGGAACTAAAACCGTTGATTCACAAAATAGCGGGACATTAAACTGTATTGTTTATTCTTACAATCATAATGCTGCAGCCACTATTACTGATACCAATAGGATGGGCTTTAGATTTGTCGCTGCTGAGAATAAAATTCAATTTGGCTACGCCGTTGATCCTCTGGCAACTAATTGTTATTCAAAAGGTAACTGGACTTCACTTTCAGATAACCAGTTTATAAAAATAACGTCGCTTAATTTTGTTGAATCCGTTGTTTCCAGTGCAACGGCAAGCATCCGCAGTGTGAAGATTCATCTCTCTGGCGAGCTGGTCGCCGATGGCAGTTATAAGCATGCCATTAATACCAGAGTACAGGTCCGAAATATTGAGATTTCACTCTAAAGTTGATTGTATGTGATTCATACTGTTGTTGTCCGAAAGGGGATTTAAATGTACCAGTTGATTTTTTACGTACCAGTCTCACATCTGCAAAGCGTAAAAAACGCCTTATTTGAAGCAGGGGGCGGGCGCATCGGGCATTATGATTGTTGTGCATGGCAAACTCCGGGTGATGGCCAATTTCGCCCTCTTACTGCCAGTAATGCTTTTATTGGCAAAAAACATGAAATGACAAAAGTTGCTGAATATAAAGTTGAAATGGTCTGCTCAGCAGAGCATATTAAAGCGGCTTTACAAGCATTACTCAGCGCTCATCCCTACGAGACGCCCGCATACGGCGTCTTGGAAATAAAAACATTAAATGATTTTAATGTTCCTGCCTGAAGCGCTTGTGCTTGATGATATTACTGCTTCTCTATGACAGCTTCCGCAACTTTTAACTTGATCAATGCAATCGCCTGTTCATTTAAGCTGGCTTTTGAGAGGTAATTTTTAGCACCGTTTTGGAGCAGCAGCATAATACCTTTCGGGGTTTCGACCCACTGTTTAACCTCATCCCAGAGCAGTTCACTGTTGTGATGTAAACTTTCTGTTTTTACCCCCCGTTCGCTGATCGTTAAAGTCACGGTATTATGAGAATTTTTGCTCCACATTTGTCTCATTAACCACCATGCGCGGCGATAACGGAAACTGAAATACTCAACAAAAGAGAGGGACATGATAAACAAACCCACTGTTTTTTGTTGGTTGCCAAGGATAATAATTGCACCGCCTGCTATAAGCAGAAAGACCATCAATTTATATCTCAGAGCAGGTTTCCCCGCTACTAATAATGACTGATCAAAACATTCTTCAAAATGTTCACGGCTGAGCACAAATGTTGACTGAAATAACATGGTTAAGACCTTAATAAAAAATAGCCTGCAAATTATATAAGATAATTGTCCATGGCGTTGTAATAAATTTGCTGGTCTGCTGATTGTGCCATCATAAGCTGCTTAGCTAAGTTATCGTGTAAATGGAATTTTTTCTTCTAAGCGATGACTTTATTATCACTGCTAAATGCTAGTATAGTAACAACTTGGGATATTTACGGATGGAAATCAAGATGGAAAAAGAAACACAAATTGTATGTTTAGGACGCGATAAAAAATGGACAAAAGGAGTGGTTAATCCTCCGGTAGTTCGGGCTTCGACGATGTTATTTGATACTATGGATGAGATGCGTTTTGCCGCAAAAAACAAAACCAACGGCGAAATGTTTTATGGGCGCCGCGGCGGACCGACTCACTTTGCTTTTCAGGCGGCTATTGCCGAACTCGAAGGCGGTGTCGGCACTGCTTTATATCCTTCTGGTACCGCTGCGATCAGCAGTGTATTGATGTCTTTTTTAAAAGCGGGCGATCATTTGTTGATGCTCGATAACGCTTACGAGCCAACGCGTGCTTTATGTGATAGTTTGCTGGCCGGGTTTGGTATCGAAACAACTTATTATGATCCGTTAATTGGCGCCGGAATCAGTGAGTTAATTCGACCTAATACTAAAGTATTGTTTCTTGAATCACCTGGCTCAATCACCATGGAAATTCAAGATGTACCCACATTAAGCCGTATTGCCCATGAACATAATATGATAGTCATGTTAGATAATACCTGGGCTTCTCCTATCAATTCACGTCCCTTTGAGATGGGCGTTGATATCTCCATTCAAGCAGCGACTAAATACATAGTCGGTCATTCTGATGTCATGATGGGCACCGCCACGGCGAATAGCCAGTATTGGCCAACGCTGCGTGAAAACAGTTATTTACTGGGTCAATGTACTTCGCCAGACGACGTTTATTTAGCCAGCCGGGGATTACGTACTCTGGGTGTGCGTATGGCGCAACATGAAAAAAATGCGCTTACTGTTGCCAATTGGTTAGCAACTCGTCCTGAAGTTGATCACCTGCGCCACCCTGCCTTTGCAAGTTGCCCTGGTCATGAATTTTTCAAACGCGATTTTAGTGGCAGTAACGGTTTATTTTCATTTGTTTTAAAAGAGGGCGATCTGCAGTCGGTCACCGCTTTAGTTGAGAATATGCGCTATTTCAAAATGGGTTTCTCATGGGGCGGTTTTGAGAGTCTTATTCTGGGCGTATTTGGTATTGATAAGATACGAACGGCTACCCAGTGGGATACAAGCAAACCACTGATTCGCCTGCATGTTGGGCTGGAAAATGTAGATGATCTGATTGCTGATTTAGAAGCCGGATTTGAACGAATGAATAAAGTATTGGCTAAATAAGAGCTCGATATGCGCCTGCGGGTAACAAAGTAAGCGCCTGCTGATGCCTGTAACATAAGATATGCGCAGTTAACTAAGCGCGCATATCTTATTCAATACCCAATTGACTCTTTTTATACTGCTGGGCACTATTCTTCGCTGGTTAAATGAACCAATCTATTATCGGCTAAATAGCCGTTATCAACAAATTGCAGGTTGTTATAACGGATCATTTCACGTAAACCATCAATATAGTCTTGACCACGTTCTGAATATTTACCCAATGTATCGACTAATGCCAGACCGGTTATTTTTTGATGCTTAGCGCGTAGTTGTGCGCGTACAACGTGTAATTTATGATAAGCGTCATTGGTGTTGATATTAAGCATATAACCTTTAACGGACGCCAACGGGCTGTCAAAACGCGCTACGCCATAATTTCCCAGCGCTTTGCGTTGCTGCTTAGGTTTCATGCCATCGCCGCTGAAATCCCACTGCCCAAAAAAAGCATTACCTTCATTTGCGAAACGGGAGGTACCCCAGCCACTTTCTTCGGCTGCCTGTGCGAGCGCAAGGGAGGGTGGTAAAATATCAACTTTCTTCAATAAGGTCTGACGCATAGTGATGGTTATTGTGTTGCTTTTATTTTTTATCAGACGATATTTAAGGGCGATTTGTTTCAGTTCGAGTGAATTTAACGCCGCGTGTTTGACAATCTCACGCTCACGGATAATATTTTCATTGGCCATTAAAATCAAGGGTGCCATCAGGCGGAAAAAGAGTGATTTTTTAGTTTCGACAGGAAGATTTTGAGAATCTTCTTGCCAGTCATCGGTCATCTTTTCAAAGGTGATACGTGGTAATTCTCTTTGACCTTGTTCCCAATCTTCACTGCTGTACTGATATTTATCAAATAATGTATCCAATTCATGCAATGAGGTAATACTGATTTCAATAGGCTCTGTTGGTTGTGGTTTTATATTAACCATCGCGCTTTGTATTTTTATTTTTATTTTTGGTTTTGTCAGGGGAAGATTTTGTGTTGAGCATCCGCTTATTATCAGCGCTGTGATGATAGCCAATACGCAGCTTATACGGTAAAAGTTTTTTTTCATGCGAGCTGATCCTAAGGATAATTGATGTTAGGTTTTGCTAATGCGCGTGATCCTTCAAACGGCTTGTTTATTATTTGCGCTGTTATTTAAGCTGTTATTTAAGCTTTTATTTAAGCCCTAATGGTAAATTTTAACTGATTTTTGTGAACTGAAGGGGGGTTTTTATATTACCGAGCATCTACTAAGGGGGGGATTTGCTCACAAGGTGATCTTAATGAGCGATGAAACAGGTGCGAATCTTTTAGGTCGTTTAATTAAAGGCTAGATCAGCAGAGCTGTCCTAAATGCCGGCTAAATCTGCTGATATTGCAGTTAAATAGAGGAAATTTAATCCCATAGAAAAACCCGGAAGTGTTTTCGGCAGACTGATTCATAGCTTTCATTACCGCCAATCTCAACCTGTGCGCCTTCGGAGATAGGCTTACCCTGTTTATCCAGCCTTAATACCATATTCGCTTTACGGCCGCAGTGGCAGATGGTTTTTAACTCAACCAGTTTATCGGCCCAAGCCAGCAGATAGTGGCTACCGGTAAATAATTCACCTTGAAAGTCGGTTTTAATGCCGTAACACAAAACAGGAATTGATAACTTATCAACGATCCAGGTTAACTGTTTTACCTGCTCTTTAGTGAGAAATTGTGCTTCGTCAATTAACACACAATGCTGCTGCTCTGCCCGATGTGCTATCTCTATCATGGTAGCCAAATTATCATCGTCACAGAACATCTGCGCGTCACACTCAATCCCTAGTCTCGACGCTACTTTCCCAACACCGGCACGATTATCAATGCTTGGCGTCATCACCAAGCATTGCATACCACGCTCGCGGTAATTATAGGCGGATTGTAATAAAGAGGTTGATTTACCGGCATTCATGGTCGAATGATAAAAATAGAGCTGCGCCACGGAGAGCTTCCTTATTGGGGAGAAAAATAAAGTATAAAGAAGTGTAATAGCAGATGATAGCACGCTTTTTTTATTCATTTTTCTGTTGTTTGTTAATACATCGCAAAATTAATGGCGCTGATAATAACATTCTGTTTGTCGAATTGATTGTTTATTTTCAGCGATCATCGGCATTTAAGAGCGCATTTTTTGCTGTGGGTTGCCCTTGTGTTGTTGTTCAATGAAGGCATAATATGACTATCTTCAACAAACGAGAAACGCCTAGTGGAACTGCTACAACTTGAACATTTTGGAAAAATATTAAGACTAGAGGGCTCCCTTGCCGGGTGGCAAGAGCTGTATTGGGGAGATAGTTTAGTCTCGCAGCTAAGCGCCACCGAAAACCAAAACGCCAAATCGAGTCATCATTTTGAACTGTATAATCAAGTGTCACAGGCTGTCGCGTCTGATCAACCGGGCGGTGAAAATGCGCAACAATCGATAAAATGTCAACTCGCCATTGATTTAAACTGGCAGCCCTTCGCTATTGAATATCAGTTAATGATCGATGGCAGTGTCGTTGATCAGGGCAGTCGCAACAGTAAAGATATCGAGCAGCAAGTCCCAATAAAAAAAGTGCAGATTAAAAAGAAATTTAGTTCCGTTGGGCTTTTCTCATTAGCCATTAAATTATTTAAAAGTGCCAAATTATTTAAAGTTATCCTGGCCGGCGCGAGCCTTGCCGCCTATAGCTGGTTTTTCTCCTGGCAGTTTGCTCTGTCATTATTAGGCTGCCTAGTATTTCATGAGTATGGTCATATTCGTGCGATGCAGTATTTTTCCATGAAAACCAAGGGCATTTACCTGATCCCTTTTTTTGGCGGACTGGCGGTTAGCGATGATAAAATTAATACACGCTGGCAGGATGTGGTTATCTCCATTATGGGGCCGACCTTTGGTTTGCTGATGTCGATTGTTTCTCTGCTGCTTTATTGGTCTACGGATATTACGTTTTTTGCCGGACTTGCTGTTTTTAACAGCCTTCTAAATCTTTTTAACCTGCTGCCAATTTTACCATTGGATGGCGGCCATATTCTAAAAAGCATCAGCTTTTCAATCAATAGCAAGCTCGGGTTGGTGGTCTGCATGTCAGCTGCTGCGCTGGGCGTATTGGTTAGTTACAGTTTAGGATTAGCCTTATTAGGATTTTTATTATTAATTGGTAGTGTAGAAATTATGATGGAGTGGCGCGGTCGTCATCAAAGTCATCTGCTGCCACTGGATCGTTACGGGCAAATTTTTTCAACGGCCTGGTATCTGTTAACCGTTGCTGCCTTTATTGCTATCATTGTCTATTTTGCAGATTCCCCTGAACAGATTCTGGCATTACCGATGAAAATATTAGGGAGTTAGGCAACTAGTGATTATTAACGCGTAAAAAAGTCGATCTGTTTTACAGCAGATCGACTGGCTTGCGCTTTGATTAAACTTAATAAGTTAAGTGTGAATATTTATTTTTGTATTGTTAAGCCGGGTGTATATACGGATACTCGACGGTTTAACGCTTGCCCTTCTGTGGTTGCATTAGTGGCTTTTGGCTCTAGTTCTCCGCGACCACTTTCCTTGATACGGCTTTTATCAATAGCAAAGTGAGTCGCTAGGTAATCAGCAACTAATGCAGCACGCTGCTCAGATAATTTTTGATTATAAGCTTCCGGGCCGCGACTATCAGTATGACCGACAACGATTAACTCTGATTCCGGGTAGTTAATGAGATGCTGTGCAATTGGCGCTAATTGGTCGATATATTGCGGCGCTAACTGATCACTGTTAAACGCGAAGGGCAGTTCAACGGTCAACGGCTCAATCTTGATCATTTTTTGTGGTTCTGCTGCCATCACAACAACGGGTTCAGCAGCAACCATTGCTATCGGCTCAGGGGCTCCCCAACTATAAACCAGGCTGACACCATAAAAATGTGTATCCCAGTTAGTATTGACCCCTGAATCTTTAAGTTCCAGATCATGATAGTATTGGTACTCAAGGCGTGCAGAAACATTTTTATTGAAAAAGTATTCAACACCGGCACCCGTAGTCGGAATCAGCCCTTCATCGTTAGCAGTACTTACCCCATCTTTGCCATCAGCAAAGTAGTAAAATCCACCGGCCTTAGCGAAAACAGCAAGGTCATCGGTTGCGTGCCAAGTGAATTTACTGACAAGATCGATACCTTGCAGTTCAACTGAGTTATTATGTGCAATCTCAGCTTCACCCAGGTAGGTGTAACCCGTTTCCACAGCAAACCATGATGAGTAGTTGTAACCTACAAAAACACCGCCCGCAATATCATTTTTATCTTGCTCATTTTCTTTCCATTCATTATTTGCAAAATCACTATAGTGAGCGCCACCCAAGCGGGCACCAGCATACCAGGGGTTTTCAGTCAGTTCAGATGCTGCAGTTGCTGCACCGGAGACCAGTAATGCCAATGGAAGCATGTATTTTATTTTAGACATAGTTATATCCTTGTAGTGTTTTATGGTTTTATGGTTTTATAGTTTTATGGTTTTATAGTTATGATGTTTTTTTGCCATGCTTATAAAGTTCTAGAAGATTTTTTGTTTTTTAGCAACTTTCTTTTATTTTCACTTTTTTATGTTACATAACCCACACTTTCTCGTAACAATTGGATAATAAATCAATAATAGCGTTTGGTAAATTTAATTTTTGATGATTGTATTTGCCGCAATAGAAAAAGTGAAATGGAAGTCAGATTCCATCTGCAAGAAAGGACTGACAATAAATCGGTGGCGTTAACGGATTGCTGGGGGAGAGGATAGAAGGTAGATCTTGTGCCGCACACTTAACTACATAAATTAACTACATAAATTAACTACATAAGTTAGTTAGCTACATCAATAAGCTAAAAGCGCTTTATTCTTCGTTGCGAGGTGTTTACTTAGGGTAATCAAGCCGCATACTTCGCGGCGTGATTAAAACGCTTTTATGACCAACAAAATCAACCATTATAGAGAAACAGGTGCTAATCCATTCCTAAAAATCCACCGGTTTGATGAGCCCAAAGCTGTGCATAAATACCATGCCCTTGAATCAGCTCCTGGTGCGTACCCTGCTCAATTATTTTCCCTTCATCTAAGACAATTAACCTGTCCATCGCGGCGATAGTGGATAGGCGATGAGCAATGGCGATCACGGTTTTGCCCTGCATCAAGTTATACAAACTTTCATTGATTGCGGCTTCGACTTCTGAGTCCAGCGCAGAGGTTGCTTCATCTAAAACCAGAATGGGCGCATCTTTGAGTAATACGCGAGCGATGGCAATGCGTTGGCGTTGGCCGCCGGAAAGTTTTACGCCACGTTCACCGACTTGCGCATCATAACCTGTGTTGCCGGTATTATCGGTTAAGCTTAAAATAAATTCATGGGCCTGTGCGCGTTTGGTGGCTTTTATCATATCTTCTTCAGTGGCGTCAGGACGACCGTAAAGAATATTTTCACGAATCGAGCGGTGCAATAAAGAGGTGTCCTGCGTCACCATGCCGATTTTAAAACGTAAACTTTCCTGCTGAACGTCGTTAATGTTCTGCTCATCAATGGTAATCCGGCCTTTTTCAACATCATAAAAACGCAGCAGTAAGTTGACTAAAGTAGATTTTCCTGCGCCGGAACGTCCTACTAAGCCTATTTTTTCACCTGCTTTTATTTGTAGATTAAGATCCGTGAGAATACCTTTTTCTTCGCCATAATTAAAACTGACATTATCAAAATGTATTGCACCATGGTCAACCGTCAGGGGTTTTGCCTCTTTTTTATCTTCTATAATATTAGGTTTTGCCAGCGTTGACATGCCATCGGTCACCGTGCCGATATTCTCAAAGAGTGAGCTTATTTCCCACATTATCCATTGCGACATACCATTTAAACGCAGCGCTAAGCTTATTGCGATCGCAATGGCGCCAATAGTGATCGCGCTTTGCATCCATAATCCGATGGCCAGCGCTGTAATAACAAAGGCCAAAATATAATTTGAAACCTGGACGCTGACATTAATCCAGGTAACTAAACGCATCTGCCGGTAAACGGTATCTAAAAAGCTTTTCATTCCCTGTTTTGCATAGGCGGACTCGGCATCCGTATGGGCAAAGAGTTTCACCGTTGAGATATTGGTATAACTGTCAACAATACGGCCGGTCATAGTGGATCGCGCATCGGCCTGCTCAGTGGCTATTTTTCTTAACTTCGGCAGAAAATGAGTTTGCAGCATGACATAAATAACCAACCAGATAAGCATCGGAATTGCCAGCCGAATATCGGCCCTGGCGAGCATCACCACCATAGAAATAAAATAAACCGTGATATAAACCATTACATCGAGCAGTTTCATTACCGTTTCTCGAACGGCTAACGCGGTCTGCATCACTTTAGTTGCAATACGACCGGCAAAATCATCCTGATAAAATGAGATACTTTGTTTAAGCAGATAACGATGCGCAAACCAGCGAATAGACATCGGATAGTTACCGAGTAAAACCTGATGCACAACTAATGAATGAAAGAGAATAAGTAACGGAATAATCACCAGTACCATAATTGACATAGACAGTAATGTGCCGCTTTCGTCGCTTAATAGGGTTTCTGGATTTTTAGTAATTAACCAGTCAACGAGTTTTCCCATAAAACCAAATAACTGCACCTCAAGAATGGCTAATAAAGCGGTTAAAACCGTCATTAATACCAGTGGTATTTTATAACCATTTGTATAATAAAGACAAAAAGCCAGAAGTGTATTGGGAGGCTGCTTGGGCTCTGCGTCATTGAGTGCGGGGACTATTTTTTCGAAAAAGTTAAACATCTGGTTACCTTATGGTTGTTCTATACCCTGCAACTTACCAATTTGTAAATTTGTTACTTTATAAATCAGAAAAACAGTAAGTGAAATGAGTGGCGCTTGAGTTTACACTATGTGCCCTTTATAAGGGTGGAATTTAGTCTTTTCAATTGAATTTTTATAATATATTGGTCAAATAAAACCGCATCATTTTTGAGGGTAAATTTAAGGGTAGCTGTTTTCATGAGATATAAAATAACAGTTTCATTTGTGATTTTAGCTAATGATATTAATCACTTTTTAATAGGAAAGTAAGGGATGAATAAAAAAAACATTTTCTTGCTGGTCATTTTAAGCGTTGTACTCACGGCCTGCGGGCAGGAAAAACAGCAACAAATTATTATCCCGCAGACTCAATTGGATGTTTTGCACAAGGCAAACACATTAGAAGATGATTTATTAAAAAATAAGCAGGAACAAGAGTCAAAACTTAAAGCGTTAGGTTTGTAATAATGGATACCCAAATCATGTGAAAATGTATCTTCGAGTGATTTGGAAATAAATAGATAAGGTTATGGGAAATATGTCAGAGATAAATTTTGATTGGTTAAATAAATTACCGAAAGTTGAATTACACCTGCATTTAGAGGGCAGTTTAGAGCCGCAGTTGATGTTTGCACTGGCAAAACGTAATAGTGTGGATCTTCCCTATAAGTCGCTTGAGCAGGTGCAGGAAGCCTATCAATTTAATAATTTGCAGGATTTTTTGAATATTTATTATCAAGGCGCAGAGGTATTGCTGCTTGAGCAGGATTTTTATGATTTGACCTGGGCTTATTTAAGCAAATGTCAGCAACAAAATGTACTGCACGTTGAACCTTTTTTTGATCCGCAAACTCATACAGCACGGGGTATTGATTTTTCAACCGTTATCAATGGGATAAACCGTGCCTTAGTTGATGGAGAGAGTAAATTAGGTATCAGCAGTGAATTAATACTGTGTTTTTTACGCCATCTTAGCGAGGACGATGCTTTAATTACATTACAACAGGCCGTTCCTTATTTAGATAAACTCAAGGCAGTTGGTTTAGACAGCTCGGAAAAAGGACATCCGCCGGAAAAATTCAGCCGAGTATTTGCCAAAGCACGGGAACTGGGCTTATTAACCGTCGCTCATGCGGGTGAAGAGGGGCCTGCTGAGTATATCTGGACGGCGCTTAATGATTTACAGGTATCGCGCGTTGATCATGGCGTGAGTGCCACTTCTGACCAGGCACTGCTGGCGCATTTAATCACCACTGGAATGCCGCTAACGATTTGCCCGTTATCCAATACCAAGTTGAAGGTATTTTCTGATATGTCTGAACATACTGTTTTAGAGATGTTGGAACTTGGCGTTTGTGTGACGGTCAATTCCGATGATCCCGCCTATTTTGGTGGTTACATGACCGAAAACTTTGTCGCCTTAGCCGATTCATTAGCCATGACCAAAGCACAGGCAAAACAGTTAGTGAGTAACAGTATCAAAAGCAGTTTTATTTCGCTGGAGTCTAAAGACAAGTTGCAGCAGATACTTGCCGATTATATTTAAAGATGATGCACTTATCGGTGATTGCCTGTACCGCTGAATCTGTTCATTTTAATTTCATCAGAAAATTATTATAAAAGAAGGTAAATAATGAAGCAAAAACGTCCGGCTATTTTTTACCTTGATTTGCTGCGCTGCGTGGCTTCATTTGCGGTGGTTGCCATTCATGTTTTAGGGCCTTTCCGCTATCTCTATGGGGAAATCCCTGACTCCGACTGGTTAGCTGCAATGGGCATTAATAGCGCCACTCGTTGGGCGGTACCGGTATTTATAATGATCAGTGGTGCGTTATTGCTCTCCAGCGACAGGCATTTTAACTGTGAACATTACCTCAGCAAACGTTTAGCCAAAGTCGCTATTCCATTTGTCGGCTGGAGTTTTATTTACGCTTTTGTTGGCGGTTTTGTTGCGGGCAGCTGGTCAAGTGACCTGACCATGAAAATGATTGAAAACTCAGCCAATGAGCCAGTTTGGTATCATTTGTGGTTTTTTTATGATTTTCTTCCTTTGTATTTTGTTATTCCTTTTTTAGCGCCGTTATTAAAAAAAATCAGCCCGGAATTGAGTAAACTTATCGTTATTATTTTGCTGCTGCTGTTTTTAATGAATTGGTTAAAAGTAGAAAGCTTTTTACGGCAAAACCTTGTTTTATATACGGGGTACTTGATTCTTGGCTGGTATCTGTATAATCGCGATAATTCAAAGGAACTCAAATACTGGCTGATTGCCGGTGTGTCTATGCTGCTGCTGAACTTTTTCGGATCCTGGCAGTTAGCGCTTGAAAACGGACAATACAGCAGTTTTTATATGGGTTATAAAACTCTAAATACGGTATTAATTGCGGCCATGCTGTTTGTGCTTGCACAAAGATATGCGAATAAAATCCGCGGTAAACTGCGTATGCTGATTTCGGTTATTGCAAAATACAGCCTGGGTATTTATTTGTTACATCCCCTCTTACTTATTCCGGTGCGTGATTTAGATAATGGCTATTACGCCTGGTTTGGCTCAAATTGGTTAGCTATCCCGATCATTGCCCTGGTGGTCATGTTGCTGTCATTATTGTGCACCATCTTACTAGCTAAGGTTCCTTTTTTTAAGCGCTTGGTACCATAATCCGCTAATACAGAGGGATTAAAAACATCATCAGCTCTGCGTGTGGAAGCGATGCACTGTGGGTTATTAACTGGAAATCACTGTGCATAAAATTTACTATTAACGGGGCCGGATAAAAGTGCTGTAGTATCAGCGTTTTTTATGCTCGAATTATTCTATTGTCAGTGGTTTTTTAAAGTAAGGTTCTGTAAATGAAACATTTTTTCGGTATTTTTTTACGTGGGTTGGCAATGGGGGCTGCGGATGTTGTACCCGGTGTTTCCGGGGGGACCATTGCATTTATTACGGGTATTTATTCTGAGTTATTACACAGTCTCAGCAGCTTTAATCTGCAGTTTATTAAAACATTAAAAAATCAAGGGATTAAAGCTGCATGGTTGCATATCAACGGGAATTTTTTAGTTAGCCTGGGGTTAGGTATTATCGTTAGTATCCTCTCTTTAGCGCGACTGGTTACCTATCTGCTAGACGCCCACCCACTATTAGTCTGGTCTTTTTTCTTTGGTCTTATTCTGGCCTCCAGTATTTTTGTATTACGGCAAATACAGGGCTGGACAGTTGTAGGTTTTATACTGTTGATTACCGGCATTGTGTTAGCGGTTGCCATTGGGCAGCTGCGTCCTGCCGAAGTGGTTGCAAGTAATGCTTATATCTTTATGGCCGGTGCGATTGCGATATGCGCAATGATCTTACCGGGTATTTCAGGGAGTTTTATTCTTTTACTGCTGGGTGTTTATAGCCACGTATTAGGCGCGGTTAAAGACCTGGATGTGACAACGCTGGCGTTATTTGGTGGTGGTTGTATTGTCGGTTTACTGAGTTTTGTGAGGCTTTTGACCTGGTTACTGGATCATTATCGTCAAGCGGTTATTGCGTTGTTAGCGGGATTTATTGCCGGATCTTTATATTTGGTGTGGCCCTGGAAAGAGGTTTTATCCGTTTATACCGACTCACACGGCATTGAAAAACCACTGACGCAAGCTAATGTGCTACCGGCTGATTTTGAGCTGCTAACGGGTCACTCTGCACAGCTTTTCGCCTGTATATTGTTAATGATTTCAGGTTTGCTGGTGGTTTTTGCACTGGAAAAATTGGGTAAGAAAAAAGCATAAATTCGGCTTAATCTGTTCATTATCCATCATTCGTTATTCGTTATTCGTTATTCGTTATTCATTATTTAAAAGGCGGTAAATTTATTTGACCGCCTTTTTAGTTCTTTTGGTGTTAGTTATTGAGTTAAAATAAATGCTGATTTAACCACAGGTGGCAGGCAATGCCGGCAACGTAACCAAGCAAAATAACCGGTGCCCAGCGTAAGTGTCCGACAAAGGTATAACTGCCGCGCGCATGCCCCATCAGTGCAACACCCGCAGCGGATCCGATTGATAACAAACTGCCGCCGATACCGGCTGTCAGTGTGACCAATAACCATTGTCCTAAGACCATATCCGGCTGCATGGTTAAAACCGCAAACATAACCGGGATATTATCGATAACCGCACTCAATAACCCTACGGCAACATTGGCATAGGTAGGATCCCATTGGGTATACATAACAGTCGATACCAGTTCCAGATAACCTATATATCCCAGACCGCCGACACACATCACCACGCCATAAAAGAATAACAGCGTATCCCATTCGGCTTGAGCGACCCGGTTAAAGACATCAAAAGGCACCACATGGCCCAGATAATGCAGTCTTTCATTGTCGCCAATGGCAATCGCGCAGGCTCTTTTTTTGGCAAGACTTGAGGCTAATGTCTGGCGTAAAAAATAGCCAAAAAATTGCAAATATCCTAAACCCATCATCATGCCCAATACCGGCGGCAGATTAAATAAACTAAAACTCGCGACAGCGGTTGAAATAGTAAATAAAAACAGTGCGATGATCCGTTTGGCTCCGCGTTTTACTTCAACTCGCTCGGACGTATCACTGATTGGCCCCTTACCAATAAAGAATGACATAATTAATGCCGGCAGTATAAAACTGACCAGAGAGGGGATAAATAACACAAAAAACTGATCAAATCTTACTAACCCTTTTTGCCAAACCATCAGTGTGGTTATATCACCAAAGGGACTGAATGCACCTCCGGCATTGGCTGCTACCACAATATTGATACAAGCAAGATTAATAAACTGTTTTTTACCGGGGGCCACTTTGATAACCACCGCACACATCAGCAATGCTGTGGTTAAGTTATCGGCAATAGGGGAGATAAAAAAGGCTAATACACCCGTAAGCCAGAATAAATTGCGGTAAGATAAACGTTTATGGACTATCCAGCTGCGCAGAGCATCAAATAAACGGCGTTCTTCCATGGCGTTGATATAGGTCATGGCGACTAATAAAAACAGCAGTAATTCGGAATATTCCAGGAGGTTATGACGAAATGTCAGCTGCACCGTTTCAGCATCAGCGGTGCCATAAGTATGCCAGCCAATCGCCAGCCAAATTAAACCCGCGGCAACTAACACCGGTTTCGATTTCCGCATCTGCAGAACCTCTTCGCTCGCCACTAACATATAAGCGATAACAAAGATGATCAGTGCAAACCAGGCAACGGGCGTACCAACCATAGAGGTTGTGGATTGACTGGCCAGTGCGCTAAAACTGCTTAGAAATAACATTAAAGTAAATAGGATTCGAAATTTCACCATATTCTCCCGGTGGCTAATTAGTTAAGTGTTCATTTTTAATGTGTTTAAAGGATTAGTCGCTTAGTTTTTTGGAAATGCGGCTTATGCTGTGCTTTTAAGCGTAAAAAGCGACTTCCAAATAAACAATAACTCAATTATTTTTGCCTACTTGCTATGCAGGCCAATCAAAGGCCTTGCTAGCTTGCATGTTTCTGAGCTGTTTGTTTTTGTTCAAAATAGTCGGGATAAAAATTAAATATTTCCGGGTAGTGTTTTTTTACTATCTTGTTGAAGGTGCCATCTGCGCGGATTTTTTTTAAATAAGTATTAAAGGCCTGACGCAAGTGGGGGGAGCTTTTGGGAAAAACAGCCGCCATTCTCTGTGCTTCTGAAATCGGGCCAATCGCTTTAATTTCGCCAGACCAGGCCTGAAGGGCTGAAAGACCATCAACCACATCGACCAAAGTTGTTTCAGCATTATTTTGAATAATTAAAAGCACCATCTCATGTAGTTTTTGATCAGCTCGCGTATGTAAAACATGAGCACCGGCTGATTTTAAATCGTACAGAGCAGGATCCAGTGAAGAGTATTGTTTTCCTAAAACTTCGCGGCCATTAAGTTGCTCTTTTACCTTTTTTATATCATCAATAATAGAGCCGCTGGGAATAATAGGCTGCATAGTAGAATCAGAACGGGCAAATAACCAGATACCAGCAGGGAAATAGTCATCGGAAAAATCCACTATATTTTTACGCCAATCCAGAATAGTAGCACCGCCTGCGACTAGATCTCCCTTAATCTTTTGTCGTTTGCCAAAAACAATTTTATGATCAATATATTTTGCATTTTGACCCGTTAATAAGCCATACACATTGTCACTCTCACCTTGAACAAATTGGTATTCAACACCAAGATAAGCGGCAAAACCGCGTATTATGTCAACATCAAAGCCTGCTTCATTCAATTTTCCGTTTACCGGAGATATTGTTATAAAATTGGCATAGGGAACACCAATATGCCGTAATACACCTGCGGCTTTAACTTCATGTAAATCTCCTGCGACAACCCTGTCTGCGAAGAGGCTGAGGCAACTTAACAAAACTACTTGTAAGAGGCTCCGCATTTTTATATTTAATCCCATCTATCTTCCTTGAGTTATCATTCATTATTTTTTATATGGTTTAATTTTAACTTGGCTGAACCTTTTTATACCTGTTTAGCGGTTATTTTTGTGATTTTTATCCTTTTAATTTTAAATTCAGCGCCAACAACTGCTTTGGGAAAATATTTTTTAGCTTAATTATCAGTTTGCTAGAGAAGTTACGTTTTTTTATAGCAAATGTATTAAAGTTTGTGCAGGAAAAATTAACACTAGCAAGGCATAAGTTGCAGCAAGCGGTATGCTCCTTTTGAAAAATCGTCTAGCACTATTTTCAACTGTTATAGTTGGTTCCAAAGTGCTGAATAGCCGGATGTTTTGAACAAAACTCATCATACAGATTGCGTTAATTTTAACCATCAAGACTGAACACTTATTTGATGCATTTAGGCTTAATTAAAGCTTAACCTGATTAATGTGCCAAATGATCCTGCAGATTTTTAAGCATTTGCGCGGTAGCTCCCCAAATTAATCTGTTTTGGTAGGGAATGCAGTAAGTGAAAGGACGCTTTTTGTTGGCAAATAAAGAGTGCTTATAATAATTATTTGCATCTAACAGGTAGGAGAGAGGCACTTCAAAAATACTGCGAACTTCCTGCGGATCAATCAAGATAGTATGCTCATTGTCGACAAAACCAAGAAAAGGACTAATGATAAATCCGCTTATGGTTGGCAGTTCAGGCAATGAACCAAAGAGACTTACCTGACTCTGTAAAATACCGATCTCTTCTTCTGTTTCACGCAGGGCTGTTTGCTGTAAAGAGTGATCCGTTGCTTCATATCTGCCGCCGGGGAAACTAATTTGCCCCGGGTGGTGACGTAAATGTAAAGCTCGCTCGGTAAATATTAAATTTAGGCCATCCTGACGCTTTATGAAAGGTAACAAAACGGCGGCTTTTTTTAACCCTTGTCGGTTTAAATTTAAGGAAGCTTTATGACTGTGAGGATCACCAACGTTTTGTCTATTATGAAATAAAAAACGATTTAAAAATGTTTGTTTATCCATTCCAAGATACCTTTAAAATATTGAGTGTATTAAGCAAATGAGCGCATCATAAATATGCGCTAAATAGCATTCTACTTGTCTTTTTAACTGAGCACTTTTACGGCTTTCCTGGCAATCAATAATGCGCGTTTGGGAGCGGGGTGGCCTTCCACGGTTTTGCTCGGATCATTGGGATCTAAATAATCTTCCAGGGACTCATTGGTCATCCAGGCCGTACTGCGTTGCTCGCCGCTTAAGGTATCGTTAATATCGGCAATGCGCACATTCTCAAAACCGCACTTTTCGACCCACAGTTTTAACGCTGCTGCGCTGGGTAAAAACCAGATATTGCGCATTTTTGCATATCTGTCCTGGGGCACTAAAACCGCATTTTCATCTCCGCCAATAACCAGAGTTTCTAATACCAGCTCACCGCCTTCGACCAACTGATCCTGCAGCTGGGTAATATGATCCATGGGTGATTTTCTGTGGTATAAAACCCCCATTGAAAAGACCGTATCAAAAGCGCATAACTTAGGCAGTTCTTGAATACCTAAGGGTAATAAATGTACATTTTGCTCTTTATTGGCAAAATGGCGCACCGCTTCAAACTGGCATAAAAACAGCTCACTGGGATCAATGCCGACAACAAATTCAGCACCTTCACCGCGCATACGCCACATATGATAACCGCTGCCGCAACCCACATCTAAGACATAACGGTATTTAAGCGGGCTAATATGCGGCAGTAGCCGATCCCATTTCCAATCACTGCGCCACTCGGTATCAATATTAATACCGTGAATAGAAAAGGGGCCTTTGCGCCAGGGATGAAATTTTTGCAATAAATTTTCCAGTTTCTTGGTTTCACCCGTGGATAATTCAGTGGCAGATCCTATCTCGACCCGCTCCTTAAGCTCGATATGATCTGTTTTAATATCCGGAAACTTATTTAAGACTCGAATCCAACTGGCTAACTGGCCATGCACATGGGTATTTTCCCATTCATGTAACTGCATTGGCAGCGTGCGAAGCCAATGGCTTAAACGGTTTTTAGCGATGCAGCTGTAAAAGTTTGTAAAGTCGATCATGGACAACCCTGTAATGATTTTATGTTTATTTCCCCTTTTTAAAGGGTTATTTAATGCTGATTGTTAACCCTCATTTAAAGGGTTATTTAATGCTGATTGTTAACCCTCATTTAAAGGGTTATTTAATGCTGATTGTTAACCCCCGATTTAAAGGGTTATTTAATGCTGATTGTTAACCCTCATTTAAAGGGTTATTTAATGCTGATTGTTAACGCCCATTTAAAGGGTTATTTAATGCTGATTGTGAACCCCTCATTTAAAGGGTTATTTAATGCTGATGATTGAGCCGAAATTAAAATATTGGTACCAGAGATTGTTATGCTTAAATCCGGCTTTTTGTAAACGTGAGTAATGTTGTTCAACGGTATCGGCAATTAACACGTTATCCAATGATGCCCGTTTTTGGCTGATCTCAAGTTCGCTGTAACCCTGACTGCGTTTAAAATCTAAATGCAGGTCGTTTAATAGCTGGTGGTTCAGCGCATCTTCAAAAACAAATTTTTCCGACAGCACTAAAACCCCGCCGGGTAATAAACCATTATAGATATTAGTGAGCAGGCTTAAACGTTTCTCCGGGGTTAAAAACTGCAGGGTGAAATTTAGAATCACCACGGAGGCATTTTCAATGTGAATATTACAAATATCATCACATAATACCGAGACAGGCGTATCGGATTTATAGGCGTGAATATACTGCTCACAGCGTTCAACCATTTGCTGTGAGTTGTCCACCGCAATGATTCGGCATCCTTGTTTATTCAGTCCGCGACGCATCGACAGGGTTGCCGCGCCAAGCGAGCAGCCTAAATCGTAGAGATTACTGTTTTCAACGGCGCAGCGTTCGGTGATCATACCGATGCTGTTAATAATTGTTTCATAACCGGGCACCGAGCGTTTGATCATATCCGGGAATACCTGCACAACCTGCTCATCAAAACTGAATCCGTCGATCTGTGCGCGCCGTTTGCTATAGATATTGTCCGTTTTACTCATGTTAGTTTACCCGTTAGTTATGCATGGCGAGATGTTGCGCGGTATTTTACTTAAAATAATGCAGATGGTCATTTTTTTATTTAGCTGTGTTGCTATTAACTGTTTTCTTCTATAATGCTTGCATTATTTTTTATGATATTTAAAACAGGAATCGATAATGCGCACTATGTATTGTGGCGAAGTGACTGAAGCCGTCTTAGGTCAGGAAATTCAGTTAGTAGGTTGGATCAACAAACAACGTGATTTAGGCGGTGTTATCTTTTTAGATATGCGCGACCGTGCCGGCATCGTACAAGTGTTTTTTGATGCCGATACGCCTGTTGCTACGGCACTTGCTGCCACGGTGCGTAATGAATTCTGTATCCAAATTAAAGGCTTAGTTCGTGCACGTCCGGAAGGTCAAGTTAACAAAGATATGACCACCGGGGGGATTGAAATTCTCGGGCTTGAACTGGAAATATTAAACCGTTCAGAGCCGTTACCGCTTGACAGCAACCAACAGAACAGTGAAGAGCAGCGTTTACGTTACCGTTACCTGGATTTACGTCGCCCGGAAATGGCTAAACGGATGCAGTTCCGCGCCAAAGTAAGCAGTTTTGTGCGTCGTTTCCTTGATGATCAGGGGTTTTTAGACGTTGAAACGCCGATTTTGACCAAAGCAACACCGGAAGGTGCGCGTGATTATTTAGTGCCAAGCCGAACCCATAAAGGGAAATTCTTTGCATTGCCGCAATCTCCACAATTGTTTAAACAGTTATTAATGATGTCCGGTATGGATCGTTATTACCAAATCGTTAAATGTTTCCGTGATGAAGATTTACGTGCCGACCGCCAGCCTGAATTTACCCAAATAGATATTGAAACCTCCTTTATGAATGCGGATCAGGTGATGGAGATCACCGAAGAGATGATAGTGAAGCTTTTCAAAGAGATGCTCAGTGTTGATTTAGGCAGCTTCCCTAAAATGACCTACGCAGAAGCACTGCGTCGTTTTGGTAGCGATAAACCGGATCTGCGTATTGATTTTGAACTCTATGATGTTGCTGATTTAATGAAAGAAGTTGAATTTAACGTATTCTCCGGTCCTGCAAATGATGCCGACAGCCGGGTTGCCGTTATCTGTGTACCGGGTGGTGCAAAACTGTCGCGTAAAAACATTGATGAATACGGTAAATTTGTCACTATCTACGGTGCTAAAGGGCTCGCATGGATGAAAGTGAATGAAGTGGCTAAAGGTTTACAGGGTGTACAATCACCGGTCGCTAAATTCTTAAATGAAGAAATTGTCACGGAATTACTTAGCCGTACTGGTGCTAAAGACGGTGATATCATCTTATTTGGCGCCGATAAAGCGAATATTGTCAGCGAAGCTATCGGTGCATTACGTCTTAAAGTTGCACAAGATCTGGGACTGGTTAAAGATCAGTGGAAACCGCTTTGGGTTATCGACTTTCCGATGTTTGAACCGCTGGACAATGGCGACTTAACACCGCTGCACCATCCCTTTACCGCGCCGATTAATTTAACGGTTGAAGAGTTGGAGGCAAATCCTGTTGGCGCTATCTCCAATGCCTACGATATGGTCTTAAACGGTTGTGAACTCGGTGGCGGTAGTGTGCGTATTCATAAGCAGGACATGCAGGCGGCTATTTTCCGTATTCTAAATATCAGCGATGAAGAAGCTGAAGATAAATTCGGGTTCTTATTAGAAGCGCTTAAATACGGTACACCGCCGCATGCAGGTCTGGCATTTGGTTTGGACCGTTTAGTGATGTTAATGACCGGCACAAGCTCTATTCGTGACGTCATTGCTTTCCCTAAAACGGCTTCTGCTGCCTGTCCTTTAACCAATGCACCAAGTTTTGCTAATCCGGCTGTACTTGCTGAGTTAAATGTTGCGGTTGTTGCAGTGCCTAAGAAAGACGCGACTGAATAAAATAACCTTTTAGAAAATTTAAAGGGTTAAGAAAAGGGGGGATGGCAAAAGTCATCACCTCTTTTTTTTGTCTGTTGATTCAGCCGTCAGCCGTCAGCCGTCAGTTCTCAGCTTCGATCTTTTAGTCTTTAGCCTTCCAGCTTTGCCACTTTCAAACCTTTCAGCCGAATTCGTTTTTATATAGCCGCCCTTATTTGGTGCGATAACAAAATAATTTAACAATCTTGGTGCTAACCTAAATCCCCCCAAAAAAAATAAAAAACCTAATGTGTTGATAATAAATAAATTAAAAGTATGGCATCATTTTTGCTTAGTACTTGATGTGTTAATTAATTGTTAGCTATATGTTGATTTTGTTGCATGCATATTCACTATTAATCATTATTAGGGATGCTTTTATGAAGAAAATAGACGTAACTGAACTTATTTTTGCCAGCAAAAAAGACAATGAGTTATCTTGGCAGACAATTGCAGATGCAGCTGGAATGTCAGTGGTCTGGACAACCTCAGCCTGCTTAGGGATGAACAGTTGTCCCTTAGAAGTAGCCGATAAACTTGTTGAATTTTTAGGCTTACCGGCAGAAGCCAAATCAGTACTAATGGAATATCCCACTAAAGAGTGGGATAAATCAGTACCGCAAGATCCATTAGTTTATCGATTATACGAAGTGGTTGGTGTCTACGGCGATACTCTAAAAGAAGTGATTCAAGAAAAATTCGGTGACGGTATTATGAGTGCTATCGATTTTTCCATGGACGTTGCGAAGGAAGAAAACCCCAAAGGTGACCGCGTTATTTTAACCCTGAATGGTAAGTTTTTACCCTATAAAGCCTGGTAAGTTTTTACTGTTAATCGCCTTTTTAACAGATTGGTATTTAACAATTTTGTAAACAAGTAAAAGTCAGCTGTTGCCTGTGTTATTGAAATACACATTATTAAATAATTTAATATTAAAAAGTGAGAACTTAAATGTCTTATATTGAACCAAGTGAATTTGTTACCAAAATGGTTGATTCTGGAGAGCAAAAAATATACATGTCTACTAAAGACACCCTTATTCGCGGATTTATGGCGGGCGCTATTTTAGGTTTAGCCGCCATTTTTGCAATAACGGTGGCAACAAAAACAGGCAGCCCAATATTAGGAGCCTGTCTTTTCCCCGTTGGTTTTATTATGTTGTATTTAATGAAGTTTGACTTACTAACCGGTGTGTTTACGCTTGCGCCACTGGCGTTATTTGATAAACGCCCGGGGGTTACCTTTGGTGGTGTGATGCGCAATTGGGGTTTAGTCTTTATCGGTAACTTTGCCGGCGCATTAACAACTGCTTTTTTAATGTCTTTTATTTTAACCTACGGTTATTCAACCGACGGTGGTGCTATCGCTACTAAAGTGAGCAGTATTGGTGAATCAAGAACCTTGGGTTATCAAGCACATGGTATCGGTGGTTGGGTAACTATCTTTATTCGCGGTATGTTGTGTAACTGGATGGTTTCAATGGGTGTGGTCGGTGCAATGATTTCAACCTCAGCGGGGGCTAAAATGGCTGCAATGTGGATGCCCGTTATGTTGTTCTTCTTCATGGGATTTGAGCATTCAATTGTAAATATGTTTTTATTCCCGTTTTCTATGATTATGGGCGGCGACTTTACCGTGACTGATTACCTGTTATGGAACGAAGTACCTACTGTTCTTGGTAACTTGGCAGGTGGTTTATTACTTGTTGGTTTACCCTTGTATTACACTCATGTTAAAACATCCCCAGAACGTAAACTTGTTTAATTGAAACCTTTAATTAACACCTTTAAAACGCCAAAGTGATAATACTTTGGCGTTTTTTATAAATATTGGTGGTGAAATTATCCACACAAAGAGGATCAAAATATTTACCATCAGACTCACAAAAAAATGCCCCATCGATAGGATGTGAATAATGAGCCAAGCGTTAAGCGTTAGTATTGGGCAAGCCACTGACAAAGGTGTGAAAGAAATTAACCAGGACGCTATTGGTCATTTAATTCCTCAGGAGCCATTATTAAGCACCAAGGGCATTGTTTTAGCAATGGCAGATGGTATTAGCTCAAGTAGAGTGAGCCAAATAGCCAGCACTACGGCCGTTGCCAGTTTTCTCGAAGATTATTATTGCACTTCTGATGCCTGGGCAGTTAAAACCTCAGCCCAAAAAGTAATTAAGTCGATTAATTATTGGTTGTATGCGCAAACCCGCAACAGCCCCTACCGTTTTGAAAGAGATAAAGGCTATGTGGCTACTTTTAGCGCATTAGTTTTAAAATCTAATACTGCCCATTTATTTCATTCCGGTGATACCCGCATTTTCCGAGTTTTAGGTAATCAATTAGAGCAATTAACTAAAGATCACCGCCGGGTTGTTTCCTCGGAGGTAAATTATTTAACGCGCGCCTTAGGCATTGATCCAATATTAGAGATTGACTACCACAGTGAACCCATTGAAAAAAATGATGTATTTCTTATTGCGACCGACGGTGTGTATGAATTTATTAGTCACAAGCAGATATTAGGCTGTATTGCTGACTCAGAAACCTTAGATATTGCGGCTCAACAGATCATCACACAAGCAATTTCCGCAGGAAGTGATGACAACCTCAGTATTCAAATTGTGCGTATTGAAAATCTACCAAACTATCAACTAAGTGAAGTACAGCAGCATCTTACTCTGCTACCTCTCCCTCCTAGATTAATGCCGAGAATGCAATTTGATGGTTATGAAATACTGCGTGAAATATATATCAGCAGCCGTAGCCATGTTTTTTTAGCGCTGGACAGTGAAAGCCGGCAAACCGTGGTGATTAAAACGCCTTCAACGGAATTACGTAATAATAGGCAATACCTTGAAAACTTTATGCTGGAAGAGTGGATAGCTAAACGCCTTAATAATGCCCATGTCGCTAAAGCGTTAGAGCCACCACGCAAGCGCCATTTTTTATATTTGGTGAGCGAATATATTGACGGTATTACACTAAATCAATGGATGATTGATAACCCGAAACCGACCATTAACCAAGTTAGAGCTATTGTCGAACAAACGGCAAAAGGATTGCAGGCATTTCACCGACAAGAGATGGTCCATCAAGACTTACGACCCAATAATATTATGATTGATAGCAACAACATTGTTAAAATTATTGATTTTGGATCAACCTTTATTGCCGGTGTAACTGACATCAAAAATGAACAAGCGGTGCGTGGCACTATGCGCTACTCAGCGCCGGAATATTTTTTAGGAGAAGTTGGCAGTCCGCGTTCGGATATATACGCATTAGCCGTTGTTACCTACCAAATGTTATCGGGGCGTTTTCCATATCATGCTGAAATAGCACAGGTTAGAAGCCTTTCTGCGCAGCGTCGTTTAGTTTATAAAAGTTTAATTAATGATGATATCGAATTTCCAATTTGGATTGATGACACACTCCGTAAAGCATTAAACGTTGAACCGCTAAAACGTTACGCAGAGTTGTCAGAATTTGTACATGATCTACACCATCCCAATAAAGCTTTTATATCTCGTACCAGCCGGCCGTTAATAGAGCGTGATCCGGTTATGTTCTGGCAGGGGGTTAGTTTTATTTTACTGTTAATCATTGTTATTCAATTGGTCCTATAATCTTTTAAGCGATTATAAATGGTTGTGTCGCAGGTTAATGGTCGCAGCCCTGAAATTATTAACCGAGTTTTGCAAAGGAGAAGGTAAATGATTGTTGAAAAATTGAGCGCTAGTGAGTTGTTGATTGAGCTTGAAAAACTCAATCGTGATTTAGACGTGGCTTGGAAAATTGAGGATCAAAAATTAAGTAAAACCTTTAAGTTTAAAAACTTTATGCAGGCATTTGCGTTTATGACCCAAAGTGCACTTTATGCTGAAAAGAAAAATCATCATCCCGAATGGTTTAATATCTATAATAAAGTTGTTATTCAGTTAACCACTCATGATGTCGCGGGAATAAGCTTTAAAGATTTTGATTTGGCAAAAAAAATGGAATCATTTATCTAGCATTTTTTAACAAAATATTACTAAGGTCGGCTGTTATCAGGCGCTGCTGATTTATAGCCACTCAACCTTCTCCTGCTGTAAACAAAGTTTAGTTGTACAGCTTTTTGCCCAGCCTTTTGCTATCTCGACATGCTAATTATACAAGCACACCCAACTCGATCATAACGTTTATGCTGACTTAATCTGGCCTTGCTTGATGATAAGTATATCTATAACGGCACTTTTTTATTTCCTTGATATTTAAATATTTACTTCGTTTTTGATGCACATTCATTGTGTTTTTCAAAGTCGTAATGTATTGTTTAAACAATTTTTTGACATTATACAAAAGGGATTTTTAATGAAAAAAGTAATACTTGGAATGTCGTTACTGATTGCTTTAGCGCCTATGACTTCTATTGCTGCAACGACAGCGGCTTTCTCTGAAAATGATTTTGCCGGAGCTCGAATTGGGCTTGGATATTCACAAACATCACTAAAAGTTAAATCTGATGGCGGGATGACGGCTGATTCTGATGGCCAGGGCATAAAAATAGAATTAGGTTATGATTTTAACCGTGTTATTGGGCTCGAGACTTCATATGAAACGGTTAATAATAGTTTTGAAAATCTAATTAGTGATCATGATATTGGAGGCTCAACAATTAAAGTTGGTACGGATATTGGTTATGCTTTTTTTAGTGAAAACGTTTTTTTTAAACCTTATGGCAAGCTTGGATTTGTATCAGTTTCAGATGATGAATTTGACGAAAGTTCTGTATTTGCTGGCTTAGGGCTTCGTTATCAATATAAACATATATATGCAAATATAAGCGTGGACTCTTTTTTTCTGGATCGCGACGGTTATGACTATAACCGGTTTATACAAACTGGAGTGATCGTTGGTTATAAATTTTAACCATAGGAATTATGATCCAAGCAGTGTGTTGACTTTGTAAGTATGAATGGTACTTCATAAAGCTATATCTGCATGATTAAATTGACTTAATACATTAAAATTTAGAAAAAGCAGCCAGAAAAAATTGTATATTAGACTCACCATAAACCAATACGATAGACCCTGACTGCATCATTTTTTAATAGCCAACCTCTGCAGATACATTAAAAGATACCCCTCATTTTTATGCTTCGGATTTTCTGTATATATTAAAATCTGATCATACAGTATCAATTATTGAACATAATATTTGTGCCTATAAAAGTCGGATTTTTACACCAATGGTCACTCGTATAGTGATTATTAAACAGACGCTAAATTTTGACCATTAATGGAATTAGAGTAAGCTTTAACGATTTTAATTTGGCAAAATGGAATCATTTAGATAGCATTTTTTAACCGAATATTACAATGTCGAGGGTTATCAGGAGTTGCTGCTTTATAACCATTCAACCTTCACCTGCCGGCGAGTATTCCATTATTATTCGATTTTTTCACTGCGGCATGATATTAATAATTAATTTATATTTTTATTTATATCTTAAGTAATCTGCGCTTGCTATCTCTTTTTACATCCTCTATAACTTATCAATCATCAATTAATTATCAATAAATTAGACGTGTTTTGCTGGGCTCTGCAGTGCTATTTTACGACCTTAGATAAAGGTTAAAAAGCATTGTTATCTTGTTGGTAAAATGTGATCGATGTTTAACTTTAGTGTTTTTTGTTTTTTTTAGAGATATAGTGAGTGCTCAGAAAACAAGCTAAATAATGTAGTTGCGTGTCAACTTAGGAAGTTACCTTTTTATATTTAAAGGATGTTAGGGGAAATTTATGGTTGACAAAATTACAGCGATGCTCGGCTTGGTGGGCGTTTTATCTCTACTTTGTCAGTGGATTGGTTGGAAAACCCGATTACCAGCCATACTGCCTCTGCTGATCTGCGGTTTGCTCATTGGACCGGGATTAGGGATTCTCAACCCCGATCAAATATTTGGCGAACTGCTCTTCCCTATTATTTCTTTAGGAGTGGCTATTATTCTTTTTGAAGGGGCTTTAACGCTTAATTTTAAAGAGATTAAAAATCACGGTCGAATGGTGACGAACCTGGTGTCGATCGGTACCGTTATCACCTGGGGATGTATTGCCAGCGCAACACATTTTCTTCTCGAATTTGAATGGTCGATGGCGATTCTGTTTGGCGCATTGGTGGTGGTCACCGGCCCGACCGTGATAGTCCCTATGTTACGCAGTATTAAACCGAAAACGGAATTAGCCAGCATTTTACGTTGGGAGGGCATTATCATTGATCCCATTGGCGCACTGCTTGCTGTTTTGGTTTTTGAATATATTTCATTCTCCTCTGATCCGACGGTGCATATACTGTCAGCCTTGGGCACAACCTTAGTCATTGGCCTGGGTTTGGGTCTGAGCAGTGGTTATTATGTGGGACACCTTTTAAGAAACAATTTGTTGCCTCATTATTTAAAAAATGCCGCTGTTATAACCATTATGCTGGGTGTGTTTGTCAGTGCTAATCTGCTTCAGGAAGAGTCTGGCTTACTGACCGTCACTGTAATGGGCATTTTACTGGCAAATATGCGCGGTGTTGGCGTTTCCGATATTCTGGAATTCAAAGAAACATTAACGGTATTAGTAATTTCTGTCTTATTCATTCTACTCGCCGCACGTGTAGATTCTCAGGCGCTACTGAGTTTAGGCTGGCAGGGCATTGCCCTTTTATTGGTGGTGATGTTTATTGCCCGTCCCTTAAGTGTCTGGTGCTGCGGAATAGGTACATCATTAACTAAGCAGGATAAATGGTTTTTAAGTTGGATGGCGCCGCGCGGCATTGTCGCTGCAGCGGTATCATCCTTGTTTGCCATCAAACTGGAAAAACTCGGTGTCGAAGGATCCGAGTTAATTGTCCCTTTGGTGTTTCTCATTATTATCGGCACCGTTGTCATTCAAAGTTTGACTGCTGCGCCCTGGGCAAAATTTTTACGCGTCACCAAGGGAAAATCACAGGGATTGCTTATTTTTGGCGCCTCCCGTTTTTCGAGAGAATTAGCCACGGTTTTAATATCAAATAATGTCAGAGTGCTGCTCGCTGATAATAACTGGGATAATATCAGACTCGCCCGAATGGAGAATATTCCTGTCTATTACGGTAACCCGGCCTCGGGACACGCGCTTAATTTTCTAGATATGACCGGAATAGGGCGCTTATTAGTATTATCTCCCTACACTCAGCTTAATCCCCTGGTGACTTTCCATTATCAGGATTTATTGGGTAAAGAAAAAGTATATGGGTTACATAATGGCGATGAAAAGAAACCCAGGCACCAATTGTCAGAAACATATCAACAAAGGTTATGTTTATTTAGTGAAACCGTTTCCTACGCTAAATTGGCAAGTTTGATATCCCAGGGTGCTGTGATTAAAAGTACCAATCTGACCGATAATTTCAATTTTACCGATTTCCGCAGCTGTTATGGTGATTCTGCACTGCCACTGGTGTACATACAAAATAAAAAAGTGTTCATTTATACAGGATTAGAGTCAATACCGAGCAGTAGCATCCAATTGATTAGTTTGTTGCCCGTAGCAGCTCAAGAGCTTGCTAAACAACTTCCTGAAAAACTGAAGCTGGCGTTACAAAAACCGCGAGAGCAGGAATCTTTAACCGATCAAAACCTTAATAGTGATAAAAATCCGAATAATTATCAAAAAATAAAAACCTTGATAAAAAATACCATTAGTCACAAGGACAATACAAAAAAAACTTAATCTCTGATTTGCAGTGCCTATGATCATTGCGCAAAATAAATGATCATAGGCAAATAGCTGGCGACTGCGAATGAAAACAACCCCGTTTTTTATCTTAACAACTCAGGCGAAGAAACTGTTCACAGTAGATAACCCTTTTAAACCCCCATTCCAGATTTAATTCCCCGATTAAAAATAAATTGGCATTAGTCCACCCATAAGATGATCTTAACTGGGTGGATTCCCACCCAATTTTACTCCCCGCAAACAGATTTAAAGTTAATGACTTGTAAGCAGGTTGTTTGGTTGTACGCCTCCTGTAACATTAAATTAACATTGGCACGTTAGTTGCTACATATAAAATGTAAAATGTAAAATGTAGTTCAACCGACGCCTTGTGTAATTAATAGACAAGGCGACAGATAAAACAACTAAAACTGCCGTACAGGAGTACAACATGTTAAATAAATTAATGACCCTTTCCCTTGGCACCGTTGCCGTACTTGCAAGCTTTAATGCAACAGCAAGTTGCGAGCCTGGTGAAATAGTGATCAAATTCAGCCATGTAACCAATGCGACCAGCCACCCGAAGGGGATCGCCGCCTCTTTATTAGCCGACCGAGTGAATAAAGAGATGGATGGCAAAGCCTGTATGGAAGTTTTTCCTAATACCACCCTTTATAATGATGACCAGGCGCTGGAAGCACTTTTGAACGGTGACCTGCAGCTTGCTGCTCCTTCTTTATCCAAGTTTGAAAAAATAACTAAAAAATTCCGTCTCTTTGATCTGCCGTTTTTATTTGATGATGTGGCCGCCGTAGACCGCTTTCAAAATTCCGCGTCCGGTGACGCTTTAAAAGATTCGATGGTCCGCCGAGGCATAAAAGGATTGGCATTTTGGCACAATGGCATGAAACAGATGTCAGCGAGTAAACCGCTGCTACTGCCGAGTGATGCCGAGGGCCTTAAGTTCCGAGTACAAGCTTCCGATGTGCTTGTTGCTCAATTTGAACAACTTGGCGCTAACCCTCAAAAAATGTCTTTTAGTGAAGTTTATGGCGGTCTGCAAACAAAAGTTATCGATGGTCAGGAAAATACTTGGTCAAATACCTACGGTAAAAAATTCTTCGAAGTACAAGACGGCGTCACTGAAACCAATCACGGTATTCTCGATTACCTAGTGGTGACCTCTGATAAATGGTGGAAATCTTTACCAACAGAAGTCAGTGCTCAGTTAAGCACCATACTTTCTGAAGTGACTCAAACCAGAAATGGTGAATCCATGAGAGTTAATGAAGAAAACAAACAAAAAATCATTGATGCGGGCGGCGTGGTACGCACTTTAACCGCGGAGCAACGTCAAGCCTGGGTTGTTGCACTTAAACCGGTGTGGAAAAAATTCGAAAAAGATATCGGTAGCGATCTGCTTGATGCTGCAATAGCGTCAAATAAATAACACTATCACCCATCCATTTGCCTATACGCAGGTCCGTATTTGCAAATGGAGTGGGCGAGTTAAGCAGTACTTTCTAACACCTAACACCTAATACCTACTAACTAATAAGTTCGGAGCGTGGCAAATGAAAAGTGGATTTTTTACTCGATTAGGGGAAATAACTGACTATCTGGAAGAGACCTTAATTGCGCTCTTTTTAGGTTTGATGACTTTATTAACCTTTGCCAACGTCGTTTTCCGATATGTATTAAACGATAATATTTTATGGGCATTGGAGCTGACCGTGTTTATGTTTGCCTGGATGGTGCTGGTCGGTGCCTCTTACCTGGTGAAAAAACATTTTCATATCGGCGTTGATGTGGTCATTAATCTTGCGCCTGCAGGGCTTAAAAAAGTCTTTGCATTAATCGCCGTCTGTTCATGCCTGGCGTTTTCAATTTTATTATTCATTGGTTCTTGGGACTACTGGCTTCCCTTTATAACGGACCAAGCCTGGTATGAAACCCAGGACATTCCGATGCCGGACTTCTTACAATTTTTGGCTATCTGGTTCAATGAAGGAGAGCAATATGAAAAGTTACCGCGTTTTATTCCCTATTTTGCGCTGCCGCTGGGTATGGCAATGATGACCTATCGATTTCTGCAGATTGCCTGGCTGGTTGCCACCAATAAAATAGATAAGATGATTGCAAGTCATGAAGCCGAAGAAGATTTAGATTCGTTACATCATTCGAAGAAGGGAGAATAATTATGGCTATGTTATACCTTTTTCTAATGGTTATTGTGTTTATGACGGTCGGTGTGCCTATTGCGGTGTCTCTGGGTCTGTCGAGCATTATCTTTTTATTAATACATTCTGATGCGTCGCTTGCATCGGTCGCGCAAACACTGTTTAACGCTTTTGCCGGACATTATACTTTATTAGCTATTCCTTTCTTTATATTAGCGTCCAGTTTTATGGCCACGGGTGGCGTCGCTAAGCGGATTATCCGTTTTGCCATCGCCATAGTGGGATCACTTCGCGGTGGTCTGGCAATGGCCTCGGTGGTTGCCTGCATGATGTTTGCGGCACTGTCCGGATCGTCTCCGGCAACTGTCGTGGCGATTGGCGGCATCGTGATTGCCGGCATGGTCAAAAATGGTTACAGCAAAGATTTTGCGGCGGGTGTTATCTGTAATGCCGGCACCCTGGGGATTCTTATTCCGCCTTCCATCGTGATGGTTGTCTATGCGGCGGCGACCGATGTTTCAGTCGGCAGAATGTTTCTAGGTGGCGTAATACCGGGTTTACTGGCCGGCTTGATGCTGATGGTTGCTATCTATATTTATGCGCGGGTTAAGAATATTCCGGCGCAACCTTTTGTCGGCTGGAAAGAGGTTTTTGATTCGGCCAAAGATGCGGGTTGGGGATTGCTGCTGATTGTGATTATTCTTGGCGGGATTTATGGCGGTATCTTTACGCCGACCGAGGCCGCTGCCGTGGCAGCAGTTTATGCCTTTTTTATCTCTAATTTTATCTATAAAGACATGGGACCTTTATCCGCTAAAGAGCCTGCGGAGAAACGCGCTCAACCCTACTGGCGTAAAGCATCACATGCACTGTGTCACGAAGATACCCGTAAAACCCTCTACGAAGCGGGTAAACTCACTATTATGCTGATGTTTATCATTGCCAATGCCCTGATTTTAAAACACGTTTTAACGGAAGAGCAGATTCCGCAAATGATCACCGCAACAATGCTCGATGCCGGTCTCGGGCCGATCACTTTCCTCATTGCGGTTAACGTCATTCTATTAATCGGAGGCCAATTTATGGAGCCCTCCGGCCTGCTTATTATCGTTGCGCCGCTGGTCTTTCCAATCGCCACGTCATTGGGAATTGATCCTATTCACCTCGGTATTATGATGGTAGTGAATATGGAAATAGGCATGATAACCCCGCCCGTGGGGCTGAATCTGTTTGTCACCGCAGGTGTCGCGCAGATGTCCATGATGAGAGTCGTCAAAGCCTCGTTACCGCTGGTCGGCGTGATGTTCCTGTTCTTGATGATAGTCACCTACGTACCCTGGGTTTCAACCTGGTTACCCACACTGATGATGGGACCTGAAATTATTACCAAATAACAGCATCCATTTTTGATTTGTTATAAAAAACCGATAAATACAGCTATTTATCGGTTTTTTAGTTTCTTAAACTTGATGGTTAATTTATCCTGCTTAACCGTGACTCATTTCATTAGTTCATTTGCCGGAGCTTGGCGACTTAAAATTCAATCAATAGGGCAAGTTTAAAATATGTTTAACAATTTACAAAAAGCGACACTGATCAAACGTTATAAGCGTTTTCTGGCTGATATTGAGTTACATAATGGAGAAGTTTTGACTATTTACTGCCCCAATACCGGTGCGATGACCGGCTGTGCAGAACCGGGCGATGAGGTTTGGTACAGCACCTCAACTAATCTCAAACGTAAATATAAATACACCTGGGAGCTCACTTTTAGCAAAGATGAACACTGGATATGCGTGAATACGGCAAGGGCTAATCAGTTGGTTAGTGAGGCGCTGCATAAGGGCGAAATTGAAGCGTTGTCGGGTTATAGCACCATTAAAGCTGAAGTGAAGTATGGCGCTGAAAATAGCCGCATCGATTTTCTTTTGAGCGATGAAAATAAAGCCGATTGTTATGTTGAGGTGAAAAGTTGTACTTTGCTTGAACAGCCGACGCTTGAAGGCAAAGGTTTTTTCCCCGATGCAGTCACCACGCGCGGTCAAAAACACCTGCGCGAGTTAATCGAAATGAAAGAGCAGGGTTTTCGCAGTGTATTACTCTTTGCTGTACTGCATAGTGGTATTAAATCGGTACAGGCAGCGGCGCACATTGATTCGAAATATGCGCAATTATTCGAGCAGGCTAAAAAAGCCGGCGTCGAAGTCTGTTGTTATTACCCTGAATTACCCCTGTCTTGAAAATTAACTCAAGCATAATCGGGTAAATGATACTCGATTATAAGCGGAGTAAAATGACCGCCTAGTGCCAGTTAAGGCCGTTCCGGTTCTTTATAATTTTGTTTTTCCAGATCGTGTTTCTGCATTTTATCGTAAAGGGTTTTTCGCGCCAAATTAAGTGTGGCCATGGTTTCTTTAATGCTACCGCCGGTGACACTTAACGCTTGCTCTATTAACGCTTTTTCAAATGCTTCTACCTGAGCTGATAAACTCAGTCCGCTATCGACAACGTCATTATCGTTATTTAATCCGGTTAATGATCCAAGCAAAATAAAACGTTCGGCGGCATTTCTAAGCTCGCGCACATTTCCCGGCCAGTCGTGTGCTAACAATGCCTGCAGTGCATTTGCGGGAAGAGCGGGAGCAGCTTTACCGTAGCGCGCCGCCGCGACTAATAAAAAGTGATGAAAGAGTGTCGGAATATCCTCTTTGCGCTGTTTTAAAGCCGGCAGATCAAGGGTGACTACATTTAACCGGTAATACAAATCTTGTCTGAAATCAGGGGCCGTTTTTAAATCTATTTTGGTGGCGGCAATAATGCGGATATCCAGCTTAATGGCCTTGTTTGAGCCAATGCGTTCCAAACTGCGTTCCTGCAGTACTCTTAACAAACGTATTTGCGCCTGCATCGGCATCGACTCTATTTCATCGAGAAACAGCGTCCCTCCCTGCGCATATTCAAACTTTCCGATGCGCTGGCTATCGGCACCGGTAAATGCGCCTTTTTCATGGCCGTAAAGTTCACTTTCAATGAGGTTTTCCGGTATTGCGCCGCAATTGACCGCGACAAAGTTTTTTGCGTTGCGTTGACTCTGTTCATGCAGGGAGCGCGCGACTAATTCTTTACCTGTACCGGTTTCGCCAAATAATAAAATATCTGCCTGACTGTCGGCAACGCGACTTATCATCTGCCTGAGTAAAATAATACAGGGAGTATTGCCGATAATGCGCGGGCCGAGCGTATCTTTACTCTGCAGTGCTTTCTTTAGCGCACGGTTCTCCAGGGTAAGCTGGCGTTTTTCAATGGCTTTACGGGTAGTTTCAATTAACCTGTCCGATGAAAATGGTTTTTCGATAAAATCATAAGCACCGGAGCGAATCGCCTGCACCGCCATTGAAATATCACCATGTCCGGTGATAAGAATAACCGGCAAGTCAGGATCCCATTGGTGCAGCGTAGTTAATAATTGTTGACCCGATAAACCCGGCAAACGGATATCAGTTATCACAACCACCGGAAGGGTGGTTTTCATGGCGAGTAACGCCGACTCAGCGTCGCTAAAAAAGCGCGTTTCAATCTCTGCTAATTCAAAGGTTTGTTCACTTGCGCTGCGTAAATCATATTCATCATCAATAAAAAAAACCGGACTCATAACTGCTCCTTAATGCTGTAATGGCAGGCTGATACAAAATTTGGCACCCTGATCCCGCCTGTTTTCAGCCCAAATTTCACCGTGCATGTTTTTTATGATCTGCTGGGAAATTGACAACCCTAAACCAAGACCGGATTCTTTAGTGGTAAAGAAGGGTTCGAATAATAGCGTTAAATCGCTTTGTTTAATACCGGTACCAATATCGAGCACTTCAACCCGCGCCTGCTGATCGTCAACCGTCAAGGTTATTGTAATGTGTTTTTCCTGACACTCTTCCATTGCCTGAATGGCATTGGAAAGCAGATTAACCACAATTTGTTCGAGCTGGATCGGCTCAGCTTTGACCTGAACCGGTTTGTCGGGCAGGTCCATCTCTAATAAAACCTGGCTTGCCTTAAGTTGTGGTTTGACCAATTCGTAGGATGCCAATAATACCGGCTGTAAGGAGATCATTGAAAGCTCCCCGTCGGATTTTCGAGCAAATGCTTTAAGCTGAGAACTGATTTTTGCCATTCGGTCGGTGAGATAGGTGATGCGTGTTAAGTTGTTGGAGACTTTGTCTTTTTTCCCAAGATCAAGAAATGTTACGGCATTTTCAGCATAACTGCGAATGGCTGCCAGGGGGTTATTTAATTCGTGACTGATGCTCGCGGAAAGTTGCCCTAACACGGCTAATTTGGCCGACTGGATCAACTCTTTCTGAGTATCCCGCAGTGCCCGTTCAGCTTTGCGCCTTTCATCTATTTCCGCGTGTAATGCGGAGGTGCGGTGCATCACCTGAAATTCCAGTTGCTGTTTAGCCTTGGCCTGTAATAACACTTGCTCCTTGTATCTGCTTTGTTTTTGACCTATCAGAATATGAACGAGATAAAGCAGTAGGTAGAACAATGAAACAAACACAATAAGCATGGTGATATTAATCAGCAGGGAAGTTGTCGGTGTCAGTACTCGGACTTGCCAATCTACATTTTTTAGAGTTTGGCTGAGAGATAAATAACGTTTTCCCGCTTGCGCGTCAGCATTTAAACGCAGTAGTGCAGGACTTTTATCCAAGGAACCCGTAAAGGATAATGATTTGATTTCATTGGAGAGATAGCGGCGACTATTTAAAATTTCATTTTTTAGCGTCTCTGAAAGCGGCGCCATACTGTGGAATAACCAAGCGGTTTCACTGGAAATAAAGATAATATGATTTTTATCAGTCACTATAAAATGCTGCTCTTTGCCGGACCAGGCTTTTTCTATTGAAGAAAGATCCATTTTTATGACCACTACACCTAAAATTTCAGCCGCGTATTTTACCGGATAAGAAAAGTAATAACCGCGTTGACCGGAAGTTAAGCCGAGTGCAAAATAGTGTCCGCGCTGATCATTCATCGCCTGTTGAAAGTACGGACGAAAAGCAAAATTATGGCCAATAAAAGAGGTGCTTTTTGACCAATTACTGGCCGCAATTGTTTTCCCGTTAGCATCGAGAAGATAAGTGTCCGAAGCGCCGATAATGTTATTAATCGACTGCAGATGGTGGTTGGTGATGTTTTGTTGAGCAGAGTTATTGGCGACTTTTAAGCTATCAATCAATATCCCTTGTCGGGATAATAGTTGTGGGATATAAGCAAAGCGTTCAAGTTGATTTTCCAGGTGACCACTGAAACGTTCAAGCTGCTGCTGGTTAGCTTCGACCAGACGTCCGTAGCTAAATTGCCATAACCAATTAGCGGACAGAGCAAGGGTTAAAAAATAGAAGAAAATAAGCAGCAGTGTGATTCGCCGATGATGACTCATTATTTTCTCCTGAAATTATCTATTATCTAGTAACTAATTGTTTTTATATTAATATTTATATTCTTTGCCAGATGACTCACAAAATTAGGCGCGGGATATTAGCTGCAAAGGCAAAACAATGAAACGTCTGAAAGATTTATAATCTGGCGGTTACAAACAGCAATCCCCGGCCTGTTGCGGTGGGCATTTAAGCGTGCCAAAGGAGCAAAAAACACAGCAGTCTCCCGCAAGAGGTTTGATAAGTGAGTGGCATGACGTGCATTGATAATAATACAGACAGGCGTCGATCGGCATGCTTTCCTGTTTTTCAAAGCCGCATTCCGGGCAGGTGATTTTAGATATTAAAATAATTTTCTGCATGATAACTCTCCTAACGTTCGATCATACGCAATATGCTGTGCGCTTAAGCTCGAAACATAGCGAGATTAAGTTTAATACTCTCTCCTAACCAGTAAGCAGGGCGCTAATGCTGTGCGCTTAAGCTCGAAACATAGCGAGATTAAGTTTAACACTCTCTCCTAACCAATAAGCATATTCAGTGTGGTCTCTAAGATTATCCCCGGTATTTGCATGCACGAAAATGGTCAGTCCATTGCGCTGCGCATCCAGCCAAGGAATGAATTTATCAAAATCCCGATCGTTAAATGATATTTGGCAGCTCCACATAGGGTGGGGGCCGACAGCCTTTTGATGAATTCTACCAACCTTAAGATTAAATAATTCACCCGCTTGCTGGCACAGGCTAGTTGCAAAGGTCAATGTTTGCTGGTCAAAATAGATGTGGGCATGGTAATGCTGGTGGATATTGACCGGGCGTTTAATTTCAGTGATGTTAGTCCCTTCCATTTTATTTTCCTGTCTAAGGGGCGCTGTAGCTGACAAGTAATATCACGTCCATTATTTTGTGACCAGTTGAAGTTGTTCAAAATCCATTTGAGCTCAGCCAGTGTCTTGTTTTTATGCGTTTTTCTGAGTTGAAATAGGGGGCTTTAAATAATGTATTTGCTGTTAACCCTGAATCTATATTGTGAGGTGAAATACCACCTCACAAAATAACAGCTAGGCTTGTTTATCTGGCTTAATAAATGCTTTCAGGCAAGGTGTTTATTAAAAAAATCAATGCTGCGTTTCCAGGCAAGCTCGGCATTTTCCGCGTCATAGCGGGCTGTAGAATCATTGTGAAAACCATGATTCATTTTTGGATACATGTGCATGACGTAATCAATGTTATGCGCTTTTAAATCCTGCTCATATTCAGGCCAGGTTGCATTGACTCTTTTGTCCAGTTCGGCAAGCTGAATCATTAAAGGTCCTTTAATGTTTGCGCGTAACTCTTTAGCTGCCGGGGTACCGTAAAAGGATACGGATGCAGCCAGCTTATCGGGAACAGTTGCAGCCAGCATATTGACAATATAACCGCCAAAGCAGAAACCGACAGACCCTAGCTTTCCATTTCCAGAAGGGTGCGATTTTATAAACAGCGCCGCAGCGATAAAATCTTTTTCTACTTTTACCTTATCCATGGAGCTCTGCATCTGTTTGCCTTCCTCATCATTGCCCGGATAACCGCCTAATGTATGCAGTATATCGGGAGCAAATGCAATGAAGCCAGCTTTGGCCAGGCGGCGCGCCACATCTTTGATGTAGGGGTTAAGCCCTCTATTTTCATGGATAACCAAAACCACCGGCGCTTTCTCTGTTAACCCGACGGGTGTCGCTAGATAACCACGTCCTTCTCCATTACCTTCGGGGGAAGGGAAACTGAGGTATTCGGCTTTTATATCCGGATCATTGAAAGAAACCTGCTCGGCAAGGGCATAGTTCGGTATTAATGCTGATGTCAGCATGGTCATTGAAACACCGGCTACAACCAGGGTGGATAGTTTCTTCATGAATGTCCGTCTGTCCATCAATCCATGGGCATATTCGTCATACCAATCGAAGGCTTCCTGCGGTATGGGGTGTGTTTTATGTATTTCAGGGATTTTGGGTGTTAGCATAATGACCTCATTAGTGGATGTGCCGGAGCAACGAGTGTGTTTCTTACCATCAGGTTTTGTGAGAATTCAAGTTTTTAACTTGTTTATTCATGGTATGCGAAGTTACCAGAAAAGAGTTTATGACTGAAATTAAAATAAGTCGAATCAATAGAGGTTTTATTGCACAATGAGAGGAAGAACAATGGCTGGAAGCCTTTATTTCAGGGTGGTAGTTAAGGTTTTCAGAATGACCGCTTTAACTGTTTATTATCAGTTAAAAAAGCGTCGCTCAGTATATTATCTGAATTTATAAGCAATAGAAAAAAACACACAATATATCAAGAAGTTAATTTTTTATGGAAAGAATGTAAGCAAGGTCTAATAGTTTAGAGTTAGTGCATTGAAAACTTTTAGAAGAGCTATTAAAACTGTAATGTTATATTAATGTTATATTAATGCTATTGAATAACGTCTTGTTCCGCTTAATCGGTCTTGCATAAGCTCATCACTCATTCTCAAGGAATTATTATGTACTCAAACTTAAAAAACATTGGCGTTGTCAATTATGAAAATATCGACAAATATACGCTTCGCCAAGAAGGTGATAATGATATTCTCAAAATATATTTCCGTAAGGCCTCGCGTCAATTTCTCGCCAAAAGTCTTAAGTTTAAATTTCCAAGGCAGAGAAAAAAAATAAGCGCTGAGCATGGCAGTAACGGATTCAGAAATGTCTCTGAAATTAATAGCACCCTGCGTTATGTTCTCAAAGAGCTTGACTCTCTTACGGAACATGTAAAAGAAGAAAAAGAGATAAAGGTGCAGATATTGGATGATTTAAAACACCTGGAATCTGTTGTCTCAAGTAAAATAAAAGAAATTGAACGCAAATTAGAAAAAATGTAATTAATTGCTGGCAATTAAATAAGGGAGCATTAGATATGCTCCCTTTCGTTCGTATAGCCCTTCAGTTTGAACATAATAAAATCAATATTTTCATCATCTTAGACTTTCTCCCATAACCCTGCTCAAATCTTTATCTTGCCGTCATTTTCCTGCAGAGCAAAAAAGTAACTCTTTAAAAAAGCGGTTAATAATCCAATATCTTATTTTAACTATCTGATTAATATAAATAAATTTTATTGATTTCTTGAGAGGGGCCTTATCGTATTAACTCGAAAAATTCCCTTTTTTCAAAGTCCATTTTTTATAAAAAGCTCTTACAAAAACCTAGGGTAAATATATTGTGATCCATTTCGCATTAATCACCAGTTTTTGTGTAACCGGTTTCGGAAACCGGTTACAGTCCGCTCATCAAAACTATTTTCTAACAATTAAATATTTTAAAAGCTAACTAGAGGTGTTAAATGAGTACGCAAACTACGGATAAAAAAGCTGCTTTAATGGATAAGCTGGATGCTGTTCTGGGCAAGGTATTAAAAGTCGTCAATTCAAAATCGATTGTCGCTATAAAAGAAGGGTTTATGCTGACCATGCCCTTAACTATTATCGGCTCCGTCTTTCTGCTGCTGGCATTTATACCCATTGACGGTTATGGCGAATTTATGGCCGGTATTTTTGGTGCCGAATGGGCGACACCCTTATTTCAAGTCGTCGGGGCAACATTTGACATTCTCGCCATGGTTGGCGCCTTTGGTATTGCTTATACCTATGTTAAACATGAAGGCCATGTCGGTACCAACGCCGGCGTCTTAGCGATTGTTTCCCTGCTAATTGTCAATAACGCTTTTGTCATGGCGCCAGATGGAATCGCGCATATCGGCGGGGTAATACCTAAAGAGTACCTCGGTGGTAAAGGTATGATTGCCGCTATTATTATCGGTTTAGTGGTGGGTAAAATTTATTCGCTGGCGCTTAATCGAAACTGGGTTATTAAATTGCCCGATGCGGTGCCTGAAGGTGTGTCAAATGCATTTAAATCGTTAATTCCCGGTTTTATTATTATCACATTAGCCTTTCTGACCTTTATCTTTTTCAAAAGTGGTTTCGATCAGACCTTTATCGAAACTATTTACACTATTTTACAAACGCCGTTACAAAATATGTCTGACTCATTCTGGGGCGCCCTGAGTATTGCACTGTTAATTTCTCTGCTTTGGTGGTGTGGTGTTCACGGACCGGTCGTCGTGATGGGTATTATGGGCCCGATTGTTACCGCCAATGCTCTTCATAATCAGAGACTTATTAATGACGGTATAACGCTCGTTGCAGGTGAAAATGCAAAAATAGTAACCAACCAGTTTGTCGATCAATTCCTGACCGTTGGTGGTTCAGGTCTGACATTTGGCCTGGTTTGCTGCATGGTATTATTCGCACGCTCTGCTCAGATGAAACAGCTGGGACGATTATCCTTTGTACCGGGTCTGTTTAATATTAATGAACCGGTTATTTTTGCAACCCCTATTGTCTTTAACCCTATTATGTTTATTCCCTTTGTCGTTGCACCGCTACTTTCTGTTTGTATGGTGTATAGCTCAATCAGCATGGGTCTTGTTGGTCCGTTCTCGGCGATTCAGGTTCCGTGGACAACCCCTATGATCTTAAGTGGATTTATTATCGGCGGATGGCCTGCCGCTATCTTACAAGTTTGTGTTTTCTGCATGACCCTTTGTGTGTACTTCCCATTCTTTAAATATCAGGACAAGTTAGCCGCTAACGAGGAACATCAGGAAAGACAAAATTCACAAAAACATGCTCAGCAAGATGAGCCGGACTTACAGCCAGTTACTGTCTGATTCAAGAAAAAACAATAACTTCACAAAAATAGAGAGAAATAATGATGAAAAAGATTTTATTACTGTGTTCCGCCGGAATGTCAACTTCGATGGTTGTTAAAAAAATGCGTGAAAGTGCTGAAAAAAAAGGCATAGAAGTACATATTGAGGCGCAGCCTGTAGAAGCCTTTCATGATAATTTAGAGGAATACGATCTGTTTCTTTTAGGGCCGCAAATTCGCTTTAAAAAAAATGAGTTACAGAAAATAGCTGACCCTGTTAACAAAAAAGTAGAAGTTATCAATATGGCGGACTACGGTATGATGAAGGGTGAAAAAATCCTTGAAGAGGCATTAAAACTTCTCGCTTAAATAAATAAGTGGCCATCGAGCTGTTTGATGGTCATTTAAATACTCATTAAAAACATTCAATTAAATAATATTTTCACGGGGTTAAAAAATGAAATTTGCAAATGATTTCTTGTTCGGTGCTGCGACTGCTTCTTATCAGGTCGAAGGTGCATGGGATCAAGATGGTAAAGGTCCAACTAACTGGGATGAGTTTAGCAAAATCCCAGGGAAAACTTTTCAAGGTACAAATGGCGATGTTGCGGTTGATCATTACAATCGTTATAAAGAAGACGTTAAATTAATGGCAGAAATGGGGCTGGAGTCATACCGTTTTTCTATTTCATGGGCGCGTATCTTACCTAACGGCAGGGGCGAAATAAACCAGAAAGGCATTGATTTTTATAACAACCTGATAGATGAGTGCTTAAAGTACGGGATCGTTCCGTTTGTCACTCTTTACCACTGGGATTTACCTTTAGCACTTGAAAAAGAGGGCGCCTGGTTAAATAAAAACACCGTTGATGCTTATGTTGAATACGCCAAAATCTGTTTTAATGCATTTGGTGATCGTGTAAAAAACTTCATTACTTTTAATGAAACGGTTGTCTTCGCTTCATTAGGTTATTTATCGGGTGCACACCCACCGGGCATTCAAAACAATCCTAAAAAATATTTCCAGGTCACACATAATGTATTTTATGCGCACGCTAAGACGATTATTGAATATAAAAAACTAAATCAGTACGGTGAAATTGGTTTAAGTCATGTATTTGCTCCCGCTTTTGCTGTTGATGATTCAGAAGAAAATAACTTTGCTGCAATGCATGCTAACCAATTTAATATGAATTGGTTTTACGATCCTATTCTCAAAGGGAAATACCCTGAATATGTGGTGCAGCAACTGGAAAAAACGGGTCTGTTACCTGATTGGACCGCCGATGAGTTACTGCTTATTGAACAAGCTGCGCCTTTAAATGATTTTATGGGGTTAAATTATTACCAACCGATGCGGGTTGAAAAAATGGAGGGGGCGGTTGAGCACGTCATCACTTTGGATAATTCAACGGGCAGACCGGGTAATCCAAGTTTTGATCAGGTTTATAAAACCGTTAAAATGGATGATAAAAAATACACTAAATGGGATTGGGAAATTTCCCCTGAAGGTTTTGTTGCCGGCCTTGAAATGCTCAAGGATAATTACGGACAAATTAAACTTTATATTACGGAAAACGGTTTAGGTGATGAAGATCCGATCATTGAAGGTGAAGTGTGTGATATCGCGCGGATCAACTTTATTAACGATCATCTGAAAGCCGTCAAAGAAGCGATTAGCCGCGGAGTCCATATTAAAGGTTATTACGCCTGGTCTGCGATTGATTTATTAAGCTGGTTGAACGGTTATAAAAAACAGTATGGTTTCATCTATGTGGATCACCAAAAGGGTCTTGAACGTAAGAAAAAAGCGTCATTTCATTGGTTTAAAAATATTATCGCAACCCGAGGTGAAAACTTGGAAGGTTAATTCATTTAGTTAAAAAACTTAGCATATAAAAGGAACAGCATGAAACATTATTTGGCTTTTGATATTGGTGGCACAACCATTAAGTTCGGAGTATTAGATCAGAATGCTAATATTTTAGCAAAGGATAAAATGACAACTGAACTCAGCGGGAGTTCTATTATTGCAAATCTGATAAAGATTAAAGAAAAATATTCAGCACTTTATGATTTACAGGGTGCCGCTTTTTCTATGCCTGGTTTTGTCGATGTAGAGACCGGGTATTTGAAAACGGGGGGGGCGATTATGGATTTTTACGGCATAAACTTTAAAGAAATAATGACCGAAAAATTAGCTTTACCCGTTGAACTGGAAAATGATGCCAACTGCGTCGCTCTGGCGGAAAAATGGATGGGCACTGCTCAAGATACTGCTAATTTTATCTGTATCACTATTGGTACGGGAATCGGCGGGGCTGTTTTTATCAATAATCAAATGGTCAGAGGCCATGGTTATATGGCCGGTGAATTTGGTTATATGCTGATCAATAATATCTTTGAATCGGAGCATTTGAATAATGCCACAATGAGTCAGACAGCTTCTGTAAAAGAAGGCTTAAGAGATGCTTATGTTAAAGCTAAAGCTAAAGCTAAGGCTAAAGATAACTTGTCGGTAGAAGATATCTCGGGTGAAGCTGTTTATCAGTTCGCTGATGAAGGGGATGCGGTTGCTAAAAAGGTGATTGACAGGTTTTATCAAAGCATCGCGATGGGCTTATATAATTTAACCTTTATTTTAAATCCGGAAAAAATAATTATCGGCGGGGCAATCAGTCAACGGGATGAAATATTTTCCAAAATAGAGGAAAAATTTCAGCGGATACTCGATGCTCAAGGGCCATTAAAAAAATTCAAAGTTGCTGATCTCGTTAGCATTGAACAATGTAAGTTTAATAATGATTCCGGATTAATAGGTGCCGTTTACCATTTTTTAAACATGACTCAAAGTCCAGCAATAATTAAATAAATAATCAAAAACTATTTAAGGCAAATAAAATGATCTCAGGTGAAGAATTAGAAAGTACAGTAATGGAACTTATTATTAATGCGGGCGAATCAAAATCTTGTGCGATGGAAGCTCTGCATAACGCGAAAGCCGGTAAATGGGATGAAGTGGATTCGTTATTAGCTGCATCCGCTGAAGCATCCAAGCGTGCGCATAAAGTGCAAACTGCATTGATTGGTTTAGATGAAGGTGAGGGTAAGGTACCGGTAAATCTTATTATGGTTCATGCTCAGGATCATATTATGACGGCGATGCTAGCCAAAGAGATGATCGAGGAGATGATTAATATTCATCGTATTATTCAGGGTAAATAAAGCACTCTTCTTAATCGCCACTGTGAAATGATTGTTTATCTTACAGTGGCGTCTTATTCTTACTCACCACAGAAAGCCTTAAGCCTTCGCTAATATATCAAGGTTTAACAGGATTGGATGATCAGATATAACGGATTGAATCGCGAACAATCAATTTACCTCGAAACTCTTTAGTTCCCCCCTCGACCTCTTTGCCACAAGCAAGATCCAGCGCCATTTTAATTGCCGTGCTGGTCATTTCTGTAATAGGTAGTTCGACGGTTGATAAGGTTGGGGTTATATAAGAACCTATTGGGTCATTATCGATACCGAAAATAGACACATCTTCAGGGATTTTTAGTCCTGCTTCAGTCAGTGCTTTGATCGCGCCAATGGCCATATCATCATTACAAGCAAAGATCGCCGTAAATGACACGCCTGAGCGCAATAGTTTTTTACACGCGTCATAACCGCTGACAATTAAATTATGCCCTTCTAGAATCAAATCTTTATTTTCCGGGATATTGCGCTGTGCTAGCGCATCCTGATAACCTTTTAAACGCAGTACACCTGACGAGGCGTTGAGCGGGGAAGTAATACAGGCAATCTGCTTGTGATTCATATCCAGTAATTGGTTTACCGCAAGTCTGGCGGCATGCTCCTGATCAAAACAAACCGCGGGGTATGATTGCACACCTAGGTGGCGGTTAATCACCACTATCGGTATCTGAATTCGTTTTTTAATATCGATAAAATCCTGCTCTGACAGATAACGGCTGTATAAAACGATGACATCACAGCGGCGGTCCACCAACGATTCAATTGCTTCAATTTCACGTTTAGGATCATTATGTCCGTCAGTCACAAACAGCTGTTTACCCGCCTGATCAGCAAGTTTTGCCGCCTGACTGAGCAGTTCACCGAAATAATCACCATCAAAAACAGACAGTATTAAACCAATACTGTTTGAACTATTATTGGCTAATGCCCGCGCTAAACTGTTCGGTTTAAAGTGCAGCTGCTCCATTGCATCAAAAACGGCTTTGCGTGTTGATTCTTTAACATGACCTTTGTTGTTAATTACTCTGGAAACGGTCGCCTTTGATACACCCGCTAATTTACCCACGTCACTGATAGTCGACATAATTTTAACTGCCTGTTGAGGTTGTTGGTTAATCATCATAAAAAGGGTACTGCAACGGTTAAGTTGAATGCAGACACTAAAGGGGCATTATAGAGTAATAAGCAAGCATGGCGAATGCTTTTATGTAACCGCTTTCATATTTTAGGGGTAAAGAAAACATGAAAGCAGCCTGAGATTCTTCTAACCTTTTCTATAAACAGAAGAATAAAAATTGTTTTATGATTTTTCTTTGCTCTATTTCACGGCACAGCGTACAGTAATCGATTTTTTCTATTCATATATAACCATCTCCTTGATTCGCATTTTCAAGCCGTTTAGTTATATCTTTTGCGATCTTCTTTTAAGGTTTTGCCGTGAGTATTATTCTTGGTATAGATCCCGGTTCCCGAATTACCGGCTATGGTGTTATTCAGCAAAAAGGCAGTAAATGTATTTATATTGCCAGTGGTTGCATTCGCACTAAAGGCGATATGCTAGCGCCCAAACTGGATATGATTTTTAACGGTATCAGCGAAATTATTAAACAATATCAACCCACTGAGTTTGGTATTGAACAAGTCTTTATGGCAAAAAATCCGGATTCTGCATTAAAACTCGGGCAGGCTCGTGGCGCTGCTATTGTTGCCGCTACTCAGGCGGATTTATATGTTTGTGAATATTCAGCCCGGCAGATTAAGCAGGCGGTTTCTGGCAGTGGCGCGGCATCAAAAGAACAAGTCCAACAGATGGTGATGCAGATTTTAAATCTTTCGGGCAGACCTCAGGCCGATGCTGCCGATGGTTTGGCGGTTGCAATATGCCATGCTCATACCGCCCAGACGCTGGTTGCAATGTCCGGGCAGGTTGCTAAAACCGTTCGTGGCAGGTTCCGCTAACTTATTTTTAACACGCTTTATTATCCCCAATTCGACTCAGAGGTAACAATGAAAGATCTTTCTCAAACGCAGCTTGGTATTGTCTATGCGCTTGGAGCTTATCTACTGTGGGGAATTGCCCCTATCTATTTTAAGTATCTTGAGTTTATTCCCGTATATGAAGTATTAGCGCATCGAGTGATCTGGTCGGTGGTGTTTATCGCCATTGTTATCACTTTTATGGGAGCCTGGAGAAAAGCGCTGGTTGTTCTTAAAACACCCAAAAATATTTTATTTTTAACCTGCACAAGTTTATTAATTACGGTTAATTGGAGCATTTTTATTTGGGCAATAAATGATGGACGTATGCTAGAGGCAAGTTTAGGTTATTTTATTAACCCGCTCATTAATGTCCTTTTAGGGCTGATTTTCTTAAATGAATCCTTAAGCAGAGTCAAATGGATTGCGGTTTCATTAGCACTGCTTGGAGTGCTGATTCAGGTTGTACAAGTCGGCAGCTTACCCTGGGTTTCTTTAGTGCTGCCCATTACTTTTGGGTTTTATGGTTTATTACGTAAAAAAATTAAAATTGAAGCACTGATCGGCTTGTTTTTTGAAACCTTATTAGTGTTACCCGTGGCATTATATTACCTGTTTTTTGTCGCTCAGGGGCAAAACGCGAACATGCTTAATAATAATTGGTCGTTAAATCTTTGTTTAATGTTTGCCGGTCTTGTGACTGCGACGCCGCTTATTTTTTTTGCACAGGCAGCATTACGTTTAAAACTGTCAACTCTGGGGTTTTTTCAATATCTTGCCCCCTCAATGATGTTTCTGATGGCAGTGTTTATCTATGGTGAAGTATTAAGTTTGGCGAGGGTCATTACTTTTATCTTTATCTGGGCGGGCATCTTGTTATTTGCTGGTGAGAATAAACTTAAAAAATGGTTATGAGTCTTGTTTGTTAAAGCACGGACCAAAAAATAACACTGGATATTTACTCAGTTGTTTTTTATGCTTGTCGCATTATATTATTAACTGAGAATTTGAGATGATTGGACGATTACGTGGTGTTTTAATAGAAAAGCAGCCTCCGGAAGTGTTAATTGAAGTGTCTGGCGTAGGCTACGAAGTACAATTGCCGATGAGCTCTTTTTATGCTTTGCCCGATGCAGGAGAAGAAGCGATTATTTATACGCATTTTGTGGTACGTGAAGATGCACAGCTCTTATACGGTTTTGCTGATAAACATGAACGTGCGATGTTTCGTGAATTAATTAAAGTCAACGGTGTGGGTCCAAAGTTAGCACTGGCTATTTTATCGGGTATGTCTGCCAATCAATTTGTGCAGTGTATTCATAATGATGCCGTCACTACCTTAGTTAAATTGCCGGGTGTTGGTAAAAAAACCGCTGAGCGTTTGGTGGTTGAAATGAAAGATCGGCTGAAAAACTGGACGGGTGCCGATTTATTAACACCGGAATCAGATAAAATGGTTTTTGATAACGAATTTTCAAATAGCGCAGCTCACGGTAACGCAAAAGATGAAGCGATTAGTGCGCTGGTTAGTTTAGGGTACAAACCGGTCTTGGCGGAAAAGGTCATTCAACAGGTTTATCAGGAAGGCATGGACTGTGAAGCTTTGATCCGCAGTTCATTAAAAAGTATGCTCTAAATGATAATAATAAGCGGGTATAAAAATGATAGATGAAGATCGCCTGATTACCGGCACGCAAAAGATTGATGAAAATTTTATTGATCGGGCGATCCGTCCCAAATTTCTGGCCGATTACGAAGGCCAGCCGCAAGTTAATAAGCAGATGGAAATTTTTATTGAGGCCGCGCGTCAGCGTAATGAAGCACTGGATCACCTACTTATTTTTGGTCCGCCCGGATTGGGTAAAACAACCTTATCGCATATCGTTGCCAATGAACTTGAAGTTAATATTAAAACCACCTCGGGACCTATCCTTGAAAAGGCCGGTGATTTAGCTGCATTGTTAACCAATCTTGAAGAAAATGATGTTCTATTTATCGATGAAATACACCGATTAAGCCCGCTGGTGGAAGAGATTTTATATCCGGCAATGGAAGATTACCAACTGGATATTATGATTGGGGAGGGCCCCGCTGCACGCTCCATTAAACTAGATCTGCCGGCATTTACTCTAATCGGCGCGACCACGCGAGCAGGATCCTTAACTTCGCCTTTGCGTGACCGTTTTGGTATTGTCCAGCGTCTTGAATATTACGACCTTAAGTCACTGACGCGGATTGTGTTACGCAGTGCCGGACATTTTAAGCTCGATATGAATGAGGCCGGTGCTATTGAGATTGCACGGCGCTCACGCGGTACACCACGTATCGCCAATCGTTTATTACGCAGAGTGCGCGATTATGCTCAGGTCAAAAAAGCCAATGTTATCGATGAAGGGGTTGCGAAATTAGCCCTGGATCTGCTCGAAGTTGATAATGAAGGCTTTGATTACATGGACAGAAAGTTGTTGATGGCGATTTTAGATACCTTTATGGGCGGTCCGGTCGGCTTGGACAATTTAGCGGCTGCCATTGGCGAAGAGAAAGAAACTATAGAAGATGTATTGGAGCCCTACCTTATTCAGCAGGGGTTTTTACAGCGCACGCCTCGTGGGCGTATTGCCACCAACAGAACCTACTTGCACTTTGGCTTTGATAAACCCAAATAGCGAAAGACCAAAAATATAAGAGCCATTAATACAGGATTTAGTGCCTTTAAAGGGTAAGGTTTGTAATATTATATCAATTTCGCTTATTAGAAAGTCAGCGTTCATTGTTGTTTCTGGGCAAAACGCTGAATCTGCATCTCTTTGTGGTTTGTATCCAATACAGCATAAAATCCTCAGACTTGATCCCTTTAGTTAGTAGCACTTTGAAAGAAAAAATTAGACATTTTAATAAAGAGTGAGGAACCCTTTATTAATAATTAAAGCTTGATCTAAATCAAGGAACTGAGTATAAATAACGCATTATTGATCTGTAACTCATTGATGTTAAAGTATTGTTAAATTTAACAGTGAGATCGCTGTAATCTTTGCTGTGGTTAACACTTCATTAACATTGAACTGGAGTTTGCCTATTTTATCGTTCGGATGTGAACATGATTAAAAAAATTTTACCGCAACAGGGCATTTTTTCAATTCCATTAATCCGTGAAATAACAGTGGTTTTAATTATTAAACTTATTGTTATTTTGACTATTAAGTACTTCTATTTTTCAGATCCTATTGTGCTTAATGACGCCCGTCGGTTTGGTGAAATAACCTAGCAAGAATTAGCGCAGCAGAACAACTACGATAATAACAATAAAAATAACAATTAATGATTTACTTAGGAGAAAGAGATGGATGACATAGTTGATTTATCGCGGTTGCAATTTGCAATGACCGCCTTGTATCACTTTTTATTTATACCGCTAACACTCGGGTTAGCGTGGTTATTGCTGATTATGGAATCGTTATACGTAATGACCGGCAAACAAGTTTACAAAGATATGACCAAATTTTGGGGAAAACTCTTTGGTATTAACTTTGCGCTTGGTGTGACCACGGGTTTAACCATGGAGTTCCAGTTTGGTACTAACTGGGCTTATTATTCGCATTATGTCGGTGATGTATTTGGCGCGCCCTTGGCCATTGAAGGCATGATGGCTTTCTTTTTAGAATCCACCTTTGTCGGTTTATTCTTTTTCGGATGGGAGCGACTGAGTAAATTACAGCATCTGGGGGCTACTTTTTTGGTGGCATTCGGTTCAAGTATGTCGGCGCTATGGATTTTAATCGCCAATGGCTGGATGCAGAATCCGGTAGGTGCTGAGTTTAACTACACGACTATGCGAATGGAGATGACCAGTTTTGCAGACTTAGTTTTTAATCCGGTCGCACAGGTCAAATTTGTGCATACCGTGGCTTCCGGTTATGTCACCGGAGCCATGTTTGTATTGGCTATTAGCTCATATTATTTACTGAAAGGACGTGATCTGGCCTTTGCTAAACGCTCTTTTGCTATTGCCGCCGCTTTTGGTACTGCCGGTATTTTATCAACCATCATATTAGGTGATGAAAGTGGTTATGAGATAGGTGATATACAGAAAGTAAAACTGGCTGCGATTGAGTCCGAATGGAAAACCGAACCCGCTCCCGCTGCTTTTACACTGTTTGGTATCCCTAATCAGGAAGAGCAGCGTACTGACTATGCTCTTAAAATCCCCTATGCCTTAGGTATTATTGCGACACGCTCCATTGATGAGGAGGTTATTGGATTAAAAGAATTAATGGCCAATCATGAGAAGCGTATTCGCAATGGAATGATTGCTTACGCCCTGTTGACGGATCTGCGCAACGGAGATAAATCCGCTGAAAAAACAGCCGCTTTTGAAGCTGTGAAAGTGGATTTAGGTTACGGGCTATTGCTAAAAAAATATGCGCCAAATGTTGTTGATGCTACTGAAGAGCAAATTCAGATGACCGTTGATTACAGTATTCCCGGCGTTGCGCCAGTGTTTTTTTCCTTTAGAATCATGGTCGCTTGTGGTGTGTTAATGTTATTTATCTTCTTATTTGCATTTTACCAATCCGCGCGTAACCGCATCGGGCAAAATAAATTATTCCATAAAATTGTTCTTTATAGCCTGCCGTTACCCTGGATAGCCATGGAAGCCGGGTGGATAGTTGCCGAGTATGGTCGTCAGCCCTGGGCAATTGCTGAAATACTGCCAACGCATATGGGCACTTCGAGCGTTTCAAGCGAGCAGCTTCTCTTTAGTATTATTTCGATTGCCTCATTCTATACCGTATTACTGGTGATTGAGATGTTCTTAATGTTCCGTTTTGCACGTATAGGGCCAAGCAGCCTGAAAACAGGAAAATATCATTTCGAGCAGTTAGCTGATCTCGCACAAACCAACAAACAAGGATAGGAGATTCTTATGTTTGATTACGAAACATTAAAATTATTATGGTGGGTATTGATAGGTGTTTTACTGATTGGTTTTGTTATTACCGATGGTTTTGATATGGGGGTTGGTGCGCTGGTTCCTTTTATCGGTAAAACAGATCAGGAACGCCGTATCATGATCAATAGTATTGCACCGCATTGGGAAGGCAATCAGGTGTGGTTAGTACTGGCAGCCGGGGCTATCTTTGCTGCCTGGCCGACTGTTTACGCAACTGCATTTTCGGGTTTTTATGTGGCCATGATGCTGACCTTATTTGCTTTGTTTTTCCGTCCGGTAGGCTTTGATTACCGCAGTAAAATCAGTGATCCGCGTTGGAGAGGCAGTTGGGACTGGGGGATTTTCATCGGTAGCGCTGTACCGCCGATCATTTTCGGTGTCGCTTTTGGTAATTTACTGCAGGGCGTCCCCTTTGTTTTTGATGAATACTTACGTTCAACTTATCTGGGCAGTTTCTTTGTTCTGTTAAACCCTTTTGCATTGTTAACCGGGGTATTCTCATTAACTTTATTTATTTTACAGGGCGCAACTTGGCTGCAGATGAAAACTGAAGGCATTGTGCAGCAACGAGCACGTTTGGTTTCTTTGTATTGTGCACCAATTACCATCCTGTTATTTGCATTGGCCGGGGTTTGGGTCGCTTACGGTATTGATGGTTATGTGATCACCTCATTAATGGACTTAAATGGGCCAGCTAACCCGTTACTAAAATCTGCGCAGTTACAACCAGGTGCCTGGCTTGCGAACTATGACAAATATCCGCTGACCATGATTGCACCACTCATTGGTTTATCATGTCCAATATTGGTCTGGATTGCCAGTAAACTTAATCGTAATGCTTTTGCTTTTTTCTTTAGTAGTGTTACTCAAGTGGGCGTATTAATGACTTTTGCCGTTAGTACCTTCCCCTTTATTATGCCATCAAGTATTGAGCCCAATTTCAGCTTAACGATTTGGGATGCAGTATCGAGTGAGATGACGCTTAATATTATGACCATTGCCGGCGCTATTTTCTTACCAATTATTTTAATTTATACCTCTTGGTGTTATTTCAAAATGTTTGGTCGAATTGGCAAAGAACATATGGAAAATAATAAAAGTTCAGCATATTAATAATTATAAGAAGGGTTTTTTATGTGGTATTTCGCGTGGATTTTAGGGGTTTTATTAGCTTGCGCATTAGGCATTATCAATGGTCTGTGGTGCGAGCAAGTTGAAGCAAACGAGAAGGCGGACAGTGTTGATGAAGATCTTCACTCTTAATTATTAACCATGGATTATGGTACAGACAAGTTGAAAAAAATGAGAAGGCGGGCGGTTTCGATGAAGATCTGCCCTCTTAATTATTAACCATGGATTGTAGTACAGACAAGTTGAAAAAAATGAGAAGGCGGGCGGTTTCGATGAAGATCTACCCTCTTAATTATTAACCATGGATTGTGGTACAGACAAGTTGTAACAAATGAGAAGGCGGGCGGTTTCGATGAAGATCTGCCCTCTTAATTATTATATTATTATATTACACCGTCCATTTTAGTTTTTAATAACGCGGGTTTTTTCGCTTTTACTCGCGCTGTTTTTAAATGGATTACTGCTTATATATCCTAGTCACATAGCCGTCAGTTCAGCTCAACAGGATCATGGCTATTTAACCATACTGATGCTGGCATTAAGTGCTGCATTTGTTCATGGAATAGGCTTTTGTCGTCGTTACTGGTTATGGGAAATAGTTTTCAATCGGTACTTTTCCTAGGGGGTATTGTTAACCTTCCTATGGAATACGTTAGTGTAATGAGATAATCCTAAAACAAAAAAAGAGGCAATCACTGCCTCTTTTTTTATGACCAATTAACTAAAATATCTGCCATAATTCGACAAAATGTGGTATTTGTAGTAGCTTGAACTTTTATTCTTTTTTATGGAAAATTGTGTGTTCATGTCAACCTTAGCAGTAAGAATATATTATGAAGACACCGATGCCGGTGGCATCGTTTATTACGCAAATTATCTGAAGTTTTTTGAGCGTGGGCGCACTGAATTTTTACGTGAGCTGGGCATCGAACAAGATACTTTATTAGAAAAAAATATTGCATTTGTAGTGCGTAAAGTGGATATGGACTGTCTTAAACCTGCCCGTTTTAATGCGTTATTGAATGTGAAAACACAAATAATTTATCACAAAAAAGCCAGTATAAGGTTTAAACAAGAAGTTTTTCAAGAAAACGGAGAACTTTTATGCCAAGCTGGCACTCTAATCGCCTGTGTTAATTTACAGAAAATGAAACCCGCAGCTATTCCGGCTGAAATTATTGAGGTAATCGCCAGTGCATGCTGATATGTCTTTTTTAAGTCTGTTTATACAAGCTAGTTGGCTTGTTAAATTTGTATTAATTCTTTTGCTTGGAATGTCAGTTTATTCCTGGACATTGATTTTTTCTCGAACAAAAAACCTTAAGGCGTCACAAAAAGCCCTGAAAATTTTTGAAGAACGTTTCTGGTCAGGTCATGATTTAAGCCGTTTATACAAAGAGTCGGCTGCTCGCAGTGAAAAAATTACCGGGGGTGAAAAAATATTTCATGGCGGTTTTAAAGAGTTTTCACGTTTACACCGGATGCCGGGACGCAGTGTCGACAGTACCACTGAAGGTGCTCACCGCATCATGCGGGTAACTTTATCTAGAGAAATTGATGAGTTGGAAACAGGGCTGCCTGTTCTGGCGACAATCGGATCGATCAGTCCCTATATTGGCTTGTTTGGTACGGTTTGGGGGATAATGAATTCCTTTATTGCATTAGGTCAAGTGCAGCAAGCGACCCTGGCGATGGTGGCTCCGGGTATTGCTGAAGCGTTAATCGCAACAGCCATGGGACTATTTGCCGCGATTCCTGCTGTTATGGCGTATAACCGTTTTTCAACACAAGTTGGAAAATTAGAAACGGCATATATTAATTTAATGGAAGAATTTACCTCTATTTTACACCGTCAATCAATGACAGAAAGTGACTAGGGAAAGTTATGCAACAATATTCATATCGAAGTCCCAAAAGACGCCGCGTTATTGCTGAAATTAATGTGGTTCCTTATATTGACGTTATGTTGGTTTTATTAATTATTTTTATGGTGACCGCTCCCCTTGTAACACAGGGAGTTAAAGTTGATTTGCCGCAGGCAGCTGCCGAGGCCTTAGCGGCAGACAGTAAACCGCCAATGATAGCTTCCATCGATAAAGAGGGGCGCTATTATTTAAGTGTTGGCGACAGTATTGATTCGCCGCTTGATGGTGAGCAGATGACCGCTTTAGTCAGCGCACAATTGGCAGCGGATCCTAATGCTCAATTTGTCGTTAAAGGTGATGGCGAGGTTAACTACAAGAGCGTTATAGACCTAATGGTTTTATTGCAGTCTGCCGGTGTACCTTCCCTTGGCCTGATGACCGAGCCGGAAGAAGAATGAAAGATAGATCAACATTAATAGCCTTTATCACTGCACTTCTGCTGCATATTATCGTCGGCTCTGTATTGCTCATGAATGTGAATTTTTCTATCCTTAAAACCCAGCCTAAAAATGAAGTGCCCATTATCAATGCCACCGTGATTAATCAAAAGTTGTTTGATGATTTGGCACAACGTAAGAGTGAAAAAATACAGGCTGAAAAAAAGAAAGTAGAAGAAGAAAAACAGCGCATTCAGCAAGAAAAGAAAAAAGCTGAAGATCTGCGCAAGAAGAAAGAGACCAAACGCATTGAGGCGGAAAAAGCTGATACTCTGCGCAAGAAAAAAGCCGCTGAACGGATCGTCGCAGAAAAAGCGCTGGCCGCGAAACAGTTAAAAGCCAAGCAGGATGCCGAAAAAGCCAAAAAAGTAGCAGATGAGAAGCTTAAAAAACAGCAGGCGGAGAATGCTCGAAAACAAGCTGAAGAGCAACGCAAAAAAATAGAAGCCCAAAAAGCAGAAGCTCAAAGAGTTGAAGCTCAAAAAGTAGCTGCTGAAAAAGCGGCTGCAGAGGCTAAAGTTAAGGCCCAACAAGAAAAAGAACGCTTACGCAAAGCTGAACTTGATAAGCAGATGGATGCGCAATTTGAAGATACATTTTCAAATGCCCAAAGCTCTCGGCAATTATCCGAAATCGCTCGCTACACGGCGCTTATACGCGATAAAATAGGGCGAAACTGGCAGACTGAGCCTAGTATGAAAGGGAAAAGTTGTACCCTGGCAATTCGTACAACCGCCGATGGTCTAGTGATTAGCGTGACGCGAAGCAGCGGTGATCTTAAACTTTGTGAGTCAGCTAAGCGTGCCGCGTTAAAAGCAAACACATTACCGATACCCAAAGATCCGGATATTGCTGCCCAGTTCCGTGATTTTGATATTACTGTAGAACCTGACCTTTAAGGAAACCCAGCCCTATGCTGTTACGTTTATTTTTGTCCATTTCAATCATTATATTTTCGGCCCAGGCTTCTGCCCGCTTAGAAATTTTAATTACCGAAGGGGTTAATACTGCCAGACCGATCGCTGTTATTCCATTTAAGTGGTTAGGTGATGGCGAAAAACCGGGGGATTTTGCAGCTATTATCGCCGCAGATTTACAACGCAGTGGTCAATTTAGTCCGCTTCCTGTGGGTGAAATGCCAAATACTCCGTCAACGAGCCGCGCGCTTAATTATGCTCAGTGGCATAAAATGGGGATTGAAGCGTTACTGATGGGGGAAGTCGCTCCTGCTACCGAAGCCGGCAAATACATTGTTACCTATGAACTGGTAGATGTGGTCACGGGAAATGCAAATGTTGCCGACTATAGCCCTATTTTAGAAAGCCGCCGTGGCACCGTCAGTAAAACCCAATTACGGCGCTTTGCCCATCGTATTAGTGATGTTGTTTATGAAAAATTAACCGGTGAAAAGGGCGCATTTTTAACCAGGATTGCCTATATTGCAGTAGATCGTAAAAGCAGCCATCCTTATCAATTACGTATTTCTGATTATGACGGTTATGATGAAAAGTTAATACTACGTTCAAAACAGCCGATCATGACACCAAGCTGGTCTCCGGACGGCAGAAAATTAGCCTATGTTAGTTTTGAAAAACGCCGTTCACAAATCTATATACAAGATTTATATAGCCAAAAACGTGAATTAATGACCTCCTTTCCAAAAATAAACGGCTCACCCAGCTGGTCTCCCGACGGCAAATATTTAGCCTTAGTCTTGTCAAAAGATGGACAACCTGAGATCTATACCTTAGACACTCAAAGTAAAGCGCTGCGCAGAATTACCAATAATCGCGCCATAGATACCGAACCCAGCTGGTCACCAGACGGAAAAAGTTTAATCTTTACTTCTGCACGTGGTGGTCAGCCGCAAATTTATCAAATTGACCTCGAATCGAAGGTGACAAAACGTCTGACCTGGGATGGTGATCTTAATTTAGGTGGCACAATCACCCCCGATGGTGCTAGTCTAGTGCTCGTTAGCCGCCATGGTGGTAATTATAAAATAGCTGCACAAGACCTTGCCTCTGGCGAGTTAAGAACGTTAACTAAAACCAATTTAGATGAATCACCAAGCGTTGCGCCCAACGGTAGTATGATAATTTACAGTACCGTTTATAAAGGCAGTCAAGGCTTGGCGTTAGTCTCCATGGATGGTCGTTTTAAAGCGAATATTCCAGCACAAAGTGGAGAGGTTAAATCACCTGCATGGTCTCCATTTTTAAAGTAAGTTAATTAACAATTATAAAGGAAACAAAATGAACCTAAGTATGATTTCAAAAAGTTTATTAATTGCACTGCCAATGTTAGCTTTGAGTGCGTGTAGCTCAAACAGTGATACCGATTCAGCAGCCATGGAAGCGAATAAAGCGGCAATGGAACAAGCTGCAATGGAACAGGCTGCGGCAGAAAATAATATTGAAACAGACGGAATTCAAGCGATAGAGCTGACCGAAGAAGAGTTAATGGCTAAGCAATACTCAGATGCTATCTTGCAAAAAATCATTCAGTTTGATTTTGATAACTCCATGATTAAACCAGAGTTTACTTCTATTTTGGATGCACATGCTAAATACTTAGTCAATAACCCTGAACAAAAAGTGACTATCGAAGGGCATACAGATGAAAAAGGAACACCTGAGTACAATATCGCATTAGGCGAACGTCGTGCCATGTCAGTTTCTGTTTACCTGGAAAATATGGGTGTTTCAGCAGGTCAAATTAGCGTTGTAAGCTACGGTGAAGAAAAACCGCTTAACTTTGGACACGCTGAAGCTTCTTGGACGGATAACCGTCGCGCAGAATTGGTTTATTAATAACAGATGAAAAAAATTAATCTTCAAGGGGCCATTCTTTTGGCCACTTTTTGTTCAGCCTCCGCTTTTGCTGCTGCTCCCGTCAGTGACGTGACAGCCACGGAAGGGGCGAGTAGCGTTGACAAACAATTAGAAAAGTTTACGCGTTTATTAGAATCGCGTAATAGAATGCAAATGCGCATGCAAAACCAATTGACTCAACTGTCTCAAGAGTTGCGAGAAATTAAGGGGAGCATGGAACTGTTTGATCATAAAATCAGTGCGATTGAAAATCGCCAACGAGATTTATACCAACTGGTTGAACAATCTAAGACTGACTCAGGCTCGACTGCCGCGGGCAATACCGCAACAGCCGTTTCTGCAGGTGAACAGACTGCCTATCAAACTGCTGTGGATCTGGTCTTAGTTAATAAGGATTATAATCAGGCAATTACCGCTTTTGAGGCATTTGTTATTGATTATCCTCAATCTGAATATCTTGCAAATTCCCATTATTGGTTAGGGCAACTGTTATATCAGCAGAAAAAACGCAAAGAAGCTCGAATAGCTTTCCTGACGGTTAGCGAAAAATTTCCCGAGTCGGGTAAACGTGCGGATTCCTTGTTTAAAATAGGTATTATTGATGAGTATTTGGGGGAGCTAACTTCGGCAAAAGACTTTTATCAAAAATTGTTAAAAGAATATCCTAATTCATCGGCGGCAGGGCTCGCACAAAAACGCTTAGATGCGCTATAAATTCGATTCTGCTTTAATAATATAACAAGTTGTAATCTCTGCTTTTTGTATTTTGTTTACTTTGTCGGCAAACAGGAAAAAAACAAGCGTTTTTTGTTGCGATATTCATAATTTTGTATAGTATACGCCGCAGTTGAGAGAGAGTGATGTGATTCAGTTCATGTTTCTATTTTTTCAATTATAACGAAATATTTTATTTGTTCGTTAGTTTGGTCTTTGCCACATGAATTGTTGTTACGTGAATTGTAGACCAAATAGTAACACCGAAAATTTATTCGGGCCGTTAGCTCAGCTGGTAGAGCAGTGGACTTTTAATCCATTTGTCGAAGGTTCAAATCCTTCACGGCCCACCAAAGTTTGAACAGTTAGATTGAACTATATTCTGACCGTTAGCTAAGTTGGTTGAATGTGAATTTTAATCCCCTTTAGTTGATAAGAGTCGAAGTGCAACCTTCGATTAGTAAGTAAGACCGAAAAATAATTCGGGCCGTTAGCTCAGCTGGTAGAGCAGTGGACTTTTAATCCATTTGTCGAAGGTTCAAATCCTTCACGGCCCACCAAATTTTAAACAGTTAGATTAAACTATATTCTGACCGTTAGCTAAGTTGGTTGAAATCTGAATTTTAATCCATTTTAGTTGAAAAGAGTCGAAGTACACCTTCGATAACAAGTAAGACCGAAAATTTATTCGGGCCGTTAGCTCAGCTGGTAGAGCAGTGGACTTTTAATCCATTTGTCGAAGGTTCAAATCCTTCACGGCCCACCAAATTTTAAATAGTCGAAGTGCAACCTTCGATTAACAAGTAAGACCGAAGATTTATTCGGGCCGTTAGCTCAGCTGGTAGAGCAGTGGACTTTTAATCCATTTGTCGAAGGTTCAAATCCTTCACGGCCCACCAAATTTTAAATAGTCGAAGTACAACCTTCGATTAACAAGTAAGACCGAAAAATAATTCTGACCGTTAGCTAAGTTGGTTGAAATGTAAATTTTAATCCCCTTTAGTTGATAAGAATCGAAGTGCAACCTTCGATTAGTAAGTAAGACCGAAGATTTATTCGGGCCGTTAGCTCAGCTGGTAGAGCAGTGGACTTTTAATCCATTTGTCGAAGGTTCAAATCCTTCACGGCCCACCATTTTTACCACCTCCCTATAAAAAAATCCCATACGTTCTATTAATTAAAAAACATCTATTATTGTCATCTGTCTTTGATTACTACACTTAATTAATTCCACTGCTTAGACAAGCGATTAGGCGTCGGAAAAATGCATCAAAGTAAGACAGTTATTGCAGTCACTGTTGTTCTATTAACAAATATCCTATGCAGCTACAAGCGGCTACAGTTAACAACATTGCTATGATCATTTTTTATTATCACTTTTATTGCTGTTCGCGGTATAATTACTGACATTTTTTAATATCTAAGAGACTATGATGAGCAAATACTCTCCAATTGCGGGTTCAGACTATCCTTTCCCAGCCAAACCAGCTGTTCTTTCGGAACCTGAAAAGGTTAATTATAAAGCTAAAATTAAAACCTTATTAAAAGAAAAAAATGCGGTTTTAATTGCGCACTATTATACCGCTCCCGAAATTCAGGCGTTAGCAGAAGAAACCGGCGGTTATGTTTCTGATTCATTAGATATGGCGCGTTTTGGTCGCGATAATCCGGCCACCACACTGGTCGTTGCCGGTGTTCGTTTTATGGGCGAAACCGCTAAGATTTTGACCCCGAACAAACAGGTGCTAATGCCTGAATTAGAAGCTACCTGCTCGTTAGACCTGGGTTGCCCGATTGAGTCCTTCAGTGACTTTTGCGATCAACACCCCGACCGAACTGTGGTTGTGTATGCAAACACTTCAGCAGCCGTTAAAGCGCGTGCTGATTGGGTCGTGACTTCAAGTATTGCATTAGAAATTGTCGAGCATCTGGATAGCCAGAATAAAAAAATCATCTGGGCCCCGGACAGGCATTTAGGCGGTTACATTCAGCGTGAAACGGGTGCTGATATGCTGATGTGGCAAGGTGACTGTATTGTTCACGATGAATTTAAAGCCAGTGCACTTCGAGACATGAAAGCAGTTTATCCCGACGCTGCTGTCTTAGTGCATCCGGAGTCGCCTGAGAGTGTGGTTAAACTAGCGGATGCGGTAGGCTCAACAAGTCAGTTGATAAAAGCGGCGCAAACGCTACCCAACAAGCGGTTGATAGTGGCGACGGATACCGGTATTTTCTATAAAATGCAGCAGGCCTGCCCGGATAAAGAATTCATGGCAGCGCCCACGGCCGGAGACGGAGCGACCTGCCGCAGTTGTGCACATTGTCCCTGGATGGCAATGAATGGTCTTAAAGCTGTATACAACGCTCTGAATGATGCAACGGGTCATGAAATTGATGTTGATGAAAAGGTTGCTCAAGGAGCATTAGTTTCTTTAAACAGAATGATGAACTTTGCAGCAGAGGCGCAGTTAAAAGTAAAAGGTAATGCCTAGTTCTATATAGTCCTATAAGGTTATTGTACTTAAATTAATACGCTTTCTTTTTCTATGATAATTCTAAATTGGCATATTTTCGCTGTTTGCGTATAGTGTGCCTTCTAAAAACCAAAAACTATTGAGAAATTATGATCACAAATGATGTTTTACGACGTGTACGTTATGCGTTTAAACTGAACGATAAAAAAATGCTAGAAATTTTTGCCTCGGTTGATAATGCAATTGACGAAAAATACTTACACAGCATCATAGCTAAAGAAGGTGAAGAAAATTTTGTTTTATGCCGCGATAGTTTACTATCACTTTTTTTAGATGGTCTTATCAATGAAAAACGCGGTAAAAAAGAAGGCTCTAAGCCAGTTATCTTGCCGGCAAAATCAATTTTGCCTAACAACGATATTTTAAGAAAGCTGCGTATCGCATTGAACTATAAAGATGGAGATATGTTGAAGATGTTAGATCTAGCCGAATTCCCTATTTCTAAAAGTGAGTTGTCAGCGTTATTTAGAAAACAGGATCACCGTAACTATAAGTTATGTGGTGATCAACTGTTAAGATACTTCTTAAACGGTATTACCATCCATCTACGAGGTGAAAAGGGCGAAGAGTAATCGCTTTCTAATCTTAAAGACTAAAAAACCGAGCACTGGCTCGGTTTTTTTATACTCGAAATATCGAAGCTAGAAGCTCGCATTTCGCATCTCGCGCTGTTTGCGGTGCATAGAATTCACCCTACCGATACCATCAGAGCAATTCCATTATTTAATCTTCTGTTTTGTCTTTAAATTCACATAAGTCTTCAATCAAGCAGGAACCACAGCGGGGTTTGCGGGCAACGCAGGTATAACGGCCGTGTAAAATAAGCCAATGGTGTACATCAAGCTTAAATTCGGCGGGTATCACTTTAAGTAATTTCTTTTCGACTTCCTCTACATTTTTGCCCGAGGCCAATTTAGTGCGGTTAGAAACGCGGAAAATATGCGTATCTACCGCTATTGTCGGCCAGCCAAAGGCCGTATTCAATACCACATTAGCGGTTTTACGTCCGACACCGGGCAAGTCTTCTAAGGCTTCTCTATTTTCAGGCACGTCACTGTTATGGAGTGTTATTAAGCGCTCACAGGTTTTGATCACGTTGGCGGCTTTGCTGTTAAATAAACCAATGGTTTTAATGTAGTGCTTTAAACCTTCAACGCCCAAGGCTGCGATTGCCTTTGGCGTATTGGCAACGGGATAAAGCCGGTCGGTTGCTTTGTTAACACTGACGTCGGTTGCTTGCGCGGAGAGAATAACCGCAATTAATAACTCAAAGGGAGAGCTGTAATTCAGCTCCGTTTGTGGTTTTGGATTTTCAGCCCGCAGACGCATTAATATTTCACGGCGTTTAAACTTATTCATTATTTTTTGATCCGCTGATCAGCAAAGTTCTTAATCGCGATGATTAATCCCATAATGATAAAAGCACCCGGCGGCAGCGCTGCCAGTAAAAAGCTTGTATCAGCCTGGTAAAGCGTGATGGTTAATACCTTAGCCCCGTCTCCTAACATGGTTTCTATTCCGGAAAATAATGTTCCCTGAGCTAATATTTCTCGGCTGGCGCCTAAAATAATTAAGACAATGCAAAATCCTAAACCCATCATCAGACCATCAAATGCGGAATGTTTAATGTTGTTTTTTGATGCAAAGGCCTCTGCCCGTCCAATAATGATACAGTTAGTGACGATCAGGGGGATAAAAATACCTAAAGAAAGGTAAAGCTCATAGGTAAAGGCATTCATCAGTAATTGAATGCAGCTGACCAGTGAGGCGATGATCATAACAAAAATAGGGATCCGGATGGCTTGTGGTACATGATGACGGATTAACGAGATCAATGAATTTGAGGCGATTAAAACAAACATCGAGGCCAAACCAAGTCCGAGCGCATTGGTTACCGTATTGGTGACCGCCAACAACGGGCATAAGCCTAACAACTGTACTATCCCCGGGTTATTTTTCCATAAACCCTGAAGCATTAATTCCTTATAAATGGGATCGGCAGTCGCGCTATTTGCTATACCGTCGGCAATTTCCTGAGTTTGTTCATTCATAAACTTTCTCCACAAGTTGCTTCATGTTTGAAGAGTGTTTTTTTGTTTTTTTGAAAATAAATTAACGCATCTTTTACGGCAAAAACAACAGCACGAGGCGTAATGGTTGCCCCGGTAAAGGCATCAAAATCGCCGCCATTTTTTTTCACTTCCCAACGTGATTCCTGTGACTCTTCATAAGACTTATCATTAAAGGAGTAAATCCAGTCCGATTTATTGGTTTGAATTCTATCGCCCAAGCCCGGGGTTTCAGAATGATGAAGTACTCGGACACCGGCAATGCGCGCATCTGCGTAAATACCAACGACCAGATTTATTCTGCCCGCATAACCCCTCATGGTGGATGTTTTTAACATTAATGCGACAGGACGATTGTCTTTTTTCGCAATAAACGCATGCTGCGGCTCTGCACTGCCTAATAAGTTTTTATCGGTGACCATAAAACAGCTAGCAACAATATCGTTATCATATAAATCAGCCGGAATAAGTTGGTTTAGAGTTCTCAGCAATGCCTTTTGCTCCTGCTGAGCAATGATAGGTTGCGTAAATTCGTTAACAATGGCGATACTGCCGGTACAAACGACAGCAAAGGCGGCCAGTAAATAGGCATTGCGACTGATCGTTGAAAACATATTAAACTCTCTCCCCAGATACTATTGCTTGTCCATCATCATTAATTTTATCGATACCATTATTTTTATTTTTAAGCATATAAAACATCTTAGCGACCTCCCCCATAAACCTTAGGCTGGGTATAATAATCAATCAGAGGAACGCACATATTGCCGAGCAGAACAGCAAATGCAACGGCGTCAGGGTAACCCCCCACGTTGCGAATAATAACCACGATGAAAGCGATTAATAACGCGAATAAAATCCGTCCTTTAACCGTTGTCGCGGCGCTAACGGGATCGCTTAATATAAAAAAGGCACCTAACATTGTTGCCCCGGAAAAAAGGTGAAAGAGCGGCGGCGCGTTAAGATCCGGACTGTAGGCAAAAGCAATAAAAGAGAAAATGCCGATACCCGCTAAGAAACTAAGCGGAATATGCCAATGAATAACACGTTTAAATAATAAAATTAATCCACCCGCTAAAAAAGCGCCGTTAATCCAATAAATTTGCTGCCAGGAAGAGGCTTTAAATTGCAGGCTATTGAACATTTCGCTGATCGTAAATCCATTATGCAGGGCATCACGTGCAGTGTTAAGCGGCGTGGCCATAGACAAACCGTCAATGCTGACACTCAGTTGCTCAACCGAATATCCGTCCAGAGTAGAGCCTGTGAATATTGCATTTATCTGATCCATCAGGGTCAGAGAAAAGGGTTGCAGAGACTGTACCGGTAACCACGAGGTCATCTGTACCGGAAAGGAAATTAACAGCAAAACATAAGCCGCCATGGCGGGGTTGAAAATATTTTGTCCAAGACCGCCGTATAATTGCTTCACAAATATGATAGCAAAAACAGTACCAATCACCACAATCCACCATGGCGCGAGAGGGGGGATGGAAATCGCAATAAGGATCCCTGTCAGTAAAGCACTGCTATCTTTTAGGGTATTAAAAATAGGACGCTTTCTTAATTTTAAAATAAAAGCTTCACTTGCCAATGCGCTCAGACAGGCCAGAGATATTTGTATTAAGTTTGCATAACCAAAAAAATAACTTTGTAAAAGCACTCCTGGCACTAAGCATAAAATCACCAAAAGCATCACCTGGGTTGTTGTTCTAGGCTGTTTTTGATGGGGGGAGCTTGCATTCTTGTAGGCCATTTCCATTAATCCTTGTGCGCTGTTTTTTGTGCTTTTGCTTTAGCAATTACGGCGGCTATTTTTGCTTTTCGGTGATCCGCTTGCAGAGAGCTTTGGTCGTCGGTAGTCTCGTGGGGCGTGCTAGATTGCGTGCTAGATTGCGTGCTAGATTGCGTGTCTGTTGCATTCGAATTCTGTTTATCTAACTGCGCCTGCTCTTTGCGCCGTTTACGCTCTTTTATTACCTCGCAATTATTCGGCAGCTGATCAGTTGTTTGGCGGGTACTCTCTGCAGCCTGTTTTTTAGCCTTGGCGCGGGCAATAGCAGCCGCTACCGCATCTTTTTTATGATCGGTTGTTTCGCTTTCTGATTCTGGCGCCGCTTGTGCTTCAGCCTGTTTTTTAGCCTTGGCGCGGGCAATAGCAGCCGCTACCGCATCTTTTTTATGATCGGTTGTTTCGCTTTCTGATTCTGGCGTCGCTTGTGCTGCAGCCAGTTTTTTGGCCTTGGCGCGAGCAATAGCAGCCGCTACTGCATCTTTTTTATGATCGGTTGTATTACTTTCATTTTCTAATTCTGGCGTCGCTTGTGCTGCAGCCAGTTTTTTGGCATTGGCGCGGGCAATAGCAGCCGCTACCGCATCTTTTTTGTTATCTGCAGGTTTACTTTCATTTTCACTTTCAGGTTCTTGCGTTGCTTGTGCTGCAGCCTGTTTTTTAGCTTTGGCGCGAGCAATAGCAGCCGCTACTGCATCTTTTTTATGATCGGTTGTATTACTTTCATTTTCTAATTCTGGCGTCGCTTGTGCTGCAGCCAGTTTTTTGGCCTTGGCGCGAGCAATAGCAGCCGCTACCGCATCTTTTTTGTTATCTGCAGGTTTACTTTCATTTTCACTTTCAGGTTCTTGCGTTGCTTGTGCTGCAGCCTGTTTTTTAGCTTTGGCGCGGGCAATGGCAGCCGCTACTGCATCTTTTTTGTTATCGGCGGGTTTACTTTCATTTTCGGGTTCTTTTGCTGTGTCGGCTAAGCGCTGTTTTTTAGCTTTAGCGCGTTCAAGTGCGGCTGTAATTAAGTCCTGTCCGCCATTGTTTTCTTTTGACTGTTTGCGTTTTTCTGCTGCTGCCTGATGCTTGGCCTGACGTTCTAATTTTGCTTGTTCTAATCGGGCGGCTCTATTTTCATGACGAACGCGTGCTATTTCCGCTTTTTGAGCTTCCTGCTGCGCATTTCTAATTTCAGCTTTTGCCACTCGATAATATTCAACCAGTGGAATATTGCTTGGGCACACAAAGGCGCAGGCGCCACATTCAATACAGGACGGAAGGTTATATTCTTCTAATTTTTGATGATCCTGACTTTTGGAATACCATAAAAGTTGCTGCGGTAATAATACCGCAGGGCAAACCTCTGAACACTCTCCACAACGGATGCAGGGCATTTCTGCGGGCGGCTCCGGCATTTCTTTAGCCGTTGGCACCAGAATACAGTTACAGGTTTTAGTTACCGGAATATCGGTATGGTTGATGGTAAACCCCATCATCGGACCGCCAATAAGCAGTTTTTTTAGATGATTTTCCTGCAGTCCGTACTGTTCCAGCAGGTAGTGAATGGGGGTGCCAATCCTGACACTGGCATTACCTTTGTTTTTAAAGGCATCGCCGGTTAAGGTGACAATGCGCGAGGTAAGAGGCTTACCGTTAATGATGGCCTCTTTGACCGCAAACACAGTACCGACATTGTGCATGACAATGCCCAGAGCCGTTGGATGTTGACCAAGGGGAATCTGTTGTCCGGTAATCATTTCAATTAACTGTTTTTCTCCCCCTGACGGGTAGCGGGTCGGGACAATGCTAACCTTTAAGTTTGCCTGCAACGATTCGGGCGCTTGCTTAATGGCGAGATTAATTGCGGCAATGGCTTGCGGTTTATTATCTTCAATGGCGAACACGGTTAATGTCGGTTTTAGAATATGCTGTAAGACTTCGATGCCGGTAATGATTTCATCGGCATGCTCCTGTATTAACCGGTCATCTGCGGTGATATAGGGCTCACATTCAATGGCATTGATGATTAATAGTTTAACCTTATGTGCATTGCTTAACTTCAAATGACTTGGAAATCCAGCTCCGCCCATTCCGACAATGCCTGACTGCTGCATTAAGTCGATCAGTGGCGCCGCTGGTTGAGTTTGATAATCCTGTGGTTTTATATAATCAATACTTCGGTCTAACCCATCGGTTTCAATAACGACGGATAATACCGGTAAGCCTGAAGGGTGGAGGTCGGTACGTTTCTCTATTGCGTAAACAACTCCTGAACTGCTGGCGTGCTGTACGACCATTGCCCCATAAACTTTGCTTAATGCCTGACCCTTTAGAACCGGATCTCCCACTTTAACTAATAATTCAGGAATGTAACCTTTGTGTTCAACGGAGAAGATCAAATACGGGGGAATACCCGCATCAGTAATGACAATTTGGTTAGTTTGCTGTTTGTTTTCTGCCGGATGAATACCACCGTGGAAAGACCACTGCTTTCCGGAGGAAACTTGTGCGAGTTGTTCGTCACTGAGAAGGTTTATTGATTTTGTCATTATATTACAGCTCAGTTGTGGTTTTTGTTGGTATACGGTTCAAGTCCCATTGCCAATTTTGGGTGGTTAACGCAATGGGATTCATATCAATACAATCGGTCGGGCAGGGGGCAACACAAAGCTCACAGCCGGTGCACTCATCGGTGATCACCGTATGCATTTGTCTTGTTGCACCTATAATGGCATCAACCGGGCAAGCCTGAATACATTTTGTACAACCGATACATTCATCTTCGCGAATAAAGGCAACTAATTTGGGTTTTTCCTCAGCTTCTACGTCTTTTGGTTCGACACCCATGCGTTCTGCCAGTTGGCGCATGACGGCGTCGCCCCCTGGAGGACATTTATTGATATCATCACCATTGGCAATAGCTTGTGCGTAGGGTTTACAACCCGGATAACCGCACTGACCGCACTGGGTTTGCGGTAAAATAGCATCCAGCTCTTCAACAATAGGATCCGTTTTTACTTTAAAGCGGATCGAAGAGTAACCTAATATAGCGCCAAAAATGACGCCTAAAACGGCAAAGGTTAAAATAGCGATGGTTATACTGATTATCATTTTATAATTATTCCGCTACTTAATAAGACCGGTGAAACCCATAAAGGCAAGAGACATTAATCCCGCGGTGATCATCGCGATTGATGCTCCTTTGAAGGGTAAGGGGATATCTGAAGCCGCTAAACGTTCACGCATTGAGGAAAAAACCACTAAGACTAATGAAAAACCAACCCCGGCACTAAATCCGTAAATGACGGACTCAACAAAATCATGATTTTCATTAATATTCAGTAATGCTAACCCTAAAATCGCGCAATTGGTGGTTATCAGCGGTAAAAAAATTCCTAACAATCGGTATAAAGTGGGGCTGGTTTTGTGCATTACCATTTCAGTAAACTGAACAACAACCGCAATCACCAGGATAAAACCGATGGTTTGCAAATAAACCAGATCTAAGGGGAATAAAATATATTTATTAACAATATATGAAGCGGCAGCCGTTAAGGTTAAAACAAAGGTTGTGGCAAATGACATGCCAACCGCCGTTTCTATTTTATTCGAAACGCCCATAAAGGGGCATAAGCCTAAAAATTTGACCAGTACAAAGTTATTAACTAACACAGTACCAACAAACAGTAAAAAATAATCGCTCATAAGAATTTAATTCCACTACCTTTGTAGGTGTATTTAGCGGGCTCTAACAGGCGAGTATGATAACAATAAAGGAGCAAAAAATCAGTGTAAAAATATAAACCTAAGGAAGTTTTTTACGCGCTGTCTGAATATTATTATCACGGCGTAGAATAATTTTCATAAAATGCAACTAACTGGCTATTTTATTCTGCTTTTACAAGCTATTTCATATTTACAGACACTTAATAAGCACCCTAATCTAAAATTGATTTATATCAATATGTACATATATGGTGTTATGTATAGTGCTCACCCACTAGATATTGTGTCTTCTCGTTTTTTTTGGAGTTCTTTTATGAAACCTGTTGTTATCAAGCGTGATGGTAGCCAAGCCCCCTTTAATGCTCTGCGCATCGCAGAAGCAATATTAAAAGCCTCTGGTGCGGCCCGCTGTAAAGGTGTCGACGCATTTGCAATTGCACAGGAGGTCAAAGACAAACTCAATGGCCTGGTGGAAGTTGATATTCATCATATTCAAGATGCAGTTGAAGAATGTTTAATGAAAAGCGGCCATACGGAACTGGCACGTATTTATATTGAATACCGTCATGATCGCGATCTTGCTCGTGAGCGAAAGAGCCATTTAAATAGCGAAATTTATGGTTTGATTGAACAGAGTAATGCTTCATTACTTAATGAAAATGCCAATAAAGACAGTAAAGTGATCCCTACGCAGCGCGACTTGTTAGCGGGAATAGTGGCTAAACATTATGCCAAATCCTATATGCTGCCCCGTGATGTGGTGCGCGCTCATGAAAAAGGCGAAATACATTATCACGATTTAGATTACGCCCCGTTTTTCCCTATGTTTAACTGTATGTTAATCGATATTAAAGGCATGTTTACTCAGGGATTCAAAATGGGTAATGCAGAAATTGAAGAGCCTAAATCAATCTCAACCGCAACGGCGGTAACGGCGCAAATTATTGCCCAGGTTGCCAGTCATATATACGGCGGCACCACTATTAACGGTATTGATACAATACTTGCGCCTTATGTCACTATCAGTTACAAAAAACATTTGAAAATAGCTGAGCAGTGGGGGATTGCCGATCCACAGGCTTATGCAACACAACAAACCGATAAAGAGTGTTTGGATGCATTCCAATCTCTTGAATATGAAGTTAATACCCTGCACACAGCCAATGGACAAACACCTTTTGTCACCTTTGGTTTTGGTTTAGGGACAAGCTGGGAAGCACGTTTAATTCAACAATCTATTTTAAAAATTCGTATTACAGGCTTAGGTAAAAATCATAAAACAGCTATTTTCCCAAAACTTGTTTTCGCCATTAAAGAGGGTGTTAATCATAAAGCGACGGATCCTAACTATGATATCAAACAGTTGGCGTTAGAGTGTTCAAGTAAACGTATGTATCCCGATATTTTAAATTACGATAAAGTTGTTGAAGTGACCGGGTCATTTAAAACGCCAATGGGTTGCCGCAGTTTCTTGAGTACTTATGAAGAAAATAATGAATTAATTCATGATGGTCGCAACAACCTAGGCGTAGTTAGTCTTAACTTACCCCGTATTGCTTTAGAATCAAAGGGCGACGAAAGTCACTTTTATAAATTATTAGATGCACGTTTAGCGATTGCCAAAAAGGCGCTGGATACACGGATAGAACGTTTATCTGATGTCAAAGCCAGTGTTGCGCCTATCTTATATATGGAAGGTGCCTGCGGTGTACGTTTAAAAGCGGATGATAGTGTGGCAGAGATCTTTAAAAATGGCCGCGCATCTATTTCATTGGGTTATGTCGGTTTACATGAAACCATTAATGCTCTGTATGGCAGTGAACAGCATCTCTTTGATGATCTGGAAAAACAGCAAAAAGCAGTGGCGATCATTCGTTATCTGAAAGAAGCAACACAACGCTGGACCGAAGAAACAGGCTATGGCTTCAGCTTATATTCAACACCATCGGAAAATTTATGTGATCGTTTTTGCCGTCTTGATGCAAAAGAGTTTGGGGTTTTACAGGGCGTGACAGAGAAGGGTTATTACACCAACAGCTTTCATTTAGACGTTGAAAAATCAGTTAATCCCTACGATAAAATTGACTTTGAGAAGCCTTATCCAGAGCTCGCAAACGGTGGTTTTATCTGCTACGGCGAATATCCTAATATGCAGCATAACCTTAAAGGGTTAGAAGATGTCTGGGATTACAGTTATGCACATGTCCCTTATTATGCGACCAACACACCGATTGACGAGTGTTATGAATGCGGTTTTACCGGCGAGTTTAATTGTACCAGTAAAGGCTTTGTCTGCCCGAGTTGTGGTAATTCTGATTCAGATAAGGTGGAAGTGATACGCCGTGTCTGTGGTTATTTAGGCAGCCCCGATGCAAGACCGTTTAATGAAGGTAAGCAGGAAGAGGTCAGACGTCGCGTTAAGCATTTATAGGGTTTTAATTGTCTGCAAAGCGTTATTTTAAAGAACAGCTCGTTCAACTGGAGCTGTTTTATCTGTAGGAGAAAAAATGAATTACAGTAAATATTACCCGTTAGATGTCTTAAATGGTGAAGGCACAAGATCTACGCTCTTTGTGTCCGGCTGTATTCACCAATGTAAAGGTTGTTATAATCAGGCGACCTGGTCACCCGATGCCGGAGCGTTATTTACAGATCAGCTGGCAGATCAGATTATTGCCGATCTTAATGACACGCGTATTAAAAAACAGGGATTAACTTTGTCGGGCGGCGACCCGCTTCATCCTGCCAATACGGAGACAGTATTAAAACTGATTCAACGGGTTAAATCTGAATGTGAGGGCAAAGATATTTGGATCTGGACGGGTTATTTACTGGAAGAGCTGAGCGTAGAGCAACGGCAAATCATTGCACTCACCGATGTCTTAATTGATGGTAAGTTTGAGCAGGTGTTGGCGGATCCCAGCCTGCAATGGCGTGGCAGTTCGAATCAGGTTGTTTATCAACTCTGAGCTAATGAAAGCATAAAAAAAGCGGCTACTGGTAAAACAGTCGCCGCTTTTTTTATGCTTTTATATTGGTTGTATTCATTTTCCTGCCGAATTGATATCACTAAAATTAAAAAAATTAATTATTTATTGAACATCTGCTGCATTTTTGAGTCTTATTTTTATTATTTTACGTAAAGGATAACGATAAGCTATTAGTGATATATATGAGCAAGATCCTCTATTATGAGTCACAGATGAATAAAAGCAGATACTATTTCAGCGCATGGTTGCATATTTCGACTCTCGGTTTGCACATTTATTAAGTAAAGATTAATCTAAGGTTCTCAATTGCCCTTTGGGCTGCTAACGAATTTTTTCGTAACTTTATTAAATAAGACTAGACTTAAAGATGAGTGAAAAAAAGACTCCAAAAACAGTTAATGAATCTAACACAATCGAAAAAATTGAAACAAAACTGATACCTCCTTCGATGTACAATGTGTTGTTACATAATGATGATTATACGCCGATGGACTTTGTTATTGATGTGCTGCAACGGTTTTTCCGATTAGATAATCAACAAGCCACCGAAGTGATGCTTAATGTTCATTATAAAGATGTTGGTATTTGTGGCACTTTTAGTGCAGAAATTGCAGAAACAAAAGTGATGCAGGTGATGAATTATGCAAGGCAAAACGAGCACCCGTTACGTTGCTCGATGGAAAAAGAATCTTAAGTGATAGGTATTATGAGTAGTTTTAAGTTGTTAATAAGACTTATAATTTTTTGTTATTAACTCCCAAGGGGCTTTTATGTTAGACAAAGCGTTGGAAAACAGTTTAGATTTGGCTTTTCGTATTGCCTTTGAAAAATCGCATGAATTTATGACCGTCGAGCATTTATTATTAGCGTTGTTAGAAAATGACGAAATAAAAGATTTATTTACCGCTTGCTCTGTTGATATTGTCTCTTTGCATTTGGAGATTATTGCGTTTTTAGAAAATAGTCCTGCGATACCTGAGGTACATACGCAAGAAATTGAAATTCAGCCGACAATCGCTTTTGAGCGTGTTCTGCAGCGGGCGATTTTTCATGTGCAATCTTCCGGCTCTACGGAAGTTTCAGCCGGCAGTGTATTAGTGGCTATTTTTAGCGAACAAGAATCTCAAGCTGTATATTTTTTAAAGAAAGCCCACCTTTCCCGTTTAGATGTTGTTAACTATCTGTCCCACGGAATCAGAAAACCGGCGGACGCTATTATTCCTTCTTTTTCGGCAGATGAGCACAATGAAACCGAAGCGGAAGATTCGGAAAGTATGCCCTATACCATTAATTTAAATAAACAAGTTGAAGCGGGGAGCATTGATCCGTTAATAGGCCGGGATAAAGAGCTTGAACGCTGTATACAAGTGTTATGCCGTCGCCGTAAAAATAACCCTTTATTGGTAGGAGAAGCAGGGGTTGGGAAAACCGCCATTGCAGAAGGACTTGCTTACCGCATAGTGCATGAAAATGTACCGGAAGTGATTGCCGATAATATTGTTTATTCGCTGGATATGGGCGCATTGCTCGCCGGTACAAAATACCGCGGAGAGTTTGAGTTGCGTTTTAAAACTGTATTAACACAACTTGAGTCTCAGGAAGGGGCTATTTTATTTATTGATGAAATTCATACTATTATTGGTGCGGGCGCCGCAACGGGCGGGCAACTTGATGCCGCAAACCTGTTAAAACCTTTGCTCAGTGGTGGCAAACTTCGCTGTATGGGCTCGACAACTTATAAAGAGTATGGGCAAGTTTTTGAAAAGGAACATGCATTATCACGTCGCTTCCAAAAAATTGATGTGGTAGAGCCGACTGTTCAAGAAACGGCGCAAATATTACTCGGATTAAGATCCCGTTACGAGAAACATCATCATATTCGCTATACCAATAAGGCGTTAATGGCCGCTGCAGAGCTCAGTGCTAAATATATTAATGATCGCCACCTTCCCGATAAGGCCATTGATGTGATCGATGAGGCAGGGGCGCAAATGCGCTTATTACCCGCGAGTAAACGTAAAAAAACCATTGGTGTACCTGAAATTGAAAGCGTCATTGCCAAAATTGCTCGAATCCCTGAAAAATCAGTTTCCAGTTCGGCAAAAGATCAATTAGCTAAATTACCAGAACGTTTAAAAATGACGGTGTTTGGTCAAAATGATGCTATTGATGTATTAACCGACGCCATTCATTTAAATCGCTCCGGATTATCCGATGAGTCAAAACCAATAGGTTCGTTTCTTTTTGCAGGTCCCACGGGTGTCGGCAAAACCGAAGTGACACAGCAACTTGCTAAGGCAATGGGCATCGAGCTTCTGCGTTTTGACATGTCAGAATACATGGAAAAGCACACGGTTTCCCGGCTGTTAGGGGCACCTCCTGGCTATGTTGGTTATGAACAGGCGGGGTTATTAACCGATGCGGTTGTTAAACACCCTTATGCTGTACTGCTGCTTGATGAAATAGAAAAAGCACACAGCGATATCTTCAATATATTATTACAAGTGATGGATCACGGGACCTTAACGGATACTAACGGTCGTAAAGCAGACTTTAGAAATATTATTTTAGTGATGACAACCAATGCAGGGGCGCGGGAAACCGCTAAGCAGAGTATCGGCTTTAAAGATCAAAAAGATTCACACAAAGCGACCGATGAAATAAATAAATTATTTTCCCCCGAATTTAGAAATCGTCTTGATAATGTTATTTGGTTTAACCATCTTGATATCAAGGTTATTTATCAAGTGGTGGATAAATTTATTGTGCAGTTACAAGCGCAGCTTGATAAAAAGCAGATTTCACTGGAAGTCAGCGATAGCGCCAGGAAATGGATAGCTGATCGTGGTTATGACAGGGCGATGGGTGCACGGCCAATGGGGCGTTTGATTCAGGAAAAATTGAAAAAACCACTGGCTAATGAGATTTTATTTGGTGAACTACAAAATGGAGGAAGTGTTACTGTTTCCTTAAATAAAGATGGGCAGGACATCAGTTTTAGTTATGCTAAAACTCTGACGCTGACATAATATTTACTGCAAAAAACAAAAAACCAGCTTAAAGCTGGTTTTTTTATGTTTTGCAGTAAATAAAAACCTGCTATTAAACAACGTAACCTATTAACGAGCACGGAATACAATGCGACCTTTAGATAAATCGTAAGGTGTAAGTTGAACTGTTACTTTATCGCCAGTCAGAATACGGATGTAGTTTTTACGCATTTTACCTGAGATATGTGCTGTAACAATATGTCCGTTTTCTAATTCAACACGGAACATTGTGTTAGGCAAGGTGTCTATAATCGTGCCTTGCATTTCAATACTATCTTCTTTTGCCATTGGCGATGGATCCTTTGTATTTTATATCGAGCTAATTTCAATCGGCGCATAATGCCAGAATTATGGGCTGTGGTAAAGGATTGTTGTTTGTTTATTAAGCCCATAGGGGTAAATATACACCCAAATTACTTGAATCTAAATCTGCATCTGTAAGTTATTTAGGTATAAGGAGTTATTGTCTGATAAAAGTCAGCGCATAGTTTAATTAAAATCAATCCAGTGTCTGCCGATAAAACGCTGATGAGGCCGAAACTGCGCTTTGTAATTCATCTTTTGGCATTCTTTTATGTAATAACCTAAATATAACCACTCAACATGATCTGCCTTGGCTAATTGTAATTGGCATAAAACCGCAAATTTCCCGAGGGAATGGGAGCGGTAGTCGGGGTCATAAAAGCAGTATAAAGCACTCCAGGCTTTCATATTTTCGGCACTGAGTAAATCAGTTACGCTCACTGCAATGAGTTTTTCCCTATCATATATTTCAATAAAAATAGAGCTACTCCAAGTTGAGCTTATAAACTCCTTGTACTGTTTCTTTGACGCCGGAAACATAGGCCCGTCGTAATGAACTTGATTAATGTAGTTCTGGTAGAGCTCATAATAACAATCTCTTAGCTGAGTGCTGATCTTGGTAGTAAAGGCGCTGTTTTTATTTAATAAGCGTTTTTGGCTACGTGATTTTTGGAAATTGAAGGTGTTTATTCGTAGCGACTGACAGGCCTCGCAGTGTCCGCAGTTTGGGCGATAAACTTGCTCACCGCTGCGCCTAAAGCCGTTGGCTAAAAGTGTCGGATAATAATATTGTGCATTATTTTGAGGATCAATCAACATAATCAGCTGCTCTTTTTGGTTAGCAAGATAAGAGCAGGGAAAAACTTTGGTGATCCCCATATTTAAAGAAATAGTTTTAGTGGACACGTCTTACCTGCAAAAAATTATGGGATTAAAATGGTGACTAAATGACCGTCTCTTTGTTATCGTTCTTACTATATACCTAAATTACTTTATGATGCATCTTGAAGTATCATGGGTATATACATCAAAAAAGGAGATTTAAGATGATGGTCCAAATAATAATTGAAAAAAAAATCAGAGACAATATAGGCTTGGAATTTTTGCAGGTGGTTAATGAAAGTGATCGTCATTCTGTACCGGCCAATTCTGAAACGCATTTTAAAGTGACTGTGGTGAGTCAAGAATTTGAAGGTATGCTTTTGATTGCTCGGCATCGTCTGATAAATGCGCTGTTAAAGGATGAATTAGCTGGCCCGGTGCATGCGCTTGCTTTACATACTATGACGCCCGCTCAGTGGGAAGCAAAAAAACAACTATCGCCAGATTCAGCAAACTGTTTAGGAGGAGGCAAATAGCCTATTAGTATTTAAGATAGCGCTAAATGATTATTTTTAATAATGTTAAAAAAAAACACTTTTATGTGAATTTTTTTTACAAAAAATTTGAACTTAGAGTGGCTAACCTCATCTTTTGATATGGCAAATGCCTACCCTCTAGTGATACTATATGCAGGAAATTTTTAGTCTTCGTGTTAAATGATTGTTATTTTTTAAAAAAATCATAAAACATGTCATGTTTTTATGCCGAAAGGCAATTAACATCCCATCCCTTATACATAGTGCAAGAGAATATGATTACTATAAAAAAAGGACTGGATCTCCCTATCGCCGGCACACCAGAACAAGTCATTCATGATGGTCCAAGCATCACTGAAATCGCAATTCTGGGTGAAGAATACGTAGGAATGCGTCCATTAATGGCAATTAAGGTCGGCGATACCGTCAAAAAAGGTCAAATTCTTTTTAGTGATAAAAAGAATTCCGGTGTGCATTTTACTTCTCCCGCATCCGGTACAGTTAAAGAAATTAATCGCGGGGCACAACGTGTTTTACAGTCGGTTGTTATTGCTATAAAAGGGCAAGAAAGTATCTCTTTCCCTAAATATGCAAGTGCACAACTTAAAAACATCGGACGTGTTGAGATCGTTAAGAATTTAATCGATTCAGGTGCATGGACGGCATTGCGTACGCGTCCTTTCAGTAAAATACCTGCAATTGATGCAGAGCCGGTTTCAATTTTTGTGACGGCCATGGATACTAATCCATTGGCGGCTAATGCCGAGTTAATTATTAATAGCAATAAGCAGGCTTTTACTGACGGCTTAGCATTGTTAGCACAATTAACCGCCGGTAAGGTTTATGTTTGTAAGGGTGAAACCATCCTGCCAAAATCTGAATTGGTAAATGTTGAAGAGAAGCTGTTTTCGGGTGTTCATCCGGCAGGTTTAGCAGGAACTCATATTCATTTTATTGATCCGGTGTCTGCTGTTAAACAGGTTTGGTCAATTAATTATCAGGATGTTATTGCATTCGGGATGTTATTTACCAGCGGTGAACTTTATACGGATAAAGTTATTTCACTGGCAGGCCCTGCGGTGAAAAATCCGCGTTTATTGCGCACCCATTATGGTGCTTCCATTAAGCAGCTCACTGCCAATGAATTAATTGATGACGAAGTGCGGGTGATCTCCGGTTCTGTTTTATGCGGTGTGACAGCAGCAGCTGCACATGCCTACCTCGGACGTTACCATAATCAAATCTCGGCTTTAGTTGAAGGTTACGAGAAAGAGTTATTTGGTTGGGGAGTGCCCGGTAGTAATAAACATTCCGTCTCTAATGTTTTTATCTCTGCGCTTAATAAGGCAAAATCGTTTGCTTTTACAACAACGACAGGCGGTAGTAAACGTGCAATGGTACCTATTGGTCAATATGAGCGGATCATGCCGCTGGATATTTTACCGACCATTTTACTGCGCGACTTAATCGTTGGTGATACTGACAGTGCTCAGTCATTAGGCTGTTTAGAGTTAGATGAAGAAGATTTAGCATTATGTACTTATGTTTGCCCCGGCAAATATGATTATGGTTCTGTGTTGCGTGCGAGCCTAAGCAAAATTGAGAAGGAAGGCTAATAATGAATCTGAAGCATATATTTGAACAAATGGAACCGCATTTTGAATCGGGGGGGCGTTATGCAAAATGGTATGCCCTGTACGAAGCGACAGCTACTTTTTTCTATACTCCCGGGCTTGTCACTAAAGGCATCACCCATGTGCGTGATGGCATTGATCTGAAACGTATTATGATCTTTGTCTGGTTAGCTACTTTCCCTGCTATGTTTTTTGGCATGTACAATACCGGTGCACAGGCAAATGCAGCTATCGTGGGTGGATTTTCTGCTTTTGATGATTGGCGTATTGCTATTTTGAATATGCTCGGGGTGACAATGGGCTCCGGTGCGGGTCTGTTTGATAACCTTCTCTTTGGTGCAATGTACTTTGTGCCCATTTATGCGGTCACCTTTTTGGTCGGTGGTTTCTGGGAAGTCCTGTTTGCAAGTGTGCGTAAACACGAAGTAAACGAAGGTTTCTTCGTTTCATCCGTCCTGTTTGCCTTGATTGTTCCTGCGACTATTCCTCTTTGGCAAGTGGCTTTAGGTATTACCTTTGGTGTTGTTGTAGCGAAAGAAATTTTTGGCGGGACGGGTCGTAACTTTATGAATCCCGCTCTGGCCGGCCGTGCTTTTCTATACTTTGCATACCCAACTAGCCTTTCCGGTGATGCGGTTTGGACGGCTGTTGATGGTTTCTCCGGGGCAACACCCTTAGGGATGGCAGCGCAGGGTGGTTTAGACGCAGTTGCACAATCAGGTATGTCCTGGATGAATGCTTTTCTGGGCAATATGCAGGGTAGTATCGGCGAAGTATCTACGCTGGCGATTTTAATCGGTGGGGCCTTTATTGTTATTACCGGCATTGCTTCATGGCGTATTATCGCCGGAGTGATGATCGGGATGATTGCTGTTTCAACAATGTTTAATTTTATTGGTAGTGATACTAATCCCATGTTCGCACTACCTTGGTACTGGCACCTTGTTCTGGGTGGTTTTGCCTTTGGTATGATCTTTATGGCAACGGATCCTGTTTCTGCATCCTTTACCGATAAAGGTAAATGGTTGTACGGCATATTGATAGGTTTGATGACAGTTTTAATTCGTGTCGTCAATCCAGCTTTCCCTGAAGGTATTATGCTGGCAATTTTATTCGCCAATTTATTTGCGCCACTATT